>CAZKSY010000005.1:0-42397 GCA_964555605.1 uncultured Chitinophagaceae bacterium | reverse complement strand
CCCGTACTTCCATCCTTCACCTTCACCTTTTTCTTTCCCTGATTCTTCTTTTCAAATTCCAATACCTCTTTCGGTTTGGCAATAGTTTTCTTTTCGCCTGCTTCGGGTTTGGCGGCTGTTGGTTCGGTTTCCAGCTTTCCTAATACATAGGTTTCAGAGCGGAGTAAGGAGCCGGTTTCGGGGTCATAGTATTTCCATACCCCATGACGAATGGCCGCTCCTTCATTTTTAATGACCACCTGGCGGTAAGAATTGAATTTATCGGGATCTTCCACATCAATAGTATCGTAGATCTTATCGGGGTTCAGGGCCTTCCAGGCCTGTTCTAAACGCAGGTCGCCATGCATCGAATAATATTTACAGGGACCGTCTTTTAACCCCCAGCGATAGTTCTCCACTCCTACCAGGTCGCCGGAAAGACTGAACAAACGCCATTCCCCTTCCTTGCGATTGTCTTTATAGAATCCTTCCTCCTCGTAACCCGGTTCCCCGCGAACGGTTTCATAACGATGTGTCCAGGGACCCTGCTTACGGTCCTGTTTGTCGATCCGGTTCAGGGTATCACCATTGGCATTCAGGGTATAGTCTTTCCATTGAGCCTGACCACTAATGTAAAAAAGCAGGAGTATCGACCAAATGCACCGCATGTTTTGTAAGTTTAGGTTCTTAAAAACGTAAAACTGACCGCTTTATGATTGCAAAACTAGGACAAATGCCATGCCGCTTCATCGCTTTAACAAGTTTATGGCTTCTGGCCCTTGCGCCTAACCTGCCCGCACAGGTAAAACCAACAGCAGGAACAGACCGGATCAAAACCATTGCACAACGCAAAATGCTGGATAACAAGAGCATGCTTAAAGACCTGCCTTTTCGCAACATCGGCCCCTCCATACAGGGTGGCCGGGTGGTTGATCTGGATGTGAATCCTGATGACCCGACTGAATTTTATATGGCCTATGCCACCGGGGGATTATGGCATACCACCAATAACGGACAAAGCTTCACCCCTATTTTCGATACAGAAGATATTATGACCATTGGTGACATTGCGGTGAACTGGAAAACCAGAACCATTTGGGTGGGCACCGGCGAAGTAAACAGCAGCCGTTCATCTTATGCCGGAATCGGTTTGTATAAAAGCTCCAACAACGGAAAGAACTGGGATTATCTGGGACTTCCCGAATCACATCATATTGGAAAGATCCAATTGCATCCAACGAATAGCAATATCGCATGGGTGGCAGTGTTAGGTCATCTGTACTCCCCCAATAAGGAAAGAGGGGTATTCAAAACAACAGATGGTGGCAAAACATGGAAACATACGCTGGCCATCGACGAGAATACCGGCGTTGTGGATCTCGATGCCAATCCCTCCAATCCCGACGAGCTTTACGCGGCCGCCTGGTACAGAACCCGTACCGCCTGGAACTTCGAAGAGAGTGGAAAGACCAGCGGTATCTATAAAAGCACTGATGGGGGCGAGAGCTGGCAGTTGAGCAGCAAGGATGGAGCCGGTTTCCCTACCGGTACAGGAGTGGGTCGTATCGGGATTGTGGTGTATCCTAAAGATCCCAAAGTGGTATATGCGGTAGTGGATAACCAAACGGCTAAACCTGAAACCAACAGTAGCACTACTGATAGCACCTACAAACTGAGTGACTTTAAAAACCTGACCAAAGAAAGTTTTGCCGTACTGGATGATAAAAAACTGGAAGCATTCCTACGACGCAACCGCTTGCCGGCAAAATATACTGCAGCCAGCGTGAAAGACCTCGTAAAATCAGATAAGATCAAACCCAGCGCCGTGTATGATTATCTGAATGTTAATGATGGCTTCGTCAACACAGGCATACAGGGTTGTCAGGTGTACCGCAGTGATGATGCCGGCACTACCTGGAAAAAAACACACGATAAAGAAATTTCCATTTACAGTACCTACGGATATTATTTCGGCAAGATCTATGTATCACCCTACAATGATAATAAAGTAATCATTTTTGGTGTGCCTTTACAAATGTCTACAGACGGAGGTAAAACATTTAAATCCATAGATAAAGGGAATGTACACGCCGATCACCATGCGATATGGATCAATCCCAAAAGAGACTCCCATATTATCGACGGAAACGATGGAGGCGCCAATATTACGTATGACGATGGTGCCAATTGGTTTAAATGCAATACCCCACCCGTTGGGCAGTTCTATGCTGTAACTACCGATGATGCTAAACCGTATAATGTTTACGGTGGCCTGCAGGATAATAATGTATGGTACGGACCATCCACTCATAAGGAAGATATTGGATGGATCGATAATGGCGAATATGCGTACAAGTCACTGGTGGGTGGTGATGGCATGCAGGTGCAGGTAGACACAAGAGATAACGTAACCGTATATGCGGGTTCACAGTTCGGAGCCTATACAAGACTGAACCGGTTGACCCGCGGCGATCGGAAATCAATACGCCCCAGTCATGACCTGGGAGAATTTCCCCTTCGTTTCAACTGGGAAACACCTATCATTTTAAGCCGGCATAACCAGGATGTATTCTATTATGGCAGTAACAAATTCCATCGCTCGCTGAACAAAGGGGAAAACATGGAAACCCTGAGTGATGATATGTCGAATGGTAAGAAAGAAGGCGATGTGCCGTATGGCACCATTAGTGCCATGGCTGAATCGCCCTTGAAATTCGGCCTCCTTTATACCGGAACCGATGATGGCAATATTCATCTTTCGAGAGATGGCGGTTATACCTGGAAAAAGATCAGCGCCCAGTTACCACAGGGCCTTTGGGTGAGTCATATCACTGCTTCACAGCACAAGGAAGGACGCGTTTATGTAACCTTTAATGGATACCGCAACGACCATTTCCTGCCTTATCTATTCGTAAGTGAAAACTATGGCGAAACGTGGAAGGCTATAGGTCGCGACCTGCCTTTTGAACCACTGAATGTGGTGCGTGAAGACCCTAAACAGGATAGCATCCTGTATGTAGGAAGTGATGGCGGCCTATTGGTAAGCCTGGATGCGGGGAATAGTTTTATGAGCTGGACAACAAGTTTACCCAAATCAATTCCTGTTCACGATATAGCCATTCAGCAGCGTGAGAATGAAATCGTATTGGGAACGCATGGAAGAAGCTTGTATGTTACCAAATTGGATAAAGTACAAGAGCTGATCACCAATAAAGATCTGCGGGCAAAAAAGCAGGCAGAAGTAGAAAAGATGGTGGCCGTGGCTAATGGCACGGAATATAAAGAACTGTTTAAAAGGGAAGGAATTGAAGTGGAGTGTCCTCCGGTGAATGTGGGGAAGAAGCGGAAGTAAGTAGTGTGTTTTAAGTTTTAGGAGGTAAGCGGTGTGAGGTGTGGGGCAATGGCGCAACATTGCGCCCTCGCGTCTTTGCGCCTGCACCGTAGCTTCAGCGCAGGAGCAGCGGTTAAGTGTATTTCTCTTATTTGCAAGAAATCGCAAAGACTTACCTGTATACCCCATACCTCACTGCCCACACCCCAAAAATCAAGCGGCCTGTTCATCATGAACAGGCCGCCCTCTTATAACTTATAGCGTACTACTTACTACTCTCTAAAAAACTCTCCACTGCCAACGCATACCCGTTTAACCCCAAGCCGGCAATAGTGCCTTTCGCCTTAGAAGATACATGGGAAAGTTTTCGGAAATCTTCCCGCGCATGTACATTACTGATATGCACTTCGATCACTGGCGTTTTGATTGCGGCAATGGCATCACCGATAGCCACTGATGTGTGTGTATACCCACCGGGATTCAGGATGATCCCATCATAATCGAAGCCTACCCGTTGCAATTCATTGATAAGCTCTCCTTCTACATTACTCTGGAAATAGGAAAAACTGATAGCCGGATATTTCGCCTGCAAAGCCGGAAGAAATTCTTCGAACGACATACTGCCATAAATCCCTGGTTCCCGCTTCCCCAGCAGGTTTAAATTCGGGCCGTTGATGATACTTATACGCATGGTGTATTGGTGAATCGTGAATGTTCAATCGGGAATGGGGAATGGTGAATGGTGAATCGTGAATCGTGAATGGTGAATCGTAAATACCTCTCACTTTTCACCTCTCCTCTCTCACCTCTCCTCTCTCACCTCTCACCTTTCACCTCTCACCTCTCACTTCTCCTCTCTCCCCCACTTACCACTTAAAACCCACCACTTACAACTCAATTCAACTCCTTTCTTATCATTTCAATAAACTGATCGAACAGGTAGCGGCTATCATGTGGGCCCGGAGTACTTTCCGGGTGGAATTGCACAGAGAAAGCAGGCTTGTCTTTGATCCGGATGCCTTCAATAGAATCGTCGTTCAGGTTCACGTGTGTCACTTCTACCTGCGGCGCATTCCCTAATGTGGCCGGATTCACCCCAAATCCATGGTTTTGGGTGGTAACCTCACAGAGTCCGGTAAGCAGGTTTTTTACGGGGTGATTCAAGCCACGGTGTCCGTGGTGCAATTTAAAGGTTCCTACACCACTGGCAAGGGCAATGAGCTGATGACCCAGGCAGATGCCAAATGTGGGCTTATTTTCGTTTAAAACGTCTTTAACGGTCTTGATCGCGTAGTCCATAACACCGGGATCGCCAGGGCCATTGGAAATAAAGTAACCGTTGGGGTTAAATGCTTTCAGATCAGCGATACTGGTGCGGGCCGGGAATACTTTTACATAGGCGCCCCGCTGTACGATACACTGAATGATATGTTGTTTGGTACCGAAATCGAGCACGGCCACGCGGATTGGCGAATTGGGGTCGCCCAGTGTGTAGGGCTCCTCTGTGGTAACCTTGCTGGCCAATTCCAGTCCATCCATATTGGGAACCTTCGCCAATTCTTTCTTCAACTCTTCGATATCGAGGATCTCAGAAGAAATGATGCAGTTCATAGCACCATTTTCTCTTACATGGCTTACCAAGGCGCGGGTATCCACGCCTTCAATACAAACTATATTGTTCATGATGAGGTAGGTCTCCAGAGAGGCATTGGCCATTTTACGGGAGAATTGCTCTTCCAGGTTACGGGCGATGAGGCCACGGATCTTCACAGAGGCAGACTCTACTTCATCATCCTTCACTCCATAGTTACCGATATGCACATTATTCATAATGATCACCTGACCATAATAACTGGGATCGGTAAACACTTCCTGATATCCGGTCATGCCTGTATTGAAACAGATCTCGCCGCCCGACGTTCCGATCTTACCAAAGGCTTTACCATGGTAAACGGTTCCATCGGCCAATAATAAAACAGCAGGGGGTTGAGTGGTATGTAAGTGCATAGTGTAGTTTAAAATCGGTGCAAATTAACTCATGAAATGCCATAAATCAAATTGTAATTGCACACATTTTTCCCAAACCGGATTTGGCGGCATTCCAGGCTGAAATGAAAGGCTGAAATGCAAAAACCCCGCAAATTTGCGGGGTTTTTGATATTATTCAGATCAAACTGATCAGGCTTTTGGCTCTTCGCTGGTTCCTTCAGCAGCAGCATCTGCTTTCTTGGTGGAACGGCTACGACGGGTTTTCTTGGCAGCCTCTTTAGCTTCACCCTTACCCTTACCATAAACTTCGTTAAAGTCTACCAACTCAATCATCGCTGTTTCAGCATTATCACCGGTACGGGCACCGAGCTTAATGATGCGGGTATAACCACCGGGGCGACCGCCGATTTTCTCAGCGATAGGTCCAAACAGTTCTGTGATCGCTTCTTTATCCTGCAGGTAGCTGAATACAACACGACGCTGGTGTGTGGTATTTTCCTTACCCTTAGTGATCAGGGGCTCTACATAAACGCGCAGGGCTTTCGCCTTGGCGAGAGTGGTAACGATACGCTTGTGAGCGATCAACTGGCAAGCCAGGTTGCTCAACAGGGCCTTACGGTGTGAAGCCGTACGGCTCAGGTTTTTGATTTTGTCTCCGTGACGCATGACATTTAGTTTTATCGGTTGTACCGTGTCAGGAATTACAACCTAATTTAAAAATTTGAGAATTTGAAGATTTGAAAATTTGAAAAATCAGTTCTCCAAAAACCCTGAGTTAATATTGACATCTGAAGACTTAAAAATTTAGGGTTGCCCCATTAGCAAATTTTCAAATCTTCAAATTTTCAAATGCTGTATTACAGTTCGTCTTTATCCAGACCCAGTTTGCTCAGGTCCATACCGAAATGCAAACCACGCTCAGCCAATACCTGCTCAATTTCAGCGAGAGATTTCTGACCGAAGTTGCGGAACTTCATCAGGTCTTCCTGCTCGTATTGTACCAGTTCGCTTAAGCTGTTGATCTTGGCAGCTTTCAAACAGTTGAAAGCACGTACGCTCAGATCCAGATCTTCCAATGGAGTCTTCAGGATCTTGCGGAGCTGCAGCATTTGCTCATCCACCACGTCTTCTTTCTTATCTTCTTTAGAATCGAAAGTGATGTTCTCATCAGTGATGATCATCAGGTGCTGGATCAGGATGCGGCTGGCTTGCTTTACAGCTTCTTCCGGATGGATGGTACCATCGGTAGAAACTTCCATGATCAGTTTTTCGAAGTCGGTGCGCTGCTCCACACGGGTATTCTCGATAGCATATTTCACATTCTTGATAGGAGTGAAAATAGCATCGGTAGGAATATAACCGAATGGTGCATCTTTCAGTTTATTATCTTCAGCAGATACATAACCACGACCCTTTGCGATGGTCAGTTCGATATCCATTTTAGCGGAGCTATCGAGTGTGCAGATCAGCAATTCAGGGTTCATGATCTCAAAGCTTTGTGTAGCTTCTCCGATATTAGCGGCAGTGATCTCTGTTTTATTTTTAACGCTCAGCGAGATTTTCTCCTGACTTACTTCATGATCCACTTTCTTTTTGAAGCGAACCTGTTTCAGGTTGAGGATGATCTCCAGAACATCTTCTGTAACACCTTTGATGGTGGCGAACTCGTGATCCACCCCTTCAATTCGGATACCGATGATAGCATATCCTTCCAGGGAATTCAGTAATACCCGACGGAGTGCGTTACCAATGGTAACACCATATCCGGGTTCCAGCGGACGAAACTCAAACTGAGCTTCGAAATCGGTGGCTTTCTGAAGAATGATCTTGTCAGGCTTCTGGAAATTTAAAATGGCCATGTATGGTTCTTTTTAATGATGATTATTGTTTCGGGGAGTAGAATGGCTGCAGATGCAGGGCCTTTCCACTTCTTAAAACCTATTACTCAGCACTTATTACTTGCTGTACAACTCGACGATCAGTTGCTCCTTGATATTCTCAGGAACGCTCTCACGCTCAGGGTAAGCCACAAACGTACCTTTCATCTCCGTTTCGTTCCAGTCGAGCCAGTTGAATTTCTGGTTCTTGCCACGGAACATGCTGGTGATGGCAGTATTGGTTTTGTCTTTTTCCTTGATGCTGATCACATCACCTGGCTTCAATTGGAAAGAGGGTACGTTCACCACTTCTCCATTTACGGTGATATGTTTGTGAGAAACGAGCTGACGGGCACCGGGGCGTGAAGGAGAAATTCCTAAACGGTAAACGGCGTTATCCAAACGGGCTTCCAGTAACTTGATGAGGTTTTCACCGGTTACACCTTTGATACGTGCAGCTTCTTCAAATGTTTTGCGGAACTGGCGCTCGAGTACACCATAAGTGTATTTGGCCTTTTGCTTTTCCTTCAACTGGATCGCATATTCTCCTGGAGCTTTACGCTTTTTAGAAGGACCATGCTGTCCGGGAGGATTACTGTTTTTGGTAAGATACTTACCATTTCCTAAGATCGGTTCTCCGAAAATACGGGAGATACGGGTTTTTGGACCTGTGTAACGTGCCATAATATTAATTTCATTTCGATTTTTTTTGTAACCGCTGAACTGATCGGTAAAAAATCGTAAAAAATAAATCAGTCAGCCTTTGTTAAATGAACTGCTCGGATCCTTTCCGGCAATTATGACTAAAAACGGTGAACAGGATACCGGAGTATCCTGTTCGAATATGTTGTTATACCCTTCTCTTTTTAGGAGGACGACAACCGTTGTGCGGTAAAGGCGTCACATCCTTGATTTGGGTAATTTCAATTCCTGATTGAGAAAGAGAACGGATAGAACTTTCACGTCCGGCACCGGGTCCTTTCACATAAACATCCACACGCTTTACACCTGCATCGAAAGCAACTTTAGCGCAATCAGCGGCGGCCATCTGAGCTGCATAAGGAGTGTTCTTTTTAGAACCCTTAAAACCCATTTTACCGGCACTGCTCCAGGAAATAACCTGGCCGTTCTTGTTGGTGATGCTGATGATGATGTTGTTGAATGTAGCAGAGATGTGTGCATCGCCATAGGCGTCTACTTTCACTACTCTCTTTTTCGCAGCAGCTTTAGCGCTGTTACCTTGTGCTTTTGCCATTTGATCTAGGTAGTCTGTTTGTTTAAAAATAATTCCGTTCTACCGGAACCCGAATCAATCCTCCTCCTGCACCGTGGTATCCGTAATTGATTCAGTTTGTTCAGGGTGCTATTAAAAGCCGAAAGCTTTCAGTCAAATACAGATCAGTATAACCCGTATTTTACCGAGAGCTTACAGCATTCAATTATTTCTTAGGAGCCTTCTTCTTACCGGCTACTGTCTTACGCTTACCTTTACGGGTACGGCTGTTCGTTTTGGTACGCTGACCACGAAGCGGCAGACCTTTACGGTGACGGAGACCACGATAGCAGGCGATGTCGAGCAGACGCTTAATGCTCATCTGCACCTCAGAACGGAGCTGACCTTCTACTTTGAACTCATTCGTAATGATATTACGGATAGCATTCAATTCATCATCATTCCACTGATTCACTTTCTTACTGAAATCAATTCCAGCTTTAGAAAGGATGTACTGAGCAGTAGACTGGCCGATACCAAAAATATAGGTCAGACCAATTTCTCCTCTTTTGTTCTTAGGTAAATCTACACCGGCAATACGAGCCATATTCTAATTTTAATTTTTTAGTGTTAAGTTGTTGTTGCCCACAACAATGATCATCCGTCGATACAGGCCTTCTCAGGTTCCGGCAACAACGTGCATGACCAAATTATCCCTGACGCTGTTTGAAGCGGGGATTCTTCTTGTTAATCACATACAGTCTGCCTTTGCGACGAACAATTTTGCAATCAGCACTGCGCTTTTTGATGGATGCTCTTACTTTCATTTTATTATTCTTTATACGTTGTAAGTTCTACGTTTTAGGTTTTAAGTCTGTAAAATCAGCATGCTCTTAAAACTTACTACTTATCACCAATTACTTACTTATACCGGAAAATGATCCGTCCTCTTGATAAATCATATGGGCTCATCTCCACTCCTACCTTATCTCCTGGTAAAATCCGTATGTAATTCATCCGCATTTTGCCCGAGATAGTAGCCAGTATTTCATGGCCATTTTCAAGCTTTACTTTGAACATAGCATTCGATAAAGCTTCTATAATTACACCATCCTGTTTAATTAGCGGTTGTTTACCCATATATTTTAAAGGAGCGCAAAGATAGGATTATCAGGCAGAAAAAGGAAAAAATTGGGGATATTTTTGGGGGAAATGTGTAAAAGTCAAGGGGAGGAAGGGCTTGGGCATTGGGGAATGAGGTTTGGGGCAGTGGAGGCAAACAGACCTATATGATTGATAATTAATAGTTTATAATTTTTTTGAGAAATGGCTTCGATTTCGTGGAACGGCCAGGAGAACAAGCATCCGGACCACTCCTGTTGGTTCAACTTACGGGGCGCTGTGTATAAAATCAGGGGCCTGCCTTCAGGTAGACGTACCGGCCGGTATCAAAACAATTTGCTCTTTCCAGACTACTTGTCGGGACCTAAGTTTAAAATCAGTTTTCTCCCCTGATCTAAAATGAAGCTTGTCGTTCCTGACATAAGGTTCCTCCCTACGGCCGGAAGGATCGTGAATTGACAGGCAAATTGTATCCCTGCCGCGTGGGAATTCCCTTCCCACTCAAGCGACCAACTTAAAACTTATCACTTAATAATTATCAGTCTCTCAGGGATTCAGCTCCACCTTCGTCATGTCATAATAATGATTCTGTAACTCATGCACATTAATGGCATGATGCAGATGCCGGCGATCTTCCCGCCACCAAATCTCCAGATTGGAAAAATCACCTCCTTTGGGTAACATCAAACGGAAGGAATCGCGTGCGTACTTCACGGAACCACCCTCCTGCTCCTGTTTATGAAAACCGAGATGTAATAATTGCTGCTCATCGAGCGGAATGGGAAAAAGATGTTCCGGGGTGAACCAGAATTCCTGAACGCTGGTTTCTACACAAACTTCCTTGTCTTCCCTGTTAAGATCTTTTACTGTACCCTGCCATTGCTGGCCTTCAAATTCGGCCATAACAATATCGCCGGGTTTGATTTCGGAGAACTTGATCATATAGCAGATATTTTAGTTCTCCTGAATTTACGAAGAATGGAGCGCTCTGCTTATCTTTTTTTTAGGTTTCGAACAATTTAATTCCACTCATATTGTAGGGAAAAGACAGATCCATAATCCCATTTTAGCCCAATTGGATTGAGTGGAACCTGATCATAACTATGATAAAACTGCAATGCAAAACTTAAATCGCTCATAATCTTAACCTTAAACTGAATATCACCGTCTAAACGAATACCCTGACGGTTCCTGAGATCTTTATAAAAGCCTTCTGCTACAGATAGGGTCAACTCTGGCTTCGAAAATTTATACAGGTTAAACCGCACCAATAAAGGCCATTCCACACTATTTGCCCTGACCAATTTTCTGCTGCTTTGCTCCTGATTCCAAACCAATCCGGTAGCCAGATAAGCTTCCTTACCGAAACGGGACCAGACGTTATATCCAAATCCCAATCCCTCCTGAATGCGACGGGTCAAACCCTGGGCGCGATTCCGCTGATAGAGCAGCAAACCAATGACATACCATTTCTTATCCAGATAGTAATTTGAGGAAAGACTTAACTGTTCCCGATCACGGTTCACCACATTTGAATCAATCGTATAAATTCCAGAATAATTCAAATATATACTGGACCGATGCCCGTAATATTGAGAGGCCGTATTCAGGTTCAATCGCCCGATACCGCTGGAACGGGTAAAACTATAGCCGGCACCTGCATTGAATTTCCAATGCGCCTCCCGGATCGTGTCAAGTTTCATCAGGAAGCTGATGGAAGATAGGGCTACACAAAGGGTATCCCCCATTTCTTTTACCAACCGAACATACCCTGTATCCCGGCCACATAACACCCGATTAACCGATGTTACATCACTGCCATTCAGTTGTACCCGGAATTTACCACCAGACGAACGGACCGTTATCACCTTATTAACTTTGATGAAAGAAAGGTCCAACCCCTCCACTTCAAATTCAATTTTTCCACCGGCAATTGATTTTAATTCCCCTGCCACAGGCGATTGACCATACAAATACAAGCTGTCTTTTTCCTGCGCATTGGCATCAGACACGGAAACAAGGTAAAGGATAAAAACTGCGGAAAAATAAAGACGTGTAAGGGCTGACATAGCCGCAAAATAGACGGAGCAATCAGCTTACTCAAACCGGCAACAAAAAACTATTTGTATTTAAGTATTTAGGCTATGCTTTCATCCTCATAAAGACTATCAGGAGCGCTTTCTATAACTGTAAACAGCCCATCCGTTAAATAACAGGGCGAAACCAAGAATCGTGAGCAACTGGGGAATGATGTCTTTTAACCCACTACCCTTTAGCATTACAGCACGCATCACTTCAATAAAATAAGATACCGGGTTGACTCTTGTGATATATTGCGCCCAGCGCGGCATGCTCTCAATGGAAGTGTATAAGCCACCCAGCAAAATAAAGATCATCATCAGAAAAAATGACACCAGCATGGCTTGTTGCTGGGTAGCAGAATAGGTAGAAATCAGCAAACCCAATCCGAGCACCGCCAATAAATATACGGCGGCAAATGCATAGATGGTTAGCAGGCTTCCCAGGGGAATAATACCATAAACCACCCGCGCGATTAATAAACCAACACTCAACACAAGCAATCCCAGCAACCAAAATGGAATGAGTTTCCCTAGAATGAAATGATGTTTCCGTACCGGGGTAACATTGATCTGTTCGATGGTGCCGATCTCTTTTTCCCGTACAATATTAATAGCGGTCAAATTGGCCCCGACCATGGTAAGCAGGAGAACCAATATACCCGGCACCATAAAATACTTATAATTCATCAATGGATTGAACCAATTAGAAGGGGAAACCTCTATTTGAGTTTCCGGATTGAAACGAGGAAATTGTATCCATTTCATACGAAGCTCCCGGTTAAAATCACCGATGATGTTTTTCAGGTAGGCCCCACCGATATTTGCCTTTACACCATTAATAGCATTGAGGGCCATGAATAAATTGGCTTCGTTTTCCTTTATGATATCCCGATCGAAATGGGCAGGTATCTCCAAAACCAGATCAGCCTCATCCTTCTCCACCTGCTCCATCGCTGCTTCAAAAGAACTGCCATAACCTGTAAGAATAAAATAACCCGAAGAACTAACCTTGGAAATCAACTGACGGGAAGCGGGTGAACGGTCCTGATCTACGATCACTAATTTTATATTTTTGATCTCATAGTCAGCGGCCCAGGGAAGAATCACCAATTGAATAATAGGCATCACAAAGATCAATCGCAGGATCGATGGATCGCGAAATATTTGACGGAATTCCTTTTCCAATAAAAACCGCAGCGTCTTCATGCCAATCGGATTTTAAAATTCTTAATTGCCATTGCCAGGAAAAACAACAGCATAGCGTTCAATATTAATATCTCCTTCCAGATGGCCTGCACCCCCAAACCTTTGATCATTACTTCTTTCACCATATAATAATACCATTTGGCCGGCACTACATTACTAACAGTGCGTAAAGGCAAAGGCATATTTTCTACCGGGAACATAAAACCGCTTAACATTACAGTAGGCAACAGCATCCCGATGAGGGAGATAAACATGGCTGTTGACTGTGAAGAAGTAGCAGAAGAAATCATCAATCCAAGTGCCAGCGACACCAGCGTGAAAAGAATACTGATCATCATCAGCAGGAATACACTACCTTTTATCGGTACTTCCAACACAAACACACTTAATAAAAGGATGCTGGTGATATTTACAATAGACAATAATAAATAGGGAATCGCTTTGGCCATGATCACCATGATGGGACGTACCGGTGACACAAGCATGATCTCCATAGTACCTGTTTCCTTCTCCCGCACAATGGTGATGGCGGTCATCATGGTACAAACCAATAACAACACCATGGCCATAACGCCTGGCACGAAATTGTAAGCGCCTTTTAATTGGGGATTATACAACATGCGTTGTTCCGTTTTGATGGTATACGGCAATTTTCGTCCCTGTGTGAGGCGTGACTGAAAATCCATGATCACTGCTGTGGCGTAATTCGACAGGGTGTTCGCCACATTCGGATCACTGGCATCAACTACCAGTTGAATGGTTGATTTATTTAGGTGTTTAAGGTCCTGACCAAAACCGGCGGGGATCACTACCACCATTTTTACCGGACCGGAACGGAATACGGATTCGATCTGATCGTTTGATTGCAATGACCTGGTAATATCGAAATACTGGCTGGCGTCTAACTCTACGAGAAGAGAAGCGGAGGCTTCATCTTTAGACATATCCAGAACAGCGATACGCGCATTTTTAACTTCATTGGTGAGAGCAAAGCCAAATATGATAATTTGCACAATAGGCATTCCCAGCAAAATGAACAGGGTACGCCTGTCACGAAATATGTGCAGGAATTCCTTTTTTATGAAACTTAAAAGTTGCCTCATAGTAATTTATTCTGATCGTTTTGCTTTACGGGCCAGTTTCAAAAACACTTCGTCCATACTGCCGGCATTCAGATGCTCTTTTAATTGCTCCGGGGCATCCAATGCTTCGATCCGGCCATCTACCATGATACTAACCCGGTTACAGTATTCAGCTTCATCCATATAATGCGTTGTTACAAATATGGTCGTGCCCTGTTCTGCGGCCTGATAGATCAACCCCCAGAATTCTCTTCTCGTTACGGGATCTACACCGCCGGTAGGTTCATCCAGAAATACAATATCTGGTTCATGAAAGAGCGCTACAGAAAAAGCCAGTTTTTGCTTCCACCCCAGTGGCAATGAGCCCACCAGTACGTTTGCTTCATTCTTCAAATGCAATTGTTCCAGTATGGTTGCTGTTTTCTCTTTAATGAACGAATTGCTTTTCCCATAAATCCCCCCATAAAAACGCATATTCTCCTTAACGGTAAGGTCTTCGTACAGAGAGAATCGCTGGCTCATATAACCGATACTTCTTTTGATCGATTCATTCTGTTTATATACATCAAATCCCGCCACACTTGCTTTTCCCCCACTGGGAATGGAGAGCCCACAAAGCATTCGCATGGCGGTGGTTTTACCGGCTCCATTTGCACCGAGAAACCCGAATATCTCGCCTCTTTTCACGTCAAAGCTGATATGATCCACCGCCACAAAATCGCCAAACTGTTTGGTGAGGCCATCCGCTTTTATAACGATCGTATTATCCATGCGTCACCGATTTTTTGTTATTGGCTTCTTCCACCCGCATCAGGTCCATAAAACAATCTTCGATTGTTGGAGTGATGGTCTTCCATTCAATATCCTGCAGACCCGCTTCCCTCAGTGAGCGTACCATATCTTCGATCCGAACGGTCTCCGGAAGGATCAGGTGGTGATATACTCCTGACGGGTATACACTATCAATGGTAGGATCTAGTTGTAAATGTTTCAAAAGCCCGATCATATTAGCTCCTTTAATAGCATATAATTCTTTCCCAAATGAATGCACGATTCCTTGTGGTGTATCAATGGAGAGTAAACGACCCTTTTGAATCAGGGCCACTTTATCACATAGGGCAGCTTCATCCATGTATGGAGTGGATACCAGTATGGTAATGCCTTCCTTTTTGAGTGAGCGAAGCATCTCCCAGAATTCCTTTCGTGAAACCGCATCTACTCCGGTGGTTGGTTCATCCAGCAGCAGGATACTTGGGCGATGAATGAGTGCACAGCTTAACGCCAGCTTTTGCTTCATGCCACCTGAAAGCTTTCCCGCCCTGCGTTTTTTAAACGGTTCTATCTGCGTATAGATGTCTTTTATCAGAGAATAATTTTCCGCCACAGTAGTATTAAAAATGGTGGCAAAAAATTGCAGATTTTCCTCTACGGTCAGATCCTGATAAAGGGAAAAGCGCCCGGGCATATATCCCACCGAACGTCGGATCTCTTTATATTGATTCACTACATCAAAGCCGTTAACGGTAGCCGTTCCACGATCGGCTAATAATAATGTGGTCAGAATTCGGAACAAGCTTGTTTTACCCGCTCCATCGGGCCCGATCAGTCCAAACAGCTCCCCTTGGGCTACCTCAAATGAAATATCCTCCAGTGCCACTACCTGGTTCTTCGGTTTCCCGTAGGTCTTTCGTATATGTTGCAGGGATACTACCGACACTTTATTTCAATTTGATTTCACCATACATTCCGATCTTCAGGGTACCATCATTCTTCACTTTTACTTTTACCGCATACACCAGATTGGCGCGCTCTTCTTTTGTTTGAATGGTCTTGGGCGTGAATTCGGCTTTATCAGATATCCAGGTAATGGTACCTTCCAGTTCTTTATAGTTTTTAACTCCGTCGTCAACCAGTACTTTAACGGACTGCCCCAGTTTCAGGGAGCTTAACTGTGGAGCTGAAAAATAAGCACGCAACTGAAGAACCGAAAGATCAGCAATTTTATACAGGGCTTTCCCAGGGGCCGTGATCTCACCCTCTCTGGCGTACTGTGTTAATACTGTACCCTGAACCGGGTTTACAATATTCGAACGATGCAGTTGATCTTCAATTTGAGATATCTTTTTTTGAAGAGGCGCTTTCTCGCTCAGGATACTACGGTTCTGCGTAGCGATGGCATTCTTCTGTACCTGTATTTGCTGCCGGGTCACATCCATTTGCTTTTTGATGAGATTAATCTGGAAAGTAATATCGTCGAGCTGTTTCCCCGTGGCGGCATCCGATTTAAGAAGATTCTGTATCCGTTCCTGTTCGCGAATTTGATTATCCAATTGGGTCTGTTGAACGGCAAGCTGGTTTTGTAATAAGAGTACCTGCGGCGAAACATCGGCGGTTTTTTCACTCAGAGAGGCAATACTGGCTTCCACCTGTTCCTTTTGAAGAGAAAGATTCAACGCATCAATCTGTCCGATAATACTGTCTTTTCCAAGGGTGGCTCCCTCCTGTATTTTCATTTCGAGAATGCGGCCGGCTACTTCTGCTGATACAATCACTTCCTCTGTTTCGAAGGTGCCGGTAGCATCCGGAATCACAGCTGTATTCTTACAGGAGCTGAAAGTGAAACCAATGAATACAAGTAAATAAATAGAATATTTCATAATCGTTAATATTATTTGCCTGAAATGATTGTATAATTTAATTCTGCCTGCAGCAGTTGCAGTTGGTGTGTAATCAGATTCTGACGAGCCAGATCGGCGGCATTTACCTCACGTAGATAATCATTTGCCGTAATTACCTGACTATCGAGTTGGGCTTTGGCCGATTCCTTAATTCTTTCGCGAAGGATTATTATTTCACGATCCGACAGAATGAGTTGCTTTATTTTAAGTATCTCGGCAGATTGTTGTTTTAATTGCGCTTTTGTTTGGAGCAAAAAACTTTCCTTTTGATACTCCAACATGGTTTGATGGGTACTTAGAATCTGCTTTTCTCGTTTTTGCGTATAGAAATTGCTCAGCGACCAGTTTAGCCGTAAGCCGCCGAGATAGAAAAAGGCAAAGTCATTCTTTAGCATATTCAAACCAGGACGACCATAACCCGCTTGGGCAAAAAGACTGGCTTTGGGTAAATTACGGCTATCGATCAATTTCACTTGCGTTTGCAGCAATTTCTGCTGGGCATCCAATAGTGTCCATTCGGGTCTGTTGATAGACGCCGTTTCCCATTGCGGCTCAGCAGGCGTTACGAGTGTCACGTCAGCGGGAAGATTCTGGTTCATGAATATGGAAAGCATATCCACCAAGCCCTTTCGTGATGTTTGCAACTCCAATTTCCGTTGTTCCACTTTCAGCCATTCCGCTTTGAGGAGGTCAACCGCTGAGCGAAATACCACTCCCTGGGACAATTGTGCTTCCACTTTACGAAGTCCGTTATCAATATCTTTTTGAAGTAACCCTACTTGTTTTAACTGCTCATCAACATAAAGTATAGAGAGAAAAATCTGTTGCACTTTTTCGCGAAGCCGGTACAGTTCTACCTCTATTTTCTGTTGATCGATGATACGGCCCTGTGTTTGAAGTTCTCGCTGACTACGATTCATACCACCATCATACAATAACTGACTCAGATCTGTCACAACCTTATACTGATCCTTACTGGGGGGCGTGATAGTAAAGTTGGGGATCGGTACAGAAACCGAGGTAACATCCGATTGCCAGGAAGCCTGGCCCAGCACCGCCACTTGAGGAAGAAATGATTTTTGCAGGTTCTGAATGGCAAGCGCGGCGTTTCGGTCGATCAATTGCTTTTGTCGGGTCAATGGATAATTAACCACAGCCGAATCCATTGCTGCAGAAATGGTAAGTGGGCCGACCAATTGCGCATTACCGGAAGCGATTGCAAAGAGCAGAAATGAAAGGTTAAAAAATTTCTTCACCATAATTACAGGTTTACACTATTAAATCAGATACGGATCGAATCGATCACGAATCGGGCTATTTCTTTTTTACGTTGATCCATAAGTTTATTGAACTGGTTCGGTTCCATGTTCATGATCCGTTCCATCATAGGTTTTGCCACAAAGGGGAAAATGCACATAGAGAGCAGGTTCATCAGCAGGTTCATTGGATGGATCTTACGAATGGTTCCATTTTTGATCTCCCGTTCAATCTGTTTGAGGAATTTGGAAGGATCGGGTCGAATACCAGTGGGAAATATATTCTGAAGGCAGTAATCAGGATCGCGATGGATCTCATTCAGCACAAACATGGGGAGGTAGGGATTCTCGATTACGATGGAGAGGTATTCCTCGCAAAACCGTTCAATTTTCTTAAAAAGGTCGTCATCGCTATTGAAAATTTCATTGATAGCAGGGAATAGACGGCTGGCCGCTTCAGCGAAAATGACTTCAAATAATTTGTCTTTGGATCTAAAATAGTAATGCAATAACGCTTTATTAATACCGGCTTCATTGGCGATATCCTGCATACGGGCACCGGCGAGACCGTCGCGGACAAAAACTGTTTTTGCCGCAGCGAGAATGCGTTCTTCCGTACTGGAATCTTTGGCTGCTTTAACCACTTGATTTAACCATTTGGTTAACAAAAGTAAATAAAAAAGTGATTGGTGAAAACTTATTTTTTTGTATACGGTAGTCAACTGTATACAGTTGACTACCGTATACAACTTAACTATAAGAAAATGAGCAATATACGGTTGTATCGATTTGATTTCGGCATATCTAGTGAGCTATTTTTGATACATGCCTATAAATCCAAAATACCTCGTCGACTTCCATCCAGAGAAGTCATACCATGTTTTCAATCGTACTAACAATAAGGAGTTGTTATACAAGTCGGATGAGAACTGCCGGTTTTTTCTTGAAAGCTATGATGATTATTTGGCCTATTTAATGGAAACCTACGCATGGGGGCTTATGCCCAACCACTTTCACCTGGAGGTTAAAACAAGACCCGAAGAGTATAGTAAAGATTGGTTATCTCGCATTCCCAAAAAGAAGCGAACGCTCACTGAAAACAAATTTCTCATTGGTAAAATGCCCTACGAGATCCTTGTGAGCAGAGCTTTCAAAAGATTCTTCCAATCGTATTCGATGTCTGTAAATAATCATCTTAGAAGAAATGGGAGCCTCTTTTCCCGACGTTTTCGAAGGACCGATATCGCAGATGACGAGCACTTCAAAAAAGTAATGCTATACATTCATACCAATCCGGTAAAGCATGGAATAACAAGAGATTTTAGGGAGTACGATTGGATATCATATCACGATTACATAGAAAATGCACTACCACAAAATATCATAACTGAGGTTTACGAAAAATTTGGCAATAAACAAGCGTTTATTGCCGCTCATGAAGTACAGCAGAGCAACATACTGTACAGGGATTACGATTTTTTATAAAACACGGTAGTCAACTGTATACAGTTGACTACCGTATACAACCCCTACTCCGCCCAACTCATCACATAATTTCCATTTTCGATTTCAAGTGCTTGTTTGGTGATCATTAATGGCCGGAAGGTATCGACCATCACCGCTAGCTCACGGGTTTCTTTGGCACCGATACTTTTCTCAACGGCTCCCGGATGTGGGCCATGTGGAATACCTGCAGGATGCAGGGTGATCATTCCGCGGGTGACATGTTTACGACTCATAAAATCTCCATCCACATAATACAGCACCTCATCGCTATCGATATTACTATGATTATATGGGGCAGGAATGCCCTGTGGATGGTAGTCATAAAGTCGGGGAACAAAGGAACAAACAACAAAAGAATTGGTTTCGAAAGTTTGATGTATCGGTGGTGGCATATGCACCCGGCCCGTAATGGGTTCAAAGTCGTGAATTGAAAAAATATAAGGATAACAGCATCCGTCCCACCCGATCACATCAAAAGGATGCGTGCCATAATGTAATCCATACAACATCCCCTTCTTCTTAGCCTTGATCAGAAAATCACCTTTTTGATCAATCGTCTCCAGATCCTGTGGCCCGCGGATATCCCGTTCACAATAGGGCGAATGCTCCATCAATTGTCCGTAATGACTCAGGTATCTCTTTGGAAATCGTAAAGGGGAAAAGGATTCCACTATAAAAAGCCGGTTCTCAGGAGTATCAAAATGGATCTGATAAATGGTGCCGCGGGGTAACACAATATAATCGCCATAACTGAAAGGCAGGGATCCATATTGGGTTTTCACCCTTCCGGAACCCTCGTGCACGAAAATCATTTCATCGCCATCGGCATTCTTATAAAAGTAATCCATCATGCTTTGACGGGGCGCCGCCAGTACGATATGACAATCATTGTTCACCAGCACGGGTATGCGACTTTCCAGAAAATCATCGGCGGGTGGTACCTGAAACCCTTCGAAGCAGCGATGCTGTAACATTTTCTCCTCCGCAATCTGCGGCGAAACATCCTTCTGTGGTTCGGTTTTTATGATTTGTGTGGGGGGATGACAGTGGTATAACAACGAATAATCATCGCTAAAACCTTCCGTCGAAAATAACTGTTCGCTATACAATCCACCATCGGGTTTGCGGAATTGTGTATGTCGTTTATGCGGAACCGATCCAAGGGACCTGTAATGTGCCATGGGAGAAAATTAAGAATTTGAAAATTAGATAATTTGAAAACCGGGAAGGCCCGACTATATAACAGGTCAAATAAGAGAGAGTTCAAGGGTGGCCAGCAGGAAAACATATTTCCAGCGACGCTTATCGATCCAGTAAAGAAAGTTTCTAAAAAAAGTCATAGCTCTTGCTAAAACACTAATTTAGGATATTTACCAGATATGACCACAAAGCCCCTCTTTACCGCCGGCGCCCTGATCATTCGGGATCGTAAATTGTTACTGGCTTACAGTAACCGTAAGGAATGCTATTATTTACCCGGAGGGAAACGGGATGCCGGTGAAACCGCAGAAACGGCGCTGCTCAGGGAACTTCAGGAAGAATTGGGTCTTCAATTAACTGAAACTGACCTACAGTTCGAAACGCATGTAACGGCTCCTGCCTATGGTGAAACAAATGGCACGATCATGGAACAGGATTGCTTTCTGGTCCTCCCCCCGGTGGAACCACATCCGGCTGCTGAAATTGGAGCGATCCGTTATTTTCGACTCATGGATTATTTTCTGGAAACCCATCAGGCGCCCGGAGCGATCCAGATCCTCACCTATCTCAAACAAAAAGGAAGCATCGATTGACATGAAACGCATAGGCCTTATATCCGATACCCATGGCTTTTTACATGAAGCGGTCGCCAGGCATTTTACCGAATGCGACGAGATCTGGCATGCCGGGGATTTTGGCAGTCTGGCTGTGGCAGATGGCTTAGGTGCGATCAAACCACTCAGAGGTGTATATGGCAATATCGACGGACAGGAAATCCGCGCCCAATTTCCCGAACAGCTCGTTTTTATGTGCGAAGAGGTAAAGGTTATGATACGACATATCGGTGGTTATCCACCCACCTATAATCCAGAAACCAGAAAGGAACTTACCCTCCATCAACCTCAATTATTCATTGATGGACATTCCCATATTCTGAAGATCATGTATGATGATAAACGAAACTGCCTGCATATGAACCCCGGGGCTGCCGGCAAACAAGGTTGGCATAAAGTGAAAACCCTGATCCGGTTTGTAATCGATGGAAAGGAAATGAAGGATTGCGAGGTGATTGAGTTAATTTGAAGATTTGAGAATTTGAAGATTTGAAAATGGGCTGATCAAATAGTATTTTCTCTTTAAAACAACAGATAATAAAATAATTGATAACTGATAATTAAAATGCTTCTATTCGTAGTACTCTACCAATAGAAGCATTTACAAATTCTCAAATCTTCAAATTCTCCAATCAGACTGTCATTCCCGGGAACCACGGACGGGCAATACCCTCTCTGAAAGGCCAGGGAACAGAAGCAAGAATTACCACTAAGGCAATAAGATATAACCATGAGGCAGCTGAATAATTCAGTCGCTTCGATTTTCCGCGCGCAATAGTAATCAGCACAATGGCAATCAACATTCCGGCAATGTGTTCAACCGCCCAGAATCGTTGTACACTATCTTTCATTACCTCTCCAAACCCATTGGTCTGAATCAGTTTTAAACCCCAATTGCCATTCAACCATTGAAAAATTCCCAGCACCAGGGTACTGTGTGCAATGATCAGTAACCACAAGCTGGTTTTCTGAATACGGGCATTTTTGGTAAAGGCAGATACCAATGAAATCAATAACAGGATCAAAATGATCCAGCGAAGCAGATTGTGCAAATGAACCAATCCATTATACATAGGTCAATACGTTTTGGGATGAATGTTTTTTCAAATATAGCTCATTCGGGATTTAGTTAAATAGCTAATTATTAATTATCAATTATTAATTATCCGAATAATTGATAATTGATAACTAGCTCATAACCGAATGAAACCCCTACTCCACCCAATCAGCTATAAACACGTTCGTATCGCGTGTGCCACCGTTATTACGGTTGCTGCAGAATACGAATTTCTTTTTATTATAACTGAACATAGGGAAGGCATCAAAACCATTGTCGCGACTGATCTTGGTAAGACCTGTTCCATCCTCATTCATCGTATATAAATTGAAGGGGAAACCACGTTTGTACTCATGATTGGAAGCGAAAATGATCGTCTTGCTATCAGGCATATACGCAGGAGCCCAATTGGCCTGTCCAAATGAAGAAACCTGACGGGCATTTGAACCATCTGCGTTCGCTATCCATACTTCCATATTGGTTGGGGCCACAAGATTTTCCTTCAGTAAATCCTTATACTCTTTGATTTCAGCCTCCGTTTTTGGACTGGACGCGCGCCAGATCAGCTTCTTTCCGTCCGGACTAAACCAGGCACCTCCATCGTAACCCAAATGGTTGGTAATACGTTTTTCCTTACCAGATTTCAGATCCATGATATACAGTTCGATATCACCATCCTTCGTACTGGTGTAGATCATTTTCTTTCCGTCGGGAGACAGCGTAGCTTCTGCATCGTAATAAGGTGAGTTCGTTAACTGTTTAACGATCTTTCCATTCAGGTCGGCCATGAATATATCATAAGAAGCATAAAGGGGCCAGATGTATTTGTTCCCATATTTTTTACGATCGGGTACAGGAGGGCATTCATCGCCGGCCAGATGTGTGGAAGCATATACAACATGCTTATTATCTTTCATGAAAAAACCGCAAGTGGTACGACCTTTACCAGTACTAACAAGCTTGTATTCGAATTTTTCCCCGTTTTGAGGCACTTTACCAATATACATCTGGTCGCAGGCAATACCTTCTTTAGGGTTGGTGCGCTGGAAGATCAGGTACTTATTATCAAAACTGAAATACGCCTCGGCATTGTCCCCACCAAAAGTCAATTGCTGAATATTTTTAAAATGTTTCTCGTCGGGATAATGAAGCGTATCACCCGGGAGTGCCATAGTAACCTCCTTTGAAACGGGAGCGGCTTTTTTGAAAGAGGGCAACAAAAAAACGAAAAGCGGCGCCAATGCTGCGAAGAGCCAGGGGCGCAAAGATTTCAATCGGTGGGGCATGCTTATAAATTTGAGGGGCAAATATATTTTTATCAGGGGGTTATTTTGTCAAAACTTTGTCACATCCCAGCCTGAAAATCGGTTAGTTTTGCAGCATGAAAGCCCCATTATTTCTATTTCTTCTTCTTTTCGGACTTTTAAGTCTCGGTTTTACCGCCTGTTCCGATGAAAAAACAGTCGAACCGGTCCTCCGGCTGGACCAACCTCCTTATGCCGGGCTAACAGACAGTATCCGGGAGTTTCCCGACCGTCCTGAACTCTATCTGAGCAGGGCCCTGCTGCTTTCTCAAAACAATCAACATGAAACAGCGACACCCGATTATAAGAAAGCCTGGGAATTGAGTAAGGACGAAGGTGTAGCGATCGAATATGCTGCCAATCTGCAACTCACCGGAGACCTTAAAACCTGTTTGGGATTCCTGCAGCAATGTCAGCTCGACTTTCCAGACAATCCAGAGTTTACCCGGAGAATAAGTGAGCTCTATGCCATGGCAGGAAAACGAAAGGAGGCCGTTGCCGAATATGACAAAATACTGTCCCGTGATTCCACCAATTTTATGGTGCTGTATGATAAAGGGGTTTTATTAGCCAAAATAGGTGATACCAATCAGGCAATCGAAGTGCTGGAAAAGTCTTATTCCATTCAACCCATTACTTATACCGGTCTGGCTCTTGCCAATATCTATTCCATCCGGCAACACCCCCGTTTGATCGTTATTTGTGACGATATCATCAGAAAAGATACTACAGGTGAAATGGTGGATGCAGTTTTTCTGAAAGGGATCTATTACTCCGATAAAAAAGATTATACCCGTGCTTTAGAACAATTTGAAGAATGCATCAAACGCGATTGGAAATTTACCGATGCCCATATCGAGAAAGGAATCGTGTATTACGAAAAGAAAGATTTCAAACAGGCGCTGGACATTTTTAAGCTGGCAGCAACTGTTTCCAACACTAATGCCGATACCTATTACTGGATCGGAAAATGTTATGAGGCACTTCAAAATGATACGGAAGCCATACAATATTACGAAAGAGCGTATTCCCTTGATCCGGAAATGGAGGAAGCCCGTGAGGCCCTTCGCCGATTGAAATAATGGGGAAAAGGCAATTTGCTCATCCCCCGATCCCGGTCTATTTTTGCACCTACTAAACCGACTATATGCCCATCATTGCTCCATCATTATTATCCGCCAATTTTTTAGATCTTAATGCAGACTGCCAGATGCTGAATCAAAGTGAGGCAGACTGGTATCATCTGGATGTAATGGATGGTCGATTTGTACCTAATATCAGTTTTGGCCCCATGCTGATCGAGTTCTTCAGAAAAGCAACCAGGAAAACCTGTGATGTGCATTTAATGATCGAGGAGCCGGAAAAATATGCAGAAGCTTTTAAAAAAGCAGGGGCTGATATACTCACCGTTCACGTGGAAGCCTGTCGTCATTTGCACCGGAATATTCAACAAATAAAATCGCTGGGCATGAAAGCCGGCGTGGCGATCAATCCACATACTCCGGTTGATTCCATCAAGGAAATACTCAATGACATTGATCTGGTTTGTTTGATGAGTGTGAACCCTGGATTTGGCGGACAATCATTCATACCGCATACCATTTCCAAGATCAGAGCCTTGCGCGAAACCATTGATCGCTGGAGCCTGCCTACATTGATCGAGATAGATGGTGGTGTTACCCTTGATAACGCTCAGAGCATTCTGGATGCTGGGGCCCATGTATTGGTAGCCGGCAATACGGTTTTCAAATCGGCCGATCCCATTGGCACCATCGCCAAACTCAAGGCACTGAAATAATTATTTCGCCATACGCATTTTATGATACATCTGTTCTAATACAGGCTGGGTTCTATAGAGCCAGTTGGGTGCCTTTTTGGGCCATTCAAAATCGTGATCCTTCATCAGGTTTCGGATCAGATCATACCCCTTTTCCGCTTGCTTCTGATCATAAAAACAATCTATAAACGCATCACTGATGAGCTCTTTGTCGGGCAAACTGATGCCTCTTTGATACCAGTCGAAAACATCAGGAAGTCCCTGGGCAGACAAGTCCTCCTTTCCTCTCTTGATTTGATCGCGGAAATACAAAGCATAAAACTTCAAACTTTTTTGCATGCGTTCCTTTATGGCCAAATCACTTTCCTTTTTAGATGGTTTTACCATCCACGAAGCATGGGTCGGGTAAAAGGGATCATTGTGATAATTCTGGTGTACCCTTCCATCCGAAACAAAATAATAAAAACTATTTCCCGCAAAGGAAAGCGTTAGTTGATCCGATTTTAATTCCGTTACCAGAAAGCGGACACGTTGTCCGTTTATAGTAAGTTGAATCGCTTTTTCTGTGGATGTATGGGCAAATCTCCAGCTTCCGGTTTCCGCCTTTCCTCCCATACTGGTGAACAAGCTTGAATCGGGGTATAAAGCAAGCAATTCACCCGGCCCGGGGTCCGGTGGTTTCGGTTTGCCCTCCTTATCAAATTTTACCGCCCGCCAGCATTGATAATAAAGCTCCTGAGGATCCTTCCGCTTAAACGTCCGAAGGTCCTTCATCCCAGTATCGGTACCGGTAGCAATGGTCTCTTTAAATTCATATGGAACGATTTTTACTTCTGGCTCTTTTGGTTCCGGCGCAGAATCCGGGGTACCACAGGCCCAAAACAGTGGAAATAAGAATAGTAAATAGGTGATTTTTCTCATCTTAGAAATAGATTCTCAGTGTTTTACAAAATAAAAAGCTGTATTTTATGTTTTAAGTTTACATCCGAATCAAGCTAAATTCGGGTTATATTACCAATATGGGAAAAAGGCTTTCAATTATTTTCTTATTGTGCACCATTTTAATCAGTTCTGTAGTACAGGCGCAGAAAAAAACGGCTGCGGTTAATGGTCGCATTGTGGATGAAAATGAACAGCCCCTCCCCCGTGTTTCCATTCAGATACTGGGTCGTAGTTCCGGCGTATTAAGTACCGATTCAGGCAGTTTCCGGATCGTGGTGCCCTCCGACAAAGCCTTTGCCATTGTGATCAGTTTCATGGGGTATAAAACAGAGCAACGCAATTTCATACTCAATGAAGGGGAAGAGGAATTTCTGGTGATCCGGATGGAAAAGGGTTCCCGTGAACTGGCGCCGGTGGTGGTAACGGATCAACGCACCCGAAGAGAAACAGGACTTGTAGTAGTCAATCCCAAAAATGCGATCAATATTCCTACCCCGGGTGGCGGCATTGAAAGTTTGATCAAAGTAATTGTTGGTTCCAATAATGAATTGACGAGTCAATACACAGTTAGAGGCGGCAACTACGACGAGAATCTTATTTACGTGAACGACTTTGAGGTCTTCAGGCCCTATCTGGTAAGAAGCGGTCAACAGGAAGGATTGAGTTTTATCAATCCGGAACTGGCCCGTAATGTAAATTTTTATAATGGCGGATTTCAGGCACGATATGGAGATAAAATGTCTTCTGTACTCGATATCCAATACAAAAAGCCCCGTCGCTTAGGCGGTTCTGCCTATATGAGTTTGCTGGAACAGGGGTTCCATTTGGAAGGCAGCAGCAAGAATGGCAAATTTGGTTTTATAGCGGGCATCCGAAACCGAAGTAACCGCAATTTGTTAAGCAGTCAGGAAACTCAGGGTAATTATGTTCCCTCATCATCTGATTTTCAGGCCTTACTTACTTATCAGATCAATGAAAAAAACAGTGTGGAATTATTGGGAAACATCTCCCAAACGCGATTCACGCTGATACCACAATTCAGTCAGCTTACATCGTCGGTATTCTCTCCCTTTTTCAGCGCCAATCTGGGGCTGGATATTTTCTTTGAAGGAAGAGAAGAAGATCGCTATCGTACCAATATGGTTGGGCTCGCCTATTTGCAACAGCCGCGAAAAAATCTGCGCTTAAAATGGATGCTGAGTCGTTTTGCAGATGACGAAAAAGAATCTATTGATATAACCGGTGCTTATTTATTTGGGGAGAGAGAATTCGATAAAAGCCGACCCGATTTCGGGCTGATCAATAATCCGCTTGGCGCAGGCCTTTATCAGAATTTTGCCCGTAACAAACTGGCCATACAGGTTTGGAATGCTTCTCATAAAGGAACGCTTGACCAAGGCAATAACTACTGGCAATGGGGTGTATCGGCCGAACAGCAATCTATAACCGATAAATTAAATGAATGGGAATTGCAGGACTCTGCCGGTTATACCCTGCCCTATCAACCCAACCAGCTTACCTTAAGCAAAGTGATCAAGTCGGCTGCAGATATTAATGCAACACGCCTGAGTGGTTATCTGCAGGACAATATCAGTTTCAGCGATTCCAGTGGATTCACGGTACAGGCTGGTGTTCGATTAAACTATAACACCCTTAATCAGGAGTTGCTGATTTCTCCCCGGGCAGGTTTTGCCTGGAAGCCAATGAACTGGAAAAGGGATATCATTTTCAGAGGATCTGCGGGCCTATACGGGCAACCCCCATTTTATCGTGAATTAAGACGGTACGATGGTACCGTTAACAAATTGCTCAAGGCGCAAAAAAGCTGGCAGATCGTGGGAGGTATGGATTATAATTTTAAATCAGGCAACCGGGCATTTCGATTAACTACTGAAGCCTATTTCAAACGTATGTGGGATGTGGTACCCTATGATATCGACAATGTACGGATCCGGTATTTTGGCGAAAACAGTGCCAAAGCCTATGCAACCGGTATCGAAGCCCGCCTTTTTGGTGAATTGGTAAAAGACGCAGAAAGCTGGGTAAGCGTTGGTTTGATGCGTACCAGAGAAAACCTGCAAGGAGATACCTACTATGCTTATACGCTGGATTCATTGAATCAGCCAAAAGATAGTACGTTAACAGAAGTAGGATGGCTGCGCAGACCGACCGATCGTTTTTTCACTTTCGGATTATTCTTGCAGGACTATCTTTCTACCAATAAGAATTTCAAGGTATTTTTAAACCTGCTTTACGGAGCCAACCTGCCCTATAACATTCCCGGTTCGGTACGATACCGTAATGGGTTGATCATCGAGCCCTATATACGGATCGATCTTGGATTCAGTGTACTATTGCTGGATACCGACAAATCGAACCGCCGAAGCCACAGTCCTTTCCGAAACTTCGACAATATCTGGGCCTCATTTGAAGTATTCAATTTGATCGATCGTGACAATACCATATCCTACCTCCTGATAAAGGACTTTTCCAACACGGTTTTTGCCATGCCAAACCGCCTGACGCCCCGATTGCTGAACCTGAAACTGGTGGCCCGATTTTAGACCGGTTTTCCCATTCCAGACATTTCTTTCCCAAAATGAGAATCGTTACGGCCAATAGTTGAACTAACAGCCTGACTTTCAACAGCCTTCAAACTGGCATTGGGTTGGTGTTCTATTCTGAAAATTCCGGCTCCATGAAGGCATTACTGCCCTTTATACTGGTTCTCTTCATAAGTAACTCGGCCCTCAGCCAGGTCCAATCCTGTGCCGTGTCGACAACCGTATGGAATGAAACCTTTGGATCCGGAACCTACAGTTCCTTGCCTGAGGGAAAGACCAACTATACCTTTAGCAGCACCACGCTTACGGAAGGCAATTACCGTTTATCTAAAAATTCACAAGGCGGTCAGCTTTGGCATAACAGTAAAGATCACACGGGGAATACCAACGGATTAATGTTACTGGTGAACGCAAACGGAGGAAATGGTGAAATATATCGTGATACTGTTTACAATCTGATCCCGGGAAATTTTCACATGGTTTCTTTCTTTGCCATGAATACTACTTTACGCGGTTCCTGCTCAGGCACTACCAGTTATCCCCGATTACAATTTATTGCTGAAGCCTATAATGCAGATGGCAGTTTCACGCAGCTTTCCAGCTTTTACAGTAATTATCTCACACAAACCCTGACCCCTACCTGGGTAAACATTACCGGTAATTTTACATTGCCCATCAACGCTTCAGCAGTACGATTCAGAATATTAAATACCACTTCCGGAAGCTGCGGTTTAAACCTTGCTATAGACGATATTAGTTTTGGTATTTGCACCAGCGCAGCCTCTTTACCAGCTAAGGGCTTTCAACTTGCCGTGCAGAAAAGGCCGGGTAACGTAACGCTCGAATGGAGTACGCTGCAGGAATTCAATACAGTAAAATTTCAGGCAGAAAAAAGTGCAGATGGCCGGAACTGGCAAACCATCGGAGAACGTAACGCTTCCGGCAATAGTAGTCAAAAGAAAAATTATACCCTGGATGATGCATCCGCCTTATACCATCAAACCTATTACCGGATAAAGCTGATCGACAGCGATGGAAAGCAAACCTACTCAAACATTCAGGTGATCCGTGAGGAAACCCGCGACATACCATTGCGTGCCATCCCCAATCCCTTTAAACAACAAACCACCTTACAGGTAAATAGTCCGGCAGATAAAACTGTTATCATTCGGGTATCAGATATGAATGGGAAGCGGGTGTTTCAGAAAGAGCAGCAAATACATGAAGGCATCAATCAGATTCCGTTATTGCTTGAAAACAGTAACAAAGGCATTTACCATATTGATGTTTCCAGCACGGATGGATCATTAAACCTGCGTTCAAAACTTGTCAACCTTTAATAATGAGTATAGCAACAGCAACAGCTAAAAACTTTACTATGGAAAAAATCAAAAATGAATCTGAAAAAGCGGGTACCGTTCCCCAGGTGCTTCAGCGTTTACGGGAAAATAGCCTGCAGCAAAATACCCTCCATTCCTTTCCGCTCATCACCGGAGGAAATACCTTTACCGTACGACCTGCCATAGTCAAGGATCGTCTGAACATAGAAATGGTGATGGAGTATAACCAGCAGGTGGTACTACGCATGGTAAATGATGAGGAGAAAGTGGTACGTATGATCGGCTGGTATTTATTGCGAGGTACGAATGCTACCGCGATGTTTGATCTGGAGAATCTGGAATCTGGACATTACCGGATCGATGTACTTGATGCCGACGGGAACCGGATCCAAATGGCATCCATTCAAAAATGCTGATTCAAACCATCATAGTTCGTTAAAGGGAGAAACGCTGTTTCTCCCTTTTTGTTTTCTATTGCCGAGCAGGGTTTGATCAATTCTGTATCTTTGCCGCATGACCAAATTATCGGTGAATATAAACAAGATTGCTACTTTACGAAACAGTCGCGGGGGCCAAACACCCAATGTATTACAGGCCGCGATTGATGTACAGCAATTTGGAGCAGACGGGGTTACGGTACATCCCCGACCCGACGAACGTCATATCAGATATGAAGATGTACGAGCAATCAGTAAGATCATCACCACTGAATTCAATATTGAAGGTAATTGCCGGGAGCAGAAATTTATAGAGCTGGTATTGGAAACAAAACCTCATCAGGTAACACTGGTCCCCGATGAAGGAGGGCAGTTAACGTCTGATCATGGATGGGATACCATTAAACATGCGTCTTATCTGAAAGAGATGGTTGCCGTATTTAAAAATGCCGGTATTCGCACCAGTATCTTTTGCGACCCGGTAATTGAGATGGTGGAAGCGGCTGTTGCTACCGGCACCGATCGAATTGAATTATATACTGAAGCGTATGCAAGATCCTATACCAGCGATCCGGCCAAAGCGATTGCATCTTATGTTGCAGCTGCTGAAAGAGCCAGAGATTTACAATTGGGAATAAATGCCGGACACGATCTCGACAGGGCCAATCTTAAATTTTTCCATCAACAGATCCCCTGGCTGGCAGAAGTAAGTATCGGTCATGCACTTATAAGCGAAGCACTGTATCTCGGACTGGAAAATACCATCCAACTTTACAAAAGACAACTGGCATAAAAAAGGGAGCGAATCGCTCCCTTTTGTTTAAGCATATTTTGATCACTCACATCCAAGCAACTCACATAATTTCATGTGCAGTTCACTTCCCCGTAAATTTTTTCCAACGATCTTTCCCTGTGGATCGATCAGGTAGTTAATGGGAATACTCTGTACCCGGTATTTTACAGCCACTTCATTATTCCAGAACTTCAAATCAGATACCTGCGTCCAGGTAAGTTTATCATCACTGATAGCCTGCAACCAATTCTCTTTCGAACGATCTAATGATACGCCAAGAACAGTAAAATTCTTATTCTTAAAACGACCATAGGCCGCCACTACATTAGGATTCTCCATTCTGCAGGGCTTGCACCAACTGGCCCAGAAATCGATCAACACATATTTACCCTTGAATGATTCCAGGCTAACAGGTTTACCGGCAGTATCATTTTGCACAAAAGGAATAGCATCCGACCCAATAGCACCAAAACGTGCATCCTCGATCTGTGATTCCAGTAACTTACCATAGAAGCTCTTTTTCATTTCGGGAGATAAATAAGCAAATCGTTTGTCCATTTTGCCTGCATCCTGTTCCAACTCACTGGTCACCAAAAGGGTGAAAGGTGCAATGGGGCGATCCTTTTTTATCTGAACAAAAGAATCAATGGTATTGGAGGTGTTTTGTAATTCCTGTTGATAGGCTAACAGCAATGGGTCGGTACGGGATAAATTGGGCTTGCCACCGATCTCCTGATTCATGGCCGTGATCTTTTGAAACCGGGGATTGAAGGTATTTTGAAATTCCTGAAAATCGTTATGATACACGGATCCTTTAACGATTATGGTTTGCAGATTATTGATGTCTCCGGTAATGATCAACTGATCATTACCCATGAAAAGCATCAGCTTTTTCTGGCTGCCATGAAAGTTTATGGAAACCAGATTGGGTTCTTCCACTGTCCCTTTTAAAACAAATACCCCTTTCTTAACAAGGGTTCTGGCCAGTGTATCATCCGCATTGTTCATATCACTAATAGTGATCACTTCATTTTCTGTCACGCCTTTTACAGTGGCTGTAATAGCGAAACCAGGCTTTGGACCCACCTGCGCCAGTAAATGAAGTGGCGCCAGTAATAATAGAAAATACAATTTCTTCATGCGTCAATTTATTTAGCGTGACGTGAACGGAGCACGTCCACTATTTCCTGCAAATTAGTCCCTTTTGCGTTAAGTAAAACCAAATAATGGAAGAGCAGATCGGCCGCCTCATTGAGGAAAAGGTCCTGATTTTCATCTTTTGCTTCGATCACCAACTCCACCGCCTCTTCACCAACCTTTTGCGCGATCTTATTGATCCCTTTGTCGAACAAACTTTTAACATATGATTTGCCATCCGAACTCTGCTTGCGCAGACGAATTATATCTTCCAGATAATACAGGAAGTCTTCTTTATGATTGCGTTCACTCCAACAGGTATCAGCACCTGTATGGCAGGTAGGGCCTTGCGGAATGGCTTTGATCAGTAAGGTATCGTTATCACAATCATTCAGTATCTGTTTTACCAACAGGAAATTGCCACTCTCCTCCCCTTTGGTCCACAGCCGTTCTTTGGTACGGGAGTAAAAAGTAACCTTCCCTTGTTGCTCGGTCATAGCCAGCGCTTCCGCATTCATGAATCCCAGCATCAGCACCCTTTGCGTGTTGAAATCCTGTATGATCGCCGGCACCAATCCGTCTTTGTATTTTGAATAATCAACTTTCATCTTAATTAATTTTATCGGTTTCACTATCTGATTCCGTTGTCGAATCGCTTTTTTCTGTTCGCTTTTTCAGCAGATTGTCCAAAAATTCCTGATGACGTTCCTGTCTTTCCTCCCGTCTTCTTTCCTGTCGGTTCTGTACATAACGATTGAAATAAATGAATATCAGCACCGCTGCCATGGCTGTTAGAAATAATGTAGGGTTTCCAATATTCATCCTGCAAATATCTGCTTTTTTGATCGAAGACATTCAGTCCCAGACCAGCCGGTTTCAACGTATTATATTCGAACACAGATCCCTTCAGCCCGCAGGTATTCTTTCAGGTCGGGTATAGCAATTTCCTTGAAATGAAAAATACTCGCAGCAAGTGCTGCGTCGGCTGCGGCTTCCTCAAAAACCTCTTTAAAATGCGATAGGGTTCCACCTCCACCGGAAGCAATTACAGGTACCGGAAGTAATTTGGACAAGGTTCTGGTGATATCCAGCGCAAATCCTGCTTTGGTGCCATCATGATTCATGGAGGTAAGTAAGATCTCTCCCGCACCCTTATCCACAGCCTCCTGTGCCCAATCGATACAGCGCCTTTCGGTTTTCGTTCTCCCTCCATTCAAATACACATACCATTCACCATCTTCCTCTTTTTTAGTATCAATAGCGAGTACGACACATTGACTTCCGAAATCCTGTTCCAATTCACGGATCAGTTCCGGACGTTTAAAAGCAGAAGTGTTTACAGAAATCTTGTCTGCCCCATTCTGCAGGAGCACCCGCACATCTTCCACACTACTGATCCCGCCACCAACAGTAAAAGGGATATTGATATGATGGGCAATTTTATTAACCAGTTCACTCAGTGTTTTTCGTTTTTCTACTGTTGCGGTGATGTCGAGAAACACCAGCTCATCGGCCCCCTGCAAGGCATACAGCGCTCCTAATTCCACCGGATCGCCGGCATCGCGCAGGTCTACAAAATTGGTTCCTTTAACGGTGCGACCGTCTTTAATATCCAAACAGGGAATGATTCGTTTCGTAAGTGCCATGTTGTGCCTGGTATTAAATAAATCGTTTTAGTTCCTGAAGGGTGATCCGGTTTTCATAGATCGCTTTCCCTACGATCGCGCCCTTGCAGCCTATTGTCTGCAAGGCATCGAGATCATTCATATTACTCACTCCGCCACTCGCGATAAAATGAAGAGAAGGAAAACGATCGACAATATTTTTATACAGATCGGTTGAGGGGCCCTCCAGTCTGCCGTCTTTACTTACATCGGTACAGAATAACTGGGTGATGCCTTTACCCACATATTTTTCAATGAAATCATAGATCCAGATAGAAGTTGTTTCGAGCCAGCCGCCAACAGCTATTTTTTCTTCTTTCACATCCGCCCCTAACATAAATTTATCAGGCCCGAAAGTGTCGAGCCAGGTAACAAATTCAGGCTCATCTTTTACGGCAATACTTCCCACGGTAGCCAGGGCAGCGCCCGAATCAAAAACGATCCGTACATCCTTTTCAGTTTTAATACCGCCCCCGAAATCAATAACCAATCCGGTTTTACCGGCAATGGTTTCCAGAACCTTCCAGTTTTGTACCTGACCGGCTTTGGCCCCATCGAGGTCGACCAGATGTAAACGGGTCAGGCCGGCATCTTCAAACTGTTTGGCCACTTCCAGAGGATGTTCATTATAGATCTTTTTCTGGCTGTAATCTCCTTCAGTAAGCCGTACGCATTTCCCGTCTATAATATCGATCGCTGGTATAATCGTCATATCTATATAAGATTCGTTTCGAAACTAGAGTTCCAGAAAATTTTTAATGATCTGCTCGCCTATTGCAGCACTTTTCTCCGGATGAAATTGCACGCCATAAAAGTTATCGCGGTGCAAGGCAGAACTATAGGGTTGAATATAATCGGTGCTGGCGATCGTATGAGCACCCAAAGCGGCATAATAACCATGAACAAAATAACAGTAGGAAGCTTCTTTAATTCCCTTGAACAGATCTGTTTTCAGGTCATAGATCGTATTCCAGCCAATCTGTGGAATTTTAAAGGGGGTTGATTTAACCGTATCATTTGAAAACTTCAATACCGGCTCATCAAATAACCCGAGACAATCGGTATTATTTTCTTCGCTGTATCTACACATCAATTGCATTCCTAAACAGATTCCCAATACCGGTTGCCGTAAGCGGCAGATCACCTGATCCAGTCCCCGTTCTTTCAAATACCGCATGGCACTGCTGGCCTCTCCAACGCCGGGGAAGATCACTTTATCGGAACCCAATAAGTCCTCGTGATCATCAGTAACCTGAGCAGCTACACCGATTCGTTCCAGTGCATATAATACCGACTGAATATTACCTGCATTATATTTTACAATACTAAGCTTCATGATGATGATTTGGCATTCAAAACAGCCCCCACAAACGCTTGCGTGGTTTTTTCTATAGAATCTGTATGCGCTAACGCCTTTATATACGCGGTACCGATGATCGCACCATTGGCAAATGCACAGGCTTTATCAAAACTTTCTTTGTCCTTTATGCCAAATCCCACCAATACCGGATTGGACAATTTCATGGATCGTAAGCGTTCGAGATACTGACTTACGTCCACCATATTCTTATCTGAACCTGTAGTAGAAGAAGATGATACTGCATAAAGGAATCCACTGCTCAAACGATCCAGTGATCGCACACGTCCCTCACTGGTTTCAGGCGTTACCAAAAAAACAAGGTCTAAGCCATACTTTTTAATGATGGGACCAAATTCATGGGTATACTCATATTCTGGCAGATCGGGCAGTATCAAGCCATCAACACCTACCGCTGCCGCATCGGCACAAAACTTTTCAAATCCGTATTGCAATACAGGATTCATATATCCCATCAGCACCACCGGCACGGATATGTTTTTTCGAAGTTCTTTTAACTGCTCAAAAAGTATAGCGATGGTCATCCCATTGGCCAATGCCACATTTCCACTTTGCTGGATCACCGGACCATCTGCCAATGGATCACTATAGGGCATGCCCAGTTCAATAAGATCCACTCCTGCGGCTTCCAGGGCCTTCATAACCTCCATGGTGCTGTTTAACTGCGGATAGCCTGCGGTACAATACACATTCAGTACCCGCTGATTTTTTCGATTGAATAATTCCTTTATCCGGCTCAATTTGCAATTATTTTAAATTAAATATATTACCACGTCTCATCTCTCCCCTCTCATCTCTCACCTCTCATCTCTCACCTCTCACCCCTCACCCCTCACCCCATAGCACTCATATACGTTGCCAGATCTTTATCGCCTCTTCCACTCAAACAGATCACCACACGTTCTTCTTCAGTGAACTTTAACTGGTCCAATGCCGCAAAAGCATGGGCTGTTTCCAAAGCCGGAATAATGCCTTCAAGTTTGGAAACCTCAAATGCTGCTTTCAATGCATCGTCATCGGTAACACTTAAGAAAGTACCTCTGCCACTTTCAAACAGGTTGGCGTGTAAGGGACCGATACCCGGATAGTCTAAACCTGCTGAAATGCTATGTGGCTCCACCACCTGACCGTCGGCTGTTTGCATCAGCAAACTTTTACTACCATGTAATATGCCTGGTTTTCCCAGCGTCGTTGTAGCTGCACTCATGCCGCTGTTCACTCCATGCCCGGCAGCTTCCACAGCTACTAACTGCACCAGGGGTTCTTCTAAAAAATGATAGAAAGCCCCTGCTGCATTACTGCCACCACCCACGCAGGCAATCACACTGGAAGGCAATTCGGATCCTGTTTTATGTGCCAATTGTTTACGGATCTCCTTACTGATCACACTTTGAAAACGGGCCACCATATCCGGATACGGATGCGGCCCCACCACACTGCCGATTATATAATGGGTATCATGCGGATTATTGATCCAGTCCCGAATCGCCTCATTCGTAGCATCTTTCAATGTTTTGCTGCCACTAACGGCTGGTATTACAGTAGCTCCAAGCATGCGCATACGCGCCACATTTGGCGCCTGACGTTCAATATCTTTCTCCCCCATGTATACAATACATTCAATGCCTTTCAGTGCACAAACAGTAGCCGTGGCAACACCATGTTGTCCGGCACCGGTTTCGGCTATGATGCGTTTCTTGCCCAATCGCTGGGCCAGAAGGATCTGACCAACTGTATTATTCACTTTATGGGCACCGGTATGACAAAGATCTTCCCGTTTCAGGTATATATTGGTGTTATATTTCTTACTGAGTCGGGCGGCATGGAATAAGGGCGTTGGCCGTCCTACATAATCTGTAAGCAATTCATCGTACTCCCGCTGAAAAGAGCGATCACTCATAATATCAAGATACTTTTCACGCAGCTCTTCCACATTCCGATGCAACATTTCAGGTATATAAGCGCCTCCAAAATGGCCATAATAACCCTGCGCATCCGGATGAGTAAATCCGAGTATCTCTGTACGTTCTTTTCCAATTCCATTTTCACTATACATAGTAAACTGTTTATACGCTATTTTAATAATTGCTGACTGAATCTTTTTACCAGTTCCATATCTTTAATACCGGGACTTGTTTCAAAGCGGCTGTTGATATCAACCGCAAAAAAAGCATTGTCGCCATGATCTTTTTCAAAATGTTTGAGACTTTCCTCATCACCCGGTTCAATACCTCCACTCAACAGGAAAGGTTTTCCGATCCGGGTATTGCGAAGTAAATTCCAATCAAACTTTTTTCCGGTTCCACCATATCCGGCACCCATGGTGTCAAACAAAAACATGTCGCAAACATCCATAAAGGGACGGATCATATAATCCAGACTATCATTTTCACTGAGGCGGAATGCTTTCACGACGGATACATAATCTGCGATCTTCTCACAGTATTTTGGATTCTCATCCCCATGCAACTGCACCATATGTAAACGACATTCGTCTACCATATGCAATACTTCCTCTACCGAAGCATTGACAAATACGCCCACTTTATTCACCGAATTGATACTTCGGATCTGTGAAGTGGTCATGTGTTTGAACACATAGCGCGGGCTTTTCGGATAAAAGATAAACCCCGCAAAAGAAACACCCAATCCAGCCAGTTGTGCCACCTGGTCTGCCTGTGTCATGCCGCATACTTTGATTCGCATAATCGATCCGTTTAATTTTAAAATATGCCGGCTAAAGCTTTCGTTGATATTAAGTGCGTGTTAACGCCTGAACAAATGATTGAAAGGCTGCTCCGGGATCATCTTCCTTCATAAAATTCTCGCCGATCAGAAATCCCTGAAATCCATTATCCCGGAATTTTTGTATCATTTCAATAGAACTGATCCCGCTTTCGGCCACTTTGATCTTGGTATCGGGGATCTTTTCCGCCATACGTAAACTGCGATCGATATCGACAGTAAATGTTTTCAGATCGCGGTTGTTGATACCAATGATATCAGTGGCCTCACAAATATGTCCCAATTCATCTTCCCCATGCAATTCCAGCAACACTTCCAGTCCGATACTTTTAGCATAGACCGCCATGTCTTCCACTTCCCTGGGCGTTAAAATTGAAGCGATCAGCAGGATCACATCAGCGCCAAAGGCTTTTGCTTCAGCGATCTGCCAGGGGTCGATCATAAAATCCTTTCGTAATACGGGCACATCGGAGATCACTTTTGCCTGGATCAGATCATCCAGATCGCCACCAAAAAATGGATCATCCGTTAAAATAGAAAGGGCAGCAGCTCCATTATCATTATAACTACGCACCACCTTCTCTACTTCCACTTCCTTGGGTTTGAACCAACCTTTGCTGGGGCTTTTTCGCTTGAATTCAGCGATAATGCCCGTACTTCCCGGAGCCAGCAAATGTTGTTTTAAGGAACGATTGCTGATCTTCCAGAAAAACCCATCCCGTTCAAAACGCTCTACGGGACTGAGTGGTTTGAACTGCGCGATCTCCTGTCTTTTGGAAGCGACGATGGTATCTAAAATGGTACTCATTGTAAACTGATCAGTTTTTGAAGGGTTTGATAGGCTTTTCCGGAATCCAGACTATCCACAGCCGCAGCGTATGCTGCTTCATAATTGGTATAATTTCCGGTACAATGCAGGGCCATGGCTGCGTTGGCCAGTACTACCGCATTTTGCGCAAAACTACCTTCTCCACGTAAAATTCGGGTGAAAATCTTTGCTGCTTCCTCCACTGTGTTTCCCCCTTGCAGATCACTGGCCAGCACCATCCGTTTTCCCGCCTGTTCCGGCGTGAGAAGGAACTCACCCTTATTAGTGATCACCTTAGTGTCGTTGGTCAGAGATATTTCATCATACCCATCCAGTCCGTGAATAATAGTAAACGCTTTGCCTGTTTGCTGTAGCAGGTAATTATAGATTCGCGCCATTTCAAGATTGTACACCCCTACTAATTGGTATTCGGGTTGTGCCGGATTTACCATGGGACCCAGCATATTGAAAAAAGTACGTACACCAAGGTTTTTCCGGATGGGTCCAACAAATTTCAAGGCGGGATGAAATAAAGGTGCGTGCAGGAAACAAATGCCCGCCGTCGCTACTTCATTTTTAAGTGCAGCCGGATCATTCTTGAATCGATACCCCAGTTGCTCCATTACGTTTGATGCCCCACTGATGGCCGTTGCCCCATAATTGCCATGTTTGGCAATCTGCTGACCGGCACCTGCTACGATAAAGCAAGCCAGGGTGGAAATATTAAATGTGTTCTTCCCGTCGCCGCCGGTTCCCACGATATCCAAAACCGGACTTTCGAACCGGAGTGGCACACATAATTCTAATAAAGCATCCCGGAACCCTTGCAACTCATCGATGGTGATACTACGCATAAGGTATACCGTCATGAACGAGGTGATCTCATGTTCATTATAGACACCACGACCCACCTGCACCAGCACTTCCTTTGCCTGTTCCCGGCTAAGTGTTTTGTACTCGAATAATAATTGTAAAATCTTCTTCACGTGCTACGTTTTTCTTTCTTTCGAAAATTATTTTTGCAACCAGTTCGTCATGAGTTCTTTCCCCAACGGGGTCAGTACGCTCTCCGGATGGAATTGCACCCCTTGCACATCATATTTTTTATGTTGCAAAGCCATAATAAAACCCTGTTCGTCTTCGGCAGTGATCTCCAATTCATCCGGGAATCCCTTTTTGTCAACCACCCAGCTATGATAACGGCCTACTTCCAGGGTATCCGGTAATCTACTGAATACAGCTCCCTGATGCGATGATTGCCGCGCATTTTCATTCACAAATATGGGGGTAGATAATCCATGATATACCGTAGACAGGTTGGTGAGGGTGCCGCCAAATGCCTGACCAATGGCCTGATGCCCCAGACATACCCCTAGAATGCATTTGGAAGAGGCATATTCCTTTATCAGCGGCAGCAAGAGTCCTGCTTCTTCAGGGATGCCCGGTCCCGGAGAAAGAATGATCTTGTCATATTCCTTCACTTTTTCAAGTGGCAGCTGATCGTTACGCACCACATCAACTTTTATCGGCAGGATCATTTCCACCAAATGAACGAGGTTGTAGGTAAACGAATCATAATTATCAAAAACCAGGATCTTCATCAGTTCGTTGTATTAGGTTGATACTCGTTTTTATTAAACCAGTGTGGTGGCAAAATCGAGTGCTTTTTTTAAGGCACCCAGTTTATTGTTTACTTCCTGTAATTCACTCTCTGGCTTGCTGGCGGCCACTACACCCGCACCGGCCTGATAGATCAGGGTGTTCTGCTTGCTCAGGAACGTGCGGATCATAATAGCATGATTACAGCTGAGGTCGAATCCCATAAAACCAATAGCACCCCCATAGTAGGTTCGGGCGGTTGGTTCATAGGAATTGATCAGTTGCATGGCCTTGATTTTGGGCGCCCCACTTAAGGTACCCGCCGGAAAAGTCTTGGCCATTAACTCAAATGGATTACTACCCTCCCGAACCTTACCGGTTACTTCACTAACCAAATGGATCACATGACTGTAATAATGTACCTGCCGGTATTGGGCAACAGTAACGTCATCGCACAAACGACTGAGGTCATTCCGGGCCAGATCCACCAGCATCACATGTTCTGCATTCTCCTTTTTATCCTGCAACAAGCGGGCAGCTTCTTCCTGATCGACCACATCATTACCGGTTCTTTTGAAGGTACCGGCAATGGGATGCACAATGGCTTTCCCTTCTTTTATAACGATCTGTGCCTCTGGTGAAGAACCCATTAATTTATAATCCCCGTAATCAAAGAAGAAAAGATAAGGAGATGGATTGATGCTCCGCAAAGCCCTGTATACATTGAATTCATCTCCATTAAACGATTGCTGGAAACGCCGGCTTAATACGATCTGGAATACATCACCCCGTAAACAACTGGCGATTCCTTTTTCAACCATTGAGCGGTAAGCCTCATCGGTTACATTGGAGCTTTCTTCACCAACGATCCGGAAAGGGAAAACGGGAACATCTTTACTCCGGATCAAACTTTCCACTACAGCTAATTCCGATTCAATACCAGCGATATTATTTTCGCAAATGAACAATTCGTCTTTATGATGATTGATCGCAATCACATATTGATACAATCGATACCGCATCAGCGGAATGGCATTTACCGTAGGATCGGCAGAACGATCCGGTTGCAAGGCTACCTTATCAAAAAAGGTAACAGCATCATAACTGGTATATCCATATAACCCTTGTGCAAAACGAGCCTCCTTCCCTTCGGAAGAAGCTTCGAAACGTTGCATGAATTCAAATAACAAACCGGGCACATCGGCATGATTCCGGATGGCCATAGGCTCTGGTTTCTGTCCGGGTAGTTTGAACTCAATGAAATCGGGTGTACGAATCTCCATCCCGGCAATGGCGTTGATACCTATAAAAGACCAACTGTTATCGGCCGCATGGTGATCGGTACTTTCCAGCAAAATGGTGTCCCTGAAACGATCCCTCAACCGCAGATAGATACTTACAGGTGTAAAAACATCTGCCAGCATCTTTTTGCAGGTGGTGTGTATCTGTATCTTCTTCATGTTCGTCGATCCGATTTTAAATAAAAAACCCCCACAATTGTGGGGGCCCTAATATGGTTTATCAGCAGGCAATAGCCTTACATCCCCCGTTTACGGTTGATATGCCACCACCACTGATTATGTTGTTTTGTTTTGATCATTACCCTACAAATATCCGGTGTAAATGTTATTTGGGCAAATATTTTTTTGGGAAGGGGGAGGGGGGAGAGATGAGAGATGAGAGGTGAGAGATGAGAGATGAGAGGTGAGAGGTGAGAG
>CAZKSY010000004.1:90519-107192 GCA_964555605.1 uncultured Chitinophagaceae bacterium | reverse complement strand
AGCAACCGATTCCCGGAAATAAGCGCACCGGCAAATCCATATATTTTTACGGTCTCCGGTCTTTCAAAACTATTAATATCGGTAAGTTTTTGAGCGGTGAGTACCTGACCACTTACTTTCTTCCAATTGAAGGTGCCCACAGGAATACTGATGTACTGTATTTTATTAGGATCAAGATTCACGAGGGTCATGTGCACCAGCCCGGCAGTATCCCGCGAAGCGGAAACATTAACAGCAGGTATCGACTGATCTCCGATCCTGTATTCGGGACTTTTGAATTGCACTTTTAACAAGGTGGCATCCTGATGTACTTTATACAGATCGAACACATGATAAGTAGGTGTCAATACCATCTGGCGGCCCTTGGTCAGGATCACCGATTGCAATACATTGATCGATTGGGCGAGGTTGGCACCACGAACCCTATCGGCGTGGTTATTGAAAATATTAAGTGTGGTACCCGCCAGCAGGGCGTCACGCAAACTATTCTGTTGATATAAGAATCCAGGATTGGTGCCCGGTTCCACATCTGTCCATACACCCCATTCATCCACCAGTAGTGCTACCCGCTTGTCTTTATCATATTTATCCATGATGGCGGAATGCTTTGTTACATAATCCTCCATCCGCAAGCCATTCTTCATGGTCTTGAAATACTCTTCCTCACTAAAAGCAGTAGCCGAACCTTTTGAACCGCTCCAGGAACCACTGGGGAGTGTATAATAATGCAGGGTGAGGCCATACATCATGTGCAAAGGCACCTGCTTCATCATTACTTCCGTCCAGTTATAGTCGGCATCGCTGGCGCCGGAAGCAATGCGTTTGAGTGGCGCTCCCGCATAATCGCGTGCATAGGTGGCATAGCGACGGTACTGATCGGCATAAAATTCGGGGCGCATATTCCCCCCGCAACCCCAGCTCTCATTGCCAACGCCCCAGAAACTTACTTTCCATGGTTTGGGATGACCGTTTTGTTTGCGCAGATTGGCCATGGGACTCACCCCATCAAAATTGAAATATTCCACCCACTTCGCCATCTCTTCCACAGTACCACTTCCCACATTAGCGGCTATATACGGTTCACATTGCAGCAATTCGCAAAGCTCCATGAATTCATGCGTGCCAAAACTATTGTCTTCTGTTACGCCACCCCAGTTAGTATTAACCATTTTGGGTCGCTGGGCACGCGGACCAATGCCATCTCTCCAATGGTATTCATCGGCGAAGCATCCACCGGGCCAACGCAGATTGGGGATCTTGATCTTTTTCAGCGCTTCCACCACATCCAACCTTATCCGATCCTTCTTTGGCACTTTTAATGTATCACTCACCCAAAAACCATCATAAATACAACGACCCAGATGTTCTGCAAAATGGCCGTAAATATGACGGCTGATCAGGGGATTAGCCTTAGAGGGAGATTCGATTTCCATAACGATCTCCTGTGCAGATACCCGAAGCACGGAAAGAAATAAAAAGCAACTGCAAAAAAATGATCGGATCATAGACAAGAAGAAGGGATCGATATTCAGATGAAATAGATCCCGTTTTAAGGTTGATTTATTCGTGTGGGTGGAACAATTATCCGCCCACTATTTCAAACAGTTCTTTATCGAGTTGCGGCTTTACTTCGCATTTATTATTGAAGTGCATGGTTGAAGTATTGCTGGCATTATAAACCGGCCATTGCGGAAGCCCTTTATGACCGGGATTACCTGTACGTGCAAATTGGATCCAGGCCTCACTCATTTTAGCAGCCAGTGCCTTAGCATCCTTACCACCGCCCGTCATTTCTTCGCAACGGGCGATATTATCAAATACAAAAGGCAGCTCCATGCAATGGAACGCTTTGAATTTACCATCGAGTACAGGCGACTGCCAGGTGAAAAGGTACATGTAAACGGGTGCTGCGTTGAGAGCAGACTTATCATTCGCCTGACGAACAGCTCCCGGACGGAAGCGGGTATCCACATCCATCAGATCGCTGGGTAGCGTATCGTTAGGGTAGGCTTTTTTTACCGCAGCCATAAAAGCATCGGCTTTATCCTTTTGCTGGCCTTTGATCATTTTAGTAACCTGCTCCAGCGATGCTTTTGTGGAGTTGGTAAAGGCGGAACTAAAGAATTCGTTTTTAGTAGTACCAATCAGCAGAGGAATATTTTTGGAAAGCTCTAATGCTTCCTTTGAAAACAGTTGATAAGGAAGGTCTTCTCCGTCCATACTCGGGCCCCAACCAAACATCAGGTCTTCTCCCTTTTTACCCTGTGCGGCCGCTTTTTTGGTAAAGTTGGCGATAGCCTTATTACCGGCATCATTCAATACAGCGTATGGAATCTTTTGCAAACTATCTACCTGATCGGGACTAAGATTCAGCACTTTTAATAGTTCAGCCGCCACTTCCTGTGTAGCCGTTTTATCTTTTATGGTAGAACGGAAGGATCCACTCTGATTGATCGCTTTATGAAACAAGCCTTTGGCAGAAGGCATCGCCATAAGGGTATTAACCTTTGCGCCGCCACCCGACTGACCGAAGATGGTAACATTGCCGGCATCACCGCCGAAGTTGGCAATGTTCGCTTGCACCCATTCCAGCGCTGCTTTGATATCTACGATACTGGCATTGGCAGAGTGCTTGTATTTTTCGCCATAGGCAGAGAGATCAAGAAACCCGAGGATGTTCAAGCGATGATTTATAGATACCACTACTACATCGCCCCGTTTGGCTAGATTTTCTCCATCATAAGAAGGTAATTCCTGAGAAGAACCTGCTGCAAACCCTCCCCCATGGATCCAGAATAATACCGGACGTTTTTTGCCGTCGTTGATCCCGGGCGACCAGATATTGATACGCAGACAATCTTCACTGGTATAACCCCAATCGTGATGAAAGAAAAACTCCGGTTCATCCTGTACGGACGTTGTGGGTGTTTGAAGAGGGGCAACGGGTCCATAGGTCATGGAGCTGCGCACACCCGACCAGGATTTGGGTTTATGTGGTGCCTCAAAACGTTTTGCTTCAGCATAAGGAATGCCTTTATAGGTGTAAATGCTGTTATGAATATATCCGCGCACTTTCCCCGATTCAGTAGACGTAACGGCTATATTTTCACCGGTAACCAATTGGGATAATGTTGTAAGTGCGGAGAAAAGGCCAAAGAGCAAGAAGGAAAATTGTTTCATTTTTTGGAATTGTATGGACAATTTAATGAAAATTGGTTATATGAGGTTGTATACGGGTTGTATGCGGTTGAAAACCTTAAGGGCTTTCAACCGTATACAACCCGTTTATAACAGGTGCCATTAATCAGTTTTCCTCACAACCAATCGGTGCTCCCGGTGGAATCGCCGCATGTATGGTTGGCCTGGCTTTCTCAGGTGCTTTCATACGCTCTAAAGCCAACTCCAAATGCGAACGGTAAATAGTATTAATTGCCTGATTTTTTAACTGCTGATCGATATAGGTTTTCAATCCTTTTAAAGCTACAACTCCTTCAGCCCGCGCACCAAAGCCCGCGGCTTCGTCAACACTGAGGGCTAACAGATAGGTCAATAACACCTGTTCTGTTTGTTGCTGGATCAACTGTTGGGTACCACTCAATCGGGGCTGCTTCCAGGTGTTATTTATCAGCATACCGATCATCTCCTGCAACCCCAATCCACCCTTTACTTCCTGTTGTACCATTCTGCTGACCCGCTCACTATTGAATAGAAAACTCAGTGGCATATCTGCCGCGGTTTCAGCAGGCGATAAAGCATCAAACACCAACCCGGTTCGCTTTTTAAAAAGTTCTCTGCTGAAATCATATCCCGAAGGTCGGGGTGGTATCAATTTCAGAATCGTATCGGGCAATTGTAAAAATGAAGGTTGCAAACATTGAATGATCTCCTGCATGGCTTCCAACTGCACTTTTTTGGATACCGCTCCGGTTACCTGCTGTCCATCACCCTTCAACGCATAGGTATATTGTTGCCCTCCGATCAACTTAGTAACCGCTTCGATCTGATACCGATGATATAAATAAACCGGCACCAGTACATCTTCCAATAAAGCCATCGGCGTACCGGGACGTATACTGTTCATCCCAAAATTCTTCAGCGCCACCGCCCGCACTTTATTCACTTCACGTAGTTCCTCCACCACATTCTTGCCGTTATCCCACAAATGTGCTTGCGGGTGTGCCCCTCCGGGTGCCCGTGCATCACGATCACTGATAAACTGCAACCCTCTCTTCGATGCATCTGTCATGATTTTATCCAGGGCCCTGGCCTCATCCGTCCCGGCGGGAAAATCCTGATACCCCCACTGAATCGCCACTTTGTCCCATTCTCCGATCTTTTGATCATAGGCCTCCGCCATCGTGATCTTTCCATTCGCATCCACCCGCACCAACGGATGCGGATAATCCATCACACTCGCCCGATCATTCACACTGGAAGCATAATTATGCATTAAACCAATAGTATGTCCAACCTCGTGTGCCGATAATTGCTTCAATCGCTCCAAAGCCATTTTTAACATCGGATCATTCGCAGGCATCCCATTCTCAAAAGGCGATAACAATCCTTGCGCAATCAGGTAATCCTGTCGCACACGCAAAGACCCCAAACTCACCTGCCCCTTAATGATCTCCCCTGTCCGTGGATCCACCACACTGGCCCCATAACTCCACCCACGTGTACTGCGATGCACCCAGTTGATCATGTTATAACGGATATCCATAGGGTCACAACTGTCCGGAAGTATTTCTACCTGAAATGCATCTTTATAACCGGCCGACTCAAATGCCTGATTCCACCAACGTGCGCCTTCCAGTAAAGCCGACCGAATGGGCTCCGGTGTGCCATTGTCCAGATAATATTTAATGGGCTTTACGGCTTCACTTTTGGCCGCTGCGGGATCCTTTTTCTGCAAACGATGGCGGATGGCATAAAATTTTTCGATCGGCTCGGCTACCGGTGTGCTGTAATCGTAAAAATTTATAGGGATATAGCTGCTGCGTGTGTCAAAGACCCTCTTTTTAAAGCCCTCATCCGGCAGTTGCACGAAAGATTGATGCAAACGCAGGGTAATCGCTTCGGGTGAAGGGGTTACACTTTGTACAAAATTCCCCGTTTGTCCATCGGCATTGGTGAACGTAATTGTTGTTTCGATTTCCGTATTGTAGGGAAAATTCTTTGTCCGGGGCCAATACATGGCTGAACGACTCTTATCAATCGTATAGCTTCCCTGCTGACCACGACGGAGTCTATTGCCCACCTGCATGGCATCCCGTATCAAAAAATCGGTCGCTTCTACCAGTACCACGCCATTGGTTTCTGCCTCAATGGTAAATCCCCATAAAGTCGATTGCGCAAACGACTGCTCCACGGCCCTTTTTTCTGCCAGATCATTGGATACAGCTCTGTAATCAAAGTTGGGCTGGATCAATAATACCTTTCTACCGACACGATTCAGCTTCACCACACGACCACCACCGAGCAAGCCCCGATCCAAACCAATATCGTTGGAACCCAAACCTGCCGGCAAACTCATGACATAAAGAAATTCAGCATCAAAGCGGGAAAATTCCAGATACAACTTACCGGTATTCTCATCGGAATACATCGGAATATAACCGGGGATTTTTTTGAAGTCTTTGACCTTTTCCTCGATGGAGGGAAGTTTTTGGGCGAATAGCAGGGAAGGGAAAAGAAGCAGCAGCAGTATGAATCGCATAGTCTTGGTTTTAAGTAACCTAAGTTATGGATAAATACAAAACCACGAAGGACAATAACAGGAAGGCTCGAAGGAAAAAATCAAAACAAGTCTGCTTTAATTTTTCTCAAAAAACGAGAAAAAAATGTGCACCGTAGCGCCTTAGTGTCTTTGTGGTATATGAAGTAAACTATGCGTTGTTCTTACTCATCTGCCGCCATTTGTAGGCAATGAATCCAATGATGAGCATGGGCGCTGCAGCGAGATAGATGATGGCGCCATTCAGGGCCTTGGCAGGCTTCTCTCCCAATTGCTGGGCCGTTTTGGTACAGATAGAACATTGCGCTGAAACCTCCGTGCTGAATAGCATCAGACCAATGATCAAAAGAGAAAATATGATAAGATTCTTTCTCAATCTGTAAAGTTTAGAGCAAAATTAATTGAACAGACTATAAAAAAGAACCACGAAAGAAGATTTAAGAGATTTTATAACAACAGATTTTATCTCTGTTTAATAAAGCCGACTCATTTCCTGTTTCGTGGTTCAACTATATTATCCGATCGCCTCAGACTGCAAACGCTTGGATTGTTTTTTTCTTTCTTCTTCGTCCAGGATCACTTTGCGCATCCGGATAAAGTTGGGTGTCACTTCAATACACTCATCGAACTGAATGTACTCCATGCACTCTTCCAGTGTCATCAGTGTTTTCGGAGCGATCTTGGTAGCATCATCACTACCGCTGGCGCGGTGGTTGGTGAGCTTTTTACCTTCTGTTGCATTCACCACCAGATCGCCTGGTTTGATGTGCTCGGCAATGATCTGTCCTACATAAACATCTTCACCCGGATCTACGAAGAAGGTACCGCGGTCCTGTAATTTATCGATGGAGTAACCGGTTGTTTTTTCTGTATTCTTGGAAAGCAATACGCCTTTATCACGTCCGGGGATGGGTCCTTTCCAGGGTTTGTATTCTGTAAAGCGGTGGGCCATCACAGCTTCACCGGTAGTAGCGGTGAGCATTTGCGTACGCAAGCCGATCAAACCGCGAGAAGGAATATCAAACTCGAGGTGCTGCATTTCACCCTTGGTTTCCATTACATGCAATTCTCCTTTACGGCGGGTAACCAGATCGATCACTTTTGAAGCGAACTCCTGCGGTATATCCACCACCAGTGTTTCGTATGGCTCACATTTCTTTCCGTCGATCTCTTTCACGATAACCTGTGGCTGTCCTACGGTAAGCTCATACCCTTCACGACGCATGGTTTCAATCAGGATTCCCAAATGCAGGATACCACGACCATATACCATGAAACTATCTCCTTCATCGCTATCAACTACACGCAAGGCCAGATTCTTCTCTGTTTCTTTCATTAAACGATCACGAAGGTGACGGCTGGTCACAAACTTACCATCCTTACCAAAGAAGGGTGAGTTATTGATGGAAAACAACATGTTCATGGTCGGTTCATCCACACTGATAACAGGTAATGCTTCCGGATTCTCCGCATCGGCAATGGTATCACCGATATTAAAATCTTCAATACCAACCACAGCACAAAGGTCTCCGGCCAATACTTCCGTTACTTTACGCTTCCCCATTCCTTCAAACACATATAATTCACGCACTTTCGTTTTTCTGTTCGTTCCATCAGCTTGCATCAAAACTACCTGCTGACCTTCTTTCAAGGAACCACGGCTGATCTTACCCACGGCAATACGACCGAGGAAAGAAGAATAATCCAGAGAGGTGATCTGCATCTGCACGGTTCCTTCACTCACTTTTGGTTCGGGTACATATTGCAGAATTCCATCCATCAACGGAGTGATATCTTCACACTGCTCATTCTTGCTATTGAACCAACCGTTCTTACCGGAACCATAGAAGGTAGGGAAGTTCAATTGCTCTTCGGTAGCATCGAGGTTGAAGAATAGTTCGAATACTGCGTCATGAACTTCATCCGGACGGCAGTTGGGCTTATCTACTTTATTAATTACAACAATAGGATGCAGATTTAACTGCAGGGCCTTTTGCAGCACGAAACGTGTTTGCGGCATGGGTCCTTCAAAGGCATCTACCAGAAGGATCACCCCATCGGCCATTTTCAGCACGCGCTCTACCTCACCACCGAAGTCGGCGTGGCCCGGAGTGTCAATAACGTTGATTTTCACGTCTTTGTAAGTAACGGCTGCGTTCTTACTAAAGATGGTGATACCACGCTCTCTTTCGAGGTCGTTGGAGTCCATGATCAACTCCCCTGTTTCCTGATTATCTCTGAACACCTTTGTGGTGTGCAGAATACGGTCTACCAGGGTGGTTTTACCGTGGTCAACGTGCGCAATAATGGCGATGTTACGAATATTCATATAATGATTTGATTGGCAGGTAGTTAGCGTTGGATATCTGCCGGATGGGGCGATAGCAGGCGGCTGACAGTCCGGCTTTGAAGTTTTTGAGGCTGCAAAGGTAATGATTTTTGGGGAATTTGCCACCGTTAACATTCGGCTATAAGCCTGCTTAAACGACTTTTAAATACAATTCACCGCAGAGAATGAGAGAGACAAGAGTTTACGCAGAGTTTATGAAAGACTCTGCGTAAACTCTATTTTCTCCAATTCTCTGCGGTGAAAAAAATAATTAACCAGCTTAAACCCTTACATAGATTTTCTTTTTATCCATCCAATAGCCTGCCAGCCAACAGGTTAACATCCACCATAGGGCGAAGCCCAGGGAGCCCCAATAAGGCCCCAGATGGTCGAAAATATTTTGATAGATCCATTGATACAGCGCTTTATCACCCACCTGAAACTCCCACATCAGTATCACCCCTACTTCACTTAACAAATAAATAAACAGGGGATTCTTTCCAAATACCTGAAAGAATCCAGAACCGTTAGTGATCCCCTTAAAATCGATCGCATAGATCACCGCCGATAAAATGATCAGATCCAGGCCCACCGTATATAATACAAAAGAACTTGTCCATAATTTTTTATTGATCGGAAAGCTGCTGTCCCAGAAATAGGCAAAGGCCACCAATAAGGTACCCATCAGCAACAGTTGGGTCAATCCTTCGTACGATTTACCCTTTTGCTGGATGTGTCGACCTGCCAAATAACCCACCAGTACATTCACGATCGCCGGCAGTGTGCTCAGCCAACCTTCCGGATCAAAAGCAATGCCTTCCCCATGATACAGATGATCGGGTCCCATCAACCATAGATCCAGCTTTAAAACCGCATTGCCTTCCAGCGTATAATCACCGAATCCATCAAGCAATAATTTATAGCCCAGCAGCAACAGCAGCGAACTGATCACCACCCATTTTGGTTTGAGATAATAAACCAGCAGGGAAGCGATGCCGTAACACAGGGCAATACGCTGCAATACGCCCAATACACGCGTATGATCGAACGGACGAAGGGTCCATCCTGCCTCGGTATGTTGTACAAAAGGGAACCAATACATCAGGTATCCCAGTAAAAAAATTATAACGGTGCGTTTCAGGATCTTTCCCCATACAAATCCAGCGCTACGCCCTTCCCATTTGGGCATTACAAAACTCATGGCATTACCCACAGCAAATAAAAAAGAAGGAAACACCAGATCAGTGGGTGTAAACCCATGCCAGTTGGCATGTAACAAAGGTGCGAAGGTTTGATCGTTGCCACCTGTATTTACAATGATCATAAAGCAGATGGTCATGCCCCGAAAAACATCCAGGGCGGTAAAGCGCGTTTGATTCATAAGCAGTAATTAGTCGGCATTAAATGTAAGAAATCTATCGGACAGGTATTCTCCCTAAAAAAACAAAACTGAACAAGGTTTTTTCAGATGTTTTCGGGGCAATAGTTACCTTAGGCATCTGTACCGAATCAAATCATTGTATGAGTAAGAAGAAGTTCTGGTTCATTATTCCACTGTTACTGTTGATTGGATATTTAATGGGCCCTAAACCAAACGCCCCGCAATACCGCAAAGATGTTCCTGCGATTCCTTCCCAGCCTGCGGAATTAGAAGCCTACATCAAGGCGAATGAAGCACCACACAAGATCAAGCCCGGCAATGAAGCAAAAATTGTTTGGGCCAACGACTCTTTAAAGAACAAAACAGACTACGCTATTGTATATCTGCATGGATTCTCTGCCTCACAAATGGAAGGCGATCCGGTGCACCGGAATATCGCTGCCAAATTTGGTTGTAATCTTTATCTCAGCCGATTGGCCGAGCACGGTATCGATACAGTGGATGCCTTGCGTTGGTTAACTGCAGATAAATACTGGGAATCCGCCAAACAGGCCCTGATGATCGGCAAGCAATTGGGTAATAAAGTAATCCTTATGGGTACTTCTACCGGTGGTACCAACGCCCTGCAATTGGCCGCCGCCTATCCAAACGACGTATACGCATTACTGTTATTATCTCCTAATATCGAGATCCACGACCCCAATGCCTGGTTATTGAATAATCCCTGGGGCTTACAGATCGCTACGATGGTAGTTGGCAACCGTTATATCGTAACAGCCGATCAGCGGGAGATTTTTAAAAAATACTGGTACTCCAAATATCGGCTCGAAGGAGCCGTAGCCCTGCAGGAAATGCTGGAGACCACGATGACCGAAGAGAATTTCAGCAAAGTGACACAACCTACAGCACTGCTCTATTATTATCGGGATGCGGTTCATCAGGACAGTGTGGTGAAAGTTTCCGCCATGTTGGATATGATGAAAAAGATCAGCACCCCCGACTCCCTCAAACGAATGATCCCACTTCCTAAAACCGGCGATCACGTGATCGGCTCACCCATTAAATCGGGTGATGCGGAGGGGGTGGAAAGAGCGTTGGAAGCGTTTATGAGGGAAGTGGTGAAGGTGAGAGGTGAGAGATGAGAGGTGAGAGGTGAGAGATGAGAGGTGAGAGGTGAGAGGTATGGGGACTTCATTGCGTCACCTCGCGCCATAGCGCCTTTGCGGCTGCGCCGTAGCTTCAGCGAAGGGGCAGCGGTTAAGCAAAAAATACACTTAACCGCAAAGACGCTATGACGCAATGAAGCGCAATGTATTCCTCACACCCCAAACCTCATTCCAATTCCCTACCTTTAATCCAACAAAAATTGCTTGCTTTATGTTCCGTTCCACCATTGCGGGTATTGGGATGTACGTACCCGAAAACGTTGTTACCAATAACGATCTGTTACAGTACATGGACACTTCCGACGAATGGATCCAGGAAAGAACCGGGATCAAAGAACGTCGTTACGCACACCGCACCGAAGAAACCACCACCACCATGGCCGTTGAGGCTTCCAAAATAGCGCTGGAAAGGGCGGGTCTTACCCCACAGGATATTGACTTCGTGATTTTCGCCACTTTATCACCCGACTATTATTTCCCGGGTTGTGGTGTATTGGTGCAACGGGCCCTTGAAATGAAAGAAGTGGGTGCTCTTGATATCCGCAATCAATGCTCGGGTTTTGTATACGCCTTGTCTGTAGCCGATCAATTCATCAAAACCGGCATGTATAAAAACATTCTGGTGATAGGCAGTGAGAAACATTCATTTGGATTAGACTTTACCACCCGTGGCCGAAATGTGAGTGTGATCTTTGGCGATGGTGCGGGAGCGCTTGTATTGCAACGCAGCAACGATGATAACAGCGGTATATTAAGTACCCATCTGCACAGTGATGGAGAAAGTGCTGAAATACTCGCCATGTACAACCCTGGCACCCATGCCAATCATTGGATGGAAGAAAAAGTGGCCAGCTTTGATGAAGCCGAGATCGGGCAGATGTTTTTCAGTCATGCCATGATCGACGATGGACAGATCTATCCCGTTATGGATGGACAAGCTGTTTTCAAAAAAGCCGTAGTAAAATTCCCTGAAGTGATCGCGGAGGCATTAACAGCCAATGGATATACCCCGGCAGATCTGAAAGTACTTATTCCACATCAAGCCAATCTACGGATCGCGCAGTTCGTACAAGCCAAACTGAAATTACGCGACGATCAGGTATTCAACAATATTCAGAAGTATGGCAATACTACCGCTGCCAGTGTACCCATTGCTCTCTGCGAGGCCTGGCAGGAAGGTCGTATCCAGAAAGGCGACCTGGTTTGTTTGGCGGCATTTGGCAGTGGCTTTACCTGGGGAAGCGCTTTATTAAAATGGTAAAAGCTTCAGAAGTTTTAGCTTTTCCTTTCGGCAAAACAACTTATTTTCGAACGGAAACGTCAATGGAAATAATCAATTATGAAAGCATTCTCACTCCTGATCATATTACTCACCGGTTTAGCCGCCTATTCCCAGAAACCGCCGAGCTGGAAGGTTACAGTGAATAAGAAAAATGTATTGGAAGCCACTGTGGAAGACAGTATCAAAAATACGATACAGATCCGGAAGGATGATCTCAGCAACAACGGCATCTTCAAGCTCGACTATAAAGAAGGCAGTGATCATCCGGCAGGATGGATGCGCACGATCGCAATGATCGATCAGACTAACGAAACCCTGGCGCAACGTGATAGCGCTACGGCCATGTACATGTACAATAAAGACCTGCTGAAACTTCTTTGGTCGCGAAAAAAACTGGGCATCTATACCTGGTCCACCCCCCTCGACAAGGGTGTGGCTGCAGCCGTTCGCATCCGCCGTTACCAGCTTTGCACTCTGGTACTGATCGATTAATCTTTATCTACTCCTACCAAATAAGGATATTTGCAGGATCACCTGGCAAAACAAGTATTATTTTGAAGAAGATCTTATTTCTGATCAATCCCATTTCAGGCACGCGCGGCAAGGGCTCTCTGACCGCTCTGGTAGAACGTAAAACAAAAGAAGCCGGATTTCCTTTTGAGATCATACCAACGGTTGCCAGTGGCGACTACCGCTTTCTGGAAGAAAAGATACGGGAAGAGCAAATTGAAACCATTGCCATTTGCGGAGGCGATGGCAGCGTGAACCAGGTGGTGCGGTCCCTGGCCCATTTACAGGTAAAATTCGGGATCATCCCCATGGGTTCCGGAAATGGCCTTGCTCTAACGGCCGGCATTCCACGCAATAGTGAAAAAGCATTAGACATTCTTTATAAAGGCAAGGCGCAAAGAACCGATGCCTTCCAGCTTAACGACAAATTTGCCTGTATGCTCGCCGGCCTGGGCTTTGATGCTGCTGTAGCACATGAATTTGCCGGTCAGAAAAAAAGAGGTTTAGCCAAATACACCACTCTTACCTTAAAGCATTTCTTCGGAGCAAAACCCTTCCCATTTAGTATTGAAGCCAATGGCTTTCGTTTTGATACAGAAGCCTTTTTTATCAGCATCGCGAACAGCAATCAGTTTGGAAACAATTTCACCATTGCGCCACGGGCTTCATTAAGTGATGGGATGCTCGATATCGTAATCGTAAAAAAAATGATCAAGCCGCGTTTATTCTGGAATGTAATGCGCCAGGTGATCATGGGAAAGGTGAAAAAACCGGAAAATTCCCTGCGGGCACCGATCATTTATTTTCAATGCGAAAAACTGCATATTAACAATCCCGGGAAGGCTTTATTGCATATTGACGGCGATCCTGCCGCCATGATGGAATCACTGCACATTAAAGTGCTGCCTAACTATTTTGATCTTATTGGCGCGTAACGGAATCGGTTCGCTTTAATACGGCGGCCACCTGCTGCAAGCCCTGCTGATTGTATTCACTTTTCATTGAGGCGGCAATATCCTGCTGTTCCATTTTTGTTAGATGGAAATTCAGCGCGGCACGGCCTTCTTCCTTTCCCAATGCATATTCAAACCCGATCTTATAGAATTTTGTGCCCAATGACTCCTGCGTATGGCTGAGCAGGTCGTTCTGACTGTATTCCTGCATTTTATACCAGTTATATTGCAACAGTAACATGGGTTTGGTAACCAGTTCACTGATGCCATCCGATTCAAAGGGATGGTCCCATCCTCCCGCCCGGCGGTCGCGGAGCTGTAATAAAACCACAGCCGAGGTATTCTCTTTCAACCAGTCTTTAAACACCTGCATAAATCGAAGGGTGGATTCCTGACCAAAATTGTCACGCAGCCCGGCATCCATAACGTCTACCACCGGTTGGGTGGGCAACCAAACATTGGGCAACACATAGGGAAACGTAGCATTCATCCGAAGCGCCGTGAGTAAACGCAGATTCAAGGGATCCTGTTCGGAAAAAAAACTCTGGTAGTCTATAGCATCCGGATCAGTATCCGGCAAATAAGGCTTTTCAAAATGAGGACGCATTAAAAAGCGCATGGGCTGTGTGCCGATAATAAGTTTACGACCATCCCGGGTAATCACTGAGTGGAAGATCAGCAGAGGGATTTTGGCACTCTTTTCTTCCCCGGCCAATTCCTTTAACCGGTAATTCAGCAACCCACGGGTATTCCGGTTTAGTTTTTCCTCAAATGCATAGCCACGGTCTTTTATATACGAATAATCGCCTACCTTGAATTTCTGTGCCGGTGAGGCCAGATCTCGTGCAATGAGCGACGAGAATAAAGGATTAAGCAGATCACCAGAAATATCGGTTTCATAGGTAGCGTCCTGCAAACGAAGTGTCGGATTTTTCTGTCTTTCCCGATCCAGTTGACGGAAATAGGTAGCTCCCAGCATGCCTCCCGAAGCACCGGTGATCATAAATGTGCGACGCATAAGGGTGCCATTCGTAATACTGTCGAGTTCCTGCAGTATGTTCAGTGTGAACGCAGCACTTCGATTGCCTCCACCGCTGGTATTGATCAGAAAAAGAACCGGCCTCGCTTCCGGCTGATTTCTTTTCCATGCCTCCAACACCTGTAGCATCTGTTGCTTGTCTTGCTGCATCAGCGTGTCGGTACATAGGGCCGATAAACGGGCCGGATCATAAACCGGTCGCTCCGCTTTCTTCGGATATTTCAGTCCATAGGCTTTATTGGTGGGATCAATCACTTCAAACTTATAGAGGAGATTCAGCAAAAGGATCAGCGCCAATAAGAAGGGCACACTCCAGGATTGCAGGAAATAGGAAAAGGCACCAAAAACGGCAATCAGAATGGCAAAGAGCAGCGTAATACTGGCGGAAGCCGGAAATTGAAAAACAGGATTATCCAGTAAAAAACCCAGTATGATCAGAAATATAAAAGCAATAAAAATAGACAGTACAGCCGCGAAATGATGCCGGCCAAAAACTGATTCAATAAAATCGCGGCTGTAATGGGAAACATCGCGCACCTTTTTTACTGAAAAAGGTGTTTGCAGATAGTAATGTACTTTGATCACCCGATTCTCATTCAGTTTTGTATGCTCTTTTTTGAATTGCGTTTTAAACTGCTTCGGATCGGTGATCACAGGCGCCACTTGCCCGCTGATCCGTTTATCGTACCGGAAAAAATAATAGAAAGAAGCCAGTAGCAATAACACCAAACCTCCCACAAAGCCCAGTATTTGCAATGAAATGGAAGAAACAGATAACAACTCGCGATGCAAACCAAAATCAATGGCCCGTATCATATAAAAGAGCAAAAAAGCGACCGGGAGAATAAAATTATTGATACAATATTTGAGGAAAGGATTGGAAGCAGTGGCCAGAAATCTGAAATAGCGACTGAGCAAAATAAAGGTGGTAATATTCCAGCTCATGAAAAAAATACCCACGGCCACGCCAACCATGGCGGCGGCAAGGGCATTCACTTCTCCCAGGTATTCTGGTGCCAGAAAAAGTGAGCCGGCTCCATAGGTTTTCATGAAACTGCCGTTAACGGTACTGAAAAGAATGTACCAAAACAGCAACAGTACCTGAAACTTTTTGAAATGCAGGATAAAAAGCTGAACCGGAAAAGAATAATAAAGTTCCCGTAAAAATGGCTTCATAGAAATAAGTGCTACAGTAATGTACTATTTTTCTGTGGCAATCCCTACGGTATTTCTATGCCAATTTTGATTTCGCCGGATGGAGGAGAAATAACACCATCATCAGAGACCCCAGTACCAACATGGCTACAAACTGATGCAGGGCGCCCAACCATATCAGTGCTTTGGGATCGGCAGCATTCAAAACGGTAAGTATTCCCAGAACAAGCTGTAAAAAAACAGTTATCAGCGGAAAATTCCGCCAGGTGGTCCAGGTTGAACTTCCATCCAGCTTTCTCGCACGGTACCACCAATACACTATTGCAAGGGTCAGTAAATAAGCCAGCCCGCGATGAATGAATTGCACTGTAATATGATCGTTGAACATATTGCCGAGTGCAGGAAGCATTTCACCATTGATATCGGGCCATGTGGTGGCGGTTACCGCAGCTTTCAATCCGGCCATGAAGGCGCCATAGATGAGTTGGAGCGTTAATAAACCCAGAATAAAAATGGTAAGACGGTGCAGACCGGGCGCTGTTCCTGTTTTCTCTGCCGGCACCAGCAATTTCAGGGCAAACCAGAGGGCATAGGCCAGAAGAATCAATGCGGCGATAAAATGTATGGCCAAACGGATATGGCTCACATAAACGTTCTCTTCATTCAGACCACTTTTGACCATGATCCAACCCAGGGCACCCTGTATGCCACCCATAATAAAAAGGGTAACCATCGGAAAGATCATGTCTTTACGGAATCGCTTCTGCACTAAAAAGATCACGAAAGGAATAGCAAAGGCAACTGCTATCAGGCGTGCCCATACCCGGTGAAACCATTCCCAGAAATAAATGAATTTAAAATCGTGGATGTCGAAATGAAAGTTGATCTGTTTATACTGACCGATCTGCTGGTATTTTTCGAAAGCGGCCTGCCATTCGGTGTCGTTCATGGGAGGAATGGTGCCGAGGATGGGCTGCCATTCGGTAATGGAGAGTCCCGAACCGGTTAAACGGGTAATGCCTCCCAGTAAAACCTGGATCATAATCATCACAATTCCTATTACCAGCCAGATGGCTACGGGGCGTGAGCGGTTCATGCTGCAAAGAAAAGACAGGAAGGGGAAA
>CAZKSY010000004.1:34775-90419 GCA_964555605.1 uncultured Chitinophagaceae bacterium | reverse complement strand
AAAAAGAGCCGCTGAAAAATCAGCAGCTCCTTCACTTAAACAATCAACGGTTATACCGAGTGATGCAAGACTTACTATCTATTCTCTTTTTCCCTACGCCGTACCTTTCAGGATCTTATTCCAGTACATCCAGGGAAGTATATAACGTTTCAGCACCCACATGCTCCACCGGGGCTTGGTTTGATCGAAGGGGAAGGTTTCCATAGGGGCATTATCGTAACCAAATTCGGCAAGGATCAGTCTGCCATAACCCACCACGATCGGACAACTGCCATAACCGGTATATTTTCCACTCAATTCTTTGCCACTCATGAGCGCAAACAGATTGGTTACCAAAACAGGTGCCTGTTTCCGTACGGCTGCGCCTGTTTTTGCATTGGGGGTATTGGTTACATCACCCAGACCGAAAATATTTGGGTATTTTTTATGCTGCAGGGTGAATTTATCAACGTCTACCCAACCGCCCGCATCTGCCAGCGGACTGCTTTTGATAAAATCAGGAGCGCTTTGCGGAGGCGTTACGTGGATCATATCAAAATGCTTCTCTTCTTCATGCGTAGCACCGGTTTCATCGGTTACCAGGAAGGTGGCGATCTTCTTTTCACCATCTACAGCAATCAGATCGTGCCGGAAGTTTGTTTCGATCTGGTATTTATCAATGATCTTATTTAACTGATCAGCATATTTCTGAATACCGAAGATTACTTTACCGGCTGTAGAAAAATCCACTTTTACTTTTCCCTTCAATCCATTTTGCAGAAAATAGTCGCCTGCCAGATACATGATCTTCTGCGGAGCGCCCCCACATTTTAAAGCAGTGGATGGTGCGGTGAAGATGGCTGTCATGCCGGGCTTCATGGCCTGAATACATTCCCATGTATAAGAAGCATACTGCACAGAGTAGTTACTGGTAACATGATTCTTGCCAATGGTTTCTTTCAGTCCTTTTACAGCCCCCCAGTTCAGTTGAATGCCGGGTGCTACGATCAGGTAATCATATTTATACACTTCGCCACTGGCGCAGGTTACCGTGTTTTGTTCGGGTTGAAAACTGGCGGCCGCATCTTTGATCCATTTCACGCCTTTGGGCATTACATCGGCCTCATTTCGAATGGTATCTTCTAATTTAAAAGTGCCGCCACCAACAAGGGTCCATGCAGGTTGGTAATAATGTTTATCAGAGGGTTCAATGATTGCAATATCGAGCCCCTTTTGTTTCAGCAATAATTTAGCAGCCACAGAGATACCGGCATTTCCGCCACCTATGATCAGGATCTTATGATGTGTCATAATATATTGTTTTAAGTGACCATAAAGCTACCAACACTAAAAAAGCCTTACTGTGATATTAATCACCGGCAAGGCTTTTTGGATGAAAATCATATGTAGGGCTGACGCAGGTCCGATCAATGACCGGCCCGGATATAGCTCCACCCCTGTTGCTGCTTTTCTGATAATTCCAGAATGGAAACCGGTACTACTTCTGCAAAAGGGAAGAGTTGGGCGGCTGTTACACCATAACGACGCATGCTGTTATTGCAGATCTTAAAGCTTACTTTGGCTTTTCCTTTCAATTCCTTCATACGGGCTTCAAAACTGCTGCTGTCTTTTACCAGCATATAAATGGCCTTGCCATGGCAAACCACTTCCAGTTCGGTATCCGGCGCTTCGCGTAATACATTATTAAACTGACGGAGAACCGAAGAATGATCCGATGTATCGGCACTGGCCAGATCAAAAACTATTTTGTGGTGCGTCGTTTGTGCAGCGGCCGCAAAAACAATGAAAATAGTAACGGCAAAGGCAAGTAATTTTTTCATGTTGAACAATTTAACCGAAAAGTAAATAAAAAAACCGGATCGCTCCGGTTTCAGTATAATTATCAGGAAGGTAATTTATCGCGGAACTTTCCATATACCCAGGTTCCCAGCACCGCACTGCCCAGTGTGACCAATGCTACAGTGGCACCCGTACCGATTTGTGCAAACAGGGGGCCCGGACAGGCACCGGTTATGGCCCAGCCAAAACCAAAGATCAATCCACCATAGATCTGACCCTTATTAAATGTTTTCGGGCTGATCACAATATCCTCCCCATAAATAGTCTTGATCTTAAATTTACGTATAACCCATACAGATATGATCCCCACCACTACAGCAGACCCGATCACGCCATACATATGAAAGCTTTTCAGATGAAACATTTCCTGAATGCGGAACCAGGAAATCACTTCTGATTTCACCAGTACCACACCGAAAAATAAACCAAACCACACATATTTAAGATTGTGCCAGAAGGGGATCTCCACTTCTGATTCGTTTACACAAATGGTATCAAGGGAGCGCACTTCAAAATCTGTATTGGTTTCTTTCAGTGCTGTTTTTGTTGTTGTATCTACAGTTGACATAAAATTCATTTTTTAGAGTGCCAGAATAAAAGGCAGGATCAAATTAGCCATGATAAATCCACCGATCATAAAACAGCAGGTGGCAACGAGGGAAGGCCATTGCAGGGACGACAATCCCATGATAGCGTGACCGGAAGTACAGCCCCCTGCGTAACGCGAACCAAATCCTACCAGAAAACCACCCATTATCATCATCACCAAACCTCTGGTAGTAGCCAGAGCAGGCCAACTGAATACATCTACCGGCACCAGACCACCAATATTCGTTATGCCATATTGCTCCAGATCTTTCAACACATCGGGATTTACCACCACACGGGAAGGATCATGGAAGAATTGCACGGCAACGATTCCCCCTAAAACAATACCAGCTACAAAGAATAAGTTCCAGGCTTCTTTTTTCCAATTGTATTTGAAAAACGGGATATCTGCCGGCATACAGGAGGCACAGATATGGCGCAGGGAAGAGGAAATGCCAAATGTTTTATTTCCGGCGATCAACAAAATCGGTACGGTTAAACCCAAAAAGGGACCCGCCACATACCAGGGCCAGGGTTGTTTGATAAAGTCGAGCATAAAATAATTCTTTACGGGTTAACGCCTTTCTTCTTATCAGGAACAAACATTAACAGGAATAACATCCCCAGCAAACCGCCATATAAAGTGGAGCGGATGGGGTTTGTCCAGATAGCACAGGTTCCGGAAATACAGCCCACAAATTTCCAGTAAAGGAAACCCGCAGTTGCACCAACCAATAATCCAATGCCCCCCAGTACCAGGGAAAGTTTATGTTTATGTATGAAAGATTTGAACATCAGGCTTGATTAATTTTTTACTACGGTCAGTTTGCATATTGGTGTACCAATTGCTCTAATTGTTTGGCCGGAACTACACCCGACTGACGCCATTTCACTTCTCCGGCTTTAAAAAGGATCAGTGTGGGTACACCTCTTACATTGAATGATTGCGCAGCGCCGGGATTTTTGTCTACATCCACCTTGAGAATGGTAACATTTTCACCCAGATGGTCTTTCACTTCTTTTAAAATAGGGGCCATCATTTTACAAGGGCCACACCATTCAGCAAAGAAATCGACCAGTACCGGTTTTTCAGACTGAATGATTTCATTAAAACTACTCATAACCTTGATTTTAAGTGCTTCATAGAATTTTACGTTCTCTTTTCACAAGGCAAAGTTCGTTCGGGAAACAGGGAAGCAATAGGACTTATGTCACATAAGGTCCTGAAAGATGAAAATCAGGGGTTTGCTTAAAGCGATATGATCTCGATCGAGTTACGATTGAGCTTTACTTTCCCCATCTGTTCCAGTTTTTTAAGCAGTCTGGATATCACTTCCCGGGAAGAATTGAGCTCGTCGGCGATCTCCTGATGACTGATCTCGATCAGGTTGGTTCGCAGGGTGTCTTTATGGCGTTTCAAATAAAATATCAGTCGTTCATCCATGGCACGGAAGGCCACGTGGTCAATAGTTACCAGCAATTCCTCAAAACGGGAGCGATAGGTCTCCAGTACAAATTGATACCATGATTTATACGCACCCATCCAGGTTTCCATAAACTGAAGGGGTACAGAAATTACAGTTGTATCGCGCACCGCTTTCGCCATTACCTGACTGGCTTCTGATTTGGTGGCACATACCATACTTAAGGCACAGGCCTGCCCCGGCTGCAGGTAATACATGAAAAATTCATTGCCCTGATCATCTTCCCGATACACTTTTACCAAGCCCTCCACGATCAACATGGTACTGCGGAAATACTGACCGGTGCGCATCATTTGCTCACCCGCTTTAAAATATTTTATTTCGGACTTCTCCTGAATTTCCGCCTGAAGGTTTTTTTCAAAAGAGGGAAACACTTCTTCAAAAACAATATTGTCCATAGATGCAATTTAAGCGGAAAGAAGGAAAGGAGAGGCAATTAGGGAATTTGAAGATTTGAAAATTTGAAAATGTCAGCGATTCATCAAACTTCACTTTATAAGAAGGCCTGTAAATCAATCGGGTACCATAATTTTCAAATCTTCAAATCTTCAAATTCTCTAATTGGTCTTCCTATATTTGATCTTGTAACAAAATTTTCAAATTATCCTCGCTCCTTATTACCATCCCGATAAACGTGAAGCCGGCTGCGATGAAGCCGGAAGAGGTTGTTTATGCGGTCCCGTAGTGGCTGCAGCAGTTATTTTACCGGTTTCTTTTTCCCATCCTTTATTAAATGATTCAAAAAAGATGACAGAAGCCCACCGGGAGGAGTTGAAGTTTATCATCAGGGAAAAGGCGCTGGCCTGGTCGGTAGCGGAGGTAGATCATGAAGAAATCGACAGGATCAATATTCTGAAAGCCTCGTTCAAAGCCATGCATCTGGCACTCGACGGTTTGAAAACCATTCCTGAATCACTACTGATCGATGGAAATCGATTTACTCCTTACCGTAACATTCCACATGAGTGTATGATCAAAGGGGATGGCCGGTTCGCCTCCATAGCTGCGGCCAGTGTGTTGGCAAAAACCCATCGCGATGCTATCATGCGCCAATTGCATGAGCAGTTCCCGCAATATGGATGGGATAAAAATAAAGGATATGGCACTTTAGCACATCGTGAAGCCATACGGCAGTTCGGAATGAGCCCCTTTCACCGGCGTTCTTTTCAATGCCTCCCGCCACAGCTCAGCCTTCTTTAAAATAACGGCTATTTTATTCCGGGGTCATTAAACTTCCGATTCCTGCCTGGGTCTTAAAAGCATTAGGAACCACAAAAACATTACGCCATGAAAACGAAATTAGTACTCCTCGCCACCCTGTTATTGGTCTTTATTGGTTTATCAGCAAATGCGCAACTTCGTGCCGGCCGACATCAAAAAGCCAGCATAGCTTTAGGGGTGCATCAGGGCTCTATCAACCGAGCAGAAGCCAAACATTTAATGAAGGAGCAACGACGCATTCATCGTCATACCCGTCGTGCCAAATTGAATGATGGTCATATCGGGCCGGTGGAAAAGCGTTACTTAAAAATGGAAAAACGCCAGGCCGGTCGTCATATATTCCGTGCCAAACACAACAGATTCTAACTTCAACATAGATGTGCTTTGAAATGAATCCGCAGTCATGCTGCGGATTTTTTTATTCCAGTGGCCATTCCCCCAATCCCTGTCGGGTGAGAACCGGCTCACCTGAGGTACAATCCAGAATAGTGGAAGGAATCAATCCTCCAGGACCTCCATCCACCACCAGGTCCACCAGCTTCTCATATTTATCATGAATGATCTCGGGGTCAGCGAGCTCATCGCCCCATTCCCCGGGTATTGACGCGGATAAGATGGGATGACCCAATGTTTCGATCATGGTTCGGGCAATAATATTATCCGGAACACGCAATCCGATAGTATCACGACGGGTTTTAAGCAATTTGGGAACCTCCTTACTGGCAGGCAGGATAAATGTATACGGACCAGGCAGGCAATGCTTCAATAAACGGTAAAGCGGGGTGGAAATGCTCTTGGTATACTTGCTTAAATCACTAAGGTCGTTACAGATAAAAGACAGTTGCACTTTCTGAGGATCCACCTGCTTGATACGGCAAATTTTTTCGATCGCCTTCGGCTGAAAAATATCACAACCCAATCCATACACCGTATCCGTGGGATATATGATCACGGCACCGTCCTGCAGGGCTTCTGTGATCGTTTTCAATGCTCTGGGCTGAGGATTCTCCGGATGTAAATTCACTAACATAAGGTGAAATTAGCCTTTTTACCGGCAATAGTAAATGATGCAGGTCTTGATACTGAATGATTTGAAGTTTTAAAAGAAAGGTTTTGTGATGGTCAGAAATTACCGCCGAATGGCAACCCGTATTTGATTCAGGTTAAAATAATACCGGTAAACGACTCCCTCAGAATTTTTTTCTCAAAATAATTGATAATTAAAAAAACAGTTACTACTTTAGCCCGGCTATCGCGCTTCTCTGCATAGCTTTTGTTCGAATCCAAGTTCCTCCCTTCAACCATCCAATTTCCGATTTTTCCAATTTCTATTTGTTGATTCAATTTGTGTTTCCCCAGGGAAATTCTGATTATATCACACCCCCCTTTTGACCCGTACCAACTGGCGCCTACTTTTTCAAAGGCTGCCCGAAAACTACCCTTTAAAACAGGATCTATTCCTTTATTCATTCGTTTGAATAAAGAGACCGATTGAACCGGGAACTGACTGTTACAAACCAAGCCCCCAAGGCCTCCCCTTGTCTCATTCAGCCGCAACGTATCGGTTCAAAACAAGCGTTATTATAACCACGATATAATTACCTTCTTTCTTTTTGTGGTTTCAGAGGTAAGCACAGGCCGGCGATTTCCATCGCTGGCATTTTTTTTAATGGAGGTTCTCGCGGCGACGCGAACGACGCAGCGATTCAGCATTCACCATTCACTATTCACCATTCACTATTCACCATCCATCAGCCTTCATAAAAGCAAAATGGGGCCTTCACAAGCCCCACTTTCTTATTTCTTATTCCTTATTTCTTATTCTAAGCGATCGTCCACGTCTCATTCCCCCTTAACAGCTTATCCAGATTACCCGGACCTTTCTTCGCGATCACATCATCGATCTGCTGTTGCATTACAGATTCATACGTGGGTCGCTCTGTTTCGTAGAATACACCAAAAGGACGGGGCAAATGGCCTTCTAAACGGGGATCGTCGAACATCCGAACGAGGATCTGTGCTTTGTAGAAATCTTTTTCATCATGTACCCACAGGTCATCGGCACTGGCACCATTGGACAGGTCTGCAATTACCGGATGGAAACCATCGAGCTTGATACCCTTGTCTTTGTTAGCACCAAAGATCAAGGGCTTACCCTGCTCCAGGAAGAGCGTATTATCGAGTTTTGTTGCCTTCTCCGTAAACACTTCGAAAGCACCATCATTAAAGATGTTACAGTTCTGGTAGATCTCCAGGAATGAAGCTCCTTTGTGTTTATAACTACGGAGCAGCATTTCCTGTAAATGTTTGGGATCGCGATCCATACTGCGGGCTACAAAAGTGGCGTCCGCACCCAGTGTTAAAGCAGCCGGGTTGAATGGATGGTCAATACTTCCAAATGGAGTGCTTTTGGTTACTTTATTGGCTTCGGAAGTAGGAGAATACTGTCCTTTTGTAAGTCCATAGATCTGGTTATTGAACAGCAATACATTCACATCGAAATTGCGGCGCAACAGGTGAATGGTATGATTACCTCCGATACTCAAACCATCGCCGTCACCGGTAACGATCCAAACGCTCAATTCGGGGCGGCTGGCTTTCAAACCTGATGCAATCGCTGTTGCCCGTCCGTGGATGGAGTGCATTCCATATACATTCATGTAGTAGGGGAAACGGCTGCTGCAACCAATTCCGGAAATAATGGCGATGTCTTCCCGGGGAATTCCCAGTGAAGGCATGATCTTTTGTACCTGGGCCAGAATGGAATAATCTCCACAACCCGGACACCAACGCACTTCCTGATCGGTAGCAAAATCTTTCGCTGTTAATGCAGCCGGATTCGTGGCAATCGTACCTGTACTCATGTAAGAATGGATTTTTATTTAGCAAAAAAAGGTGTTCAAATTTATCATTTATATTGGAAAAAGACAGCGTATTTCTACATGATTAACGTCATAAGGTAATTTTGACTAAATTCATAAACCAAAACAACGGCTCACAGGAATGAAAAAAGCCCTCTTTTATATCCAAATTGCCCTTCTTTCAGTATTAATTGCTTCCAGTTGCAGTCAGGGTGGCAAGCGCCCTGCCGGAGATACAGGGAATGACCCCTCTTACACCCATCCGGATGATGCTGCTGCTGTTGACAGTGCCGCCCCGATGGCCGATACATCAATGGAATTAAATCCGGCTAACCGGACCGACCCGCAACAGGAAAAAAAAGATAAGGATCGCACCGGTACAACAGACAAATCCAAAAAAGCGCAGTCTGTTCAACAATAATTTTTTTATCCTCCCCGGGGGTTGGAAGGTTCAAACAGTTTAACCATTGCCGATCAGTTCTTCCCAGTACTCAGCTGCGCGCCGGGTATGGGGTATCACGATCGTTCCGCCTACTATATTGGCTACAGCAAATATTTCATATAGTTCTTCTGTAGATACGCCCAATTCATGGCATTTGCCCACATGGTATTTAATACAGTCATCGCAGCGCAGCACCATACTGGCCACTAAACCCAGCATTTCCTTTGTTTTTTTATCGAGAGCGCCATCTTCATAGGTATTGGTATCGAGGTTCCAGAGGCGTTTCATCACCAGGTTATTCTTGCTCAGGATCACTTCATTCATTTTCGCACGGTAGTCATTGAATTCAGATTGCAGCGACATGTTATTATTTTTTTCAAAGATCGAGATTCTGATTTTATGATGAATGATTTGTAGCAGAAGAAAATGATGGAACCGCCGCATTTTTAAAATCATTAGCTTCAGTATCTAAAACCATCAGCATGAAAATTCTTTCCACACTACTACTACTTCTTCTCTGCAGTATGTTCGTATGGGCGCAGGGAAAATTTAATGGCATTGATGTGAATATGGGAAATATTTACCGGTTATCGGATGCGAAAACCAGATCGATCAGCCCGGAAAATTTTACTGGTGAAAAAGGAAAAGGTGGCATGGCCACGACCGGAACCGGATCGGGACCTTCCCGCGATCTGGGCCAGGGCTGGAAAGTGAGTCCCAGTGTAAAGATCAAGGCTAAAACCACCTTTACTATCGCAGAAATAGAGGGACCGGGAGCGGTACAGCATATCTGGATGACACCCACCGGGAACTGGCGTCATTCCATTTTGCGCTTTTACTGGGACGATGAAAAAGAGCCCTCCGTGGAATGTCCGGTAGGTGATTTTTTTGGCATGGGATGGGGGAAATATTCAAAACTCACTTCCCTGGCGGTGAATGTAAATCCCGGGAGTGCTTTCAATTGTTATTGGCCCATGCCCTTCCGTAAAAAATGCCGGATCACAATGGAGAATATTGATGAGGCGGATATGATATTGTATTACCAGGTGGATTACGTGCTTACGGAAGTACCCTCCGATGCAGCGTATTTTCATGCACAGTTCCGCCGAACCAATCCGCTTCCCTATAAAGAAGATTATGTGTTGATCGATAATATTAAAGGTAAAGGCCACTATGTGGGCACCTATATTGCGTGGGGTGTTCATAATAATGGTTGGTGGGGCGAAGGAGAAATCAAGTTCTTTATGGATGGAGATACCCAATATCCTACCATTTGCGGTACCGGCACAGAAGATTATTTCTGTGGTTCCTACGATTTTGATACCCGTACCAAAAACGCAGCCGGGGTGGATGTAGTGGATTATACCGAATTCAATACGCCCTATGCCGGGTTGCATCAGGTAATACGGGGTGACGGACATTATCAGGTGATGCAGCGATTTGGCATGTACCGGTGGCATATAACCGATCCGATACGATTTGAGAAAGATCTGAAGGTTACGATACAGGCTTTGGGATGGCGTCACGACGGGCGATACCTTCCACTTCAGGACGATATTGCCTCCGTTGTTTTTTGGTATCAGAGTGAACCGCATGGTTCTTTCCCAAAAATTCCGGAAAGGGATCGGCTGGATGTATATTGATTTTGATGGCTAAGTATTTCCCCTATAAGCAAATTTACAGGGAAACGTCCCCGCATTTATGCATATTAGTTTGATTTGCAATTATATACACGAGGCGAATACGGGTATTGATAGTTGTTGTAGTGCCATATCTACAAACAGGTTACACGATTTTTGAATCTAAAATCATAAAGAGGTCTATTTCACAGGTTGGGAAGGCGACCGATCTTTGTGTTGTGATTATGAGCATTCAATATCTATGAAGAACGAGTTCGGTAAAAACGACAAATCCGTATCCGCCAGATCCTTTGAAAGACCAAGACAACAATCCGATACCCTGGCGAAAATCCAAATCCTAAAAACCCGTTTTTACTTTCGTCCCTATGAAACGCCGAACCCGTTTTTTCTTCCAATATTGAAATGACCGGTACGAGTGAAAAGGGAGCTACTTAATCCAGATCCTGTAAAAGACACAGATCCTGTACTATGAGAACATGGAGGAGCATGTCAATGAAACTGCATTGCCGGCAACACCCCAACTAATTTCAATATATTCCGTTTGACCCGGGTATACATTTCACATGGATAAGAGGGTTAAACCAGTCCCGTCTCGCGCAAGGAGGCGGGATCTTTTTGTGCGCTACTTTTTCTCGGCTTTTAATTCCCTGTAGGCAAAAATGGCACTGATAAGCATGAAAATGGCTGCTGCCAAAAAGGGCATGCCCGGAAAATAAACAGGGGCAGAAGGGCGGGTAAACCAACTGAAGAGATTGGTCATGATCAACGGACCTGCAATGGTGGTTAAACTGATCATACTATTGAGTCCACCCTGTAATTCTCCCTGTTCGGTAGCTGGAACATGAGCAGAAATAACAGCCTGTAAAGCGGGTCCTACGATGGCCCCCAAACAATACACGGCGGTAAAAGCATAAAGCATCCAGCCTGTAGAAGCAAACGCCATCAGGGCCGAACCAACGGTATAGAAAAGCAATCCCAGATAAATACTCTTTTCATTTCCCCATCGGGGGAGGATAATGCGGATCAGTCCGCCTTGCACGATCGCCACCATTACACCGACAAAAGTGAGCGAATAACCCACCATGGCTTTAGACCATTTGAATTTTTCGTAGGTATAATAACTCCAGGTGCTTTGAACAGCATGTGCCGCGATATAGATCAGCACCAGCGATAACACCAGTCCTGCAATAGCCGGATATTTCTTTAATTGACGCAGGGAACCCAGGGGATTGGCGCGTTTCCATTCAAATTTCCGTCTGTTTTCCAGCTTATGCGACTCCGGCAGGATGAAATAGCCGTATAACCAGTTGACGAGAGTGAGAAAAGCTGCCGCCAGAAAAGGAGCGCGGAGGCCCCAATGTTCACCGATCACGCCACCGATTCCCGGTCCCAGCACAAAACCGAATCCGAAGGCAGCACCGATCACACCAAAATTTTTGGCGCGGGTTTGAGGAGTGGATATATCGGCAATATAGGCGGAAGCGGTAGTGAAGCTGGCTCCGGTGATACCGGCAATGATCCGCCCAATGAATAACCAGGCATAGGTAGGCGCAAATGCCAGAAAAAGGTAGTCGAGGCCGAAACCAAAAAGAGAGAAAAGAAGTACGGGCCTTCGGCCATAACGATCGCTGAGGTTGCCCAGTACCGGTGAAAAAAGAAATTGCATGATAGCGTATGCGAAAAGAAGCCATCCTCCGTAACTGGCGGCCTTACTGATCGGCACATGAGCCAATGAGGAGATCAGTTCGGGCATTACAGGGATGATGATACCAAAGCCTATAACATCAACCAATATGGTTACGAAAATAAATCCGAGGGCGGGTGTACGTGAAGATGCCATTATATGAAAGTAGTAAATAATTAAATCGGTGTACGTATTTGGAGGAATCTTGCCGCTGGTTAAGTTTTTCTTTACCGTCTAACTGTTTTTTGTATATTGAATTCTTAACACCAACCAACAACTATGAACAAGAAAATCTATGTGATGCTGTTCCTGGCTTCAGCCGTTGTATTCGGCATTGCAGCCACTACTCCTCCACAGGGAGAGCCTAAAAGAAATCTGAAAGTTTTGCCGAAAGACATCAGTCATGATGAGCTGGACAAGGTTATGCACCAGTTCAATGATGCTTTAGGGGTAAAATGTAATCATTGCCATGCCGGTGCACAGGTAGATGGACGATTCAAAATGAATTTTGCCAGCGATGAGAAACCGGAGAAAGAGATGGCGCGTAACATGTTAAAGATGACGGCTAAGATCAACAAGAAGATCTTCCATTACAAGGCAGGGGGCGAAGCAAAACCGCCGATCACCTGCATTACTTGCCATAATGGTAAGGCCCATCCTGCGAAATAATTTTCAAGGGATCAGGCAGTATTGTTAATTTATTGATTGATCATTCTTTTACCAACGCAGGTACGCCTGCAATGGCGAAAGAATGATCAATTTTTTTATGCTCAGATATCGATGGAATCGTACACTTTCACCGTTTTCCAAAGGTGGCTGCAGGTTTTTACAAAGTCGAGGTGAATGGGATCCGTTTGATAACTGTCCTGGTCGGCTGCTGTATGAAAGAAAACACACCATGAAACGGCATAGGAGCGATCGATCACTTCACGATTGGTTGGGGCCGGTCTTCCGATGTGGAAGGAAGCAATGGTTTTTACGGAACTCAGTTTTTTGAGTCCGGCGATAAGCTGGTTGAGATCTGCGGTGCTTTCGGGGTTATTAAGCCAGAAATACACGTGATGGATGAAAGTTTTTTCGGCGTTCATATTATTAATAGGAGGTTGAGAAGCAGCGCTGCCCGCGATTACGGGAAGCATGGCTGCGGCGGTGAGAAATTGGCGGCGGTGCATGGGGCGAATGTACAAAACAACTTTAAGATGGCATCTCCTCGTGAAAAAACGGTTTGGGGTGAGGTTTTCCCGGTAGGGTACAAAAAGGAGATGGCATCTCCTCGTGAAAAAACGTAAACCTGCCGTTTTTACACCATCCGGTACAAACAAAAAAGGTCTCCGAAAACGGAGACCTTCCAAAGAACGTTGTATCGATTATAATGGATACTTATTTTCCCCTAGTAGCCTGGCCGCGATCATTCTCCTCGCATCCTTCGTATTAAATGGTTGTGCTTTTGTAAATCGCTTCAATCCCAAAAGCATAAATCGCTGCTCATCACCACCCGCAAATGAATTGATAGCATCTTTTCCTGCTTTGTGAATGCGGTCGGCGGCGTCGTATAAATACGTTCGGGCAATATTGGCCTCATACTCTGTTGCAGCAGCTCCCCGTTGTTCAGTCAGTTTCATTACGCGTAATAAAGCACTTTCCGCATTATAGGTTTCAATTGCCATATCAGCTATATTCATCAACACCTCCTGCTCTTTCTCAATGGCCATCATAAATTTCTGAATGGCGGCACCCGCAGTCATTAAAATGGCCTTCTTGAAATTAGCGATCAGTTTTCTTTCGGTAGCAAATGGGGTATCCTCTCCTTCTCCAAAATCAGGAATACTCATTAATTCTTTCTGCACATTCATAGCAGGTCCCATCAAATCCAATTTGCCCTTCATGGCACGCTTCAAAACCATGTCTACAGTTAATAAACGATTGATCTCATTCGTTCCTTCATAAATACGATTGATCCTGCTATCGCGATATGCTTTTGAAATAATATACTCATCGCTGTATCCATTTCCGCCATGAATCTGCACCCCTTCGTCTACTACAAAATCGAGAATTTCACTTCCATATACTTTCAGCATCGCACATTCTATTGCATATTCCTCTGCTGCGCCCAATAATGCTTCATTAAAAGGCTTTCCTGCTGCTATCAATTCATGCTCTTTATCATCAATCCACTTGGAAGCGCGGTATAAGGCAGACTCACACACCCACATGCGAATAGCCATTTCAGCCAACTTGTGCTGTATAGCGCCAAAATTTCCGATAGGCTGCTTGAATTGCTCCCTTGTATTAGCATACTCAATGGCGGTAGTAGTGGCACGCTTAGAACCACCCAAAGCGGCAGCGCAAAGCTTCAATCGTCCAATATTCAGAATATTAAATGCAATGATATGCCCCCGTCCTACTTCACCCAGTACATTCTCTACCGGTACTTTGCAATCCTGAAAAAATAATTGAACAGTGGAAGAGCCTTTAATGCCCATCTTATGTTCCTCCGACCCTTGTGTGAAACCTTCAAAGCCCCTCTCTACAATAAACCCGGTAAACTTATCGCCATCAATTTTGGCAAATACAGTATAAACATCTGCGAAACCACCATTGGTGATCCAACACTTCTGCCCATTCAATAAATAATGCTTACCGTCCGCACTTAATGTAGCTGTTGTTTTGGCGCCTAATGCATCACTACCACTATTGGGCTCCGTTAGTCCATAAGCACCTTTCCATTCTCCACTCGCGAGTTTGGGTATGTATTTCTGTTTTTGGGCTTCGTTACCGAAATACAAAATGGGCAATGTGCCAATTCCGGTATGTGCAGCAACTGCAACGGAAAAGGAAAAGCCTCCACCCAACGACTCGTTCACCAAAGTTGATGTAATAAAATCTTTCCCCAAACCTCCAAAATCTTCCGGTATTGAAGTGCCCAGTAATCCCTGCTCACCGGCTTTTCCTACCAGGGATGGCATTAAACCCGCTTCCAGTTTATCAATCCGGTCAATTACCGGCAATACTTCAGCATCTAAAAAAGCCGCACACATGTCTTTAACCATTTGCTGCTCTTCATTAAAATCTTCTGGGATAAACGTTTCTGCAGCATTGCTTTCACGGATAAGCCATTCTCCTCCTTTGAGTAAAACAGCAGGTTTTAATTCAGCACTCATACGTCAATGTTTTAAAATGATGGTGGTAATTATATTATGTGAAATTCTATTTCAGATTGTCGTAAACGATCTGTAGTACTTCCTTACAAATTTCGATCCGCTCAGGAGGAACGGATTCCAATGCCTCGTTCAGGGTTTCCTCCGCCAGTAACATGGTATATTCCTGTAGTTTCTGCGATTGCTTTGTGAGATAGATCAGATTGATCCGTCGGTCAGATTCAGAGGGTACTCTTTTCACCAACTGCAGCTTTTCAAGATTATCTACCAACCGAGTGATGCTCGGCTTATCCCGAAATGTGGCATTGCATAATTCCTGTTGACTTATTCCATCCTGCTTCCACAAATGATACAAAACACTCCACTGTTCAATGGTAAGATTCAGTTCCGCATTATTGAATTTCTTCTGTAACCGACGCGCTATGGCGGTAGACGCTTTACCAGTGATAAAGCTGTATAACTCCCCTCGTTTAAATTGGTTGTTTGGCATATAGTTGTTTATACAACTATTCAAACCTAGTAAATTTCCCTCATCCCCCCAAGTTTTTGGTCGAAATTATTTAAGGAAACTGCGGCTGGGTGTGCATTTGGCTTATTTTTATCATATGTCGACGAAATGATCCGTCGGACTGATGCCATTAAACCTGCTATGAAATATATATTTCTTTTCATCGGACTGCTCTTCTGTAGCAGGTTCGGGTATGGACAGTTAAAAAAACTGGCTGTAATAGGTTCCTCTACTGCTGAGGGCATTGGGGCACAGCCGGCTATTGATTCCTCCTGGGTAAGAATGATCAATTACTATTACAAGTATCAAAACAGTACGATCGACACGGTTTTCAACCTCGCTTTGTCGGGCTATGATACTTATCATGGTTTACCAACCGGTTACACGCCAGCCTTCGGATTTTCTCAGCCCGACCCCAATCGAAATATAACGAAAGCAAATAGCTTACAACCACAGGTGATCCTGGTAAGTTATGTTTCCAATAATTTTCAAAATTATCCGATCGACAGTATCATGTGGTCGTTGCAAACGATAAAAGATTCCGCAAACAAAGCTGGCCGTATCTGCTTTATCAGTACCAGTCAGCCCCGCACACAATACAGTTTGGCCGATAGGGAAAAGTTACGGGTGGTGAAGGACTCCATTTTAAAACGATTTGGTTTTTATGCAATCAATTTTTATGACTCGATCGTAAATAATAGCGATCAGTCGATTTTAACCGCCTATGCCTCTCCTTTCGATAACATACATCTGAATAATGCCGGACACAAAATGCTATATCGTCAGGTATTGGCAAAGGACATCTTTAACATAACTACTATACGCAGTCGTAAATCCGGCAATTGGGATGACCCTTCCTGCTGGGATCGTGGTCTGGTGCCGGTTTCAGGCGATTCTGTGGTAGTGGAAGCAGGACATAATATTAGCCTGAAGCAAAGCCTTTCGGCCCGTGGAATATTGATCAAAGCTGAAGGGCAATTAACGATTGATGACCCTTTAGCGCATTTAACTATTGGTTCGCCTTCCGAAAAAGACAAATTCCTGAATCTGGAGGGAACCCTTTTGATCAATAGTGGAAAAGTCTGGATTTATGGTACACTGCATTCCAAAAGCGGAAGTGTTTTTTCGTTGCAAAGTGGTGAATTAAAGCAATTACAATAAGCCTTTGAATTAAATGTGGTGTTACCTGAAAGTTTTACATTTACAGGGTGTTCGCCTTTCTGCTTATATTTTTCCTGTTAATGCTGGTATATGGCTGGCTGTTTCATTGGTATCAACGCCATTGGAATAAGATTTCGCCGTATGTCCTCCCTAATAGAGAACCTGTTACGAAAATCTCCTTGATCATTCCGGCAAGAAATGAAGCAGCTACTATTGACAGGCTTATCCAGGCAATTTTGGCGCAACAATACCCCGGAGAGCTTTTAGAAGTACTGATCATTAACGACCATTCAACAGATGATACGGGCATTATAGCAAACAGATACGCTACCATGTTTGACTATATAAAATGCATTGATCTTTCATCGCATGTAACACCTGAAGGTTCAACTTCATTTAAGAAAAAAGCAATTGCCACAGGCATTGCCCTGAGCAACGGCCATCTCATTGTTACCACTGATGCAGATTGCTGGTTTGGTCCGCAATGGCTTCGCACAATAGCATTATTCCATGAAGATCGAAAGGCTGCATTTGTTGCAGCACCGGTTCGTATTGACTCAGGGAAAACGGTATTGTCTAAATTTCAGGCACTGGATTTTTTAACCATGCAGGGTATTACCGGTGCAGCAGTAGAGGGAAGGTTACATTCCATGTGTAATGGGGCTAATCTTGCCTACACAAGAGAAGCGTATGAAGCTGTAAATGGCTTTGAAGGGATTGATCACTTACCTTCAGGAGATGATATGTTACTGATGCATAAGATCAACAAAAAATTTCCGTCAAGGGTCTTTTATTTAAAAAGTGATGCTGCCATTGTGGATACCGCGGCGCAATCCAGCTGGCGGGCTTTCCTGCAACAACGGATCCGATGGGCCAGTAAATCGACCGACTATGAGGATAAACGGATCATGGCAGTATTGATATTGGTATATTTCATAAACGTTGGCTTCCTTATTGCCGCCATTGGTTCGATCTTCAGCAGTAAAATGGCTTTTTTTGCGCTTTTGCTGTTGGCGGCTAAAACAATGATCGAGTTTCCTTTTATTAACCAGACGGCTGTTTTTTTTGCACAGCAATCGCTGCTTCCGTATCACATTTTACTTCAACCATTACATATATGCTATATGGTAATTGCGGGATGGTTGGGGAAAATTGGATCGTATGAATGGAAAGGAAGGATGATAAAAAAATAAACTACTCGGAAGGAATGACTGAAACAGTAACTGGTCAGGGTATTTGGCAAAAGCTGAAGCGCAATAAAGGCGCATTGGGTGGATTGACTATTATTGGCTTCTCTGTATTACTGGCACTGTTCGGCTATTGGATGGCGCCAGATAGTAGTCCATATGCAAATAGAATGATTGTTGAAATTGGTGGCAAATCGCCTGGCTTCCAGTCAAGCTTTCTGCTACTGCCTTTGGCAGGAACACACGCAAGAGAAAGCTGGGCCAGCAGAACGATGGGAGGTCGGCGCGACGAATGGATCTATATGCCGATCGTTTCCTATCTAAAAACGAAAGACAGCATTATTGTTCAACGATATATTGACGATGACACTTCTGACCGGGTAGTTTATGATATTAAGAACTGGTCAACAACCGGAACACTTGAAACAGTTCCTGTGGCAAGACAAACATTTCATCTTGGAACAGATAAATATGGTCGCGACATTTTAAGCAGGTTAATTATAGGTGTTCGGGTAAGCCTTGGGGTAGGGTTGATTACAGTATTGATTTCGTTAAGTATCGGAGTGTTACTGGGAGCACTTGCGGGCTATTATGGGGGAAGAACGGATCAGTTGATCTCATGGTTTATAAATGTTCTCTGGAGTATCCCAACATTATTATTGGTCTTTTCTTTTACTTTATTATTGGGGAAGGGGTTTTGGCAAGTATTTATAGCGATTGGTTTAACGATGTGGGTAAATGTGGCGCGTATTGTAAGAGGGCAATTATTAAGGGAAAGGGAATTAGAATATGTGGAAGCTGCGAGAGCGCTGGGATATTCCAATAACCGGATTTTATTCCGTCATATCCTGCCCAATATTATGGGTCCGGTTTGGGTAGTGGCCGCGTCTAATTTTGCATCGGCTATAGTAATTGAAGCGGGTTTAAGTTTCTTAGGAATTGGGGTTCAGCCGCCGCAGCCGAGCTGGGGATTAATGATCAAAGAGAATTTTAATTTCATCATTACACATAATCCGATGTTGGCATTAGCACCGGGCTTTGCGATCATGTTATTGGTGTTGGCATTTAATTTAGTGGGGAATGGGTTAAGAGATGCACTCGCTGTAAAATAATATGGCGAAATAAGAAGGGTGTTTGAGCTTTTGAAAGTGACCTTTTAAGTACATATTCAAGTGCTCAAACACCCTATTATATTCTGGAAGAAAATTACTTCTTACTATATCTGTAACTGGCGGTAGCCTTGTTCGTGTTACAGGATTTAGAGGTAACGGTTACTTCAACCACGCAAATCACGGTACTGGGGGTACCCGTGATGGTGAAATCAGTATCTTTTGAAGTGCTGGATTTTGTTTCAGTGAAAAAATTGGTAGTGGAACCTTCCGGGTGAGCTTTCACTTCAATAGTTACGCCAGATGTAGGAAGCGTAGAGCTAACGGTGACTCTTAAGGGGAAAGTCGGGCCTGGTGCAGGAGCTTCAGTGGTTCCGGCAGCGGGCGTGGTAGAGATTACCACTTTAGGATCACTGGTACAGGGGTCTGTGGTACCACCGCCACCACCTTTACCACAAAAAGGCATAGCTGCGATAATTACTGCAGAGGCAAAAAGAACCAAAAATCTATTTTTCATACGATGTTTTGTTTTTGAACTGGATAAGCACAGGTTTGAGGATGTAAATTAATATATAATTCCTGAAAAGGAAATTTTGGATTGCTGGAATTTAAGGGACAAATACCTGCACATTTCGGCTAAAGCTTTCTTCCAGAGAAATAAAGGTTTCGGTGCGTTCAATTCCTTTGATCTTTTGTAATTCATCGTGTAAAACAAAACGCAATTGGTTGATATCCTTACAAACTATTTCTGCGAACATGCTATAGTTCCCCGTAGTATAATTCAGGCGAACGATTTGCGGAACCTTATATAACTCCTTTGCCACAGCGTCGTACATAGAACTTTTCTCAAGATATATGCCAATAAAGGCGATAACATCGTATCCCAGTTGTTTGAGATCAACATTCAGCTTGGTTCCCACCACGATGCCGGCTTCCTGGAGTTTTTTTATGCGTACATGGATAGTTCCACCGGAAACGAAGAGCTTTTTACCCAAATCGGCATAGGATATTTCAGCCGTTTGCATCATTTCCTGAATGATCTGAAGGTCCAGTTTATCCAAATTCAATTTTGAGCCCATTTTTCGAGTTGATTTTAAAATATTTTCACAATTATACGATTAAAACTATAAAATATCTATATTTTATAAATTTTTGTTCGAAATTATACAACATATAGACAAAAAGCTGTAATATTGTGTTGTAATCGTTCTTTGAACAAGACACGTGAAATACTGTGGAGTGATGGAATCTTGGCAGACATGCCCTCTCGTCTCGGGGGTGGGGATAACAGGATAAACGTAGCATAGAGCCGACGTTACTTTTGGTAAGGCCGACCAGGGTTGACCACTATACTTTGTGCTACAGCTAACTGCCTCGTGGAGGTTCGAGCCCTCCCTCTACAGCGGATTTTTCTCATAATCTCTAACAAGCAAGCAAGAACTGAAGAGATTCTTTTAATCCTCACCGTTCCCGGTGGGGATTTTTTTTGCCTTTTCGGAAGGGGTTTTCTTCAGGTTGGCTACTCTATAGAGTTGGCAACCCTAAAGAAAAAATCGCCCGCTCGCTACAACCTAAAAAATCATTACCCCAGTTCATGTGCGTGAATAAACCCTTTTTTATTGCCAAACTTTTCGTAAACCTCATTTCTATTCAGAAATATCCTGGTATTGCCTGATAATTCATGCCATGAGCTCCATTCAAAATCTCTGAAATCATCCACGATTTTATGTTTTTCTGCATTTTTATGTACATAAATAATCGCCTTCCTGAATTGTCTGTCACTTTTAATTTTTACCCGCTTCAGCGAACGGTGAAATAAATTACCCTTACGACCATACATTTTATTATAGACTGCAGTATAGGCCTGCATCATCCGCCTGAACTCCATAAGCACCAATTCCGCTACATCGATCTTTCCCTCGAGAAACTTAATTTCCGTTATAGTAAGATGCTCTTCCAGCAAATTAGACAGGTACTCTTTTATTTCATTTTTTTCTTTTGTTCGCACCACAAAATGAAAATGGTTGGGGATTAATGTCCAGGCAAAAGGGTCAATAAATGGTAAGACAATTTTTTGAAATAGCAATAGAAAATAGCTTCTGTCCCGGCTCTTCCGAAAAAGTCTTTCTTTATTGTTTGTTCTATTGTAAACATGGAGGGTGTCTCCAGGTTCAAAGCGCGCTTTGAATTTTTTATTGACTGGCATGTAGGCAAATTACTTTATAAGCTTGCCCCAGTCGGGATTTTACAACCTATGATTCATTGATAACGCAACTTTTGGTTGTATGAGGTTGCCAACCCATTAGAGTTTGCAACCCTAAGCCTAATCATTTAATTTCGCCCCATGGCCCAAAAAAAACTCGTTCGATTCGCTGAACTCGAAACCTTTCCCAATGTTCTTCAATACCCCGAAAACATAAAAGGCAACTGGTTCAGCATCTTCAAAAACCATAACCCCCTCACCCTCGAACTCGCCTGCGGTAAGGGTGAGTACGCTGTTGGTATGGGCCGTATCTACCCCTCCCGCAATTTTCTCGGCGTTGACCAAAAAGGTAATCGCATCTGGGTGGGCGCAAAAACCTGTATTAAAGAAAATCTCTCAAACGTTGCCTTTCTCCGTACCCAGATAGACCGTATTTCCGAATACTTTACCCCCGGTGAAGTAGAAGAGATCTGGATCACTTTCCCCGACCCGCAATTACGTATCTCCAAAGCCAAAAAACGCCTCACCCACCCAAAATTCCTCCGGATGTATCAACAATTCCTGCAACCCGGGGGTTATATTAACCTAAAAACGGATTCCCCGGTACTGTATGAGTTCACCAAATTGGTTATTCATATGCATGGCCTGGAAACCATATTTGCCAGCAACGACCTTTATAAAGAACCCAACCTAGATCCGGTACTACGTATTCAAACCCATTACGAGAAAATGGACATCGCCCAAAGCAACCGCATCCACTACCTGAAATTCCGGTTGCCGGCAGATCCATTACCTAACTTAGATGAACAATTAAAACTTGCCGTGATTGAAAGAGAATCTGACTGAAGGCATTCACTTTTACTTCAATAAAGAAGGCCTCATGGTATTAACCAAAAGATACCATCTGGAACAAGGCTTCTGTTGCGGCAACGGATGCCTCCACTGCCCCTATGAATTTGAGAACGTTCCCGAACCCCGCAGATCGGAATTACTCAAACAAATCGACTCCAATGGCGCGCAACACTAAAAATACTGAATCAGAAAAATTGAAATCTGTTCGCCCTTCGGGACAGAAAGAAACTTCTTTTTTCGAACTCGTTTATGAAGTGGCGCGTCAAATTCCCAAAGGTCGCGTAACCAGTTACGGCGCCATCGCAGCATGTTTGGGAACCAAACTTTCTGCCCGTATGGTTGGCTGGGCCATGAACGGTGCTCACACCGTAAAACCTAAAGTGCCCGCCCATCGTGTTGTTAACCGAAATGGTATGCTCACCGGCAAACACCATTTCGAAACACCACAGAAAATGCAGGAACTGCTGGAAAAAGAAGGCATTGAAATTAAAGATGATACGATCGTGCATTTTAAAAAACATTTCTGGGACCCTGCGCAGGAATGGAGCTGATACAAAGTGAGCATTAAACGGTTCCCAGCCTTTGTTCAAGATTCGAAAATTAACTAACTTATACCCTGTTTCTTTTTTACATTCTCAGCCACAAAGGAAATCCCCGCGCCCGCCAACCAACACTCAAACCTGTTCTTATTATGAAATTCAGCCCGGTCTTCCCGACCCTTATACTCCTGTTTGCCTGTCAAACAACCCCTTCCACCAATAATACAGCTACCGTTGAAAATGCATCTATCGGATGTATGCCCAAAACCTCCGATTTAGAATGGTTTACCAGCGGTAAAAAAGCCCCCCTGCTGCGGGGTCTGGAAGGAATAACATTGCCGGTCAGTACCAAAAATGAAGAGGCGCTAAAATATTTCCGTCAAGGCCTGATGCTCTCCTATGGTTTTAATCATGCCGAAGCCGCCCGCTCTTTTTTTGAATCTACCCGTATCGACAGCAACTTTGCCATGGGTTATTGGGGGCTGGCTCTTGTACTTGGCCCCAACTACAATGCCGGCATGGAGCCGGATAATTTTCAGCGGGCCTATGCCTCCGTATCAAAAGCCGTTCAATTAAAACAGTCCTGCACCGATCTCGAACAATCATTGATCGACGCTCTGGCAACCCGCTATACCAAAGAAGCGCCTGTCGATCGGAAGCACCTCGACATCGCTTACCATTCAGCCATGAAAAAGGTCTTTGAAAAATATCCGCAAGACCCTGATGTTGGGGCTCTTTATGCTGAGTCATTAATGGATCTTCACCCCTGGGACCTCTACGATAAAAAAACTAAAACACCCCGTGCATGGACACCCGAACTGGTGCGCATACTGGAGGATCTGATGAAGAAGAATCCCCGCCACCCGGGTGCTCATCATTATTATATTCACGCACTGGAAGCTTCGGCACAACCCGAAAAAGCCAACGAAAGTGCCGCATTGATGGCTACCCTGGTTCCGGGATCCGGTCATTTGATCCATATGTCTTCACATATTTATATCAATACCGGCGAATACCATGCAGGCTCCCTTTCTAATATTGCTGCCGTAAAAATCGATAGTGCGTATATTACGGCCTGTCATGCGCAGGGAGCCTACCCCCTTTCCTATTACCCTCATAACTATCATTTTCTGGCAGCCACCGCTACCTTGGAGGGCAATAGGGATCTGGCTATGCAAGCCGCCGGGAAGGTTCAGGAGAATACCGCCAAAGACATCATGCTGCAGCCCGGTTGGGGAACATTGCAACACTATTTTACCATACCCTATTATGTGGCAGTGAAGTTCAAACTCTGGGATTCCATTCTTCAAACACCCCTGCCCGCCAAAGAACTGACATACCCCAGCGCAGTTTTACACTATGCACGCGGTATGGCCTATCTGGGTAAGAATAATATCGGAGAAGCGCGTAATGAATGGGCATTATTAAACACATTGTCAAAAGACAGCAGTCTGCAAACACTTACTATCTGGGGCATCAATACCACTGCCGATCTGATGCGTATTGCCTCCACAGTATTATTAGCTGAAATTCATGCTACCCAAAAAGACTATACCAAAGCGATCACGCTGCTAAAAACAGCGGTAGCTCTTGAAGACCAGTTAAACTACGACGAACCACCAGACTGGTTTTTTTCGGTACGTCATCACTTAGGAGCCGTTCAAATTGCGGCTGGCGATTTTGCCGGAGCAGAGAAAACCTACAAAGAGGATCTTAGGATCTGGAAGAAAAATGGATGGGCTCTGATGGGATTGGGAAATGCTTTATTGAAGCAAGAAAAGACAGCGGAATATGAGGTCGTAAAAAATGAATTTGCTGTCGCCTGGAAATACGCCAATTACCCGATTCAATCATCCTCACCGCTTCGGTGATCCCTGAATAGGTTAACGATCCAACTCGTCCATTTCGGTATCGGAGAGATTCAGCAACAGTTTGAAATTTTCCCGACGAGGCATGAATACAGCCAGTATGGCCAGATGAAAAAGTGCCAGCGCAAAAAACGCGCCGTTGCCGGTTATGAAATATCCTGCAGTTGCAAAAAAACCGGGGCCTTCTATCATGGCCCACCAAAGGACACAAGCGGCTCTGTAGTTTTCCAGTTTTTTTCGAACCGGAAGTGCCGAATGCCTTAGCTCCATGATCTTTTTATTGAAGAGGCGGAAGCCTGTGACTAAACTGCCGACAGTAAATATTACAGCCACCAGTTGCAATATTCGATCCAGAGAGGGATCGGCCCACTCCTCCTTTCGCTGATAAACAATATAGAAGGCTACAGCGATAAAAATAGCGATCCCTGAAAGCAGGGCCGTATGAACCATTTTTAAACTTCGGTAAAATCCGGGGGCAGGGGCTGTTGCCATAACTTGTTATTGGGATCAGGTGTAATACGGACTGATCATTAAATATACGATCACACCGGTTACCGCTACATAAAACCATATCGGCCAGGTAATCTTTGCCAGTTTACGATGTAACGGCCACTCGGCTACCAGGGCACGGTATGCAGTGAATAACACAAAGGGCATAATGATAGCCGCTAAAAAAATATGTGTGGCAAGGATGAAAAAATATACGTACCGGATACTTCCCTCCCCTCCAAACTTCGCTTCGCCGGCCAAAAGATGATGACCAATATAGGAAACCAGAAAAAATACCGATAGTATCATGGCCGTCATCATCAGCTTTTTGTGCAACAGAAAATTTCTTCTCTTCACCGCCACTAAAGCCGCTACCAGTATTACCGACACTGTTGAATTGATCACCGCATTGATCTTGGCGAAAATGTGCACATCAAATCCAACACTTACATCAAGTTTTACTCTGCCTAATACGACTACCGCTGCAAACACTACAAAAGAAAAAATTCCGATCAGCCATTTGGCCTGTTTATCGTTTTTTTGAATAGAAGCTCCAAGCATTTTAATCCAGTTTTGGTTTTTTAGAACGTGAAATGATCCACACCAGAAAGGCAACAGCCACGATCACTATAATAAATATGGGCCACAATTGTTTGAGCTGGGTGAAAATAGTGGAGGGTTTTTTCCGGTCTTTTTCCAATGAAAGAAAAACAATATCCTGCGACAGCTTTAACACCTGTGCCGAATCCAATCCATTATAATATCCTCTGATTACATGATCCTTATCTAATAGTACAAACTTAGGAGAATGATCAAAAAGTGTATCCACGCCATTTCCATCCATGATGCCCAGCTTCATTTCCTGAATCCCAAAATCATAGATCGTTTGCTTATCGCCGGTGAGCATCCACCAACGCTCGTGATCCACGCCATGCTTATCGGCATAGGCCTTTAATGCCTGTACGCTGTCTCTCTCCGGATCGATAGTTATAGAAACCAGATGGGCCAACGGGGTATCGATCACTTTACGCGGGTCTTCGGAATGCATCATGTCCTGCAGGCGCTTCATACTTTTTGTCATGCCCGGACAAATGCTGGGGCAATGCGTAAAAAAGAAATCGACCACCAGTACTTTATTGGGCAAACTATCGAAACGAACCTTATTGCCTAATTGATTTACCAATTCAATATTGCGCACTTTATGCCATTGGGTATCGCTGAATTGCTTTCCATTCTCCACTTTGGTATACACGGTATCAGCATAATAGCGTGGCGGCATGTGTACCGCGCCATCGCTAAAATTCTTCACCAGCATATAGCTCAAAACCGGTAGCAGTACGGCGATGGTTAAACCTGTTAATGCTTTTGTTGTCAAGACAGTTGATTTAGGGGGCAAAGGTATAACAGGAATGGCTGTTACCGCCCGTATATAAATAAAAAACCATCCGCAGGGGCGAATGGTTTATAAAATACATTATTTACCGATCAATGCACCGCTTCTGGCTTAGCACCTTCTGCAGGAGCTTCGTGTTCACCATGTGCAGGAGCCGGGGCAGCTTTTTGCTCGCTTTGCTCCTTGTGGTGTCTGTCGTAGGTATTTCTCAGGTTTTTATAAGAACCTCCATCCCAGAGGAATGCAGTAATAAACCAGATAAACAGCAACAGGGGAACCACAATGGTCATAGTGAGGTTGCGAATTTCATCGCCCAGGTGCATGAAAATAGAAACGATATAAAAGGCTTTCGCGATGGAAAGGATCACGATCACACCTTTGATAATGTTGATCAGGAGATGACTGGGATTTTCGCCCTTATGCATGAAATAGATCCAGAAACCGAGTGCCAGTTCTACCACGGTAATTCCCAGTAACAACCAGAATGTTTTCCAGATACGTCCTGTTCCTTCAGCGGGTGCATGGTGGAAGGTTACTTCTGCCGGATCGTTGTGATGTGCTTGCATATAATATGTTTAGAAAAGATTTAGTAATTGATTACAACAGATAAAAGCAAAGGAACACGAATACCCAAACCAGGTCTACAAAGTGCCAGTACAATCCGGCTTTCTCGATCATGAGGTAGTGCCCGCGCTGTTCGAATTTATCCTGCAGGGTCATGATCAGCATGATAATATTGATCACCACACCACTGAATACGTGGAATCCGTGGAATCCGGTAATGGTAAAGAAGAAGTTGGCAAAGTTGGTAGTAGACTGTGATCCATCAGCGTTCATAAATGGATTGCTGCCCCACCAGGCACCCTGATGATAGAGGTGATTCCACTCCCAGGCCTGACAACCAAGGAAGGCCAAACCACCGATGATGGTCCAGAGCATCCACTTCACCACACCTTTTTTATTCATATGATGTCCTTCATGAACAGCCAGTACCATGGTAACAGAACTCATGATCAGGATGAAGGTCATTAAACTCACGAAAGCCAATGGCAGGTTTGCATGTCCCGCAAAAGGGAAGGAGTTAAATACGGCGTTAGGGTCGGGCCATCCGTTACTACTTACGCGCACGGTGCCGTAAGAGATCAGGAAGGCGCCAAAAGTGAAGGCGTCACTCATAAGAAAATACCACATCATCAGTTTTCCGTACTCTACGTTGAAGGGGCTTTTACCACCACTCCACCATTTGGTATTTGCAGGTACTGCTTGTGCCATGTTAGAATTTTATTTGGTTCTTATAATTCGGGTTCTGTTAAATACGTATCAAAAAGAAAATAAATACATACAGCCAGAGAAAATCTACAAAATGCCAGTAGGTGGTTACCACTTCTACCGGTACGGCGCTGTAGTTTTTCATTTTCGGGCTGAAGGTTCGCAGCAATATGACTACCAGGGCAATCACACCACCCAGCACATGTAAACCGTGTAATCCGAAAGTGATGTACAGGAACTGGCCGGCTCCGGAGCCTTCCATTTTCACGCCACTGTTAAACAGTTGCATGAATGCCATTACCTGCATCACCAGGAATACTATTCCCAGTGCTACCGTCAATAAAAGCATGTTACGGTATTTCTGACGCTCTCTGGACCTGAAATTTTTCAGTGCCATCTGCATTGTCAGACTACTTAATAACATCACTCCCGTTGAAAAGTAAAAGAGCATTGGAATACTTACATTCACCCAACCCGGCATACTTCCCTTCACAATGTAAGCACTCGTTAAGCCCGCAAACATCATAATGATACTTGCTATGGCCACCCACAAGGTAAACTTATGTGGATGTATCTTTTGATTTTTTGTTCCCACCGATTCGGTCATCACCTTTATTTAATTGTTTTACCAGATCTTATCGGCCAGCAAGGCCAGTAATACGATCGGCAAATAAAAATAACTTGCAAACATCACTCTTCTTGCTGCCTTACGCTCCATATCAAGAAACAATCGAACACAAAGCCAGATCATAAACAAATTCGCCACAAACACGATCCCCAAACTCACAACGCCACTCATTCCCACCCAAAAAGGCAACAGGCCCACAGGTATCAGAACCAGCGAATAGATTATCGATTGTATCGCCGAGTATTTGGTGGGCCCTTCAACGCTCGGCATCAACTTAAATCCTGCATTAGAGTAGTCTTTGTGCGCCACCCAGGCAATAGCCCAGAAATGTGGGAATTGCCAAAAGAATTGCAACGCAAAAAGCACCCAACCACCTGCACTCACATCATCATTTCCCGCAGCCCATCCAATCAAACATGGCAAGGCTCCCGGCACCGCTCCTACCAGCACAGAAATGGCACTGATTTTTTTCAATGGTGTATACATGAATGCATACACGAACCAACTGCTGAGAGAAATGGCTGCAGACAATAAATTGAAATAATGCCAAAGGATCCATAAACCCAGCACCAGCATAATTGTGGCGGCAATGGTAGCTTCCTGAACCGACATCCGTCCGGCCGCAATGGGTCGGTTGGCTGTACGCTTCATCTGTGCATCGGTATCCTTTTCTGCAATTTCATTTACTGCATTCGCACTACCGGTTACCAGTAAGCCACCAAGGAAGAGTAGCGTGATCATCGACCAACTGTACTCCACCACTTTCGGGGCCAACAGATAACTGATCACCGCTGAAAAAGCCACCATGAAACTCAGGCTGAACTTTATCAGCAGGCGGTAGTCCTGCATTTTGCCGGATATATACAAAGAACTTTTTGACTTCACTGATTCCTTCGTCATCGTATTGTTTTGTCCCGGTCCACCGGGAGTAAGTCACTTCAATTAATGCTCCTGGCTTTCATCGGGACCGATCGGCTCGGTTTGAGGGATGAACTCACGACCATCTTTAGCATAATCGTAAGCACCACGATGCACTTCAGGAATTTCACCAGGCCAGTTGCCATGACCAGGACGGATCGGCGTGGTCCACTCCAGTGTGTTAGCACCCCATGGATTTTGTGATGTTACACGACGGCCTTTCCAGATGCTGTAGAAGAAGTTGAAAATAAACAACAATTGTACAGCGAACACGATCATGGCTACAGTAGAGATGAATTTATTCAGTTCGGCAAATTGCTTGAACGACTCCCAGTTGCTGTAATCGAGGTAACGGCGGGGCATACCGGCCAAACCTTCGTAGTGCATTGGCCAGAAGATCAGGTACGCACCAGCCAGGGTAACCCAGAAATGGATATAGGCCATAGTGTTATTCAGGTAGCGGCCATACATTTTAGGGAACCAATGGTAAACACCGGCGAACATACCGAAGAAGGCACTCACACCCATTACAATGTGGAAGTGGGCGATTACAAAATAGGTATCATGCAGGTGAATATCCAGTGTGGAGTTACCAAGGAAGATACCCGTTAAACCACCGGAGATGAACAGGCTCACGAAACCGAGCGCGAACATCATACCAGGCGTAAAGCGGATATTACCGCGCCAGATCGTTGTAAGCCAGTTGAACACTTTAATGGCTGAAGGCACGGCGATCAGCAGGGTGAGCAACACGAACACAGATCCAAGGAATGGATTCAAGCCGGTTACAAACATGTGGTGCGCCCATACCAGGAAGGCCAGGATAGCGATCGCAAACATGGAACCCACCATCGCCATATAACCGAAGATCGGTTTGCGGCTGTTAACAGACAGGATCTCTGATGCCATACCCATGGCAGGCAAAAGGATGATATATACCTCAGGGTGACCCAGGAACCAGAATAAGTGCTGGAAAAGGATGGCGCTGCCACCTTCGTTGGGCAATGCCACACCATTGATATAAATATCAGAAAGATAGAAACTGGTTCCGGCATGACGATCAAACAGCAGCAGAATGAAGCCGGAAAGCAGTACAGGGAAAGACAATACACCGAGGATAGCTGTAAAGAACAGGGCCCAGATGGTCAACGGCAGTCTGGTCATGCTCATACCCTTGGTACGCATGTTCAAAACGGTAGAAATATAGTTCAAACCACCCAGCAACGACGACACAACGAAAAGTGCCATCGCCGTGATCCAGAGGTCCATACCGATCTTGGAGCCGGGCGAGGCATCGCCCAATGCGCTAAGAGGAGGATAGGCCGTCCAGCCACCACTGAAAGGTCCGGTTTGTACGAAGAAAGAAGACAGCATTACGATACTGGCAATAAAGAAGAACCAGTAAGAAAGCATGTTCATGAAAGGAGACGCCATATCGCGTGCGCCGATCTGCAGCGGAATAAGGAAGTTGGCGAAGGTTCCGCTCAATCCACCAGTCAATACAAAGAATACCAACACGGTTCCGTGCATGGTAACCAATGCATAATAGTTTTCAGCGGAGATACGACCGCCTTTCGCCCAACGACCGAGAATATCTTCGAGCCAGGGGAAAGACTGATCGGGGTAACCCAACTGTAAGCGGAATAACACGGACATCAAACCACCAAGGATCGCCCAGATCATACCGGAGATCAAAAACTGCTTGGCAATGGTTTTGTGATCCTGACTAAAGACATATTTGGTAATGAATGTCTCTTTGTGATGATGCACGTGATGTTCATCGTGATGGCCCTCGTGGGACATTCCTACTTCCTGATGACCATGCAATGCTGCTGCGTTGCTCATGCTAAATAAGTTTAAATAGACGTAAAAAACAGTTTACCTGGATAACAGTTTAATTCTTTATGCTGATTGAAGCCGTTTCTTTCTGCGTGCTGTCCACGGCGGCCGCAGGCGCTTCAGGAGCAACAGCAGAATAAGCTGTTTTCTGTGTAGCGCGCCACAGGATGAATTCAGACTGTGTTACTACTTTGATCACACCTTTCATGGAGTAGTGGCCGTTACCACACATTTGGTCGCAGGCGATTTCATACTCAAATTCGGGGTTCTTGGTGATCTGCTTCATTTCTTCTGTGGTATATTTTGGTGTGAACCACAGGGTAGTTGGCGTACCTGGAACAGCATCCATTTTCAAACGGAAATGGGGAAGACCAACGTCATGGATCACATCGCGTGAGCCAATGATCAGTTTTACGGGCTGGTCTTTTACAACATACATGGTTTGCGTAGTAACGATATCGTCATGAGAAGCGGGATCTTCCCAGATCAAACCAAGTTGGTTGCTGTTCTTATCATCAATATTGCGGAAATACTTTTTACCGAAGTTATTGTCTTTGCCGGGATAGCGGAACACCCAACTGAACTGACGACCGGTTACTTCCACCTGCATGGCATTGCTGGGGGCATCGCCGGTGATCTGCAGCCAATAATAAAGACCGAAACCAACGAGGATACAAAGAGTGATGGCCGGAACGGTTGTCCAGATCATCTCCAGTTTCGTGCTGTGAGGGAAATAGAAGGCTTTCTTTCCTTCGCGGTGCTGGTATTTATAAGCGAACCAGAACAGGAGGATCTGTGTGATGAAAAATACGATACCTGTGATCAGCAACGTGATCTTCAACATCAGGTCGATCTTTTCACCATGGTCAGAAGCTGAGGGGAAAGGCAGCAATGTCTTTCCATAGAACAACTCGTTACACCAATACACGCCAATGAGGCCCAGCACGAGAAACACCACCATCAGGAAGGCATTTACACGATTGCTTTGCTCAAAAGCTTTCTTCTCGCCTTTTAATACGGATACGTACTCACTGGCTTTAGCGATCTGAAAGGTGATCAGAAAACCCAAAACCAGGATTGCTACAATAAAAAATGCAGTTGTTCCCATGTTACAACAAATAGGTTATTTTCAAATTACAGTTACTATAGAGTCTCTACCAAACCGATCGTTGGATCAGGTATGGTGAATGATACTTTCTTTTACAAAAGGATGGTTCTTGTTGATCAGGGGCGCTTTGGCAAGAGCGTTACCTGTAACAAACATGATCACACCCACGAAACCAGCCGCTACGCCAAAGTCGAGCCAACCCAGTTCAACATGATCTTTTGCCACGCTGGCGAAGATCATTTGATAGAAATCGAGCCAGTGACCGAATATGATCACTACAGCCATGATCGTAATGGTGGTGAAGTTGCGTTTAGAACCTCTGCGCATCAGTATTAACAACGGAGCGAGGAAGTTGATCACGAACTGGAGCCAGAAAATCCCTGCGTAGGCTCCGGTTTGATGATCTGTTACGATACGTGAAGTAAAGTACGTTGTTTCCTCTGGAATATTCGCGTACCAGATCAGCATGTACTGGCTGAACCACAGATAGGTCCAGAATACAGAGAAGGCGAACATGAATTTACCAATATCGTGCAGGTGCTCTTCATTGGTGAATTCCAGATAGCCCTTGTTTTTAAGGTAAACAACAAACAAAGCCATGAGGGCAATACCGGCTACCCAGCTCGAAGCAAAAGTATACCAGCTATACATGGTGCTGTACCAATGAGCGTCGATGCTCATCAGCCACAACCAGGGAACGGTAGACATTACTGTAAGGGCAAACCAAACAATGAATAAGGCGGCCCATACAGTGTTCTTCCAGATGAAAGCACGGCCGGCTTCTGCATTGGGCAGTGGGTTTTCGTCGGTAGAACGCGACAGTTTACGCATTTTATATCCCAGTACCCACCACAGGGCTACTGTAGCGATGGTCCAGTATGTAAAGAAATTCAGATTAAGGAAAGGAGCTTTACCCTTCAGGATCGGATCGGCAGCAACAGCTTCCGCATCGGTCCAATGGTAGATATGTGTCATGTGATGACCACCCCAGGCAATACCCAGTAAAACAACCAGGGCAATGATACCGAGCGGGCCAACAGCCACGGAGATGGCTTCAGGAACGCGACGGAAACTCATTTGCCATCCGCCCCATGCCAATGTAGTGGCACAGATAAAGAACATGCTGGCATTGGCTATCAGCAGGAAGAAAATACTATTGTGCAACAGGGAAGCCCAGAAACGGGTTTTATGGTGCACATCGCCGGTACCATAAACAAAATAGCCCAATACTACAGCCAGAATACCTATACCCATCAATGCGAGTGACCAGGTTCTGTAGCGTTTAGGGATCTCGAAAAATTCTTTGATAGCCATTATCGGAATTTTAATAATTCTTTGATCAGGTTAGTTCTTACTTTTTTGCAGTTGTATCAGCAGCGGCTGGTGCAGCGGTAGCAGCAGGAGCCGGATTCTGTTTGCTATTGATATAATGGATCACCATCCAGCGTTGTGTGGTGCTGAGCTGTGTACCATATCCACCCATCAGGTTCTTACCATATGTGATGGAATAGAACATTTGACCATCGGGCATGCTCAGTACGGGCTCGGCCAGTAAATTACGGGGCATTACGCCATAAGGGCCATTACCATCATTGTACAACGGTCCGTTACCATCCATTTTGGCACCATGACAAATGCCACAGTTTACCAGATACAAACGCTCCGCTTCTTTCATTTGAACGGCATCCAGGGCAGGCAGTGGGTTAGCTACCGCACGGCTTTTTACATAGTTTGCCGAATCGCCGGGTTGGTCCATTTCCAATGGAAAAGCAAACAGCTCACCACGCTTAACCGTTCCTTTAACAGGTATCGCGTTATAATTAATCCCCTGAGCATGAAGTGTGTCGAGTGATGTATATGTTTCAACGGCACGGCTGTAGGCCATATCGGGCATATAAACATCTTTGGGTTTGGTTTTATCCCATCCACAACTGAACAGGATCACCGAAAGCACCGCAACAGATAAAATGGCTGTTTTTTTCATCAGTAATTTTTATTAATACTTTATAGGTCTGATGTGCTAAGTATCGATTTTTATTAATTCGTTCCGGCGTAAAGCTTCTGCTCTTTGTCGTAGGTTCCGAGCCACCATCCGGTTTCAGCCTGCTGCACATTGATTTCAATGGCACCGGCATTACTCAGGAAACTGCTTACTTCACTTTCATTTGTTTTAGCCGTACACTCGATGGCCATAACAAACATGTCGTCAGTGGCACGTGCATGAAAATGATGCTTCTTTACAAAAGGAGCCAGCTGACAGAGATAGCAGAACGTTAATACCATTCCTACGCAGGCGCAGAGTACGGTAAATTCGAACATGATAGGAACCCAGGCCGGAAGGGCAAAGTTGGGCTTACCACCAATATTCAACGGCCAGTCTTTAGTAAACACCCATGTCATAAAGCTCAATGCGGTGGTTGTTCCGAAAATACCATAAATGAATCCCGCTGTGTGGATGCTGGTATCACGAAGACCCATAACCTTATCGAGGCCATGTATGGGGAAAGGTGTATAAACATCATGGAGCTTATACCCTGCTTTACGTACTTTCTTCACGGCATCAAACAATACCGCTTCTTCTGTAAAACATCCCACTACGAATTTTTTTTCTGCCATATACTGTAGTTCAGTAGTTTCTTAAATGATTAATGATGATGAGACGTTTCGTCGTAGAATTTATCGGCCGATACCGTCTCTACCTCTTCCATAGCTGGTTTATAATTCTCACCGGATTTCTTCAGGATGTGCTTGATCTCTGCCACTGCAATTACAGGGAAGAATTTCGAGAACAGGAAGTAACAGGTGAAGAACAAACCAAATGTACCTACATAGAATCCTACCTCATAAATGGACGGACGGTAATACGTACTCCAGCTACTGGGCAGATAGTCGCGGTAAACAGAAGTAACGATGATCACGAAACGCTCGAACCACATACCGATATTTACCAGGATACTCATGAAGAAGGTTACGAAAAGGTTACGACGCATTTTACGGAACCAGAAGATCTGGGGAGATAACACGTTACAACCCATCATCAGGTAATAGCTCCAGCCGTAGGGACTGAATGGATCCAGACGGTTCTTCATGAAAGCCCATCCTTCGTAGCGGTTCTGGCCATACCAGGCGATGAACAACTCGGTGAGGTAGGCAATACCCACGATAGAACCGGTGAGTACAATTACCTTATTCATTACTTCAATATGCTCGAGCGTGATATACTCTTCCAGTTTCAATACTTTTCTGGTCACCAGCAACAGGGTTTGCACCATTGCAAATCCGGAGAAGATGGCACCCGCCACGAAGTATGGAGGGAAGATGGTAGTATGCCAGCCCGGTACAACGGAGGTGGCGAAGTCGAAAGATACCACCGTGTGTACGGAAAGTACCAGTGGGGTACTCATACCGGCCAATACCAGTGACAAACTTTCGTGGCGCTGCCAGTGCTTGGTGGAACCTGTCCAGCCAAACGATAACAGTCCATACATATATTTTCTCCATTTCAATTTGGCGCGGTCACGTACGGTAGCCAGATCCGGAATCAAACCTGAATACCAGAACAGCAATGAAACGGTAAAATAAGTTGAGATCGCGAATACGTCCCACAACAAGGGGGAGTTGAAGTTCACCCACAAAGGACCGCGGGTGTTGGGGTAAGGCATTACAAAGAAGGCCATCCATACACGACCCATGTGCCAGATCGGGAACTGACCGGCGCACATTACCGCGAAGATGGTCATCGCTTCTGCTGCGCGGTTCACCCCTGTACGCCATCCCTGACGGAACAGCAGGAGGATCGCGGAGATCAGCGTACCGGCGTGACCGATACCCACCCACCATACGAAGTTGGTGATATCCCAACCCCATCCGATGGTTTTATTCAGGTTCCACTGTCCCACACCGTAAGTAACCTCCCGGTAAACAGAGTAAACACCGAATAATAATAAAGCCACGGAGATCAGGAAACCGATCCACCACAAACGGGAGGGCGGTCCTTCAATAGGCCGAATAATATCTTCCGTAACCTGGTGGTAATCCTTCGTTCCCTCCACCAATGGAGCCCTTACATGCGATTCGTACTTTAATAATGCCATATTTCAAGCTTTGGGCGGGAAGCAGCCGGGTTAAACAACTGCCACACGCTTTATTATGGTTTGGTCAACTATTTCAAAAATCAATTCTTAGTGCTTCTCTGCTGCAGGAGCGGCTTCATGAGCTGCTTCGGCATGTTCGGCGGCGTGAGCAGACAGGGTATCTGTGTTGCGCACTTTCGCCAGGTAACTGATGCTTGGCAATACGTGGATCTGCTCCAGTGAATGGAAGATACGCTGGCTGTTGCCTTTACGCACCTGATTCAGTTCACTGTCGGGATTGTTCGCATTACCGAATACGATAGCGTCGGAAGGACAAGCCTGCTGACATGCTGTTTTCACATCGCTGTCGGCAATAACACGGTTCTCTTTCTTCGCTTTCAGTTTACCTTCCTGCAAACGCTGGATACAGAAAGAACATTTTTCGATCACACCACGGCTGCGTACGGTAACATCTGGGTTCAGTACCATGCGGGTCAAATCGTCGTTCATCATGAATACAGCATCATTCAGGGCGCCCACACCTTCCTTCAGTTGGTTGTCGGGGAAGCTGTCGGCTCCGGTATAATCAGCCCAGTTAAAGCGACGTACTTTATACGGACAGTTGTTCGCGCAATAACGGGTACCGATACAACGGTTATAGGTCATTTGGTTCAAGCCTTCACTGCTGTGGTTGGTGGCAGCCACCGGACAAACGTTCTCACAAGGAGCGTTGTCACAATGCTGACAAAGCATTGGCTGGAAAATGGTTTGAATGCTATCAGCATTATTCGCATCCCCACTGAAGTAGCGGTCGATACGCATCCAGTGCATTTCGTGGAAACGCAGTACTTCGTTTTTACCCACTACAGGAACGTTGTTCTCGGCTGTACAAGCCACGCTACACGCGCCGCAACCCACGCAGGAGTTGAGGTCGATGCTCATGGCCCAACGGATACCGGGACGTGCATGTAAAGGATAGAGTGTACCTTCTTTTTCAAATTTATCCAGCCCGCCGTAATTCTTCAATTCCACATTGCGCTCTTCACGGATCACTTCAGGATTCTTGATCAGTTCAGCCAATGTCACTTCCTTGATCACTTCATGACGGCCTTCATAGCTGCTGTGTGTTTGCGTGGTAGCTATTTTGTATTTGGTCGTGGATTCTGCAACTGTAACATCGCCCGCTGTCCATTCAACAGTAGAACCGTTAAAAGACAGTAAAGGATAGGCATTCTTACCAACGCCGTTAGCCGCACGACCAGTTTTTTCACTGCGACCGAAACCTACTGCGATAGCAATAGTGTTGGCCTGCATACCCGGAACGATCAGTACAGGAAGTTCCATCTCCACTTTGTTGATGGTGAACTTACGTACCGGCTTATCCATTTCCACTTCATATTTATCCGCCTCACGGGAATTAGAAATATCGATATTCAATACTTCCTTACCGAACTGAGGAGATACCATTGCGTAGTTATCCCAGGTAGCTTTGGTAATAGGATCGGGTAACTCGAGCAACCAGGGGTTGTTCGCTTGTTTACCATCACCCAGACTTATTTTCTGATAAATTACAGCTTCGTATTTAGAAGACTTTTTCAATGCGCCCACAGCGGCTACTGCAGCGGCTACACCGGCACCATTGAAAGCAGCGCCTTCCATAACATTGGAACCTTCTACCACACCGTCCTGCAGGGCTTTGTTATATGCCTCTGCACTACCCAGTTTAGCTGTCCATGTTTCTTTGAAAACAACATCGAACGTGCTGGCACTACCGCTCCATTTCAGGAGTGAATCCTGGAACTGACGTGTTTTGAACAGCGGATTGATCGTTGGCTGCATCAGAGAGAAATAACCTGATTTGGGTTCTGCATCACCCCAGCTTTCGAGGAAGTGGTGAGAAGGAACGGCATACTGGCAGAGTTCTGCTGTTTCATCGAGACGTTCGTTCAGCGAAACCGTCAGCTTTACTTTTTTCAATGCATCGGCAAATGCTTTGGCATTTTGAAATTCGTAAGCAGGGTTGGCACCGTAAACGATCAGGGTATTTACCTTGCCGGCATTCATGTCGGCGATAAGGCCAATCATTTCTGTATCGAGGCCTTGATATGTTTGATTCGTATTACCGAAGCTGATGGTAGTACCATACGCACCGATAGCCGCGTTGATCGCGTTTACAATGAGTTGAATATTTGTATTGTTGCTTCCGGACACCACCAGGGCGCCGTCTTTGCTTTCGAGCAATGCTTTCGCGGCTGCTTCAATACCTTTTTTCAGGTTTCCTTCCACACCAACTGCACCCTGGCCCTGAACGGCAGAGAGTAAGGCAGCGGCTACCACACCCGCTTCAGAAGGGCGGTGAGTGTAACGCTCATCGGAGTTGGCACCTGTCATGCTGAGCATGCTTTCGAACTGGAAGTGCTTGCTGCTCTTTTTTGAGCTATCGGTGATCTTACGACCAGCCGCATATTGCTTGGTGAATTCGATAGGAGACAACCAGGTTCCGAGGAAATCGGCGCCCAGGCTCACGATCGTTTTCGCATAGTTGAAATAGTAAGAAGGGATGGCTTTCTTTCCGAAGCTGGCTTCGTTGGCCAGGATCATGCCGCTGTAAGAAGCTGCATCAAACTGCACGTGACGGCTGCCGGGATATTTAGCCAGAAAATCGGCCGCTACTTTTTTAGTAGTGGGAGAAGTGATGGTGCTGGTAAGTAATACTACATTTCCTGAAGCCAGACCCGCAAGGATATCCTTATCGGCTGTTTCCAGACTGATCGCCGTGCGGCCATCGCCGCTTTTCATGCTGGCGCTGCGTAAACGGGCCGTATCATAAAGGTCCAGAACGGCTGCCTGAACACGGGCAGAAGTACCGCCTTTAGAATAGTTAGATAATGTATTACCCTCTAATTTGATGGGGCGACCGTCGCGCACTTTGGCCACAACAGGGATGGCTTCACCACCACTTACGTAGGTGGTAGCATAGTAATCAGCTACGCCGGGAACCAGGTCCTGAGGTTTATTCAAATAAGGGATGGCTTTCTTTACAGGAGTTTCGCAACTGGCAGCGGCCATAGCAGCAGCAGTACTGAAACCTAAGTATTTAAGAAAATCACGGCGGGAGGCTGGGGTATTGGTGAAGTTTTTGTCATTCTCACCGGCTTCAAAAGGCAGGTCCTCGCGGAATTCGTCCTGGGACAGCTTCTGATGTGCTTCCGATTCATTCATCGCTGCAAAACTTTGCCAGTATTTTTTCTTAGCCATTTATTTCGATTTGAAAATTAAAACGATTAATAATTTGAAGATTTGAAAATTTGAAGATTTGAAAATGGAGGTTCTTTCAAACAAATCAAATTGTCGCCTTAGCTTCTGCTTAATAGTGGCATTTCTGACACTCCAATCCTCCGATATCACTTACCGTTACACTGTCACGCTTCTTCGACTTGATCTCGTCGTGATACTTCTGGTAAATGCTATAGAATTTATTACCATTACCGTTCTCGTCGTTGAAATCAACTTTCGATTCACGGTGACAGTTCACGCACCATCCCATGCTCAGTTCAGAGAACTGATATACTTCATCCATAGCGGTTACTTCACCATGACAGGTTTGGCATTGTACCTTACCCGCTTTGGTGTGCTGTGAGTGGTTGAAATAAACGTGATCGGGCAGGTTGTGGATCTTCACCCACTCAATGGCCTTACCCTCTCCGGTATATTTTTTAGCTGTAGGATCCCATCCGGCCGCAGCGTATAATTTCTTGATCTCTTCTGTACCATTCACCTCTGAACCATCTTCACGGAAGATCTTCTCTCCTTTATATTCATTGATGGCCATATGACAGTTCATACAAACATTCACTGAAGGGATGTTCGCATGTTTGCCTTCCATAGCACCACCGTGGCAATACAAACAGTTTACCTGATTGGTACCGGCATGCACTTTATGAGAATAATAGATCGGCTGTTCAGGCTGATAGGTTTTCTGACGACCCATACCCACACCCCATGATACCAGATTGTAACCGGCGATCACAAAGAAGAGGAGGGCGATCAGGCTGATATAAGCTTTATTTCTCCAGAAAGGAATGGGCTCTGCAGATGGAATACCATCTTTTTCATCGGCCAGTTTGCGGAGGTTCGCGTTTACACCCAACAGGATGAGGGCAATAACGGCCAGGATCAAACTCAGGATACCGTACAACAGAGAGTTGTCGGCTTCGGCAGTCGCTTCAGCTTTTTTCTCCGTAGGCTTTGGTGCTTTGCTCGCCTCGGCCACATAACCCAGGATAGCATCTACTTCTTTATCACTCAGGCTTTCGAATACGCTCATCTGTGCCTGGCTCCAATCCTTGATCTTAACCGCATAAGGATCTGCGGTGGCCACAGCTTTGTTCCAGTTCTTGATCCAGGTTACCAGCAAAGACTTGCTGGGCCAGCGTGTTTCAACATCTTTCAAAGCAGGTCCGGTAAGGTCCTTATCAATGGCGTGACAGGCTGCGCAGTTCGCTTTGAATAGCGCTTTTCCATCCTGAGCCACAGAATTATTTGCGAAAGATAGAAGCGATAAGAATAATACAACAGGAATAATTCGTTTTGCAGAGAATCGGTGTTCGCTCATACCAGTTGAATATGATGAAATTATGTGGAAAAATTTCCGGAATCGGCTGCAAAAATAAGCAGGGAAATTAACAAAATGCCAACACGTTTAAAATTTTTTTAAGCCAGTGCCAGAGCGGGTTTCAGCCTAATTTTCAATTGTTTTTGAATGAATTGAATGGCTCGTGTCATGATTTTGTAAAGAGGTTGATAAATTCCGCATTGCATAAATAAAGGGGTGTGGAAAATGGATTTTTTCAAGCACTTTTGCGCCCATGTTCGAACGTTTAAAGCAAAAATGGGGCGTAAACGCCTTGCAGCTCACCCTCATATTGATCACTTTTGCCGTTGGCGGAAGTTGTTGCGGCTATTTAGGCCGGTTGGTCCTGAATGCATTAGACATTGAAAATGAATTCGTTCGGATCCCACTCTACATTATTTTGGTCACCCTGCTCTGGCCTATCTGTGTGCTGGTGATCAGTATCTTTACCGGTCAGTTTCCTTTTTTCCGTAATTACTTAAAGAAAATGGGACGCTATTTTACCAAAAAACGCCCCTAATTTTAGATGGAAGATTTGTTCTTTTAAAGGACTGAAACAGGTGAACCATTTTCACATCTTCAAATTCTCAAATTATTAATTATCAATAATTTACAACACAATGATCGCCATCGCCCTCTTCGCCTCCGGTGCCGGTAGCAACGCCCAGAAGATCATGGAGCACCTGAAGGGTCATGAGCAGATCCGGGTGGGTTTGGTGGTTTGTAATAAGCCCGGAGCAGGGGTAATAGCCCTGGCCGAAAAAGCAGGGGTGCCGGTTTTAATGATTGAAAAAGAGGCTTTTTTCCGGGGCGATCATTATTTGCCCACACTTAAACAATATGATATTTCTTTTATCGTATTGGCTGGATTTCTCTGGAAGATTCCGCCAGGTCTGATACAGGCTTACCCACAACGCATCATTAACATTCATCCTGCTCTTTTGCCGAAGTACGGCGGAAAGGGCATGTACGGGTCGCATGTTCATGAGGCTGTGATCGCGCATCAGGAAACAGAAAGTGGTATAACCATTCATTATGTGGATGAGCATTATGACCATGGTGCCAGCATTTTTCAGGCACGCTGTTCCGTTACGCCACAGGATACAGCCGATACATTGGCTCAGAAGATCCATGCGCTGGAGCATGCCCATTTTCCTAAAGTGGTGGAAAGCACCGTTTTACTGCAAAATCATCGTTAAAACAACCGGCATAATTCTGCCGATCCATTATTTGGTCGTAATATCACGGCGAAAAAATTTTACCCGATTGAGAGTATTGGTTCTTCTTGGTAGCTTCTTGCTGTTGGCGGGCAGCCTGCTGTCGCAGGTGAAGGTTAGCGGACGTGTTTTTGATGTTACCCAGCAAAAAGCCCTCGAGGCGGTGAGTGTGATGAGTACGGCCGGCGGAGGTACCATTACCGATGCCAACGGGCGATATACCATCATCGTGAGCGAAAATGATTCCATCTGGTTCTCCTATCTCGGCAAGCCCACACCCAAATTTGCGGTACGTACCATTCCCAATACACTCAATTTTGAAATTGCATTGCATGTAAATATTACCGACCTGAAACAGGTAACGGTCCGGCCCCGGAATTACCGCATGGATTCCATTCAAAACCGCCGTGATTATGCGAAGGCATTTGATTTCAGACGCCCGAATTTCGAGAGCCTTACCAGTATTTCACCTACTGGTGGTGTAGGATTGGATATAAATGAATTCATCCGGCTTTTTCAATTCCGGCGGAACCGACGCATGGAGAATTTTCAGGAACGTTTGTTGCGGGAAGAAGCTGAAAAATATATCGACCATCGCTTCAGCCGGGCACTTATCATTAAACTCACTCAATTACGGGGTGCTGAACTGGATACTTTTATCAAATATTACCGGCCCACCCTGGAATTCACTGAATCCACGACGGATTATGCGTTTCAGGAATATATCAAACGTGCCTACCTGCATTACAAACGCTACCGCAATCTCTTGGGCGATATGCGGAAAGAAGACCCCTTATACTGAATCAATCCTCCTTCCCTCCTTTTTCTCCCACGAACCAATGTTCTTTATTGCGGAACAATACATTAAAGCTGGTTAACGATCCATAACAGCGGGTGATATATTGTTGCAGATTTACTTTGTCTTCGTCGCTCAGTTTTTTATGACTGTTGATATTTTGCTCCAATACACGGAGACGGTCGCGGAGCATCACGATCTTGTGAAAGAAATCTTCCACCGGAATTTCCTTTGGCTTCAGGGAAGCGTCGGCGGGTTTTAAGACCAGGATTCCTCCCAGCCACTTATCGCCAAGCGGAACCGTCTCCTGAGACCCGCCCCAAAGGCGCAAGATCTTCAGCAGGGATCTTTCTACCTCACTATGCGTTTCCACTTCAGCCGTTACATTTTCGGGAATGATTTCATCAAGTTGATGATCGTTCTTATCGATTTCTTTTACCCCGTGGTGTATAAACGAAATGAGATAAGTAGCATAGCGCAATGCTACGACCACGCCGGGTCCGTATTGGGTATGCTGCAAACGGGTGCCGATGCCTAATGTTGTTTGATCCATATATCATTGCAGTTTTTTAAACTCGTATGGGGTGAACTCTACAAAATCGGCAACGGTAATAGTCACTGATTGCACTTTACCATTCGTAACCGTAAAGGGCAGCACTTTAATACCATATAGCGGATCGCTGTAGGTACATAAGAAACGATTGCCGCCCATGGGTTCCAGGGTGCCATAGCGACCGTGGTGGTGTTCGAAGCGCATGATCATTTTCCCGTTCTCCTCTTTAATAGTCATTTTACCATATACCTCATGTACATAATTACCGGCATACGCTTTTAAAGGCAATGCTGTTTTCGGTTGCATGGCAACGGTATCTCTGAGTTTCTTTAACTGGGCCATTTCCCGCTTCTCCTGTCCCTCCAGATATCCCTTATAGTTTTTACTGTAATTACGATATATATTACCCAGATAAGCATCCATGATCTCCCATTTCAGGGCTTCATAAAACATATTCTGATCGGTATTGGTCAGTACCACAATGCCGAGTTTTTCTTCAGGGATCAGGGTAACACTGGTTACAAAACCGTTGACGCCGCCCGTATGCGACACGATCTTCCTTCCACTGTATTCTTCTAACATCCATCCCAAACCGTAAAGTTGAAAATGACCGCGATTGTAGAGGAACTGACCGTTGCCCATGATGGAATGGGGAAAACGGGTTTGACTGATGGCGGCAGCCGGTATCACCGGTTTTCCATCAATTGTGCCATTGCCCAATTGTGCGATCATCCAACGGGTGAGGTCTCTGGCAGAAGAACTGATACTGCCGGCAGGTGCTATGTTATCGATATTCCCGTAAGGGATCTTTTTCAATTGGCCTTCCACTACCGTATGAGCGGTAGCTTTATTCGTGGCCGCCTGTATTTCAGTACTAAGGGCGAGGGTGCGATCCATTCCCAATGGTTGAAAGATCCGCTCTTTAAGAAACTCCGCCCAGGTTTTCCCTGAGGCCGATCGCAATACTTCGCCAGCTACAGCAAAAGCTGCATTGGTATACCCCCAGCGACTGCGAAATCCGTAGAGTGGCTTCAGCTTGCCAAATTTTTCGATCACTTCAGCGGTGGTGAGATCGGAATCGAAATACATAAAATCGCCCTGGAAGGTCTCAAATCCCAATCGGTGGCAGAGCAGATCGCGCACCATGATCTCCCTGGTGAGATAGGGATCCTGCATCTTAAAGCCCGGCAGCCATTTCTGTACTTTATCATCCAGTGATAATTTTTTTTCGGCATCTAAAATAGCCAAAGCCGTTGCTGAAAACGCCTTTGAATTCGATCCGATCATAAATAGCGTATTCTCATCCACGGCTTCTGTGCCGCCCATTTCCCGCTGGCCATAGCCTTTTATAAATACAACTTTGCCGTTCTTAACGATGGCCACACTCACCCCGGGGATCTTTGATTGCATCAGGGCCTGCTGCACATAGTTATCGATACTGTCGCGCACAAATGCAGGCAGGGTGTCGGTTTGAGCCGATAAAAAATGAAAACAGGATAGTAAGCTGAGGATTATGGCTATTTTTTTCATATTGATAACGCTTTAAAATGTATGTATCAGAGATTTGGTTGGTGATTATTCCATTGCCTGGTACACCAGCACTTTGTATTTATTCGCCGCCTCGCCATGAGAAGTTCTCCATAGCTGGCGGAACAGGATGCCAACGAGTTTTTCTTTGGGGTCGGCCCAATAGGTAGTAGAAAAAGCCCCGCCCCAATCAAATACACCTTGCGGTGTAGGAATGATGCTGCTGCCTTTTTCAGTGGTGATGCCAAAGCCCAGCCCGAACTTATTTACACCGGAGTTGATATCGCCGATCTGATTCATCGTCATCATACGCACCGTATTCCGCGCTAATAATCGCTTTCCATTATAGGTGCCGTTATTAAGCATCATCTGCAGAAAGATCGCATAATCTAATGCTGTAGACGATAATCCGGCCCCGCCGGAATAATAAGTGCCTTCCTGAGAAGGATAGTCGGAGATAAATACACCGTTAACTTTAATGCGTGCAGGAGCGGGCTGTAGTTTGCCTTCTTCCTCTGTATAAATGGATACTACCCGATGTCTTTTTTCTTTGGGCACATAAAAATAGGTGTCGTTCATGCCCAGTGGTTCAAAGATACGGGTGCGGAAAAAGGCATCCAGACTCATTCCCGATACTACTTCGACCAGATAGCCCAGTACATCTGTATTCAATCCATAAGTAAACCGTTCTCCGGGTTGATGCATGAGGGGCAGTTTACCGAGTTTCTTCATATCGGTAGCCAGGAGGCGCCCGTTTTCTACACCAATTCCTGCGGTGATACCGGCTTTCGCATAAATAGCATTGGATTCTTTGCTTCCTATTTGAGCGTAGCCAATGCCGGAGGTATGCGTAAGCAATTGCCGTATGGTCACTTCCGATTTAGCCGGAACGGTCGTATAACTGCTATCTGCCTCGTTGAATTTGTCGAGTACGGTGGGCTTGGCAAATTCAGGGATATAGCGTGAAATAGGATCGTCGAGTAAAAATTTACCTTCTTCATACAGCATCATGACTGCCACACTGGTTATGGCTTTTGTTTGGGAGGCGATGCGGTAAATGGCATCTGTTTTAATAGCTTTTGTTTTCCCCGGATCATCATAACCAAAACTTTTATGATATACGATCCTGCCATTATGTGCGATCAGGGCTACGGCGCCATTTAGCTTTCCCTGCTGGATCCATTCGTTGATATTGCCATCAATACGTTTGAGGCGGTCGCTCATGAACCCGGCCGATTCGGGCACTGCAGGCAGCAGTTTGGCCGACGGAATTTGAGCACTAAGGACGGAAAAAGCCACCAGGAACAGGAGGAAAACAATCGCAGATTTTTTCATTTTAGTTGAATTAGGTGCTGAAAGTTAATACTTAATGCTAAAAAGGCACCGGGTTAATTCGCTGAAAAATATGTTCCAATGAATTGATTGCCGGGTTGGTTTGAAGTAAAAAATCATAAAAACCTGTGTCGGAAGTCATGCCATCAGGCCCGTAAGGGGGTGTAACTTTCGGGAGCTCATTCAATTTTTCACCTGAAAAACGTTCTGTTATGAAGAAGTTCCTCCTGTCCATCCTCGCTTTTTACATAGTGAATGCCGCTACCGCGCAGGCATGGACCAAAAAATACGACCATGTGGATGAGTGTGTTTGCGGCTTGTCATTGGTTGGTAAGGGTGGTAAACATGGCTATGCCGATAAAGATGGTAAACTTGTGGTTCCATTAATTTACGATGAGGCGCTCCCTTTTTCTGAAGGGATGGCGGCTGTGATGATCAACAATAAATGGGGTTATATTGATAGTACAGGTAAGGTGGTGGTGGAACCGCAATTCAGTGAAGGGATGTCGTTCCATGAAGGTATGGCGGTGGTTAGCAAAGGAAATTTAAGCGGATACATTAATCTGAAGGGTCAGGTGGTCATTCCTATTGAATGGGGCAGTGCCCGTGGTTTTTCTGAGGGGTTGGCTGCGGTAATGAATGCCAAAGGCAAATGGGGCTATATAGATCCAAAAGGTAAAACCGCTATCAGTTTCAAATTTACATTCGCCGATGTTTTTACTGAAGGTGCCGCCCGCGTGATGGAAGGAAGTGCCATGTATTATATAGATAACAGCGGACAAAAGGTTAAGGATAATTAGTATTTCGCAGGCACCAGAATAAAAGCAAACGCCGGAAAAGTTTCCGGCGTTGCTGTTTTTATACGATCAACATTCTTTTCTTCAGTACCGATTCGATCTCTTCGATACGGAATGGCTTGGTTACATAATCATTCATTCCGGCTTCCAAACATTTCTCTCTGTCGCCCTGCATCGCATCGGCAGTGAGGGCAATGATGGGAATGCTGCAGTGCGGCTCAGACATTTGTCGTATCAGACGTGTCGTGGTGAATCCATCCATCTCTGGCATGTTCACGTCCATGAATATCAGCACGGGATCATTCTTTGGTAAAATTTCAAGTGCCTGTTTACCATTATGCGCTTTTATCAATTCGAATCCCATTTTACGCAGTACTTCACCGATCAGCATCATATTGATAGGATCATCTTCCACCACCATGATGGTGGCAGCGTCTGTGATTCGTTCGATCACCGGCACTACGGCATCATCTTTTATTGGATTGAGATTGCCGGTACTTACCGCACAGATCAAACCATATACTTCATAAAACTTAACTGGTTTGGTAAGCACCTGCATTACCTTCCATTTCTCGGCTTCATGCTGATACAGGTTTTTTTCGAGGGATGAAACCATCAGGGCTACCGGCACGGCAAAGCCGGGGTAATCGAGATGTAATTGACGGATAAAGTTCATGCCGCTTATTTCCGGCATGTGTTGGTCGCAAATGATGAGACCCGGCATTTTTCCGGCGGCATGCATACGTGCCACCTGCATCAAGGCTTCTCTTCCGGAACCCGCCACTTCCACAGGAATATGGAAACGCTCCATGATGCCTGCAAGCCATTGCCGATTATGAATATTGTCGTCAACGATCAGCACCGATGATACATTCACTTTTGTATTGAGCAGCAACTGGGGTTGCGGGTGTAAAACTTCTAAACTTAGATGCAAGCTGAAGGTACTTCCCTGTCCAATTTCACTTGTAACGGTAAGTTCACCCTTCATTAATTCTGCCAGATTTCGTGAGATGGTCAGTCCCAAACCGGTACCACCATATTTACGTGTAGTGGAAGAATCGGCCTGTGTAAAGCTTTCGAAAACCTTGCGCAGTTTTTCTTTAGTGATGCCGATACCTGTATCGGTAACCGCGATTTCGATATCCAGCCAGGATTTTTGTTCCTTCTCATACACGTCACCTTTCTTCGATAAATGCAGGAGTATTTCTCCCTTCTGGGTAAACTTAATGGCATTCCCCAGCAGGTTTACGAGGATCTGTCGGATACGAACCGGGTCACCGGCGAAACGGGATGGGATCTCCGGATCAATAATGCAGAGCATTTCCAGATTCTTCTCAAATGCTTTCACAGTAAGCAGGTCAACGGTTTCTTCCACCAATTCATCGAGTCGGAAATCGGTTTCATCGATCAGCAATTTCCCTGCTTCAATTTTGGAGAAGTCGAGAATATCGTTGATGATATTGAGCAGACCATAAGCCGATTTTTTTACGTTCTCGAGATATTCCCGCTGAGAACGTTGTAACTCGGTGGTCAAAACGAGATCGGTAAAACCGATGATGCCGTTCATTGGTGTTCTTAATTCATGACTCATATTGGCCATGAATTCACTTTTTGCCTGACTGGCCGATTCGGCCATTACCTTTGCCTTCACCAACTGTTGCTCCATTTCCACACGTTCGATGGCGGCAGCCATGGTAGAGGAGAAAGATTGCAGGATGGAAAACTCGGTAATACTCCATTCACGATCCACTGTACAATCGTTGAACTCCACAAAACCCCAGAACTTATTCATGGAGAAAATGGGGATCACGGCCAGTGAACGTATGCCTTGTGCCAACAAGGAGCTTTTGATCGGGCTGTCTTCCATCTGACTCACCTGATTAAAATACGGCTCATCACTGGTAAGCACATGCGCCAATGTATTGCTGGCCGGCAACTGTATGTGCTGGCGATCGGGATTTTGATAAACAAATTGCTGGTCACGGGAGTCCCAACGGATCATTTCACTGGTTACAATGCCGGTGAGATCTGCTTTCTCTACCTTATACACATTCACAATATCCATTTGCATTTTCATACCCAGCAAACGGATGGATTCGCCCATGGCATCTTCCAGATTATTGTTACTGATCAACTGATGGGTGGCTTCTGTTACGGCTTGCAACAGCAGGTCTTTACGGCTAAGTCTTTCCTCAGCCCTTTTCATCTCTGTAATATTGTGAGCGAAGCCCAGGATACCCCAGATAAAGCCGTTGGCATCACGCAAAGGCACTTTTACGGTGCTGAAATATTGCGATACCCCATTGATAATATTGGGTTCTTCGGGAATTTTCTGGGTAGCACCGGTACGGAGCACTTCATTATCCCAATCCCAGAAGCCCATGACATTTTTTTCACTATTGCCTTTTACGACTTCTTCATCAAAACCTAATTCCAATTCATTATGCCCAACAAAATCGACCGGTTGTTTTCCGGCGGCATCAGCAAAGCTTTGATTTACCAGAAGGAACCGATGGCTGCTATCTTTAATAAAGATCCAGTCAGGGGTGGAATTGATCACGGAACGCAACAGTTCTTCAGATTGTTTTACTTCGGCCAATAACTGTTCCCGTTCGTATTCGGCATTCTTTCGTTCGGTTATATTACGGGAGGTGCAAATGAATTTAACTATTGCGCCATTTTCCCGAACCGGCTTCAAAATGGTTTCCAGCCATAAATATTCCTGATTTTTTTTGAGCATCCGGTAACGGATGGTCAGGAATTCTACCGTGTCGATCGGTACCGTATCTTCCCTCGATTCGAACTTATGCAAATCGTCGGGATGCACTAATTCATAAATATTCTTTCCTTCCACTTCCTCACGGGTATATCCGAGTACACGTTCCACCGAAGGTGATACATATATCAACAAGCCGTTAGGCAGGTTCTCTGTAATGATATCTTCAGAATAGTCGGCCAGCAAGCGAAATTTTTGCTCACTATTTTGCAGCGCCAGCTCCGATTCACGCTGCACGGTTGCATCCTGTGCAATACCGAAAGCATGGGTGTCGTCGATCATTCTTCCTTTCACAGCTAATACCCGCGTATTCCCCTTTTCTGTTATGACCCGAAAATCGAAACTTGTTTCGTTGTCTTTTTCCTGCATGGTATCGAGTGCCAGTTGAAACTTAGCAGACAACAGTTCCCGGTCTTCCGGATGCACATAGGTATTACGGAAATCATCGATGGTCAGTAATTTCTCTGCTTTTAGCGGGGCTTCGAGAATCGCCATCAGTTCAGCACTTAATTTCATTTCGAAATTGAGCATGTTGATATTCCAGCTTCCCATACTGGCATAGGTCATGGCATAGGAAGCGGTTCGCATGGCTTCCTCTTTCATGCGTTCTGCCAGAATACGATCGGTAACATTGGTACCGATAGCCTGGATCTCCCATTCACCACCATTTTTTTCCAAAGCGAGAAACTCCCATTCGGTCCAATAGATCTCTTTGGAATGTTGACTCGATTTTTGCAGGAGTATTTTTTGCACCCGTCCGGGGTGGGCCCAGCATTCTTCCGCGGTGCGACGGCATCGGGCAATATCTGCAGGCACCAGGGTTGCATAAAAAGGCGTGTATAAGATCTCGTCTTCGCTGTGCTGGAAGGTTTTCAGAAATTCATTATTGGCATAAGTAAAATTCCCCTGTTGATCTATACGTACAACATAGTTCGTTTGCGTATTGAGTATAGAGGTGAGCAATTGCTTTTCGCGCAACAATTCCTCCTGGGTTTCGCGCAGGGCTTCAAAATTCTGACGTCCCTTGCGAAGCAGTGGTTCAATAACGAGCAGGATCAAACAGATGATGGCGATGATGAGAGAAGCCATCTGACCGGTATTGATATTGTCGGCATTGGCCGATTTTTCGCGTAATAATTCGGTGAACAGGCCGGAAGCCTTATTCAACAAGGGAGTATAATGCGACTCATTATCGAGCAGGGTTCTTTTATACAGAGACCCGTTTAGTTGCAACAATTGGCTATCGGCTTGTGCAACTTCGCGTCCCACAGCCTGCAGACTTCTGTAATACACCTGAGAATTGGCTAATTGCCGTCTGATTTCGAGGGTGGTAGGCCCCAGAGGGATGTTGGTGATGCGCAATTGTGACTGCAAAAAATCATTTTGCGATGCAAATCGTTGCAGGGATTGGTCCAGTTCTTCCCGAAGTTGCTCCAATGTGGTTGCCGGCAAATGGGCATCGATCAGGATGATCGCATCTTTTACAATAATTTTTCCGAGCGCTTTTTGGTGTGCGGAGGTTTCGGTGAGCTTAATAAGATCTTCATTTTCTTTGGATTGCCTGTTTTCAAGGTAGTAGCCAAAAAAGTTGAACAGCAGTATAGCTGCCACCAGAATTATTAAAATTCTTACGATTTTTCGAAAGGGGGTACTCATGGATTTCAATAGGATTATTGCACCATAACTATAACTGTAGCAAGGGCTGAGGTATTGGAAGGGAGGGGGGAAAGTTTGGGGAAATAAGTGTTTTCACCCAGTGTGGGAAGTAGGAGAAAATAAGAAATAATGAATAAGGAAGTAGGGCGGTTGAATGTTAGAGCGCTTCCGCAATTATTAATTATTGATTATCAACTATAATTAATAATAAATAATTGATAATTACTCAGCCGGCTAAAATCTCAACCGCCCTACTTCCTTATTCCTTATTTCTCATTCCTTATTTCTTATTTAATATTCAATAACCTGCTCTTCAATCACTTCCGGCAGCTCCCGCCACTCATACTGTTGGTTACGAAGCTGGGGTTCGAAGCCGGCTTCGCGGATGGCCTGCTGGATGGAGCGATAAGTGAAACGATGGGGTGCTCCGGCGGCACTAACCACATTTTCTTCGAGCATGATACTGCCAAAGTCGTTGGCGCCGGCATGTAAACAGATCTGGGCTGTTTGTTTGCCCACAGTGAGCCAGGAAGCCTGAATATTTTTTACATTGGGGAGCATGATACGGCTGAGCGCGATCATACGGATATATTCTTCCGGAGTCGTCAGGTTATGAACGCCACGAATGCGGGCCAGCAGGGTATCGGCATCCTGGAAGGTCCAGGGGATGAAGGCCAGAAAACCTTTGGCATGCTCGGGTTTACGGCTTTGTACCTCACGAATTTTAATCAGGTGCTCAAAGCGTTCTTCGAGTGTTTCCACATGACCGAACATCATGGTTCCTGAAGTGGTGATATCCAGTTTATGGGCTTCGTGCATGATATCGAGCCATTCCTGGGCACCACATTTGCCTTTGGAGATCAGGCGACGTACCCGATCGATCAGGATCTCGGCACCAGCCCCGGGCAAACTATCCATGCCGGCTTCTTTCAGCGCTTTCAGTACTTCGTGATGGGTGGATTTCTCCAATTTGGTAATATGGGCTACTTCGGGCGGGCCGAGGGTATGCAACTTAAGGTTTGGATAGAGTTGTTTTAATTGACGGAAGAGATCCACATAAAACTGCAATCCCAGTTCGGGGTGGTGGCCACCCTGCAATAATAACTGATCACCGCCCCAGCGAAGGGTTTCTTCGATCTTCTTTTTATACGTTTCAATATCGGTGATATAGGCTTCGGCATGACCGGGAATACGGTAGAAATTACAAAACTTACAGTTGGCGATACAAACATTGGTGGTATTCACGTTCCGGTCGATCTGCCAGGTCACTTTACCGTGTGGCACTTGCTTTTTACGGAGTTCATTGCCTACAAACATCAGGTCGGCTAAAGGAGCGTGCTGAAAAAGGAAAATACCCTCGTCACGGGTCAAAAAGTCAAAATTGAGGGCGCGTTCGTATAAATTACTGAGATTCATAATCGGGATTGAGGGGCAAAGTTAGTGAATGGGGGGGAAAGGTGAATGGTGAATCGTGAATGGTGAATGGTGAATCGTGAATCGTGGCGATTCATTGCGCCCTGGCGTCTTGGCGGTTAAGAAAAATACATTTAACCGCTGCCCCTGCGCTGAAGCTACGGCGCAGGCGCAGAGGCGCGGAGGTCGCGAAGGTACGCAGCGTCGCTTTATGCCTTCGCCAAAGGCTTCGGCATACAGACACCATTCACGATTCACGATTCACCATTCACCATTCACCTTTCTTTCCAAAACACCTTAAATTACAGTACAAAGTGCAGCGGGAACCCCTACCCGCTTGTCTTTTGAAAACGCACCAGAACACCTTATCGCATTATGAAGAACGCCCTGCTTGCCATACTACTATTCACTTGCCTATTACCCGAACTCAGGGCCCAGGAAGAATTTGTGCCTCCGCCCTCCAAAGAGATCACCAGTTTCCCCTTCAAATTACTTACCGGTGGGATCATCATTTTAAAAGCCAGGTTGGCGGAATATAAAGACACCCTGAATTTTATTCTGGATACCGGAAGTGGCGGCATCTCCCTTGATTCCATGACCACCGAAAGGCTGGATATTAAAACAGAACTGAGCGATCGTACCATCAGAGGGATTGCCGGGATCCGTCAGGTACGATTTGCCTATAATCATTCGCTGCACCTCCCCGGTTTGCGAATGGACAGCTTGAATTTTCATATCAACGACTATGAAGTACTGAGTGGTTCCTATGGGGAACATATTGATGGTATCATGGGGTATTCCTTTTTGTCACGCTATATCGTGAAGATCGATTATGATAGTTTGCGTATTCATGTGTATTCCAAAGGCACATTCAAGTATCCCCGTGGCGGATTTTTATTGAAGCCCATTCTGGTGAACCTGCCGGTAGTCACTTTTCCAATAAGAGATGAATCAGATATTCTTACCCGTTACTATTTCGATACCGGGGCGGGCATGTGCTTGTTGCTGTCGAGCGACTTTGTAAGCGATAGCAATTTTATCAACCCCAAACGGAAATGGTATGCCACGCAAGCCGAAGGATTGGGTGGTAAAGCGCCGATGCGGCAAGGGGTCATCAAGCAGATCAAACTGGGTCCCTACAAATTCAAGAATGTGCCCACCTATATTTTTGATGACGAATATAACGTGACCTCCTATCCGTATCTGGGCGGCCTGATCGGCAACGATCTGCTGCGGCGTTTTAATGTGATCATCAATTACGGCAAAAGAGATCTGTATTTAATGCCGAATTCTCATCTGCGCGACCCATTCGATTACGCCTATACCGGACTGGGCATTTATATGATCGATGGAGATGTAAAAGTGATCGACGTAATGCCAAAATCGCCGGCAGAACTGGCCGGTTTCAAACCCGGTGATATTATTATGGCGGTGGAGAATAATTTCTCCAGCAATATTCAAACCTACAAAACCCTACTGCAATCGGCTACAGGGAAACTCAAGATCCTGGTAATGCGCGACGACGGCCCCATCCTGCTCACCATGAAGGTGAAAAACATGCTCGATTGATCTCTTGAACTTTTACTGCTTTTTAGGGCAAGTTGTCGTTAATTTGCCGGTTGAAACCGACAATATGATTGCGATAAATAAATTCACTCTTTCGAATGGCTTACGGGTGGTGGTGCATGAAGATCCCTCTACGCCCATGGCCGTGGTAAATGTTATGTACGATGTGGGAGCCCGTGACGAAGACCCGGACAAAACCGGGTTTGCCCATTTATTCGAGCACCTGATGTTTGGCGGATCAGAAAACATCCCTGATTTTGAAACACCTCTGCAAATGGCTGGCGGTGAAAACAATGCCTACACCAGTAATGACCTGACCAACTACTATATTCAATTACCGGCAGAGAATATCGAAACAGCCTTCTGGATGGAAAGCGACCGGATGCTGTCTCTTTCCTTCAGCGAAAAATCGCTGGAGGTACAGCGCAAAGTGGTTTGTGAGGAATTCAAAGAACATTATCTCAACAAACCTTACGGCGATGTGTGGTTTCACCTGCGCAGGATGGCCTACACCACCCACCCCTACCAGTGGATGACGATCGGTAAGGAATTAAGTCATATTGAAAATGCCACATTGGAAGATGTAAAACAATTCTTCTTCAAACATTACCGTCCGATCAACGCTATATTGGTAGTAGCAGGTAATGTTAAAACAGATCAGGTAAAACAGTTAGCAGAAAAATGGTTTGGCGATATTCCTTCCGGAGAAAAATATGTGCGTCAGATACCGGCCGAGCCTGCCCAAACAGCGCCCCGTCGTAAAACCGTTGAAGCTGATGTGCCTCTTGATGCATTTTACAAGTGCTGGCATATGGATTCCCGTTTAGAGAAAGGTTATTTCGCTGCCGACCTGATCACGGAAGTATTGGGGGGTGGCGGATCGAGCCGATTGTTTCAGCAACTGGTAAAAGAACAACAGTTGTTTTCCAATATCGAGTGTTTTCATTTTGGAACCGTAGATAAGGGACTGCTTGCCATCGAAGGCAAATTGGTAAAAGGCGTTGCCATTGAAGCCGCTGAAAATGCCATCATGAAAATTCTGGAAGAGTTAAAAGCGAATGGCATCAGTGAAAAAGAGCTGACCAAGATCCAGAATAAAACAGAAGCGGCCATTGCTTTTGAAGACATGAGTGTGATGGCACGGGCCAACAGTCTGGCCTTTTATGAATTACTGGGTGATGCGGCACTGTTCAATACCGACCGGGAACAATATGCGGGCATCACGGCTGAAGATATTAAAGAATACAGCCGGAGAATTTTTGATGAGAATAATTCGAGTACGTTGTATTATCTGGGGAAGGGAGGGGAAAAGTGAAT
>CAZKSY010000004.1:20584-34675 GCA_964555605.1 uncultured Chitinophagaceae bacterium | reverse complement strand
CAAAAAACTTAATAACTTATTTCCATGAGCATACGTCATACCGCACCAGCCATTAAGGAACCGGTAGAATTTGAACTGAAATTACCACCCTGCGAGAAGATCACACTGCGCAATGGCGTGGAGATCTATTACCTGAACAAAGGCACCGAAGAAACCCTTCAGGTGAGTTGGGTATTTTATGCCGGCTCCTGGAATGAGAAAGCGAATCTGGTGGCAGCCACCACTAATTTCATGCTTAAGAATGGCACCACCCGACACAATGCTTTTGAGATCAACGAGCATTTTGAGTATTATGGCGCCTATCTGAACCGGAGCTGTTATTCCGAAACCTCCGAGATCACCCTGCATTGCTTAAGCAAGCATGCGGGCAAATTATTGCCGATGGTAGAGGAGTTGATTACCGAATCGGCTTTCCCGCAAGAGGAACTCGATATATTCAAACAGAATTCACAGCAACGACTCAAGGTTAATCTGCAGAAAAGTGATTTTGTAGCGGGTCGCCTGATCGATGCGCAATTATTCGGCGACAAACATCCTTACGGACGCTACAGCATGCCGGAAGATTATGCGGCTTTACAAAGAGAGCAACTGGTGGAATTTTACGAGAACTATTACAAAAAGGGGAATTGCGTGATCTTTATTGCCGGTCACATTCCCGAGGATCTGCTGGCGCAGATGGAGTCTCTTTTTGGTGGATTACCCCTTCAGCCACATCATAGTTTGATCGCGCAAACAGACCATCCGATCGTTCGGGCTACAGAGAAAAAAACCTTTATTCAGAACGATCCCAGTGGCGTGCAGGCGGCCATCCGTATCGCACGTCCCTTCCCCAACCGGCACCATCCCGATTTTCAAAAAGCAGCGGTGCTCAATAATCTGTACGGAGGCTTCTTCGGCTCCCGGTTAATGGGCAATATCCGGGAAGATAAAGGCTATACTTACGGTATCTACAGTTATCTGATGAATACGATACGTGAAAGCGGTTGGGTGATCAGTACTGAGGCCGGTCGTGATGTTATGAAAGCGACTATTACAGAAATTTATAATGAAATGGAGGCGCTGCGTGAAGAACCGGTGGATGAAGAAGAACTGCAAACCACCCGTAACTATATGATCGGCTCCATACTGGGTGATCTGGACGGACCATTTCAGGTGATTGCCCGCTGGCGCAGTCTTATTTTGAACGGATTAACCGACAGCTATTTCTACAATGGCATTCATACCATCAAAACGGTTACAGCGGAAGAATTACAGGAATTAGCACAACGTTATCTTCAGCCCGATGATTTTTATGAGCTCACGGTAGTGTAACTTTAATAGATCGTTGTTATCAACCGTTTGGCTATGAAATTCATCATGCGCATCATTGTTACGTCTATTGTGGCGTTTGGATTATCCCGAATACTAAAAGGCATTCATGTAGATGATTTTTGGGCAGCCATTGTGCTGGCCTTTCTGCTGGCGGTATTTAATGCAGTGGTCAAACCTGTTTTGATCCTGCTTACTCTTCCTATTACGATACTTACACTGGGTCTGTTCCTTTTTGTGATCAATGCGCTGATGATCCTGCTGGCCGACAGTATGATGGATCATTTCCGGGTAGATGGTTTCTGGTGGGCCCTGTGGTTTAGTTTATTACTTTCCATCGTTACCTCCATCTTATATAAAGAAGAAAGCCCCCGCCCCAAAGAAAAGGATAATTATAATTGACCGGGCTGCTTTCGGTTACAGCGCATTTGAACTAACTTCGGGGAATAATTCATTCTAACGGTATGATGTCATTTGATCGTAAAGAACTGACAGATGAGCAGCTCATCGATTTTTATAAATCGATCCTTTGGCCGCGTATGATCGAAGAGAAGATGCTGGTATTGCTCAGACAAGGCCGCATCAGCAAGTGGTTCAGCGGGATCGGTCAGGAAGCCATTGCCGTAGGTGCTACACTGGCACTGGACAACGACGAATGGATCATGCCATTGCACCGCAACCTGGGCGTGTTTACAACGCGACAAATGCCCTTACACCGGCTTTTTATGCAATGGCAGGGAGCCAAAGAGGGTTATTCCAAAGGAAGGGAACGTAGTTTTCACTTTGGCACAGCAGAACATCATATCTGCGGAATGATCTCGCATCTAGGTCCGCAACTGGCTATTGCCGATGGTATTGCACTGGCACATAAACTTCGCCACGAATCAAAAGTTTCATTGGCCTTTAGTGGTGATGGTGGCACCAGCGAAGGCGATTTTCATGAAGCCCTGAATACAGCAGCCGTTTGGGATCTTCCTGTAATATTTATTATTGAAAATAATGGGTATGGGCTCAGTACACCCGTGAATGAGCAATACCGATGTGAAAATTTGGTTGATAAGGCCCGCGGTTATGGCATGGAAGGCATCCGAATCGATGGAAATAATTTACTGACGGTGTACGATACCATTAAAGGCGTGCGTCAGTTTTGCATCGAGCATCAAAAACCCTATTTCATTGAATGCGCCACTTTTCGCATGAGAGGTCATGAAGAAGCCAGTGGCACCAAATACGTACCCAAACACCTGTTTGAGGAATGGGAACAGAAAGATCCTGTTCGGAATTTTGAGCAATATCTGCAGGAAATTGGGCTTCTGAACAATGAAAAGATAGAAGCCATCCGCAATGGTTTCAAAGAAAAAATTGAGGAGGAGCTGGCCATTGGCTTTCAAACAGCTCCTGTGGTGCCGGACACCGAAGAGGAACTAACGGATGTATTTGCGCCTGTACGTCCCGCGCATCATAATGGAGCACGCCTGCTGGATAATGCAGCGGCCGACTACCAGCTAGCTGGAACCGAAAAAAGAATGATCGACGCCATCAGTGAAGGACTGAAGCAATCCATGGAGCATCACGACAATCTGATACTGATGGGCCAGGATATTGCCGAATATGGCGGAGCCTTCAAGATCACGGATGGATTTGTGGCACAATTCGGGAAAGAGCGGGTGCGCAATACGCCCCTATGTGAAAGTGCCATTGTAGGCGCCGCGCTGGGGCTGAGTTTGAAGGGATATAAGAGCATGATGGAAATGCAGTTCGCCGATTTTGTAACGGTCGGATTCAATCAGATCGTCAATAATCTGGCTAAAATATACTATCGCTGGGGACAGAATGCTGATGTGGTGGTGCGCATGCCTACCGGTGGCGGTGTAGGGGCTGGCCCCTTCCATAGTCAGAGCAATGAAGCCTGGTTTACGCATGTACCAGGGTTGAAAGTGGTATATCCCTCTACCCCGGCAGATGCCAAAGGACTGCTGATCGCTTCCTTGAATGATCCCAATCCGGTGCTGTTTTTTGAACACAAGGCCTTGTACCGCAGTGTGAGCGGACTGGTGCCGGCTGAATATTACAGCATTGAAATCGGGAAAGCACGACATGTAAGTAAGGGAGATGATATTTCGATTATAACTTACGGCAGCGGGGTGCATTGGGCGCTGGAGGCGGCCCGAAACAATCCCGATATTTCCGTTGATATTTTAGATCTGCGCACCCTGGCCCCACTGGATTATGAGGCCATTCGAAAAGCAGTGAAACGCACCGGCAAAGTGCTGCTGTTGCACGAAGACACACTTACCGGAGGCATCGGTGGTGAAATTGCGGCCTGGATCGCAGAAAACTGTTTTGAACTGCTGGATGCGCCTATTCTTCGCTGCGCATCGCTGGACACACCGATTCCATTTAATATGGAGTTGGAAAAGAATTTCATGGCCAAAGGAAGATTAGAAGAGAAGATGAGGGAGTTACTGGCGTATTAAAATCGTTTACCCCTCTATGTTTGGTACCTGAAGTATGCCCATTACCCAATCCCCCTGTCGCGATTTCCGCAAAAAAAATCAACGCATTTACATTGAATAAAAAAAGATGTTAATGGGCAAAAAATCATCACCGATGAGCTAAGTATTATTGATGAGCTTTTTTATTTTTGCCCGCCATGCAACATTTTGAAACAGGGATCGGGAACGATCTCGGCGCTGCCATTTACTTTTTGAACCGGAGAGATTGCGTGGCTATTCCAACCGAAACGGTATACGGATTAGCCGCCAACGCCCTGGATCAGGAAGCAGTGCTTTCTATTTTTGCTATCAAAAACAGACCTCATTTTGATCCCCTTATTGTACATGTAGCTGATACGGCCCATATCCATTCGTATGTGAAAGAGATCCCGGCAAAAGCCCAGTTACTCATGGATGCCTTTATGCCCGGTCCGTTAACCCTGCTTCTACCCAAAAAAGATATTATTCCAGATATTGTTACATCCGGATTGAATACCGTTGCCATCCGGGTACCCAATCATCCGATAACCCAACACCTGCTCAAGCAGCTCGATTACCCGCTGGCGGCCCCCAGTGCTAACCCCTTCGGATATATCAGTCCCACCACAGCGCAGCACGTTTACGATCAACTGCAGGGAAAGATCCCGTATATTGTTGATGGAGGCCCTTGTCATGTTGGCGTAGAATCTACCATTATTGGATTTGAAGGAGAGGAGGTTATTGTTTACCGTTTAGGCGGTATGGCCCTGGAGCAAATAGAAGCCGTTGCGGGTAAAGTAAATAAAGTACTCGAATCCGGCTCTGATCCGCGCTCTCCCGGAATGCTGAAAAGTCATTACGCCCCCCGAAAAAAATTATATTTCGATCCGGCGCATAAAGTAGAAGGGGAAAAAATTGCAGTTATAGCATTCGATCATTATCTGCCTGATTACTCGATCGCCCACCAGGTATTGCTGGCCCCTTCGGGTAATTTGGAAGAAGCCGCCAAGAAATTATTCGCAGTGATGCGTCAATTGGATAACAGTGATGCCGAATGCATTGTAGCAGTGCGATTCCCGGAAACAGGATTGGGATTGGCCATTAACGACCGCTTGCAACGCGCTTCTGCGTGATCCGTCTTTATTTTATCCGAAGTAAAAATTTCCAACTGGCCGGTACCTGAAAGGTAGAGCGAGACGATTCGTCTTCAATAAACATATATTTCGCTCCCTGATTACGCGCTTCACGCACGATCGCTGCAATGCCCACATCTCCCGTACCCAACATCACATTCGTTTCCACATCGGCCTGGCCATTACGACTGCCGGGAGAACCGGTTTTACGATCTTTCAGGTGTAGTAAGGGGAAACGTCCGGGATATTGCTGCAATAAGGCCACTGGATCATGACCGGGTTGTTTGATCCAGAAAACATCCATCTCAAAATTTACGTAGGCCGGATCCGTGTTTTGGATCATATGATCCAGCAAGGTGCCGTTTCCTTCAGCCGCAAATTCAAACCCGTGTGGATGGTAGCAAAATTGCAATCCGGCTTCTTTCAATTTCTTTCCGGCATTAGTGAAATCACGAATGGCTCCATCCGCTTCGGCCTTGGTTAATTCCGTGCCGGCATGAGGGATCCAGAAACAAACCACATACTCGGCTCCGTATAATTTGGCTTTGGCGATCACGGCGCTCAGGTCGCCGCTCAATTCTTTATAATCCACCCCGATACTTACCACCTGCAACTGATATTTATTTAATAAACTGCGGAAAGAATCGACCGCCATTCCATAGGTGTCTCCAGCTTCAATAAAGCGGATTCCGGTAGCATTGATCTGTTGCAGGGTGCCGGGAATATCTTTGGCAAACTGATTACGAAAAGAATACAATTGAAGCCCAAAAGCCGACTGCGCCTTTGAAGTCAACGAAATGGCCAGCAGCAAAAACAACACAATACCTCTCATAGTAAAAAATTGATCCGGTGAATGATTACCCTGCAAATTAGATACAATTACTTTAAGTTAACAGGTAAAAATGGCTCCGTTTATCCCAAATACCATCCGGAACCAACATTATTCTGCGTCGATTCGTAACTTACTGTATCCCTTTCATCTTTAACACCTGCACATGAGAAATTATATTACAGCCCTTCTGTTTGGAAGTCTGCTCTATTCCTGTCAGCAACAACCCGCTAATACCGCTGCTTATTCAGCGGGGTACGACAGTAGTTTTAAAGCGGCAACATTTACGGATCCACAGCGATTGGAAAAGATCAGTAAAGCCTTCCCCTACGTTGATAGTTTTTATCGTGAACTGGCTGTAAAAGAACATTTCCCCGGACTGGTGTATGGTATTGTAGTGGATGGTAAACTGGTTCATACCGGCGCTGTTGGATATACTGATATAGAGAAAAAGATCCCGGCCACAGAAAAATCTGTTTTCCGTATCGCCTCTATGAGTAAAAGTTTCACCGCAATGGCGATCCTGAAATTACGCGATGCAGGAAAATTGAATCTGGATGATCCGGCCGCCAACTATATCCCTGCCTTGCGCAAAATAAAATATCCCACCTTGGATGCGCCGGCCATCACCATTCGTCATTTGCTCACCCACGGAGCCGGATTTCCAGAAGACAATCCCTGGGGCGATCGGCAGTTGGCTGATAGTGATGCAGAGTTGATCACCTTATTGGAGAAACAGGTTTCGTTCTCCAACCCTCCCGGAGTGGCATTCGAATACAGTAATCTCGGTTTTGCCTTGCTGGGTCGTATTGTGACAGAAGTGAGTGGACAGCCGTATCAGGAATATATCAAAAAAGAGATCTGGGAGCCCCTTGGCATGCAGTCGGCGGAATGGGAGTACGACAAAGTGCCTGCCGATAAACTGGCGCACGGTTACCGCTGGCTCAATGAAAAATGGAATGAAGAAACCTTATTGCACGATAAAGCGGATGGATCCTGGGGTGCCATGGGTGGTATGATGGTGAGTCTGGAGGATTTCAGCAAGTATATGATCGCCCATCTTTCGGCCTGGCCTCCTTCGAATACCATTGAAAACGGTCCCATCAAAAGAAGTTCGATCCGCGAAATGCATCATCCCTGGCGCTTCAATGGCATGAATGTAAATTATAAGAAAGCGAATGGAACCATTTGTCCGGTTACCAGCGCTTACGGATATGGGTTGGGCTGGATGATGGATTGTGAGGGAAAGGTATATGTGTCGCACAGTGGTGGCTTGCCCGGCTTTGGAAGCCAATGGCGCATCATGCCCGATTACGGCATTGGCGTTGTAGCATTTGCCAACCGTACCTATTCCGGTGTGGGCGGGGTAAACATGCGGGCCCTGGACACGATGATCACCATGGCCGGATTAACCAAAAGAACCTTGCCGGGTTCCGATATTTTAGAAAAACGCAAGAATGAATTGGCAGCGTTGTTGCCTGATTGGAAAAATGCTGAAAAATCAGGTCTGTTTGCAGAGAATTTCTTTGCCGATTATCCCATCGACACCTTACGCAAATACGCAAAAGAATACTACGCAAAAGCAGCAAAGATCGTATCGGTAAAACCCATGCGGGCAGAGAACCAGCTACGCGGTTCCTTCCTGATCGAAGGGGAGAAGTCGGATATAGAGATCTACTTTACACTTTCTCCCGAAAATCCGGCACAGATTCAGGAATATCATATCAGAGAAATTCCCAAAACAACTACATCAATACTGAAATAGGGCTTCCCGCAGTTCTTTCATCAGGTCAGCAAAATGCGCATAGGCATTATTGCTCAACACAATGATGGTTTTATCACGACCAATATTGCGAATGATCTGGGTATGATAACCCGGATTATCACCGGTGTGTTGTACGATCTTGCCATAATAGGTATTGTCGGGTAATTCCCAGCCAAAACCATAATGACTAAAGCTTCCGTCATTCAACCGCATGGAGCTGAAAGCCTCGTCCAGCGTTTCAGGAGTTACCAGTTTTGTGGTATATAGTGCCCGATCCCATTTGAGTAAGTCTTGTGCGGTGGAACTGATACGACCAGGACCTTTTCTGTTTCCCAGCCAAATGGTATAGTTGGAGGAAGGAAATGAATCGGCACGGATGAATGCGTTTCGTTCCGGAACATACACATGCCCGATTGCAAAATTCTTCACCGCGGCCTTTTCCGGCAAGCTACGAATATTGGTAGACGTCATACCTAATGGGCGGAAGATCCATTCGCTGCAAAGCTCGATGAAATTTCTGCCGGAGGCTTTTTCGGCAATGCTGGCCAGCAATATATATCCGGTGTTGCTGTAGCTGTATCGGGTGCCGGGTTCGAATTCTTTTGCCGGGGCATATTTGTTCAGGTATTCCAGTATTTCTTTATTCCCCGCCACTTTCGATTTATCCCAATATTGATCCATGATCGACTGATAATCGGGTAACCCGCTGGTATGTGTGAGCAGGTGACGGATGCTGATGCCAGGATAAGGGATCTGAAGATATTTTGATACCGGATCATCGAATTGAAGCTTGCCTTTATCTTTCAGCATCATGATGATCATCGCGGTGAATTGCTTGGAAACGGAGGCCAGTTCAAAGATATCCGTTTTTTTCAGGGGTGTTTTATCGGCATAGGTTCGGTATCCATACGACTGTTCCCACTGGATCTGTCCTTTCGCGGCCAGCAATACCACGCCATTGAATTGCGGATGTTTTTTCATGACCGCTTCAAAACGGTTCGGCTGTGCCAGTAAACTGCAAGGCAATAAAAGTAAAAGGATGAGTCGCATACAATTCAATTAAAAAGGCATGGAGGGAATAAAGGATGGCGGGATACGTTTTTTTGTCGCTTGCTCGAAGGCAAAACCCATCGAAATCAATTCCCCTTCTTTATAGGGACCAGAAAAGAAAGAGAATCCAACGGGAAGATTATAAACAGTGCCGGCCGGTACAGAAATATGCGGATAGCCCGACATGGCGGCGGGGGCTGTAAGAAAATCATCGCTGTACCGATCACCATAAATTACATCTATGGCACAACCCGGCCCCATCGTGATACCTGCCAGTGCATCGAGTTGATGGTCTTTCATCACGGCATCAAGTATGGCCCGACTACCGTCACGACTCTTAGCCAATGCGGTTTTATATTCAGGAGTATTCAGGTCGCCTTTTTTGTCGGAGGCTTCGAGTTGTTCCTGTTTGAAATAAGGCATGGCTTTATCTTCCTGGGCTTTATTAAAAGCGATCACATCGGCCAGTGATTTCATGGTATGATTGGCTTTCGCGAGATAGGCATTCACCCCGGCCTTGAATTCATACTGCATTACTTTCAACTCTTCGCCACCGAGGGCATCGATTTTGGAGAGGTAATCCACTTCTACAACAATGGCACCTTGTTGCTTTAATACAGCAATAGTGTCCTGGAGTAACCGGTCGATGAATTGGTTCTTGCTTTTTTTCTTGAGATCGATGCCGATGCGTTTGCCTTTTAATCCGTCTGCTTTGCAATAAGAAAGATAATCAGTCTTTTTGTTTTGGTCAGCGCCACTCGTTACCGGATCATTGGGATCGGTACCGGCTGCGGCGGCCAGTAAAATAGCGGCATCGGTTACAGTGCGGGTTAAAGGGCCGGCGGTGTCCTGTGTAGAAGAGATCGGGATAATACCGCTACGGCTCCAGAGGCCAACCGTCGGTTTGATGCCGACAAGATTGTTTACAGAGGCGGGGCAGGTGATGGATCCATCTGTTTCGGTGCCTACCGCTACTACACAAAGATTGGCCGCAGCGGCTGTACCTGAACCGGAGGAGGAACCACAGGGATTGTGATCGAGATAGTAAGGCATACGGGTTTGTCCGCCCCGGCTGCTCCACCCCGAACTGGAAGAAGAGGATCGAAAGTTCGCCCACTCACTTAAATTGGTTTTACCCAGCAGAACAGCGCCGGCTTCACGTAATTTTTTCACGATGAAAGCATCTTCTTTGGCGATATGCCCTTGCAGGGCGAGAGCGCCGGCAGTGGTTTGCATTTTATCGGCCGTATCAATATTTTCTTTGATCAGGATGGGAATTCCATGAAGCGGGCCACGGAGTTTGCCGGCTTTGCGCTCTGCGTCGAGGGATCTGGCGATGGCCAGGGCATCGGGATTGATTTCTATGACGGCGTTGAGGGTGGGGCCGGCTTTGTCGATCTGCTGGATGCGATCGAGGTATAGTTGAGTGATTTTTTCCGAACTGAGTTTTCCCGAAGCCATATCAGCCTGAAGGGCTGAGATGGTGGTTTCATTGAGGGGAAATTCTTTAGGCGCTTCAGCGGTTTTTTCGGCTGAGGCATTTTCGGCACAACCGGTGAGCGAGGCGGCGAGGCCAAAACCGGCGAGGGAAGAGTTTTGAAGGAAGTTGCGACGATTCATGTTTAAATGTTTGTGAGGTACAAAAAGGAGATGGCATCTCCTCGTGAAAAAACGCTCTTACTGCCCGGGATGATACTGCTTTTCGACGTGTTTTAACACGTCTTCGCGGTAGAATAAAACCTCTTTAAATTGCCCCTTACTGTACATCAGCGACTGATCAAAAAAGTGCTTCGACCTGATGTCTCCACTATTGCCACCGGCCAATAGTGACTTAGCTTTTACCTTCGACCCAAACTCAACAGCACAAATAAAACTGTTGCCATTCATGCCATATCGTTTTTGTGTGCCGGGATAGGTGCGACTGGTATAACTGGGCAACATGCCCCAGGTAGAAGATACAAAACCTACCGGGATACTGGGCTGTGCATCATCAAAACGATTATCGATATCGGCACTGATACGCTGAAACCGGTTGATCTCTCCCCAGGGTAACTGCCAACGGCCAAATCGTTGTTGCAAATCCAAGACAGTTGTTAATAATGGTTTCAGAAAATCATCAGCAGTAGCGGTGGCGACAAATTTCCTGGCTTTGGTAACTACATCGGCTTCTTCATCATCTACCATTTGTGTTCGGAAGATCAAGGGCATGATCCGCTGCCCCCATTCCACCGCCAGGGTGGTAGGGATAGAATTTTCGCCGCTGCGATAATCCCATTGCTTCAACACAGCGATGGGGCCGGCCAGATATGCAAATAAACTATCGTTGGGCTTTACCTGTTCTTCAAACCGTTTGACCAATCCGGGGATCAATAATTCAAACGCTGTTAAATACGTATCATACCCTGCGGCGATCATTTTATCGATATCAAATCGGTCCTCTTTTGCTAACACCCGAACAGCATTCAGGCCACGAAAATTTTCTCCGTCCGGCGCCATGTATTTAGGAAAATCAGCTTCTTTTAAACTGTTTGCCCCTGCTGCCGTAAACGGAGATGAATTACAATTTTGCAGCCAGCCATTCACCGGATTGATCTGATGCACCGTTTCCTCCACTTTATGCAATCCCTTCCACTCCGTAGCGGGCGTGGTGCCATCTACCGGTTTTGTCCAGTCGAATTTCAGGTCCCGTGCAGGTATCCGGTTCCCATGCCAGTAGGCAATATTGCCTTTGGCATCGGCATAGACTGTGCTATTGGAGATATTACCATTCAAGGCCAGTGTTTTTTTGAAATCCTCCAACCCCTTCGACTTGGTGCGTTGCCAGCATTGGATCAAGCCGTTCATGATGCGGTTATCGGCCCGCATACTCAGGAACTGTCCATTCCGTTTGGCCATGATCGGACCATGATGCGTATATAAAGCCTGAACTGTTCTGGCCTGGAGGGCTCCATTCTCTTTATAACGAATGGTAACAGGCTTCTGCGTGATCGGCTTTAGTCCTCCATTATATTTGTACTGCAGGGTGGCGCCATTCTTTTCGAATTGTTCTATATACGTATCGGCCGCATCTACATAACAGGAGGTATGCATCCATCCGCAATTTTCATTGAATCCCTGATACACAAAAAACTGACCCCAGGTTACTGCACCATAAGCATTCAGTCCTTCCTCACTTACCATATGCACTTCGGGTCTGAAATAAAATGTTACATGCGGATTGATATAAAGCAGTGCATTCCCCGACTGCGTTTTTGAGGGTGCGATCGCAAATCCATTGGAACCTGTTAACTCGCCCTCCTCTTCTTTAATTTTTCTTTCCGGTCGCATCACGAGGGCCGGCATATCGGCCTTATCATATAAATCCTTCAGATCACGGGTAGTCAGATCGGCTGTACTGATGGCACCGATGCTGCCATCGGTCCACATCAGGGGATACCAGGGCTCAAAACGCGTGAGCAAGGCGGGGCGGGTTTCCGGATGTTTATAGAGATAATAATTGACTGCATCGGCAAAAGCCACACACAGTTTCTTTAGCCAGGCGGGGGCTTTCTTATAATCGGCCACCGTTTCAGCAGAATCAATGATCATACGGATCAGCAGGTCGTCATAAAAATAAGCAGGACCCTTTACTTCGGCCATACGACCCAGTTTCTCGATATAATTTAGTTCTACCCGGGCAAAATCATCCTCACATTGTGCATACAATAATCCGAATACGGCATCTGCATCTGTTTTGCCATAAACATGGGGAATGCCCCAGTTGTCGCGAATGATGGTAACATTTTTAGCCTGTTTCTCCCAACGGGCGATTTCAGCAGCGCTAAAATTTTGTGTGTGGCCTTGCAAGGTTGCAGCAAGCAGTAGCAACAGGATAGCAGCCTGTTGCCCATAGCAAAAGATCTTTCTCATACGTAAAGCATTAGTTGATCGGGCAGAACCCTTTTATCATTAATACAGATCCGTCACACGCAACATCACGATATCATACGATCCGTTGAAATAACGCATGGTCATCTGTTTGGTTTTTTTATTCGTCTCGAAATAATAATAGGTGTTCAGGTCTTTAAACCAAAAAGTGTCGTTGCCGATATAAACGATCCGTGAGCGGGGGCCGCCTTCTTCAGGTTCTACGATCAAGCCGTCTTTGGCTGCAGTAATGCGGGCCCTGTCGCCAAATTCATGCTCGTAGGTGCCACTAAATTTGGCAAAGAAGGCCGAATCTGCTTTTTGTTCTTCAGGACTGGCAGGAATATCGGCGCGAATGCGTTTGTTCACCCGTAGCGGACCACTGGCAGGAAAAATTTGCTCCACCCGCAAAGCCACTACTGCCCCCTGCGCATCCCGATCCACTTTCCAGGCGGTAAAGGGAGCGTTCTTATCAAATAACAGATCCTTACCTGCAGGTGTCAACGGATTTTTGCCGCCCCCTGTACGTTGATAGGTTACCTTATTCAGAGAGTCCACACGTATCGTATAAAAAGCTGCCGTGCTACCGAAATTTGATTGCAATCGGGATCCGGCGTTCAGGGATTCATATACTCCTTCAATCTCCTTCCATTTCTGCACCTCTTTCTTTTCTTCTTTCAATCCGGGTTTATCATAAAGCAACGAAAGGCTTCTGTTCACCACCATACTGGTGTTGGTATTGCCACTATTCGATAAGATCAATAAGTACAAACCATCGTCAGGAATACGAACACCCTGGGAGCGATAGCCGCCGATAGCGCCACCATGTTGAATTATTTTTCTTCCAGCAAACTGGTCTACCGCCCAACCCAATGCATAATGCGCATCTGTTCCATCTTTCAAAATGAATGATTCATGCGCCAGTTTCAATAGTTCCGGCTTTAAAAAATTCGGATCGTACAGTGCTTCATTCCATTTCAGCATGTCATCAGCGGTAGAAATGATCTGTCCGGCTCCATAGGCCCAATACCAGTCATAAGAAGCTTCCACCTTGATGGGGCCTTTCGCACCGGCCACATATTCTCCCGTTTTACCTTTCGGCGCATATTCGGAACTGCCCAGGCTTGTTTCGGTCATTAATAATGGTTGGAAGATCCGCTTCTGCAGAAAATCATTGAAGGGCATGCCACTGATCTTTTCAACGATCTTGGCCGCCAGCACATAGCCTGAATTGGAATAACTCCAGTTCGTGCCGGGTTCAAACAGCAGCGGTCTTGATTCGAAAAAATGAACCAGTTTATCTATGGAGATCTTCTTCCCCACCAGTGTATCAAAATAATAGATCTCTGTGTAACTGGGGATACCACTGGTATGCGAAAGAATGTTCCGGATACTGATATTCCGCCCCCAAGTATTATAGTTTGGCAGGAACTTACGGATATCATCATCCACATGCAGCTTTCCTTCCTGTTGCAGCAACAAAATAGCCACGGCCGCAAATTGTTTTGAGATGGATCCAATACCGAATTTATGCTCCGTACTTAAGGGCACGCTCAGTTCAATATTCGCCATGCCGTACGCTTTGCGAAACAGGGGTTTGCCCTGCTGCGCCAATAACACCACCAT
>CAZKSY010000004.1:11647-20484 GCA_964555605.1 uncultured Chitinophagaceae bacterium | reverse complement strand
TCCGGATATTTTTCAAACAGGTACATATCAGCGAAATAAGGATCAGTTACTGTTTTCAATACCGAATCCCGTTCTGCCTTATGCTTCTCATTAAAAGTGGTGTTGCGTTTCATAAATTCCGGATCTACAAAACCAGAGAAGAAGTTGAGATGTATCACCCCGCCATTTTTGGCCACTGCTTTGATCTGATCGTCCTTGAGATTTCTGAAAACAGGACAAAGGGCATGGGCACAGCTATGGGAAACGATCACCGGTTTGGTGGTAGTAGCCAGGGCATCCCAGAAGGTTTGTTCGCCTACATGACTCAGGTCTACGAGCATGCCCATATCATTCATCTTTCGGATCACTTCTTTCCCGAAATCAGTGAGACCTTTTTTTCGTTCGCGGGTCATTCGTTCGGGAGGAACTGTTGTAGACTCATCCATGGCAGAAGTAGCCCATTCGGTAGAATTGTTCCAGGTAAGGGTCATATAGCGCACCCCGCGCTGGTAAAGTTTTTCCAGCTTCGATAGATCGTTCTCCATCATGTGTCCGCCTTCCACGCCCATCATGGCGCCCAGTTTTTTAGCCCGGAGGGCCTTTTGCAGGTCTTTAGAATTATAGACCATCATCATTTTATCTGGATTGCGGCGGGCCCATTCCTGCACAGAATCGATTTCACGGTTGGCCCAGGCATAGGGTTTCGACTGTACCCCATCGCACCAGATCGAAAATATCTGAATATCCACACCACCTTCTTTCATGCGCTGCAGATCAGAATGGGTTTTACCTTTGAGTGATTGATCAAAACTGTATCCCTTTTCAATGGCGGTGGTTGGGAAATCGTTATGCGTGTCAATTAATATGGCTTTGGCATGGATCTTTTGCGGCGATTGTGCGTGACTTTCATAGATCGTCAGTAAACAAACCGCAGCGGCGATCAGTTTTCTCATCATTTGCCTTGTTTTAGGTGTGGTATTAGTCCCTCAATTTAAGAAAGCGAACCCATATGCTGAAAATTGTTACAGTAACGGAAGAAGGTGAAGCGTTGGAGACGATCCGTCAACTTTTTAAAGAATACGAAACAGGGCTGAATGAAAATATCTGCTTTCAGTCTTTTGAGAAAGAGCTGCTCAATCCACTTCAAAAATACGGTCCTCCTCACGGCTATCTCGCACTGGCCATGTGGAATGAGGCAGTGGCTGGATGTATTGCCTTTATGCCTCTGGAAGAAGCTGTTTGCGAAATGAAGCGCCTATATGTACGTCCTGCCTTCCGGAAATTTGGTATTGGAAGGGCATTAAGTGAGCAACTGATGAAAAAAGCAGCGGCTGCCGGTTATCACACGATGCGCCTGGATACCTTGCCCAAACTCAAAGAGGCTGTTGCGCTGTACCGTTCTTTGGGATTTACCGACTGTGAAGCCTACTACCACAATCCGCTGCCAGGAGTCATTTATATGGAAAAGAAATTGAATAGCTGATTTCTGCCTGTTTTCAAATCAGTACATTGCAATATGCCCGTAAGTATAGAACAGATCCAGCAATACCTTCCCGGATATGGCACAGCATTTTCTGAAGCGATTGCTGCTTCGGCCGAATTGGTGGAGGTTCCCGCCGGCACCGAACTGGTTCGGGAAGGTCAATATATTAAAGTGATACCGATCGTTTTGAAAGGGGTCATCAAAGTATTTGCGCGTTTCGAAGAGAAAGAATTGCTGTTATACTATATCGAACCCAGTGAAAGCTGCGTGATGTCTTTTTCGGCTTCGCTGAAAAATGAACCGAGTCGTATTGGTGCTATTACAGAAGAAGATTCCCTCTTGCTGCTCCTTCCTTCCGACAAGATCAACAAATGGATCAAAGAGTATCCCCATATCAATCAATTATTCTATCAGCAATATAACCAGCGTTATGCCGAATTGCTGGATACGATAAATCACCTGCTTTTCAATAGATTGGACCAACGGGTATATAATTATCTGCTGGAAAGAAGTAAATTAAAAGGGGAGAGAAAACTTCAGATCCGTCACCGGCAGATCGCGGCTGAATTAGGGACCGTACGCGAAGTGGTGACCCGTGTATTAAAACGTTTGGAGCAAGAAGGAAAAATTGCTCAAACCGAAGAGGGAATAGAAATTTTATAGGCTGGTGACTACGGTCACCGGATAGCTGGCAAGGGCATCCGACATTTACGCCATCAAACAGACCACATGAACCTCCGTATAAAAAAGCTGATACTGGTATGTTTACTCTGTATTTCGCTGGTGGTAAGCGTGGTACTGCTTATTAAATTATTCACCTGACAAATCAACCAACATGAAAAAGAACATGGGTAATGCCGACCGCATCATTCGCCTCCTCATCGCTGCTGTATTCGCGTATCTGTACTTCGGTGGTGTCGTAACCGGAACACTGGGTATCGTTTTAGCCGTTTTAGGCGGTGTATTTGTATTGACCAGTTTGATCAGTTTCTGCCCTCTTTATACGCTGGTAGGATTGAATACCTGTCCGACTAAAAAGTCCTGATCCACTATCAGCATTGCTTGCCGTAGCCTTATTATCAATTATTAACTATTAAGTATCAAATCATTAATAATTAATAATTGATAATTTTTTTTGTCCCTACAACCCCCGGGCACTGTTTTGCATCTTTACAGCGTTGGCAAAACAACAACCGAAATGAATCAGCAAAAATCCGCTTCTCTGGTCCTTTGTATCCTGCTCGATGTGGTAGGATATGCCACCTACTCGGTGCCGGTACTGGGCGAGTTTGGAGACCTTTTATGGGCTCCTGTTTCTGCTTTTTTGTTCTACCGCCTCTTTGGTGGCTGGAAAGGTTTTATTGGCGGTTCTTTCAACTTCATGGAAGAATTACTGCCGGGAACCGATTTTATTCCATCCTTTACCCTCATGTGGCTTTGGCAGCAATCGCAACAAACCAAAAATATACCGATTAGTAGTTAAGCATCGTACCCCATTGTGTCCATTTTATGTACGTATCCTGTCCATGGCTGATCTTGTATCAGCCATTTTTTTGTAGATTTCTGAAAATTTGGATTATGGTACGCGGATTTTTTCTCGCTTTAGCAATACTGTTACTTTTTTCGTATAGCTGTGGCACAAGTCATGCTATCAGTAAACGATATACGTATGAAGACAAAACAGTGTTTGATTTGATCGAGCGGCTGAATAAGAATCCCAAAGATGAGCAGGCAGCTGAACAATTGCCGGCCGCTTATGAAGCCGCATTAGCAAAAAGAAGCGAAACGATCATTGCCGAGAAATCAAATGGCCACCTGGGCGATCGCTGGATGGAAATTGCGAGAGAACGTGAAGTAACCCTGCAGATGTATCAGGCGATCAAGGCCTCGCCGGCAGCCAGTAAAGTGATTCCTCATCCCAAAGACCCAAGCGAAAGCATCCGGATAGCCAGAACAGAGGCCGCTGATGAGTATTATAACCAGGGCATGCAATTCATGACCTATAATAACCGTCAATATGCGCTACAGGCCTACGACTTTTTTGTGAAAGCCGATAAAGCTGTTCCCGGATATAAAGATGTACGTATCCAAATGCAGGTTGCCTTAGAAAAGGGGACTATAACGGTGATGGTAAATCCGGTTCGATACAATCGTTTCGGTTACAGTTACTGGGGATATCAAAATGATTGGATGCAACAGCAAATGGTGCGAGACCTGAACAGCGGTTCCTTTCGCGATACCCGATTCTATTCCGATTGGGAAGTACGCACCCGTACATTACATCCCGATCGGGTGGTGGATCTGAATTTTACAGATCTCTATATTGGCCAGATCGTACGCGATAATTATACCATTCAACGTTCAGCACAGGTGCAGGTGGGCACTACGAAATCGGTTCCGGCCAAACCTGTTTACCAAACGGTGACGGCTACGGTATATGTAAACAGACGCATCATGGAAAGCAATGCCACGCTGGAGTGCCGGATCTATGAATGGGCTACCGGTCGGAATATCCTGTACGACCGCTTCCCCGATAGGTATACCTGGAGAGAAGAAACCGCTACCTACCGCGGCGATCAACGGGCCCTTACGCCCTCCGATTGGAATTTGATCAATAACCGATTCAATAACAATCCTCCTTCACGAAATGAGCTGGCCGATCGGTTGATCCGTAATTGCTATGGTTTATTGCTGTCCAGAATTCGAACCGGCGTACGTTTTTAGGAGAATCAACTCAACACAAAACGATAGCCAACTCCTTTGATCGTAATGATCTCCATGCGGGGATCGTCTTTGAGATAGCCCCGCAACTTAGTGACATACACATCCAGATTGCGGGAGTTAAAAAAGGAATCGTTGCCCCATAATAGGTTGAGGATGTCTTTGCGATCGATGATACTATCACGATGCTCATAGAAGAGTTTCAGCAATTCCGATTCCCTGAAAGATAGCTTTTTTTCTTCCCCTTTAAAAGTGAGGGTTTGTCGCTTGGGATGAAAACTATACTGACCCAATTTCAATTCTTCGCTGTTTTGCAACGGGCGTGTTTCCGTTCGGGAGCGTAAGGCATTTTCAATACGGATGATCAGTTCTTCCATACTAAAGGGCTTACGGATATAATCATTACCGCCGAGTGTAAACCCTTTCACCAGATCTTCCGTTTGGGTTTTAGCGGTCAGAAACAGGATCGGCACCTGCAGGTCTTTAGAACGAATTTCTTCGGCAATGGTAAAACCATCTTTATTCGGCAGCATCACATCCAGTACACAGATATCGGGTTGCATACGTTGGAAAAGCTCCAGCACCCTGGCGCCATCCGTTTCCATGGTCACCTGATAGCCACGGCTTTCCAGGCTCTCTTTGACTATTTTCCCCAGAAAAACCTCATCTTCTACATATAGTATTTTCAAAGCACTCATGCGCTGCGGGGAATTTTTATGATGAATTGTGTGCCGATGCCGGGCTGGCTTTCTACCTGAATGGTCCCCTGATGCTGATGGATCACATGCGCCACATAACTCAGTCCCAACCCATACCCCTTAACATTATGAGTATCTCCTACCGGAACCCGAAAGAATTTGTCGAAGATCTTATTCTTGTACTCCATTGGAATTCCAATACCATTGTCGGTGACGCGCAATACCGTTTCCGTGGCTTTATTTTCGATCGCTATTTGAATACTGGGGTGCGCTTTACTATATTTCAAGGCATTATCCAGCAAATTAAAAACGACACTCGTGAGGTGGAGCCGGTCTGCTTTTATGATCGCTTCCTCTCCTGAAGATTCGATCTGTACCTGTGCGCCGTATTTCTCCAGTTGAAGACGCATGGAGTGCACGACTTCTTCCACCAGTTTCTTCAAGTCGAAAGACTCGGGTCGCACATCTACCTCCTGTTTTTCGAACATAGAGAGCTTCAGCACCTTATCTACTAGTAATGACAATCGTTGCAATTCATTGGCAGATATGTCCAGATATTCCTTGGTGCGTGCCGGATCCTGCAGGGCATTGAAATTTTTCATCGCTTCAATCGCTACACTTACCGTGGCGATCGGCGTTTTGAGTTCGTGAGTGATATTACTGATGAATTCATTTTTGATGCGTGTCAGCTTGCGTTGCTGGATCAAATTACGCAATAGCAATACGAAAGAGAATATCGTTAGGGCCACCAACAGAAAGGAGACCAGTAAGGGCAGGGCCAGTCGTTTAATAATATAGGTATTACTGTCTTTCAGGTGAAGCTTAAACGATACAGGTTTGGCGAAGCCAACAGTAATCTCATTATCGTCTTTTAAGGAAAAATCTCTCGCCATATTCTCGGCATGCAGAACAGTATCCTTGCGTGTAACATAAAACGACAGGGAGAGTTTTTCCCGTGCAAAAAGCTTGTTGAGTTCTTTATTGATATCGGCCACACGCAGAGAGTCCTGCGTAGAATCAACACTTTGTAATATCCGAATAAAAGAAAGGTTGTTCTTTCCTTTAAACACCTGAATGGAGCGGATCGAATCGGGCGAAGGAAGGGTATGATCCAGATTGGCAGCACCAGCCACCGTTTTTTCATTAACGGTGATCATTACAGTGCCTTTCACATCTGTGGTGGATCTTACCGAATCGGAACCGATGCCCTCCATCCGTACCGCCCGTAATGAAGTGCCTGGTGCAATGTCTTTGGCTGCCCCGATCTTTACACTGGTATCCAGTTTCAGTTGCGCCAGTTGGCAATTGGTAACAGCTTCTCTAAAAACCACATTGGTTTTCAGGTGCAGCAACTGTTTCTCTTCGTTGAAGTTCTTATTCAGCCAATAGCTCTGGAAAGCCACCACCGCCAGAATGGCGAGCAACATCAATGCAATGGAGATATGGTAACGGCGGGATAACATCAGGAACAAAAGTAGCCGAAACCTTCAATTCCTTTTGCGGTTCTTAACCTTAATTAACATTAAACCAATATGCATTAACTTCCCTGCTCTTTTCACGGTGCTATATTTGATAAAATTTAGTTTATGATGAAGTCAGCCGCATTTTTTACCCTACTGATGGGGTCCTTTTTGATCGGAAACAGTCAGATCCAGAAAGGACGTATTGTTTTTGAAAGAACCGTGCAGATCCAGATCGCTATTGCCACAGCCAACGGGGAGCCGGATATGGCCCTACAGAATATGTTACCTAAAACCAGGACCGATCGCTATGAACTTTTGTTCCATACCAACCAAACACTTTGGAAACAACTCGAAGAAGAAAGGCCGGAAGCAGATAATATGGTATTCAGTAATGGCGGAGGCATGACGGTTCGGGCCATGAGTATGGGATCTGATGATGTATTATTCTCCAATCTTGAAACCGGCAAAAAAGTAGAACAACGTGAACTGGGAACAAAGAAATATGTAGTGGAAGACAGCCTGCTGAAATTGAAATGGAAGTTGAGTGAAGAAACCAAAACCATATTGGGACAACTCTGTCGTAAAGCCACGAGCGAACGCATCAGTACCCGCATGATGATGAATATGGACAATGGCAAAATGGAAAGAAAAGAAGTGGCAGATACTTCGGTGATCGTGGCCTGGTTTAGTCCTTCCATTCCCGTGAGTGCGGGTCCGGCTGAATACCAGGGGCAATTACCGGGAATGATTTTAGAAATGGATCTGAATAATGGCCGTTCCCATTATATAGCGGTGGAACTTTCAGAAAAAGCAGATTACGCCTCGATCAAAGAACCCAAAAGCAACAAACGTATTTCGCAGGCCGAATTCAATAAGGAGCGTGATAAAATGTTTGAAGAAATGGGCCGCAACAATGGAGGCGGTGCCGGCAGAACGGTGATCCGTATTGGTAATTAAACTGTTTTATAAAAATAGTCTCAACAGGTCGCTGTTCACCACAGCGACTTTTTTTTATGGGAAAACACCTACAACAACAGCATAGTAATGACCAACTTACAACTGTTATTATGATTTTAATCAGTTTTTTAAAAGCGGTTGGGATGATACTGATTTTTTGGAGGCTGATTTTCGTTCAGGCGATGTCAGGAGTTATAAGAGTGCTCTACCTTTAGGTTGCTAAAAATTTTTAATGCTATGGACACTCAACACACAACTGCTCCTGTTTTACATTTGAACAGCCGCTACGCAAACACTCCCAAGAAAGAGTTACTTGATATAATGGTGCACCGTCCTTTGGAATTCACACAAGAACATTTCCAGGCACTGGTTGAAAAAACCGGCGACGAGACCGTAACCTTTGAAGAACTCCGCGACAATCTTCGCCGTATCTACGACATCAACGAATCTACCACACATACACCGGCAAACGGTAGTAAAGGGCTGCTCGGATGGCTCACCAGGAGCAAACAAGCAAAACGCGAAAAGAAATTCTATTCACGGATCAAGGCCGATCAACGCTTCAACGTAGATTCTAAAACCGTTGTAGCCGAGGGCGATTCCTGGTTCTGCTTCCCTTACCATGTACGTGATGTAAACGACTGGCTGGTAGAAAATCCTGCCATCAATTTATACAGCACGGCTGCAGCCGGCGACTGGCTTTCGAATATCGTTTATGAAGGAAAATATATTGAGCAACTGTCGCTGATCGAGCCCGATGTATTCATGATCAGTGCGGGTGGTAACGATTTCGTAGGCAATCTGCGCTTATCGTATATGCTCAATAAACCCGAAATGCACATCAATCATGATACAGAGCTGCATGTGGAGAAGTTGATCAACGATCGTTTTCATGCACTGTTGTGGACACTTAAAACACAATATTGGATCTTGGTAGATGGCTTGAATAAATCGCATAAGTTTGAAGACATGCTGGTAATCACACATGGCTACGACTATGTATTACCAAATAAAGAAAAAGTACAGAATTGGAGCAGTCCCGTTCAGGCGATCATCAATCTGCTTTCAGATACCGGTGATTGGTTGAGTGAACCTTTATTACTGAAAGGTATCTCCAATGAAAATACCCAGAAGGCGGTGATGCGTTATATCGTGGATAAGGTGAATGAGATGTTCATTGAATTGGCAGAATACCGCAATGCAGATGGAAGTTTCCGCTTCCCCAATCTGTTTCACATCGATGCCCGTAATGTAGCGCAAGGCAAAGAAGAATGGTTCGATGAGATCCACATGAAATCGAAAGGTTACCGTATCATGGCACAAGCATATGAAGAGGTGATCTTCCGTAAATTAAAACCCGAGCAGAAAGTGGTGAAAGCTGCTGAACTGCGCCTGGTAAGCTTCGCTTCCATGGGGGTTCGTAAATACTAATTCGTTTTGATTGCTTTTGTTTTTTGCCACGATCTGAAAAGGTCGTGGTTTTTTTTGGGTTCACGCGGCGAGTGGGGTTCACGCGGCGACGCGGCGAAGAGGGGG
>CAZKSY010000004.1:5962-11547 GCA_964555605.1 uncultured Chitinophagaceae bacterium | reverse complement strand
TTTTTTGGGTTCACGCGGCGAGTGGGGTTCACGCGGCGACGCGGCGAAGAGGGGGGACTTGCTTGCGCTACAAACAAAAATTACGAGCGCAGCGAGGAACCCAATTGCCATACCTGTAACTTAGCTTCCTCGCTTCGTTCGGAATGACAGCCGTTTCTTTCCGAAGCATGTTTTCTCTCTTCGGTCGTGAAGCAAGGTGTTAAATTGATGTATTTCATCGCCGCGTCGCCGCGTGAACCGCCTATCTCGCTATAACCTTTACATCACCACCTCCTCCACCACCAGCTGCGGCATTTTTATTCAGACTATACGTGAAGCTTAGCAGGAAGAAGCGACGCAGGTTACGCTGCCGCACATCTTCTACATAGTTCATATTGCTGCTGCGGGAGATACCCAGATTTTGATCGAGCAGATCGAATGCTTTCAATCGGATCTGACCCCGATTGAACTTCATGATATTTTTACTCAAACTGGCATTCCAGAAAGGCACGCGGGCGTTAAAGCCCTGGGCCAACTGATTATTGATCGTATAGTTGAAATCTGTAGAGAAATAAAATCCCGCAGGTAATTCCCAATCCAGTTCAGCGCCATAGTTCTGGGAAATATATTCCACATCGCGGGCGGAGGCCAAACTATAATCAGTTTTATTATAATTGAGTCCGGCATTCAAATTCAAACTGGCTTTTTCTCCAATACTCATATCCCATCGCAGATTGGGGCCCAGGCTAATGGTATTACTTGTATTCAATACTGTATTCACGATCTGCTTGTTCCGGTAGTACCCGATATTGGATCCGAAATTGACATTGCCGTGGAGGGCGCGCACCGGCAATCCCATACTGATATCTCCTGTAATATTATAGATACCATCCACATTCACCGGCTTGCTGGTTTTTATACCCCCGGCTACCACATCACTATTCACGATCTTGTTATCAGTACGCGACATATTCAGGAATAAAAACAGGTTCTTGTTCCGAAATGGATTTATGCTGGTAAACTGCAATCTAACAGCATGGTTGAATTCCTGCTCCAGATCGGGATTGCCTTTACGGATATTCAGCGGATTGCTGATATCATCTATTGGCTGCAATTGCTGTGCGGTAGGCTGATTCGTATTCGATTGATAATTGATGGTAAGAGAACGGTACCGGGTAAAATTGTATTGGAAACGCGCGTTGGGTAAAATATTATGAAAGGATTTACTGATAACAGAATCTTTCGTCCCGGCAATGATCTTGCCCGTTAGATCGGCTTGCTGCCAACTGGCACCCACCGCATAGTTGAATTTCTTGCGTTGGTTACGGATCCGGAAGCCGGCTTGCAGATAGCCGTATTCATTAATGAAGTCGTTACTTAATAAAGCATTGGGTTTATCGTATGCATTGGTAAGTTTATTGTAATCATTGGTGTTTCGTTCCGAGGTACTCACCGTATTGCTTTTGGCAGCACTCCATTCCAGCAGGGTTCTCTTGAACAAGGGTTCAGTATAAACAATGCGGGCCGTGTATCCATTCAGATCGGCATTGCTGTTAAAACGCTGGCGAATGGAATCGGTACGCCATAATCCACTGGTAAGATGATCGTAAAAATTATTCACCGATTCCTGTTCGCCCTCTCCAACACTCTTATTAAAACTATTCTGCAATAAGAAAGAGAAGGTTCTTCCTTTTTTTCTGAACTTTTTACGGAAGAGCAGGTCGTTACGGAAATTAAACCCGTTCGAAGTACCAAAATTGCGCGTATAGCCCAACACACTTCGCTGCTTCAGATCACTCAGGTTCTCATAATCGGCATAAGAACTGTTCTTTGCCTGTTGAAAACCTAATGAAGGGGTGATCTTTAAGGAATGAAAAGAATCCAGCATGATGTCGGCGTTCAGGTTCAGGCGCTGACTATTTGTGCGATTATCTGAATAATTGTTGGCATTGGAAAAATAGCTGGAGTCGGCCAGAAAATACTGCCGTTGCGAATGCGATTCGGTATTGGGGTTATAATAGCTCGACAGGAAATTGCTTTGAAAATCGGTTTTCTTTCCGATGATATTATTATAATTCATGCCGGCCGCTCGGGTGGTGTTGATGCCTGTATTGCTTCCGCCCAAACCCATTGCGTCGTTGCTGTTGAGGGAAATATTAATATTGCCGCCACCTCCACCACTGCGGAGCCGGCTCAGCTCGCCACTAAAGTTCAGCATGTCCATAAAGGAGAAGCCTTCAGCATTGTTATTATTCCCCATGCCGATCACCGACATCTGGCGGGCACCCTTGAATGAATTGACATTGAAACGGCCTTCATAGCGATCATTGGTGCCAGCTCCCGCTGTGATTTTGCCAAAAGCTCCTTTCTTTTTGTCTTTTTTTAATTTGAGGTTGATGGTCTTTTCGCTGTTGCCATCATCGAATCCTGTCAGCTGCGATTGATCACTCATCTTATCATACACCTGCACTTTATCAATTGCATCAGCGGGCAAATTGCGGGTAGCCACTTTGGGATCGTTTCCAAAAAACTCTTTTCCATCCACCAGCACTTTGTTTACCTTTTCACCCTGTGCTTTGATGGTGCCATCCTTCTCTACTTTCACACCGGGTAGCTTTTTCAGGAGCTCTTCCACACTGGCATTGGGAACGGTTTTAAACGATCCGGCATTATATTGAATGGTATCAGCGATCATGGTTACGGGTGGTGCTTCGGCGGTAACCACTACTTCGGCCAATACTTTTTTTGCATCGTAGAAAGTGATGTTTCCCAGATCCACTTCATTCTTGCCTTCTTTGATCGAAAAATAGCGGTTGCTATTATGATAATTTACGTGTGTAATAAGCAATCGAAAATCGCCGTGAGGAATGCCCCGCACTTCAAAGCGACCTGCATTATCTGTCATAGTGAAACTTACCAGGGAAGAGTCGCTGCGCTGCATTACGGTAAGCGTGGCGCCCGCAACAGGCTGTTTGCTGATGGTATCCATCACCACCCCACGTACCACGCCATTGCGCTGTGCCAGTGCACCCATAAAACTTAAAAGGAGAAAAGCGAGAAAGAAGAATTGTTTCATGCCCAACAGATTTCATGTATCGAAGCACGAAAATAGGGGATGCTGCAATGTAAATGGGTTAAGGAGGGTGAGAGAAAGGTTAATGAAGGTTAATGTGGCGTGAATCGTGAATCGTCAATCGTGAATCGTGCCTGTCCGCCGAAGCCCTGGCGAAGGCGAGAATGGTGACACTTGTAATAACTCTGCGTTAGCTTCGTTTCTCCTGTTCTCTGCGGTAAAAAAAGTTTTTTAACCGCAGAGAATAGGAGAAAAGGAGGACGCACAGAGCTATTGTATGCCCTCGATTCACGATTGACGATTCACGATTCACGCACAAAAAAATCCCGCCGAATTACCAGCGGGATCAGCACATACTTTTTTTGGTTTCAGAGGTAAGTGCTAAGAAGATGACGGCAAGGTCAGTTCCTGTATTAACTCAAACGCCTTTTGGCGTAACTCGTATTACTAATGGGTGATTGGCCGTTCAGAAAAACGCTAAAAACGCTTTTCACAAAACGCATCAGATTAGAGGAAGGACGGTAAATATCTTTGCAGATCTTGGTCCGGTGTGTGTCGAAGTAAAGGGATGTCTTTTGCATTGATATTGGTTTAATAATGAATAGAATAAGGTTAAGGAATGTATTGTAACGGCTTTCTAAGGGTTTTATTGTATGAAATTACGCACGTAGACTTACTATTGCAAGAGCCTTGCCAATTTTATAGATTTATTAATAAATCCATTGGCCATGAAGATCCTCTGCATTCTATTGCTGTGTGTTTCTGCCGGCCCTGGCCTTGGGCAGGGCGTATTCAGCAATCAAACCAGTGCAGCCCTGCAGCGGGTGATCAGCGATTACCCCAATCAGTTTCAAAACATTAAAGGAGAAAAGATCGGCTCCCGGGCTGACGCGACCGAATTCCGCTCTACGGTAGACATTGCCGGTGCCGCGGGTGTGGTGATCACTGCCTTTCGGGAAGGTGACAGTCATGAATTTAGCTGGCAAACCATACTATTTCAATCATCAAATTTTGCAGATACAAAGCAGCGCTTCCAGGAATATTTCCAAAGCATAAAGAATAGCATCATCCGCGTTGAGGGGCTACCGCCTGTTATACTGAATGGGAATTATGATTCTCCACGAGAAGATCAAAACCAGACCATTATTCCTTTTCAATTATTACCTGCTAATAGCAAATTGAAAGGATTGTCGGTGGCGCTAAAAATGGTACAGGAAAATGGCGTATGGGAGATACATTTGACTGCCGGAACAAGATGAATCGTGAACCGGGAGCAGCTGTATTAACTCCGCGTTAGCTTCGCTTCTACTAATCTCTGCGGTGAAAAAAGTTTTTTAACCGCAGAGATTAGAAGAAAAGGAGGACGCGCAGAGCTACTGTAAGCCCCCGATTCACCATTCACTATTCACCATTCACTACTGTCCGCCCGGCCCCATCGAACGCATCGTACGCTGCATTTGTCTTTCCATACCAGGGTTCATGTTCGGCATACCGGTTTGCTGACGCTGTCCCTTACTCAGATTATAGGTAAACGTGAGCAGGAAATAGCGCTTCAGCACCAATGAACGGGTGTCTTGAATGTAGTTATCGCCTACAGAACGGCCGATCGACTGGTTTTGATTCAACAGATCGTTCACACTGAATTTGATCTCTCCATTCTTCTTCTTAAATAACTGCCGGGCCAGGCTCGCATTCCACAAAGGAATGGTTTGGTTGAAGCCCTCGCCACGGCCGGTATTGATGATATAATCAAAATCAGTTGACAATACCCATCCTTTCAGACCCATATAACTGATATCAGTAGTATAGGTTTGTGTGTAATATTTCTGATCAAGACTGTTCACACCTGTCTGCACGGAATAGGTTACATTATTATAGGCCAAACTCGCATTCAGACCCAGATTGAGCTTTTGTTTGAAATCGAAGTTTATACCCACGGTTTGAGTGATCGTCAATGATTTGGTAACATTCTCCTTCTTATATAACATACTCACATCTTTATTATAACGAACGATGTTATTGAAGTTGAAGTTAGATCCTTTCAGTTTACCCTTCAATGGCAATCCTAAGGTGATGAAAGAAGAGGCATTCATGGCACCATTCATATTCACCGGACGGATCAACTGCACGTTACGACCAATAGTATCAATACTGTTCACGATCTTATTGGTGGTATTACCGGCATTCAGGTTGATATTAAAGAATTTGAAAGAAGCCATATTGAACGTACGATAACTCATGTTCACATTATTCGAAAACTCCTGCTTCAGGCCAGGGTTACCGGTTACTACCTGTAATGGATTGCTCACATCGGGTACGTCCTGTAATTGAGAAATGCTCGGCTGATTGGTACGACCGTTATAACGAATGGTCAGGTTTTTACTTCTCGACCAGTTATATTGAAAATTCGCCGTAGGGAAGAAGTTCAGGAAGCTTTGTTTTTGTGTCGTGTCTTTACCGGTAAGCGCACGAACACTGCGACTGGCGAGAGAGGATTGCTGCACAGCACCACCTAGTTGGAAATTATACATCT
>CAZKSY010000004.1:0-5862 GCA_964555605.1 uncultured Chitinophagaceae bacterium | reverse complement strand
CGACTGGCGAGAGAGGATTGCTGCACAGCACCACCTAGTTGGAAATTATACATCTTGGCTTGTACACGGAAGTTCAGCCCCGCGCGATGGGCGATAAAATCGTTTTCAAAGTAGTTGGTTTGCTGCAGATTGATCTGATCGTATTTACCCGTACCACTGTTATAATCATACGCCTTTTTATCGGAAGTGCTATGATTATTAGTGTAGGCATAATTAAATTCCAGCAACTTGTTATTTCCTACCGGCTCGGTATAAGATGTGCTAACCGTATTGTTGAAACTACGGGTGGCCTGATCGGATACCAGGTCCTGACGACGTATATAGTTCACTGTACCATTGGAGTTATAAAAGGTAAGCGGTGAGATGTTCGCACCATTACCATCTGTATTGCCCACTGAATTGTTCAAACCAATAGTGAACGTACGACCGATCTTGGAGAATTTATGACGGAACAACAGGTTATTGTTCAATGTAAATCCATCACGCTGATTATCATTCTTGGTATAACCTGAAATGGCGAGATAATTTTCTTTTGGATTACTTGAATTCGTGAAGTTGGTATCCAGACTATGTGTTTCAGAATGCTGAAGCGTTAAGCTCGGTGTGTATAATAATGAATTATTAGAATCAATGAAATACTCCATCCGCAGGTTAAAGCGATGGTTTTGATTCATATTACGTGATGTAGACTGAGAGTTCTGGGTAGCGATCGAGTCATTAGGAAAGAAGGTCTGACGTAAGCCACTTGATTCATTACGACTGTTTCCATCGCTGAAGAAATAGCTGGCCGTAAGATCTACTTTCTTAAACTTATTGGTATAGTTCAATCCTATGTTACTCGCCCGGTTGATACCTGCGCCACCGCCGCCGAAACCAGCGAAGCCACCACCGCGCATACCACCGCCACCGCCGCCACCGAAGCCGGCGCCACCACCAATACCACCACCGCCACGTGAGCCAAATCCGCCCATGGAGCTTACGATATCGTTGAAGGAGAAGGTTTGCTTATTGATATTGTTGGAACCGGCGAGCAGGGAAATGCGCTCGTCGCCATTGAATTTATTAAAACTGAGGGTGCTTTCATAGCGATCATCCGTACCGCCACCCACCATGGCGCGACCGAAATAACCTTTACGTTTGTCCTTTTTCAGTTTGATATTGATCGTTTTGGCACGGCTGCCATCATCGATCTTGGTGAATTTGGCCTGATCGCTCATATCATCAAAAACCTGAATAGATTCGATCATATCAGCGGTGATATTCTTGGTAGCCAGTTTAGGGTCGGAACCGAAAAACTCTTTACCATCAACATATACTTTTTGGATATTCTCGCCCTGGGCGGTCACATTGCCATCTTTATCTACCTGCACGCCCGGTAATTTCTTCAATACATCTTCGGCGTTGGCATTGGGTTTTACTTTAAAGGCACTGGCGCGAAACTCAACGGTATCCTTTTTCACCTGAATGGGCGGACCTTCCACCACCACTTCTTCCAGCATTTTACCGGAACGGGCCATATAAATGGTATTCAGATTCACATTGGGAAAATCGGCCGAGATCATGAAATTCTTGGAATAGGGGTCGAAACCCTGAAATGATACAATCAGGCGGTATAATCCGGCTTCCAGGTTACCGATTTCGAATTCACCGGTAGATTTTGCCACAGAATACCCCACAACGGAAGAGTCTTTGGGGTTCAAAACGGTCACGGTGGCATTGGCCATGGACTCTTTTTTCACACTATCGATCAGTTTTCCTTTCACGGAACCGACAACATTCTTCTGGGCCATCAAATGGGAAGCACTAGCTAACAGGATGAGGCTCAATAACAAATAGATCTTTCTCATAAAATTGTATAAGCGAAGTACAAACTTCTTACATATGACGCTGTATTTGGTTAAAACTTGTTGCGAAGGCGGGGAGATGTTATGGTTGGAGAAAGGGGTGGATAGGCGGAAAAGGAATAAAGAATAAGAAATGAAAAAGTCGGTGGGTGACGGTTGTGCAGGGTTGACAACTGTATACAGTTGTCAACCCTGCACAACTAAAATTATTAACTGGCGCAGGTGTTCCCGTTTAACTTAAAGCTGAAATGAATGAAGACATGCAGGGACAACCTGTGCCTGATGTATTAGGCACGGATCGTCCCTATCCTTTTTATTGTGAAAAGATGTTGGAAAAGGCCGGGAACATCCGCGCCAGTTTCTGGCCCTTCCAGCAATTATTAATTATTAATGATCAATTATCTTAAAAAAAACAACCAACAATCAGTTCCCCTTCGCGTCGCTGCGAGAACCTCCCCTACTTCAAATTCGGTCGGCATACCGCCACGATCTTCGCCACCACCTGCTGCAATGTTTGATCTGTCATTTCCTCAGGGGGGAATTCATACTGAAACACCTTGCTGGTAATGGGAAATGGATGCGCCCAAACTTTAAAATTAGTAATGGTCCAGGATGGGCTTGTAACCATAGAACTGAATTGAAACGATATCATCTGATGAGAAAGGGGTAGTCTTCGGTTCAGCTTAGCCGGATCAGATTCAACTCCTTTCGCTCTATCCTCTGCAACGAGCTTGAACATACGCTCGTGATGAATTTTCATGAGGCGCTCCCATTCTTGTTCATCGATCACTTTAAAACCCAATTGCGTCAGTGTATCCGTAAGCGCTTTGATAAGAATTTCGTTACGTGTTTCTTTTGTCATGAAAATATGAAGCGGAAGCCGGTGCTTTTCCATTCTGATATTTTCCTGGCTTTGACTTGTTAGCCAGACCATAGAGAGCAGAAGTGAAAGGAAGAATTTCATGGAAGGGGGTTGTACAATTAAAATTAGGCAGAAAATTGAAAAGGGTTGTGAACGGTTGAAAACCTTTAGGGTTTTCAACCGTTCACAACCCGCATAGGACTATCTCAATATACTTTTGCTATTTATTCCTCCAAGTCATCATAGCAGCATCCGGCACCAAGCCTCTAATAAAACTTTCAAAATCCTTTGCTAAAAACGTTTTTTTATAGTTCATATCCTGATCTACAAAAACAACTTCCGGCTCTCCGGAATTGCCGCAGGGTGAATAATCTAACAGTACCATATTGTGGCCGCCTGAGGGGCAGGTAGCTAAGTAAATACCATCTGCAGGATAACCCCATTCACTGATCATAAAAGCAGAGCCCATTTCGCCGCAGATAGAATATGGCCTGTCACGATCGATCCCCATGATACCGTTAATGGATATATGGTCTTGCGACCAGGAGGTAGGTTCCGGACTGGGATGACTGCATCGAACAGGGATCCCTCCGTTTTGGATACGCATAAGGTGTATATAGCTGGCTGGTAAATTATATCCTGTTTCTTTTTCAATAGAGGCGATCATTTCGTCATCCGGAAATGCGCCTACATAATTTTCAACTGCATAATCTGCATCTTCCCAGAAATCGTCGAGCGGGAAGTTGGCGAATGGTTGGTTTTGCATAGGGCGATATAAGTAAGAAAAGGGGAGATTTTGGGGGTTGTGGTTGTATAGGGTTGACAACTGTATACAGTTGTCAACCCTATACAACCTCTCAAAACTCTTTATTGAATTCCTTAATAACTTTCAAGCTCGACAATAATTGGTACATGGTCGCTCAAATAACTCCATGAATCAAAATCTCCTACCTCTACTGATTGGAGGTGAGAAGCAAATGAACTGGAAAGAAAACAATAATCTATGTGATAAGGCTTGCTTTGATTTCGGTACATATATAAAGTAGGCTGTGTTTCTTCGCCTTGTGATTGTCCGAAAAAGCTGTGATAGGCACTAACAATATCTCTCTTATATAAATAATCGACAACAGCCGAATGGCTTTTTTCACCATGACTTTTATCCCAGATTGAATTGCTATTAAAATCTCCAGCTAAAATAGAAGGTATGCTACTTAGACTTTTATCATAATGATGGATTGCCTTCCATACCTGCTCAATATAACGGCCATCAGTATCAAAATGATTATTCGCCCAAACAGCATATAGGTGAAATGAATTGCCATCTTTTGACACCAAGAAAGGAGCCACGATCTTAAAATTCTCATTATACTCTGGCAGGACATTTATTTTATACCCGTTGAATGAAAATACTCCTAAGCCTTTGTGGATGTTTGTTCCAAACCAAAAAGCACTAGTAGGCTTAACAGGCCATCCGCCTTGATCGATTTTTTCTATTTGCTCACACTCCGGAATAATTAATATATCAGGCTTTAATTCTAACACTTGGGTGGCTTTGGTTCTGAAAGCCATATTGCAGTTCCAGGTGATGAGTTTCATAAGTGAGTAGGATTGAGAAGTAAAATTAACTTTAAATTATATAAGTGTCAACCATATACCTTTTAGCACTTAAATGAAATAAAATAAGCGGAGAAATCTTCATGCTCTCTAAAACATATACCTACTTCTTGTCAGGATTATGTTGAAAGCAATAACCATTGGCAATACTTGTATTATGTCTACACCGTGTACCAGCCTTTGTAATTCCCCTACACTGTACTGTGTTTTTTGAAGTCCCCTTTGATTTATCGATTTGATTGGAGTTTAAACCCTGAACAATTGGTGGTTTACATATTTTACAAGGTGTCAATCCATCTTTTATTGCTTCTTGTACGGTCAATGAGGTTGAGACATTATCCACCATGCGACAACTAGCCAGATGATACTTGGTGCCAAAGGGGGTTTTATAAACCTTCTGGGCATTTAACTTAATGGACAAAATCAAAAAAATTATACCAACAACCTTGTACCTAGCTATAGCCATATTAGATAGTATTGGAATATCATCAATTTCAAATATTTGGCCTTAGTTTTTAAAAGAACGTATTAAGTCCTTTGTGCATAATGTTATAAACTCTTCCAAAGTATTAACAGAAACAGACTCCCTTAACTCAATTTCTTTTGCATTTCTCTTGCCAGAAAATTTAAAAGAAGCCAACTCGCAACCATCTGGACAAGGCTGATAATTATATTTATAGGTACCGGCTATTTCATTATTCTTAACCAGAATTAATCTAAACTCGATCGAAGCGCCATAACGTTTATAATCAACGTAACCGATTTCCTCTGAAATTTTTTTCTTGCCAATCAAGGTTACTTTGTTTGTAGAGTACAAAACTTTTGAATCTATATCAACTACTTCCAATATAAGGTCAGTATTTGTCAGGTCCTTTATTTTTGAATAATCAGTAGATTCAGATTTATTGATTATTTCGTTGAATAATCCTCGATCTCTTACACTATACCCTTGCTTAAGAAATTCCTTTTCGATCGCATTATATAAAATATTATTGTCCTTATTAGTGCTTGTATTACTTGTTGCCTTATCATCAGTATTTGGCACTCGTAAAACTATATTTGGATTTCGATTTCCTTTAAAGAAATTATTGAGATTGACATTTGCAAATGTATCATTTGGTCTTTTAGGAAATTTAATAACTCGGGTGGGAGTTGAACAACTAATAATAAAGGTTGCAATAATTAGAGTGCACAAAAAGAGTATTCGCATTGCGAGTGAATTTAAAGTATAAATGATAATAAAATAAATTTACAACATATCCCACACAGTTAGTGTTAGTAATTTATTTTCCAGCTATAATTATATGATAACTAGTTGCTTATGTGAAATTTGAAAAGGTCTCTATTAAAACATTTTTTTGTTTCTCTAAAAACATAAAACATTTGAACATATTCTCTCCCCCCCAATATCCCGCCTCTCAGCGGGATTCCAATTTTATCAACTAAACAAGTACTCTACATCCTCCCGACTCAAACTCTTCACAAAACCTTCATCATCGGTGATCAGATCCTTGGCGAGTAAACGCTTTTTCTCCTGCAACT
>CAZKSY010000003.1:0-131700 GCA_964555605.1 uncultured Chitinophagaceae bacterium | reverse complement strand
CGGGCCAGATTTGTATTATCCTTCTCAAATTATAAAGCCCGATAGCGCATCCCGCTCTGTGAGCGGGAGGGTCGCTGGTTCGAATCCAGTCCACCCGACTTCGCCCACTGTTGTTAAACGACAGTGGGTTTTTTTATGTATTTACATTAAGAAATTCTGGCGGGCTACGTCGGGCGGACCTAATCACATCCATTTTCATTAAGTGATGGTGGGTTTTTATGCATTTACCTCACGAAATTCTGTGGGCTACGTCAGTCGGGCCAGATTTGTATTATCCTTCTCAAATTATAAAGCCCGGTAGCGCATCCCGCTCTGTGAGCGGGAGGGTCGCTGGTTCGAATCCAGGTGGTCCAATTCAAAGGGAATAGCAATCATCTCAAACAATTTATTTTCCCTTATGTCGATTTATACCTGCTAAAAATCAATTATTAGGGTCTGGTTTGCTATCTTCGCTCAACTGATTTTTATAATGAAAGTCCTTTTATCTAAGGTTTCGATCAACGACCCCCGCTCCTCCTTCAACGGACAAACAGCCGATATTCTCATTGATTCCGGAATTATAACAGATATTCAACCGCATATTTCCACCCCCTGTGATCAGGTGATTGATGGAAAAGGTGCTGTCGTTTCTCCCGGATGGGTAGATGTTTTCGCCAATTTTGCTGATCCTGGTTATGAGCAGAAAGAAACACTGGAAACAGGTGCTCAATCCGCTGCCGCCGGAGGCTTCACGGATGTATTCGTGATCCCCAATACAAAACCGGTGATCGATACCAAAGCACAGGTCGAATATATCAGGCATAAATCAGCCTCCCTGCCCGTTACCATCCACCCTATTGGAGCGATCAGTCAGCATACCGATGGACAGACCCTTTCGGAAATGTATGATATGCGCAATAGCGGCGCGGTGGCTTTTTCTGACGGACTGCATCCCATGCAATCTGCCGGAATACTTTTGAAGGCGCTGCAATATGTGAAGCGTTTCGAAGGGGTAATCATTCAAATTCCGGACGATCGCTCTGTGGGTGCCAATGGATTGATGCATGAGGGAATTATTTCCACCCAGCTCGGATTGGCCGGAAAACCCTTGATGGCCGAAGAATTACTGGTTGCCCGGGATATCAAACTGGCCCGTTATGCGGATTCTGCAATACATTTCACCGGCGTTACTTCTCCCAAATCATTGGAGTACATCCGGCGGGCGAAAGAGGCCGGGTTATCGGTTACCTGCTCAGTAGCCCCCTATCACCTTTACTTTACCGATGCCGCAGTTCGTAACTACGATTCGAATTATAAAGTATATCCCCCCTTACGAACAGAGAAGGAAATTGAGGTGCTGAAAAAGGCTCTGGAAGATGGTACCATCGACTGTATCGCCACCCATCACCTGCCACATGAAACAGACAGTAAGGTAGTGGAGTTTGAATATGCCTCTTTTGGCATGATCGGACTCGAAACCTGCTTTGCCGTGCTGCAAACGGTGATGCCTCATTTGCCTTCAGCACGCTGGGCCGAACTGTTCAGCATTAATCCCAGAAAGATTTTTGGCCTGAAAGATAGTATCATAGAAAAGAATGCTGCTGCCTGTGTAACAATTTATGAGACCAATACACCAATGGAGGTAAACGCTTCCGTGATCCGCTCCCGCTCCCGTAACACGCCCTTTATCGGAAAACAATTAAAAGGGAAAGTGAGAGGGATCATTAACGGAACACATATTGTCTTAAACAACTAAAACGAATTGTATGAGTCAGGAACAAAAATTAAATGCCGGATTGCTCTATGGCCTCATTTTAGGAGGTGTCTCAATATTGTTTACACTCGGTTTATATCTGGCGGGTGCAGAGGCTTTTGTTAGTCCCATAGCATATGCTGGTTTGGTATTCCCTATTATTCTCTCGGTAATAGCCGGCATAGCGCATAAAAAGGCCAATGGCGGATTTCTGGAATTTGGACAGGCATTGAAAACCTGTTTCACGGTATTTGTAATAGGTACTTTAATCAGTACACTGTTCAGTTATGTTCTTTTTAATTTTATTGATATACCCTTTCAGCAGGCGTTGAATCAGGAAACAGCCAAAGTAACAGAGGCTTTTATGAAAAAATTAGGGGCACCGAACGATCAGGTTCAAAAAACGGTTGACACTATTTTAACCGGCGAGAATTATACCCTCAGTAAACTGTTGCTCAATTATGCCCTGATGTGTATCGTTTGGTTCCTGCTCAGTCTGATCATTGCAGCCATCGTGAAAAAAGCAAAGCCGGTCTTTCAATAATTCAAATTCCCTGATATGGATGTTTCGGTAGTAGTTCCCTTGTATAATGAAGAGGAGTCGATCCCTGAACTTTGTTCCTGGATCAAAAAGGTATGCGATACCCATCGGTTAGCCTACGAGGTGATACTGGTAGATGACGGTAGTACAGATAGGTCATGGGATGTGGTCGAAGAAATTCAAAAAGCCGATCCAAATGTTAAAGGGATCAAGTTCCAACGGAATTATGGCAAATCGGCGGCACTGAATGAAGGGTTCAAGGTATGTTTAGGTGATGTAGTGATCACCATGGATGCAGACCTGCAAGACAGTCCGGATGAAATCCCCGGGCTGGTTCAAATGGTTCGTGAGGAAGGCTGGGATATCGTTAGTGGCTGGAAAAAGAAGCGTCATGATCCACTGGAGAAACGCATCCCCTCTAAATTTTTCAACTGGGTTACAGCCAAGATCTCAAAAATACCTCTGCACGATTTTAATTGCGGGTTAAAAGCCTACCGGAATAAGGTGGTGAAGAGTATTGAAGTTTATGGTGAAATGCACCGCTATATCCCACTCATTGCCAAGTGGTCCGGATTTAGAAAAGTGGGCGAAAAAGTAGTGGAGCACCGTGCCCGTAAATATGGTAAATCGAAATTCGGATTGGAGCGTTATATCAATGGATTCCTGGATCTTTCAACGATCATGTTTCTTGGAAAATTTGGCAAACGCCCCATGCAGTTTTTTGGTTTCTGGGGCACACTTTCGTTTATGGCGGGTTTCTTTATTTTTTTATACCTCACCATTTCCAAATTCTTTTTTGATCAAACGGGTTTAACCCAGCGTCCGTTATTTTTCTTTGCTATCATGATCATGATCATTGGTGCGCAGCTTTTTGTGACCGGTTTTATATCCGAACTGGTGGCCCGTAATGCCCCTGGCCGGAATCATTATCTTATCGAGAAAAAACTCGGTATCGAAGAATAGCACTTTTAACCGGGATTCTGTCTATGGGTTCTAAAAAAGTTATAATTATTGGTCCGGCACATCCCTTGCGGGGTGGTTTGGCCAGTTTTGACCAGCGTCTTTGCCAGCAGTTTACGGCGGAAGGATGGGATGCTTCTATATTCTCTTTTTCATTGCAATATCCTTCCTTTCTGTTTCCCGGAACCACCCAGTACAGTACCGATCCGGCGCCAGCCGATATTAAAATTTTCTCCATCATCAATAGCATTCATCCCTTTAACTGGATTCATGTGGGGAATTTGCTCAAAGAAATGCGCCCCGATCTGATCGTGGTTCGATACTGGTTACCCTTAATGGGACCGGCTCTGGGTACCATATTGCGGAGGGCGCGTAAAAACAAGGTTACACGTATCGTAGCCATTACCGATAATATTATTCCGCATGAGAAGCGGCCTGGCGACAAACCTTTTACCCGCTATTTTTTGGGTTCCTGTGATGCTTTCGTAACCATGAGTGAGAAGGTGATGCAGGACCTGCGGCAGTTTGTTACCGATAAACCGGCTACACAGGTGGTCCATCCCTTGTATGATAATTTTGGGGAGATCGTCGATGTGAAAGAAGCACGCCAAACGCTTCAGCTTCCTCCTGATGAAAAGATCTTACTTTTTTTTGGTTTCATACGCAAATACAAGGGATTGGATATGTTACTCCAGGCTATAAAATTGCTGCATCAAGAGCAGTTTAAACCAGGCGGGAAGGAATTCAAAGTGCTGGTGGCCGGGGAGTTTTATGAAGACCGAAATCATTATCAGGAATGGCTGAATGACCCGGAGATCAGCTCCCATTTGATCCTTCGAACCGATTTTATACCAGATAGTTTGGTGAAATATTATCTATGTGCTGCCGATGTTGTAGTGCAACCCTATCGGAATGCAACCCAAAGCGGCGTAACACCCCTATCCTATCATTTTGAAAAACCCATGATCGTAACGAATGTAGGTGGATTACCGGCTTTGGTACCGCATCAAAAAGCAGGTTTGGTATGCGAGCCCGATCCGGCAGCGCTGGCCGCTGCCATCAAGCAGTTTTTCGAATTAGGCGGAAATTATTTTTTACCCCATCTTCGCAGCGAAAAGGCGAAATATTCCTGGTCAAATCTCGTTTTAGCCCTTACCCACAACGGGCAACATAAACAGTAGCGAAGTGAATATTCGTAGTTAAATAATTAATACATGATCTACCGTAGTAAAGCTCCTTTAAGAATTGGATTGGCAGGTGGCGGCACCGATGTGAGTCCTTATAGTGACCTGTATGGCGGTGCAATACTCAATGCTACGGTTTCTCTTTACGCCTATGCCAATATCGAGCCGCTTGAGGAGAATGTGATCATTCTCCAAACGATGGATCGTAAAGAAGAACAACGGTACGATTGGGCACCCGCTCTTCCTATTGACGGTCATCTGGATCTGCTGAAAGGTGTTTATAACAGGATCCAGCGTCAATTCGGAGTACCTCCCGGTGGTTTCCGTTTAAGTACGTTTGTGGATGCTCCGGCCGGATCCGGTTTGGGAACCTCCTCCACCCTTGTGGTAGCGATCGTGGGTGCGTTCGCCGAAATGCTTCGCTTGCCACTCGGCGAATATGATGTGGCCCATCTGGCCTACGAAATTGAACGAAAGGACCTGAACATGGCCGGAGGAAAACAAGATCAGTATGCTGCCACCTTTGGTGGGGTGAATTTCATGGAATTCATGGACAATGATAAAGTAATCGTGAATCCCTTGCGCATCAAACAGCAATACCTGTTTGAATTAGAGAATAATCTGGTATTATACTATACTTCCACCAGTCGTGAATCGGCCCGCATTATTGAAAAGCAAAGTGCCAATGTGGAGAATAAGAAAGAGAAATCCATTGAGGCCATGCATCAGTTGAAATTGCAGGCACAAATGATGAAGGAAGCCTTACTGAAAGGACGGATTAATGAGATCGGCGAGATCCTCGATTTTGGATTTCAGCAAAAACGACAAATGGCGGAGGGCATCAGCAATCAACTGATCGATGATATCTATGAATCGGCTAAAAAGGCCGGTGCTACCGGAGGTAAAATTTCCGGCGCGGGCGGCGGTGGTTTCATGACATTTTATTGTCCCAGTAACAGCAAATATGCCGTGATTGATGCCCTGAATGCTTTTGGCGGATATGTGAAAAATTATCAGTTCACCACACATGGCATGACCAGTTGGACCATTTAAAAAAAACAATAAATCTATTTCGAATACTATGAGTAAAAAGATCAATGATATTATTGCCGCTTCCGTAGCAGTGAAACAACAGATATTGGCGGATGGTGTATTGCAGCAAACCGTACAGGCGATTGCTGATGGAATGGTAGCTGCTTTAAAAAACGGCAATCGGATCTATTTCTGTGGAAATGGTGGCAGTGCGGCCGATGCACAACACCTGGCGGCAGAATTCAGCGGACGCTTTTATACCGACAGAGATGCTCTGCCCGCAGAAGCCCTGCATTGCAATACCTCCTATTTAACGGCTGTAGCCAACGACTACAGTTATGATGTGGTGTATGCCCGTTTGATCAAGGGAATTGGAAATAAGGGTGATTATCTGGTGGGACTTTCCACTTCAGGTAATTCCGGCAACATATTGAAAGCGTTTGAGGTAGCTCGTGAGAAAGGCATCGTAACCGTGGGATTTACCGGCGCCACAGGTGGTAAAATGAAAGACTGGAGCGATCTCCTCGTTAACGTTCCCAGTACAGATACACCTCGAATTCAGGAAAGTCATATTCTGCTGGGGCATATCGTTTGTCAGTTAGTGGAGGAACAATATTTCGGTTCTTAAAAATATTTGGTTGAAAAACATCACGGAAGCCATTGTTTTAGCAGGCGGGTTAGGTACCCGGCTGCGTTCGGCTGTTCCTGATCTTCCTAAATGTATGGCTCCTGTTGCGGGAAAGCCTTTTCTGTTTTATGTGATCCAATATTACCGCAGTCAGGGGATCACCAGATTTATTTTCTCTCTTGGTTATCGTCATGAAGTTATTGAGAGCTGGCTAAGTAATTCTTTTCCTGAACTGGACATTGATAGGGTAATTGAAGCGGAACCCTTGGGTACCGGTGGTGCCGTGAAACTGGCCCTTGAAAAAGCACAGACAAGTAATGTGCTTATCCTTAATGGAGATACTTTATTCCGGATCGATCTGTTCCAGCAAGCCAGTATTCATTTCAGATCCGAGGCCGATTGTACGCTCGCCCTTAAAGCGATGACCGATTTTGACCGTTACGGTGTGGTAGAGACCAACCCGGAGGGCACCATTCAATGCTTTCAGGAAAAGAGATATTACAGCGAAGGAAATATCAATGGCGGTGTTTATATACTCAATAAACATGCTTTTGAAGCCCTCCCCTTTCCCGACAAATTTTCATTTGAGAAAGATTTTCTGGAAATGTATTTTCACCGTAAAACATTAAAGGGTGTGGTGCATCAGGGATATTTTATTGATATCGGGATCCCCTCCGATTATACAAGAGCTCAAACTGAATTGCCTGCATTATGAAATCATCTTTACCTGTAATTGATAAAAGCTGGACTCTTTTCCTTGACCGGGACGGCGTGATCAATGTCGATAATATTCATGGCTATATCCTGAACTGGAAAGAATTTCAATTTTATCCCGGTGTGTTGGAGGCCATGAAGTTATTTAATGATTTATTTCATAAGATCGTACTGGTAACCAATCAGCGTGGTGTGGGTAAAGGCGTTATGAGTACGTTTGACCTTAGGGAGATCCATGAGAATATGTTAAAAGAAATGAACGCCACCGGCGGTCGAATGGATGCGGTATATTATTGCGATGCTACTACCAATGATCACCCCAACCGAAAACCCAATCCCGGTATGGCGTATCTGGCCAAAGAACAATTTCCATCGATCGATTTTTCTAAAAGCATTATGGTCGGTAATACCAGTGGCGATATGGAATTCGGACGAAATATTGGCGCTTTCACTGTTTATATTCATACCCGGGAAGACAAGATCCCACGACCCGAAACAGTGGATGCCCGCTTCACCGACCTGCTATCTTTGGCAAAAGCTTTACATTTAGGTTAAAATTTAGATAAGAGGTTTACGTTTCATTCCCATAGCCTGTAGCTTTGGGCTGTCAACTCAATTTATACGCATGCGATCATACTCATTATTTTTTTCAGCTCTTTTCCTGGCGGTTTCCTTTTTTAGCGGAGAGGATGTTTACGCGCAGAAATTAACAGCAGCCACCAAAAAGGAGTTGAACAGAAAGGAAGACTCTTTGAAAGAAGTGTCACGCAAAATGGTATTCAGCGCCGAAGCCCCGGAGCGTTTCCGGAGCGACAGTCAGTTTATCCGCATGCTGATTCGGGCCTTGAAACTCCCCTACTCCTTTTATTATAATTTCGATTCACTGAATGTGTCGAGGGTGATGGCGCCCGACAGCAGTTTCCGGATATTTACCTGGCAACTGAAAAAGGATGAATACGTGATCCTTCAAAAAGGCGCGATTCAAATGAATACAAAGGATGGAGCGCTTAAGTTGTTCCCGCTTTTCGATAATTCCATGTTTACCTCAAAACCACTGGATTCTGTTCGAAACAGAAATAATTGGATCGGAGCGATCTATTATAAAATGATACAGAAGGAGCATAATGGGAAAAAGTATTACACCCTTATAGGCTTCGACGATTTCAGTGTGAACAGCAATAAAAAATGGATGGAGGTATTGCATTTTGATAATGCCGGTGAGCCCGTTTTTGGAGGACCATTTATTTCGTTTAAGGAAGATTCTGTTCGTCGACCGGTTCAGGCCCGATTCGCTATTGAGTATAAAAAGGAAGCCAAAACGTTTTTCAATTACGATCCTGAGCTGGATCTGATCATTGTTGATCACCTGGTGTCAGAATCTGATGAGCCGGAGAAAAAATTCACCTATGTTCCCGATGGCGATTATGAAGCGTTTCGGTGGAAAGAAGGTCAATGGGTGCATATCGATAAACTCTTTCATGAAAAATTGAAGGATGGAGAATTCCCTCGTGAAGCATTGTTAATGGATGATGCCGGAAATGTAAATGAAAGTCAACTGGAAGAAGCCTCCAAACGTAATACGGATAAATCAGCTCCTAAACCTCCGGTGAAAAAAGAAGCACCGAAGAAAAAAGGGGGAGGTTGATAAAACAAGAAAAAGACGGTCTGGCGACCGTCTTTTTTATTAGTTTATATCTTTTGATATTGCTTCCAGCATGCTATCGGCAATGCGTTTATGGATCCGGGGGGCATAGTGGAATCCATCCACGAAGGGATAACCCGTTTCTTTTTCCAGCAACCCACCCATAAATGTGAAATTACCAATGCTATCGGCCCTTCTCTCCAGAATGGGATAGATATAATTAAAGCGGGTGGTCGTGTCCTTAAATACCATCGGATCCTTCATCTGATTCGGGTATTTGTAGAAAGGAGTAGGCTGACAAAAGAAATAGGTTTTGGTTCCACTTACAGTAGCGAGCCGTTTGATCGTTGCAATATTTTTAAGATAGTTCTCTATCAGTTTGTCGCTGAACTGCTGTTCAGGCATCCCCACAGGTGTTTTAAACAGATTCTGCAGGGAGTCGGTGAACCAAAGATCTGAGGTGGATGGAGGTCTGGCGGCAAAATAGGACTTACGGAAATAAAAAGAATAGAAAGATTCGCTGGCATAATTCATCTTGCCAAACCAAAAATCGTTCAAACCATCCAGAAAGATCGCTACATCGGGCTTATGACCGTCGATGATCAGTTTCGTAAACAGCATCATTTCCTGATAACTATAATAATTCGGACAGCCCCAGTTCACTACTTTCAGTGCTTTGCCGGGATTCTTCGCTTTGAAACTCTCCACGAATAAAGAAGGAATGGTTTCGAAATCAGCCACATTAAATCCGAAAGTGGTGGATCCTCCAAAAAAGTAAACGGTAAGCGTATCGGAGGCATTGGCAGGGAAATAGGAATCGGGAATGGACTTGCGTACATTCTTCTCTATATTCATATAAGTGCCCTTATAATCAATATTCTTGAATTCCACCCAGGGCATGTACTCATATTGATTGCTCAAGGCGGTTTCCTTGGTCACCAGGTCATTGAAAGCATCTGAAGAGTCGGGCCGTACCAGTTTTTGATGGGCCGGATTGTAAGGGGTCATTTTGGGCCGGAAACTGTTTCGAACGTTTCGGGCAAACTCAATGGTGGCCAGTTTGCTGTTTCCGTATTTCTGATAAAAGAATACGCTTAAAATGCCCTCAATAAGAAAGAAGAAAATCAATAATGTAATGAGAAGGAAAACAAGACGTTTTCCCGCTGAGATAGGCTTTTTTTCTGTCATGGAAGTCGGTTTAACCTTTGGGTCCAAATATAAACCTCTAATTTTTGGGAACCAATTTTCCGCCCATTATTTGAAAAATGCAAAATGCCGGGAAAGATCCCGGCACTTTGAATAAGCAAGTAGTCCTGGTCTGTTATTTCAGACCCATTTCGGTATCATTTCAATAGATAAGGATGATTAAGGTGTGTAACCTTAGACAATCACCTATGCAGAAATGATGCATGAGAATTAAAAATCATAAATAAAATCGCAGAATAAGGTTCATTTCTAATCATCCAGCTTCAAAACCGCCAAAAAGGCTTCCTGCGGAACCTCTACGGTACCGATCTGACGCATCCGCTTTTTACCCTCTTTCTGCTTTTCCAGGAGTTTGCGTTTCCGGCTGATGTCACCACCATAACATTTGGCCGTTACATCTTTTCGCATGGCGCTGATATTCTCCCGGGCAATCACTTTGGCTCCAATGGCCGCCTGAATGGCGATCTGGAACTGCTGACGGGGTAACAGCTCTTTAAGCTTCTCACAGAGTTTACGGCCAAAATCCTGGGAACGGCTGCGATGTATAAGCGCACTCAGCGCATCCACTTTTTCTGCATTCAGCAAAATATCCATTTTTACAATATCCGCCTCCCGATAACCAATGGGATGATAGTCGAAAGATGCATAGCCACGGGTTTGGCTCTTCAGTTTATCATAAAAATCAAATACAATCTCGGTCAACGGCATTTCGAAGATCAACTCCACCCTTGTTTGCGTCAGGTAACTCTGGTTGATCAAAATACCCCGCTTTCCTAAGCAAAGGGTCATGATATTTCCGATATAATCCGGTTTGGTGATGATCTGGGCCTTGATAAAGGGCTCTTCAATGCGGTCCATGTAGGTGGGCTCTGGCATTTCAGAGGGATTGTTTACAATCTGTTTTTCCCCTTTTGTGCTATAGGCAATGAAACTTACGTTCGGAACAGTGGTGATCACAGTTTGATTGAACTCGCGTTCCAATCGTTCCTGAATGATCTCCATATGCAACAAGCCAAGGAACCCGCATCGGAAACCAAAGCCCAGGGCCTGCGATGTTTCCAGCTCGTATGTGAGCGAAGCATCGTTGAGCTGCAGTTTATCCATACACTCACGAAGTTCTTCAAAGTCTTCGGTCACCACCGGGAAGATACCCGCAAATACCATTGGCTTTACTTCTTCAAAACCCTGAATCATGGTGGGCGTTGGATTATTGGCCAGGGTGATGGTGTCTCCTACTTTTACCTCTTTGGCATTTTTAATACCGGTAATGATATAGCCCACATCTCCTGCATGTACCTGTTGCTTTTCAGTCATCTTCAACTTCAGGATACCGATTTCATCGGCCTCATACTCCTGATCGGTGCTGACAAACTTTACTTTATCTCCTTTCTTAATACTTCCATTTAATATCCGGTAATAAACAATAATGCCTCTGAATGAATTGAATACACTATCAAAGATCAGTGCTTGTAAAGGAGCTTCCAGGTCTCCCTTTGGAGCAGGAATGCGTTCTACAATTGCGTTCAGAATACCTTCTACTCCAATACCGGTACGACCACTTGCATGAAGGATCTCTTCCCGCTTACATCCAATCAGTTCCACGATCTGGTCTTCCACTTCTTCGATCATTGCCCCATCCATATCAATTTTATTGATCACCGGAATGATCTCCAGATCATTGTCGATAGCCAGATAAAGGTTGGAAATTGTTTGGGCCTGAATTCCCTGTGTGGCATCCACCAGTAAAAGTGCACCTTCACAGGCTGCCAGGGCACGACTCACTTCATAGCTGAAGTCTACGTGACCGGGGGTATCGATCAAATTCAGGATATATTCCTGACCATCGGTGTGTTTATAGTTGATTTGAATAGCGTGGCTCTTGATCGTAATACCTTTTTCTCTCTCCAGATCCATGTCATCCAACACCTGATCCATCATCTCCCGCTCGCTAATGGTATTGGTCACCTGTAATAAACGGTCGGCCAGGGTCGATTTCCCGTGGTCGATATGCGCAATTATGCAAAAATTTCGAATATGCTTCATGTACCCTGTCCCGAAAGCGGAACCCTTTTAATTTTTGAGAGGGCGAAGGTACACTTTTTGCCCGGTTTCTTCTGTATCACCAGCCCCATTTTCGGTACTGAAAACGAGGCTGTTGAACTTTTTTTTCATTTTTTTTCTTTCCTGCTGACATAAGGCTGTCACAACCACGGCTTTTCTTTGGTAAAACCATTAAACATGCAACCAATGACATTGATCGCCTTCTTTACCAGACAATTGAATGCCGAAGCTCTGGCCACCCGGAAAATGCTGGAACGTGTTCCTGAGGCCAAATTTGACTGGAAGCCACATCCCAAAAGTATGACCCTGAAAGCCCTGGCGGAACATGTGGCAGAGCTGCCGTCCTGGATCGGAGTGGTATTTACCACCTCCGAACTGGATTTTGCTGCTGGTGACTATAGCCCGGAGCGGGTGAATGCTGCACCTGAATTGCTTGATCTTTTCAACAGAAATCTGGAAAGTGCCAACGACTATTTTGCCAAAGCAAAAGACAGCGACCTTCTACCCGATTGGGTAATGCGTTCGGGGGAAACGATCCATATGAAAGTACCGAAAGAGGAAGTAATCCGCACCTCCATCAGCCAATTGATCCATCACCGGGCGCAGTTGGGTGTTTATCTCCGGTTATTAGACATTCCCATTCCCGGATCTTACGGGCCCAGTGCCGACGAAAATTAAAATGTAATCCCCAAAAAGGAGGCACGGGCCTCCTTTTTTATTTATCAAAAACATCTTTACCGCTACTGATCACTTGCCGCAGCAGGTCATTGATCGTAATCACTCCCTTGAATTCTCTGCCTTTGTGTGCCAGCAGGTATCGAACCTTGTGCGCGTTTAAAATATTCATGCATTTTTCAACGGTGTCGGTCACTTCTACAAAGGGTAGATGTACCGTCATTACTTCTTTCACTGTAGTAGTGCTGCTCGATTTTCCCTTCAGGATCACATTGCGGCTGTAATCCCGTTCACAAAAAATACCCTGATATTCATTTCCCTGCATCACCACCAGATAACTCAGATTCACAGAGTTCAGCATATGCAACGCATCGATCACCAGCGTGTCGGGCTTGATGGCATTAAAAGGAATCGTTTTGGTATTAAGTATATCCTGTACAGTACGCATAATAGTCAGTTAAGTGATGTAAATATCAGTCAATCTTCCAAGCGATTCCTTGAGATGAATCACTTCTTTTCATGACATTTTCCTTTCGGCCCTATGTTTATTTTACCTTTGTGGCACATTCTTTTATGTAATAGCAGCATGGTTGAACAATTTACGATATTAAAAGCAGGCCTTGCAGATATTCCCCAGCTTTCCCAATTAGTTAACAGTGCCTATCGGGGCGATAGTTCACGTAAGGGTTGGACTACCGAAGCAGATCTGCTGGAAGGGCTTCGAACTAATGAGTCGGAATTGAAAGGGCATATGGAAGAAGAAGGTTCGGTAATTTTGAAATGCATCGATCCGTTGGGGCGACTCTGCGGTTCTGTTTATTTACAGCCAAAAGGAAATCGTTTGTATCTGGGCATGTTAACCGTTGATCCGGAGCAACAAGGGGGAGGAATAGGGAAACGTCTGTTAAAAGCCGCTGAGGAGCATGCGGGGTTAAACGGGTTTGGAGCCATTGTGATGACGGTTATTTCGGTACGAACCGAATTACTGGATTGGTATAAACGCCATGGATATGTGGAAACCGGACAGCGGAAGCCCTTCCCTACTGATAATCCGGCATTTGGAACACCCCGACAGCCTTTGGAGATGTTGGTTTTAGAGAAAACAATTTGACGAAATCGACTTTTATAGCCATTAAATAAGGGCAGAATATGCCCCTGAAACCTTATTTTTGCCCTCCCTAAACCTGCCACATATGGATCTTAAGAGCCTATTTGAACAAGCTGCCGAAGACAGTAAGAATCTATCTGAAAGACCGAGCAACGATACACTGTTACAACTTTACTCTCTGTACAAACAGGCTACTGAAGGGGATGTAAATGTAGATCCGCCTTCCAATCCTTTTGATTTTGTTTCCCGCGCTAAATATGAAGCATGGACAGCTCTGAATGGCAAATCCAAAGAAGCTGCCATGCAGGAATATATTGATCTGGTGGGTAAGTTGAAGAATTGATCTATTGTTCTGGATCGCACTGCTCCCTTACCGTATATTCGTGTTCGAAAAAATACGGAACTGAAAGTATTATCTCCATTTAAGTTCTCAGCCTTCCCACTCTTTTGCGGGCTGCTGTTTTTGCTGTTGGCACTTTACAGTGTACAGCAGGATGACCTCACTATAGATGAGCAGGATCATTATAATTACGGGGTGCAGGTGCTGAAAGGAAATTCGCAGAAACCGCAGACCGGTTTTGATTTCAATACCACCATGCCTGTTTCGGCTCTCAATGCCTTTCCCAGAGCCGTGCATCAGGTGATCGAACCATCGCTGAAAAAGTCTGATTACGGTGTTTCCGATACCCGGGCCGGCCGTTACATTACCATTTTTTTCTCCCTTCTTTTGTTGGGCTACATTTTTGCCTTTGCCCGCCAGTTGGGCGGCTCCATCGCAGGTAATATAGCCGTCTTTATCGCAGCAGTAGATCCCAATTTATTGGCACATGGTCGTTTAGTGACCACAGATATGTACAGTGCGCTGGCTTTCACCGCCACCTTGTATCATTTGTATTGCTGGATCTATCAGCAACAAAAAAAGCATTTCTATTATTGGTGTGCCGCTATTGCCATCGCGCAATGCTGTAAGATCAATGCCATCTTACTTTATCCCATTTCACTGATCATATTACTGGAACGTGCCTATACTCTTCGGGGTCAATTTAAGAAAAAGAGTATTGGGGCCGGTATAGGTATTTTCATAGCAGGGCAAATTTTAATCATCAATGCCTGCTATTTTTTCGAAGGCTTTGGTACCAGCTTGCATGCGTATACTTTCAAAAGTGCTTTTTTCTCCGGATGGAAAGAAACCGTTTTAGGGTCCATACCGCTTCCGTTGCCAACGGCTTTTGTTCAAACCTTCGACCTAACCCAATTTGAAAGAGAAACATTTACCGGAACGGCGCAGAACTATTTGCTCGGGGAACTTCGTTATAAGGAAGGTTTCTGGAATTATTATCTGATCTGTTTTATGGTAAAAACACCCCTGCTCCTGCAGTTGGGTATGGGGGCTGTGTTTGGGTGGGCTCTTTGGAAAAAAGCAATATCAGCACGTATTGTATTTTTTCTCGGCATCCCTACCCTAATAACCCTGCTGTTACTTTCCCGGTCAGATGTACAAAACGGGTATCGTTACCTCCTGCCCGTATTGGTATTGCTGCTGATTTTTATAGGAATGTTATTAGGTAAATGGGGGCAAAAATTAAGGCCGTCGCATTGGACGATACTGGCAGTTATTTATGCGTTCCCCCTGATTCTGCAAGCGAATAATTATATAGCCTATACCAGCGAATGGCTTTGGCCCAAACGATCGGCCTGGAAATATGTAGCCGATAGTAATTTAAACTGGGGACAAAAGGATAAACAGATCAGGCATTATTTGAAACAGCATCCCGAAATTATTGTTGAACCGGCCGCTCCTGTCAGGGGGAAAGTGATGGTAGATGTAAATCAATATACCGGGATAATAGAAACAGAAAAATACAAATGGCTTCGGGAGAATTATCGGCCGGTGGCTGTGGTGGAGGGCTGTTTTTTATTGTTTGATATACCCTGATATCGCCCCTGATTGCTTGTAAAGGGTATCAAATTCTTTTTCTACCGTTTCCCTGCTAAAGGCTTTTGCTGCTCTTTCTGCAATGGCTATACGATCATAATTATTATACTCCTCCATCATTTTTTTCATTGCCTGCTTTAAGGCCTCTTCCTCTTCATTTTCTATCAGCAGTCCATTCGATTCATCAATAATTTCAGCAATGCCCCCTACGGCCGTACTGATTACGGGTAGTCCAGAGCATAAAGCCTCCAGAATAATGCAAGGCATGTTTTCAAACCGGGAGAACATCAGTAATGCAGAGGAAGACCGTAATGCTTCCGGCATCTGTTCATGACTTTTGGCGCCGGGGATTTGTATGTTTTCCGTATCCATACCGAGCCGTTGGGCCAGTTCAAATAGTGAAGGATCTTCTCTCCCTACAAGAACCAATTCAAATGAATAACCTTCCTTTTGTAAGGCAGCGGCGGCATGGATGATCCCTACAGGGTTTTTTTGGTAATTGAGGTATGAGGCATGTATAAACCGGAATTTTGCCGGTGGCTCAGGGGCCGGATAAAACATTTCTGTGTTCACCACATTGTGCACCCTTTTCATCGGACATTTGCCGGCATAAGCCTCCAGTGCGCGGCCCAATTCATCAGATACTACCGTAATCATTTTTGCATTTCTCAGAATGCGTCGGTTCACCTGATTCCAATACCATCCTTTTTCCCCATAGTTCGGTGGGAAGGTTAACTGATATCCGGTCCAGTGCATGGTGAGCAGGTAAGGAATATGCTGTGTTGATTGAAGTTCCATTGCCAGCAATCCCGCTTTCATACTTTCATGCACATGGATCAATTGCGGAGGGCCGTATTGCTGAAGGATCTCCTGATAATATTTCCGTTGCAGTTTTTTATACGTATAGAATGAAACCAATTTTTCGAAGAACCTTCCCCATTTATTCTTCCCATAGTATACCCGATATACCTTGCAGTTTTCGCTGCTGCTTATTTCACATTCGGAAGTTCCCGGAGCCAACCTTTCATCTTTTTCAATATGCAATACCACCAGATTATGCGAACGACTCACCGCCAGCGCGTGCCGTTCTACAAAATCACCATTTGTAGGTTGCACCCGCGACGGATACCAACTGGTTAGCCAGAGTATATAGCTCATTTTGTGGCCGATTTTAAAAGTTGGATCAAGGTCTTATGGTCCTCCTGCCGGATCATAAAATAATCCAGATGCGCAAATAAACACTTTCTGTGAAAAATGATATACTCATATACAAAGTAAACGATGTAGCCGGCACTGCTGGCGAAAGCGGCACCCATAATACCCCACCGGGGTACCCACCACCAATTGAGCAAGCCGATGATGATCAGTGAAAATATCGCCCCTTTTATGTTCACGCCTACTTCATTGTTTCCGGCAAACCAGGCAGCCAGAATGGTTTGAAGCGACAAGGCCAGTATGCCCGGAACCAGCGCGCTGAATACAGACTCCATCCCTGCATAGGCACTTCCATAAAGAACAGAAAATATCCATGGACCTAAGGCGATCAATAATATAAACCCGATCGTATACACAAATAGCAGATAGCGTGACAATTTTAAAATGGGCGATACATTTTGCTGTAGCGGACCACCGGCTGTATGAGGAAATATTACAGTTGAAACAAAGGCTGGTAGTATGATAAATGCCTGTGCCAGTTTCGAAACCTGGATATAGATCCCCATCTGATCTTTCGAACAATAATGAGCCACAAACCAATAATCGATCCGGTAAACCAGAAAGAAAATTATATTGGCAGCAAAGGCTTTAACAGCATACGACAGCAGGATTTTCCAATTCGTGAGGTTAAAGAAGAAACCCTCTTTCAGGTTCCATTGGGGAATGCCGTTTAATAATAACAGCAATCCCTGCAGGATCAAGGCACCCAGATACAGGTAAATGATCTGTTGGTTCTTTTCCATTACAGTTCCATCTGCATATTGGTAGTATAACCATGAGGCCAAAACGAATAACAGGTATACCACACTCATCACCCGGTTATAACTGACAAAATTGTGCTGCACCTGAAACAAGGCACTTAAGAAATTACTGGTAATGGTAAAAAGGATGAACCCAACCGCCCATGTCCAGCTACTGCTTATCCAGCTTTGAGCAGGGAATAAAAAACCTGCACCTAATAAAAGCAGGCTGACGGCCAGGATCCAAAGCAGCCCCATTTTAAACAGTCCGCCAATATTTATCAGTTTTGAAGCACCAAGGTATACAAGGGCTGATTCTATGGAGAAACCAAGTACCAAAACACCCAGGGATAGATTATTCAGCAATAGAAAAAAACGGCCTCCTTCGGCTGGCCCCAGAATACGGGCCAGAAAAAGGGTGACCAGAAATTGGATCAGAAAATAACTGCCCCTCCAGATGACATTTTGTGCTATATGTTTGGATAGACTCATGTTCTTTTGAATCCTATTCCCAGAAAGGCACAGGATATTGCATGCAGTTTTTGTCGTCGGTATCTTTTAATACCAATCCAATCTCTTCCAATTCTGTTTCGGTCATTACTTTTTCAGCAGCCGGGAAGAATAAGCGTTCTTCAAAACGAATGTGTTCATTGAGTAAGGAAGCAAAGAACTCGATCTGAGGCAGTTCGATTTGCCCATTAACCGCTTCATTGGCGAGCTGGGTAAGCATGGCATGTTCCGCAAGCAACTTTTCAACCATTGCCGGATCGAATGAATGGCTGGCAAGAATGGGAAGCAGGTAGGCTTCTTCCAAATGGAAATGCTGCTTCAAATCAGTTTCCCAGTTGTGTGCAATGAAAGCCGCCATCACCTGCTTATCCGCTTTCTTCCTGATCCCCTTTGTTAATAAAAGTGCGATCAGCAACCCGTTGTGGTGTTGTCGGGAAAGTGGTTGAAGCTGGAGATGGCGTTTCATGATTATTTTAAACTGCTGATGATAGTACCGAATTCTGCTGCATTCAGTGAAGCACCCCCCACTAAACCACCATCTACATCGGGCTGAGAGAAGATCTCGGCTGCATTAGCACCTTTCACACTTCCTCCGTAAAGGATCGAAATATTATCAGCAACCGCTGCTCCGTATTTTTGTGCAAATACAGAACGGATCGATGCATGCATTTCCTGTGCCTGGGCCGAACTGGCTGTTTTGCCTGTACCAATAGCCCAGATGGGTTCGTAGGCGATCACTAATTTTTGAATCTGTATGTCGTTAAGATGAAATAATGACTCTTTCAATTGGGTGGCCACAAAATCATTCTGTGTGCCGGCTTCTCTGATCGAGAGGGCTTCCCCGCAACAGAAAATAGGTGTTATGCCATATTCCAGACAGATATCCACTTTGGTAGCCAACATCTCGTTGGTTTCATTAAAGTATTCACGACGCTCACTGTGTGCCAGCACGCAATACGTAATACCGATTGATTCGATCATTTCAGCCGAGATCTCACCGGTATAAGCACCTGATTTTTTATGATAGATATTCTGTGCTGAAACATCATATCCAAAAGCATCAGCAATGGCGTCTTTTACCATCATCAGGTAGGGCGAAGGAACCGCAAAAATGGCCATCTGGTGTTCTTTCAGGCTGATGTCCTGACCTAATATTCCTTCCAGCAATTGCTCTCCCTGCTGATAGGTACAATTCATTTTCCAGTTTGCTGCAGCGATTTGTTTTCTCATTGTAATGATTGATTATAATCTGTCAAAAATAGCTTTCAATTGTTGTATTTCCCTTTCTGAAAGTGAATGTCCTTTTAGCCTTTTCCAGTTATTCATATCCCGAACCGCTTTTTCCCATTCATAGCGATGCGGTTCTTCTATGCCCCAACTAAAATCGGGAATGAATTTAGGGGTAAGTCCTTTTCCAAATACATGGGCACAGATACCTACAACGGTGCCGGTATTAAAAGAGGTATTTATAGCAGCCCGACTGAAATCGCCCATCAGGATACCGCATTTTTGTCCCATTTCCCTGAATGAAGCAGTATGTTGATCCCATACCTGGATAGTGCCCGCACTGTTTTTTAGGTTGGAGTTACTGGTACCTGCTCCCCAATTGCACCAGTGCCCTATCACGGAGTCGCCCAAATAGCCATCATGTGCTTTGTTGGAATAACCCATCAGTATACTGTTTTTGATCTCGCCACCTGCAACACAATGCGCACCGATCGTACTCGCGCCATAAACCCGGGTACCCATTTTTAAAACAGCCCCTTCGCCTATGGCAACCGGCCCGCGTAAACAGGTTCCCTCCATAATGCTGGCACCGGTGCCAATATATACCGGACCCTGTGTGGCATTTATAATACAATGCTCCAATTGAGCGCCGGGTTCAATAAAAATATGGCTGACGCCTGAAACTGATACTGTTTCAGGAATGGGTTCTGAAAAACGTCCGGATGTAATTAAGGCAAAATCTTCTCTGATGGCCCAATCGTTCCATTCCACCATTTGCCAGGGATTCAACAGCTCACGATAATGAATTCCTGCCTGCAGATCGGCTATCTGCCAACCCTTTTGTAAGGTTAATAGAGATTGTGTCGGGATCCAGTTGCCGGGGACTTCGTTCTGAGAGCTGTTTCCTTTCTGGATATAACGCTCCCATTTTTCCCGAATAGTTAAAATCCCGATGCGCAGATCGGCCACAGCTTTAGTAGCAGTAAAAGGATATAATGCAGATACAAGGGCCTCACTATCGGGGGCAAAGGAAATCATGACTTAAAACTACAATTTATATCACAATAGTAGTGGGAAACTCCCGTAAATAAAAAACCCCTTCCTGAGAACAGGAAAGGGATAGTATAGCCATGAAAAACAAAAATGTTATACTAAATGTACAACTTTTTTATTTCTTCTTTTCATAACGTTTCTTGAACTTGTCGATACGTCCTGCTGTATCCACCAGTACGTTCTGACCAGTATAGAAAGGATGTGAGGTATTGGAAATCTCCAGTTTAATTACTGGATATTCATTACCATCTTCCCATTTAACTGTTTCTTTTGAAGGGGCTGAAGAACGGCTCAGAAAAGAGATACCGTTACTCATGTCTTTGAAAACTACAAACCGATAATTCTCGGGATGGATTCCTTTTTTCATAACACTTTGATTTAAAAGGTCACACGGATTTTGCCGTATGAATGATAAAATAATTTTGAGTTTGCAAAACTACATCCTGACAAGCGTTTATCCAAATCTTATTTGTACAAAAAACTGCTATTTCCGGAGCTGAAAATCAGTCCTTTACATAAAAAAGAGAAACCATGCAGCCCCGCCACAAATTGTATTTACATACCGTTTATGACATTTCTGATGGTTTCTGCCAAACGGTTTCCCGTTTGTATCAGGGGAGTTTAAACGTGTGGAGCCACGTTCATTCTCTTGTGATTAAATGTAAGATAACGATTGTAACTCCTTGTTTCCAAAAAATATAGCCATTTTCTATGCACTTATTATGCACCCCGCTACTTTAACTGCGCATGTTTTCATATTGTAACGGAATGCCCAGTCCCCAGGTTTTGGAAGCCTGTATCACTTCCTGCAGGTCGTCGATCTTTTTGCCGGTAACGCGAACGATGTCATCATTGATCGAAGCCTGAACCTTTAACCCGCTATCCTTGATTTGTTTCACGATCTTTTTGGCATCTTCCATCCGCAATCCATTCCGTACCGTTACCTCGCGCTTATAGAGTTTTCCGCTTGGATACGATTCCTTGCTGGTATCAAAAGCCTCCGGTGAAATACCCTGCTTATGGGCGCGGTTGATCAGTACTTCCACCAACTGGCGCATCTTCATATCATCTTCGGTTTCCAGATTTATCTTGAACTCTTTCCGGTTCAGATCAATCACCACATGGGTTCCTTTAAAATCGAATCGGTTCGTGATTTCCTTGCTGGTTACATTAACGGCATTGTCCAAAGCCTGAGCATCTACCTTGCTCACGATATCGAATGAAGGCATAAAACTAAATTTTCGTTTAAGAATGGTTCCTGTTGTAAAAATACAAATTCCCCGGCATCCGCTTCCGGTATGGAAAAGAAAAAGGCCCTGTAGAAACAGGGCCCGTTAACCAAAACTAACTGCTTATGAGAAAAACTGTATGACTGTTTATAGAGAGAAAAGAACTTACATATAGGATATTCCGCACCCTACCAGGTAGGTAAGCATCAGTAGTATAAGGATCACTTTTTTCATAATGCTGTGCTTTAATAATAAGACGCCGAAACAGTAAAAAGGTTAAAGAAGTCTCTGTTAAAAAATGCTTAATAGATTGGGTACCTCCTTAATTAATTATCGCCACCCGATTTCACCCGGTTCTTTTCTTCCTGAGCTCCTCCGTTCCGCTTACTGTTCGCGGGCCCTTTAATCGGTTTTCCAAAGCGATAGGTGAACGTGAAGCCAGCTACACGCGAATCGCGTCGATTATTGAAATGGGCCTCCGTTTGCTTGAAAATAATATCGCCTGAAACACGGTTGGAATATAACAGGTCACGAAATACTAAACGGACTGAGCCCTTCCCTTTCATAACCTGTTTTGAAATACCGCCAGACATTTGTCCCAATGCATTGATCACAATTTGTCCATCAATTCCCCGGGTACGGTAGAATCCGCTTAGTTCAGCACTCCAGCCTTTTTCAAACTTGAACTGATTGTTCACGTTGAACATCAGATTGGAACCATCCACATTTAATTCGGCTCCGTACAAGTTTCCCTTGAATCGGTTATAATTGAAATTCGAATACAAAGAAGCTGTCCACCATTTGGTTACCGTGATCTGTGCACTCACACTGATACCTGTATTCTCATATACCCCGATATTTCCCTGACGGAGTATCGTGGCATAGCCTTTTTGATCGAACGTTTCATTGGCGTAGTCATTGGTACGACTGTAATTTACCGTTGTCACGATCTTGCCTTTGTACGTGTGCGATAACTCGGTATTGATCGTGTATTGCGGACGGATATATGGGTTTCCTACCTGATAGGTATAGTTGTCTATAAAGAATACAAATGGATTCAGATCCTGATAGGCCGGACGATCGATCCTGCGGCCCACAGATAAACCAAACTGATTGATCGAGTCGGCTTCATAGCTGAAGAATGCCGTCGGGAACAAATTGGTATAGGAACGGGTAAAGGAAGAATCCGGACGGCTGCTATTGCCTAATTGATGCCCATCCATGCGGGTATTTTCGAAACGCAGCCCCGCCTGTACACCTAATTTGCCAAAAGTCTGACTGAAATTAACATAAGCGGCATTGATATTTTCCTTATAATCAAAATGGTTGGTTTTATTCTCATCATTCACCCAGGCCCCATTTTCCCATGTAACGAAACCGGCATTGTTATCTGTTTCTACATAGCTGCTCTTCATTCCGGTTTCCAGTTTCGCTCCTTTTTTCAACGGGTGCACATAATCCATTTTGAGGGAGTATATATTGATGTGTACCGGAATATCACTATTCAGCAGGTATTTATTCATTTCCTGTCCGGCCGGGCTGAACGAGGTGTTCACGAATTGCTGTTTGTTTTGAGAGGCGTAACCCGAATAATCAATATCGGCACTCAACTCCTTGCCCGTAGAATCGATCTGCCGGCGGAAATTGATATTCAGGTTGCCGTTTCTCCATCTGTCGGTCATTTTACTTGTCGAAAGTACCATCGAGTCCAGTTGATCATTAGCATCCTTGAGAAAAGATTGATTCGAGTTGTTATAGCGATCGGGGTTGTAAAATCCGGAAGCAACAAGTCCAACCGATGTTTTTTTATTCAGCATAAAATCCATACCCAGTTTCAGATTATTGCCGGCGTTTTTCCGGGGCATAAAAGTGGTCTGATTAAAACGGGCATCCACCGTTTTGCCATCTTCTTTTTTATAAATACGTTCAATATTCAATTCCTGAAATCCATTGTTCTGAAAGGAACTGAAGTTGAGAAATGAATTCAGTTTACCCTTTCTATAATTCAGATTTACACTTTCATTCGAGCGGAGGTAACGCCCCTGGGTAAAACCGGCAGTAGCCGATCCATTGAAACCCTTCTGTTTGTTCTTTTTGGTTTTCAGATTGATGATACCGCTATTTCCGGCAGCGTCATATTTCGCCGGCGGATTGGTCATGATCTCTACCTGTTCCAATTGAGAGGCATTCATATTTCGAAGCAAATTCACTAACTCTGCTCCACTTAAGTAGGCCGGTTTTCCATCAATAAATACCTGTACCCCCTGTCGACCTTTCAAACTGATATTTCCATCTTTGTCTACGGTTACCCCCGGTGCTTTTTCCAGCACTTCAAGGGCTGTGGCGCCCACGTTGGAAACCGCCGCATCTACATTAACAATGGTTCTGTCGATCTTTGTTTCGATCAATGGTTTACGGCTCACCACCGCAACCGCTTTTAACTCGTTTGTTTGACGATTCATGCGAATTACCGGAACCAAAAGGGAATGATCATTTATATGGGTAGCTTCTGAAAAACTACGTTCAAATCCGATGGCTGTGGCTGAAATCAAATACTCTCCCCTGGTGATCTGTTCAAATTCGAAAATCCCTTCCCTGTTGCTTACGACCATTTTCAAAACACTGGTGTCGGCTTTTTTGTGAAGGGTAATGGTGGCAGCAGCTACCGGCATATTACCGGGATCGACTACTTTTCCTGCAATTTTGTAGGCTGTTGATTGTGCATAGCTGGTGGCGGCGGTCAGGACAATAAGGAGCCCTACCAGCATGGGTTTAATGTTGTTCATGGCTAAACTTTAAAAGTTACTTGTATTGGCTATTACAGTTCAAAAGTAAGTACTATATTATACATAGTACATTGCTTTGTGTTGGATGGCTCTTTTTATTGATGTTCGGATAAATATGAGCCCTTATAGGACGCAGGAAGGCCTTGCAGGTTACAGTCAGGAATTGATTTAGGACAAAAGGCTAAAAAGGGCCCCTCTGTGGTAAGCGGGGCCCTTTTCATATTAAAATTAGAATAGATCAGTAGCTTATTTGGCTGATTCTGGCTTTGATTGGCGGAAGCGCAGATATAAAATGATTCCAATGATCACGAGTCCGGCAGAGATCAGTTCTGCCTGAGTAGGTCGGAAAGGCAACTGATCGTAGGTGGTATTCACTCTTATCTTTTCGATAAGAAACCGTTCCATTCCATTAACGATCAGGTATACTGCGAAAAGCGTACCGGGAATAACCATTTTTTTGCGGATGGCCCACAAGAAGAGAAATAGCCCCAGCGCCATAATCGTTTCATAGAACGGTGTTGGAAATACCGGCGAAGGGAGGTGATTGCAGTACTCCTGATCGCTACAGCCATTTATAGGCGTTCCTTGATTCAATACATTGTGCGGATAGGTATACGCCACCATCCAAACCGGCAACCAGGAGGGTGCTTCCACACGAATATGGGGAACTTTCGACAGATCTTCTGTTTTAAACTCTCTGTAGTAGAAAGTCTTGTTTAATTCCAGATGGGTACGAAACTGTGCCGTATCTGCAGATACTACTTTGGATTCCCTGTTCGTGACATACGCACTGTTTAATACGCCCCAGTCGCCATCACCACTAACCTGGCAACCGATACGCCCAATGGCATAGGCGATCATTAAGGCGGGTGCGGCGGCATCACACAGGTGTTTAAAGCCAATTTTATGTTTACGGGCATAATACCAAATGGCCAGGGTGGCACAGATCAGTCCACCATAAAACGTAAGTCCTGAAAAAGACAACAAAGCCTCCACCGGACTTCTCCAGAATTCATCCCAATTCTCGAGGTTGTGAAAAATTTTAGCTCCAAGGAATCCGAACAGTGCAGCATAGATCACGATATCCCCTACCCTGTCGTGCGGCCAGATGCGGATGGTTCTTACCTCGGGTTTACTCAATTTTCTTTTGTTCTTTTCCCACCATTTTAAACCGGTGAATAAGATGGCCAGGGTAATACCTGCGGCCCAGCTTCCTTCGCTGGAGAAGATGAATTGTTGCGGATCGGCACTGAGTTTTTCATCGGCCAGAAACAGACCTACGAATTTGTAACCGAAAATAAATCCCAACAAAAAATTCGTCAATAGTTCCAGCAGTGAAGCCGGTTCTCCAATGGTGATCTTTGTTTCGGTTGCCTGTAAAGCACCTGCTCTTTCTTTACGTGTCAGTTCCTTAACAAGAAAATAAGCAGCGATCAAAAACGCCATGGCCACAAAGAAGCCAAAAGAGTTTACGAAACGAAGCCATTTGAATTCGGCACCGGTCAAATCTCTCAAAGCATAATACAGGTTGGGATACATGCAAAAAATATTAGGGTTCGCTTTCTGATTTGCAATGATAGCGAAAAATCGGGAGTGGCTGTAAAACTTAGATCCCCCTGAGGCGGGGGATCTGATAGTGTATTTTAGGAGCAGTGCTGATCAAATGCGGCGATCAGATTATGTGCGATCATTTGTGCGGGGCGTCCTTCGATCATATGCCTTTCGATAAAATGCACCAATTGCCCGTCTTTAAACAGCGCAATGGCCGGGGACGACGGAGGGTAAGGAAGCAGGTGTTCGCGGAGCTTTTTGATGGCATCCACATCAAATCCGGCAAAGGAAGTAGTGAGATGATCAGGTTTTTTAGCAGCATTGGCTACAGCCATTAAAACACCCGGACGGGCGGTTCCGGCGGAGCATCCACAAACAGAATTGATCATTACCAGGGTGGTACCAGACTGACCCAGTTGTTGATCTACCTCTTCAGGTGTCAGTAATTCAGAAAATCCGTTTTCTGTTAATTCCTCTTTCATTGGAATTACTATTTCTTCAGGATACATAGTTGTTATAAATTTTAGATTGCAAAGCTACTTAAAAACTCATTATCCGATTTTCGAATTGAGAAATAAGAAGTAATGGCAGTTTTCAGGAGGCAGACTGAAAAAAAGTCTCGAAGGAACTCCCCTTTTTGTATAAATCGTCAGCAAAAAATGGGCTGGAACAAGGTTTGTGCCCTCTGTGCCAAATAAAACTTATAGCTATGACAATGGTACGTTTCAACAATCGCCCTGTAATGGATTCATTGGAATCCCTTTTTAATGAAGTTATGAACGATTTTCCCGGCAGATGGACGGCTGGTTTTTCGGGTTTACAAAAACCGGCGGTGAATATTCACGAAACGCCAGAGGCCTTTCATTTGGAAATGAATGCTCCCGGAAGGAAAAAAGAGGCTTTTCAGATCCTCGTGGAGAATGACACTCTAACCATCAAAATGGACGAGGAAAAGGAAAAGACTACTGAGCAATACAAAACAATTCTTCGGGAGTTTTCTGTTCAGCATTTTGAGCGCAGTTTCCATATTGGAGAGGGTATTAAAACAGATGCCATTGAAGCCAAATATGAAAATGGTATTTTAAAATTGCTGCTCCCCAAAAAAGCTGCCCAAACACCGCTTACGCAAACGATTTCCATTGCATAAGCGGGAGGATTTCTGTTAAAACCGGTCCCCTGAAGCTGTTAAAAAAAGCGAAAAGCGCAATAGCTTTTAGCCGGAAAGGTTATAGTAAACCCGTTCTATGTTAAATGGAGCGGGTTTTTGTTTATAATGCAGTAACTTCGACATCGATTTAATTCCAACATGAGAAAACATCTGATTCGTTTCCTTTTAGCCTCTGCCCTATTTCAATTAGCGGCCAATTTTTCTGCCACCGCTCAGGTGACGCCGGATACTGCGCATCGTGTGGTGGATACGATCGTTAAACCCGTGGTGGATTCCTCTCTTCGTATCAAAAATCTGAACCCCTACTTTACCATCCATGTTGATTCCACACTTATTTACAATCTCGAATTGAACCGGGATGAATCCAAGTATTATTATTTTCTGCGTAACTCTCCGGTTGGATTAAAGATCAATAAGGACAATGGGGTACTCACCTTCAAAGCGGAAAAATCATTCTTTCTATCCGGAAAGTTGAAATATGATAATGAGTATAAAGTAATGATCGGGGTACAGAACCTGGATAATCCGGTAGACAAACTGGATACCTTTTTCTCGCTGGTTTTTTACAATACAGAGATCATTCCTTCCCGGGTTAAACCAACCGTCAGTGCCGTTTTAACCATTGAAGAAGGCGATACAGTGGCGTTTAAGGTACAATGTGAAAATGGAAGTTTCCCCATCGAGAACATTACGTTTTTTGCCAACATGCCCTTGAAGAATTTTACCTTGGTACGGCATTGCGATGATGAATTCGTATGGACGCCTCCTTTCGAGTTTGTAAAGGAAAACGATTCTGCAAAAATGAAAGTGGTTTTACTCAGCTTTGTTGGGGCGAATCGCTTCATGGTGAAAGATACAGCGATCGTAAAGCTGTATGTGAAAGATGCCCTCAATTACCCCCTGGCACTACAGGAACATCAGCTGGTGACCCGGAATATCAACAATTATGTAAGCCGTCTCAAGTATACATTCGTAATGCTCGATAAGAATGTAAAAAAGACCAAGAGTACACGAACCACCTTTGATATCACCAGTTCCACCACGGCACTTACCGGAAGTGTGCTGGCTTCCTCTGCTGATCCCAGTACCAAAAAGACCGGTCAGGTATTGCCCAGTGTAGGGGTATCCCTGGTGCCGATCAAAGAGGCCGTGGCGCCGCAAAAAGTTTTCGATCAAAATCAGGCAGCTCAAATACGTACGGCGATCAAACGATTGGAGTATATGGTGGCGGATAATGCCCTGGTGGGTGAAAAAGATGCCGACATCGCCAAAAAAACCAATAAGCTGAAAGATGAATTAAAACAAATTCAGATCCAGCTTATTGATATTCCGTTGGAAATTACCAATGACCTTACAGAAGAGGAATTAAACGATTATTTCAACAATCCGAAGGTGATCAAGAAATACCGTATCAAAAAATAACCCCTATTCACATCCTTGTCTGCGACGGGTATCGATCAGATACTGGATCTTCCATTCTTTACCAAAGCGTACCAATTGAAAGGAATTGGCTCCACAGTGGCTGAAGTTCCCGTTAAAATAGAATTTATAGGGCGTCCAAACACTGGCCAGATTTCCATCAATTTTTATAGAAGCAAATTCAATCCGTTCATCGGCTGCATCCTTTTTCAAACCACTGATCGATTTTACAAAATCATCCACCGATTCGTTACGGATCACCGTATTGCCTTCTTTATTCCGGGCAATGGTTTGCAATACCGCACTGTCTGAAAATGCGGTTCGCAATAATGCCCCGTCAGCGGTTTTCATTGCTGTAAATAAGGTGTTCACCACCGCCTTCACAGAATCTTCACTGCTTTGCGCGAACGCATTCAATCCTGCCCCAATGCAAATGGTAAAAAGAAATACAGATTTTTTCATGTTAATGTTTTTAACGATTTCTGGCCTCTCAATTGAAAGTGCATAAATATAAAACCAGTGAACATGAATATTCGAAATTTTACACCAACGGCATGGCTCCTCTTAGGAATCGTAAGTTTTTCCAGTTGCGTATCAACCGGTGTGGTACATTATCCTGAGCAGGAACGCCGGGTCATTCATTCAGGCCCTCCCGGTCAGATGAAAAAAGTTTACGGTGACCGTTCTGCCCGTGACTATGCTCACGGTAGAAACCGGAATCCTGTTTATCAATCAACCGGGTTTTATCCATTGATTATTATACGTACGCCCGACATTATAATTCGTCAGGCAGGCGACGGCAGATATTATTATTTGAATCGGGACGGTTATTATTATTGGCGTGGGCGTGATGACCGTTTCTATATTGATGAGCGTTATGTAGCGAATCTTCGTTACGACCGGGATGAATACAACCGCTGGAATGAATACCGCCGCTACAATGATCGCGGTCATGAATATGAGCGGGAAGACCGAGGTCGAAGTAGAGGACATGGCAAAAAGAAGAAACATCATCACGACGACTAAACACGCATGAAAAAGCCCCCGATTTTTTGCGGGGGCTTTTTTCTTATCTCGTATAACCGAGTATTTTTAGCATGCTCTGTGCTGTTTGTTCTTTTGCGTATACCCAATCGGTGAGTTTACCATTTTTATCATGCCCTACAATAATGTGTTTGGGCGAAGGGATAAGGCAGTGTTTAATACCTCCATATCCACTAATCTGATCCTGGTAGGCCCCTGTGTGGAAAAAGCCGACATAAAGCGGTTCTTCGCCATTTGTTTTAGGGAGGAATACTTCATTTACGTGTTCTTCGGAATCATAATAGTCGTGACTGTCGCAGGTGATACCTCCTAACACCACCCTTTGATATTCCTGATCCCATTTATTGATCGGCAACATGAGAAATTTTTCCCCAATACCCCAGGTGTCGGGTAATGTGGTAATGAATGAAGAGTCGATCATATACCAGATCTCACGATCATTCTGTGTTTTTTGTCCGATCACGCTATAAATATGGGCCATGCTTTCCCCTACTGTATAACTTCCAAATTCCGTGAAGATATGTGGCATGGGTACCTTATTCTTCTTACAGGTCCGTTTTATATTACCCACAATTTCATTGATCATGAACTGGTAATTATATTCAAAACCCAGGGAGTGCTTAATGGGGAAACCACCACCGATATTGATCGAATCCAGTTCCGGACAGATCTTGCGCAACTGGCAGTAAAGGTTGATCACTTTATTCAGCTCACTCCAGTAATAGATATCATCTTTGATACCTTTATTCAGGAAGATATGGAGCATTTTCAATTGAAAGCGGTCTTCATTTCCCTCGATCTTATCTACATAAAACTCGAGTACATCGCGGGCGCGGAATCCCAGTCGGGAGGTATAGAAGGGAAAAGTGGGTTCTTCCTCTGCAGCCACCCGGATGCCTAATTTGAAAGGAGCTTTTACGGTCTTTTTATAATGTTGCAATTCCTCTTTGTTATCGAGGATGGGGATCACATTCTTAAAGCCACTGTTCAGCAAACCGGCAATACGGCTGGTGTATGACTTTTGTTTATATCCGTTGCAAATGATGAATGTATCCTTGGTGATCTTCTTCTTTTCGTAAAGTTTACGGATGATCTCAATATCGTAGGCATAGGAGGTTTCCAAATGAATATCGTGCTTCAATGCCTCTTCTACAACGAAGGAGAAGTGAGAACTTTTTGTACAATAACAGTAATTATATTCTCCCTCGTATTTATGTTTTTTGATGGCATTGGCAAACATCTTCTTTGCCTTTTTGATCTGCATACCGATCTTGGGCAAATAGGTCAGCTTCATCGGCGTGCCGTATTTATCGATCAGGTCTTTCAGATAAAGGCCATTGAAATAAAGTTCTCCATCGCGTGTTTCAAAACCTTCCTGCGGATAATTAAAGGTTTGTTTCACCAGGTCGGTGTAAGTATTATTCATTTCGCTGAACGGGTGGTTAGATGAATCCTTCATATTGACCACAAATGTAATTTTTTGCTGATTTCTTGAGGCAAAAAAAAACGGGCCGTGATAAACGACCCGTTGGTATAAAAAGTTGCTGTATTATTTTACAGAAGCTACCAGCTTTTTGAAAGACTCCGGCTCATTCATGGCCAGATCTGCCAGGATCTTACGATCCAGACCAACACCTTTCTGGTTCAGCTTGTGGATGAATTCAGAATAGGTCATTCCTTCTTCACGCACAGCGGCATTGATACGGGCGATCCACAGACTGCGGTATTCGCGCTTTTTCAGTTTGCGGCCAACGTAGGCATAGGTTTGACCTTTTTCAAGAACGTTTTTCGCTACTGTATATACATTTTTACGTTTACCGTAAAAACCTTTGGCTTTTTTGAGAATTCTTTTACGACGGGCCCTGGAGGCAACGGCGTTAACTGAACGAGGCATATTTAATTAATTTGAAATTTAGAAAAGTGGAAATTTGTAGAACAATTCCTGCTTTGGTCGCAGGCACCCGGTATTTCCTTTTCCCGGATTACTTGAGACGCAACAGGAACTTCACAAAGTTCATGTTTGATTTGTGCACTTCTCCATCCTTATTCATCGCACGCTTGCGCTTTTTAGATTTTTTTGTCAGGATGTGACGTTTGAAAGATTTCTGGTGCGTGATCTTGCCTGTGCCAGTCACTTTAAAGCGCTTTTTCGCGCTGGAGTTTGTTTTAACTTTAGGCATTTTGCCGTAGTTTTTTGATTCACCCTTGAGGCGTTTCCACACCGGTGGAACCCTTATCGGACCTCTTCAGGAAATAGTACCGTTTAAAACGGGAGCGCAAAGATAATAAAAGTCTGGAAATCAAAGGCAGAAAAGCTGAAATAAATTTACGGGAATCAAAGCTGACAGGTGGTTGATTCTTAACACCGTATGTAAAACTATCCTAAAATTTACAAACAAAGCCCCTATCTTTAAGGCTCATCAACTGCAATATGAAAAAGAGCCCCTTACTTTTAGCCTTTCTGGCCATTATCATCCTTATGGCCTGTAATCGCAGGTCCGGCACTCCCCGGATCCTGGTTTTTAGCAAAACGGCCGGTTTCCGGCACAGTTCCATTGCCGACGGCAAAGCCGCCATTATGAAACTGGGTACCGAAAACGGATTTCTGGTCGATACCACAGAAGATGCTACCTATTTTAATGAGGATTCCCTGAAGAATTACAGTGCTGTTGTTTTTCTGCACAGTACCGGAAATATCCTTGATAATTATCAGGAAGCCGACTTCGAACGGTATATCCAGGCAGGTGGAGGTTATGTGGGCGTTCATGCCGCCTCCGATGCTGAATACGATTGGGGCTGGTATGGAAAATTAGTGGGCGGATATTTCGAAAGCCATCCCGAACAGCAAATGGCCAAAATCGATGTTAAAGATGCTTCGCATATATCAACCAAACATCTTCCCAAAGAATGGAACCGAAAAGATGAGTGGTATAATTTCAAAAAACTCAACCCCGAGGTTAAGGTATTACTCAGTATTGATGAGAAGTCGTACAAAGGTGGAAAAAATGGCGACAACCATCCAATGGCCTGGTATCATGAATTTGATGGCGGACGTGCCTGGTATACCGAATTAGGACATACTGAAGAATCCTTTAAAGAAGATAATTATCTGAAACACCTGCTCGGTGGTATTCAATATGCCATTGGAGAAAATAAAGAACTCAATTATGGCAAGGCCACTTCCCTCCGTGTGCCGGAGGAAGATCGTTTCACCAAAGTAATGCTCACCCAGGGCGAATTTTTTGAACCCACTGAAATGGCGGTATTACCCAATTACGACGTATTGGTGGCGCAACGACGGGGAGAAGTAATGTTATTTAAAAGTAGCACCAAAACCGTAAAACAGGTAGGCTTCCTGGATGTCTATTTTAAAACACTGGTAGAAAAGAACACCAATGCCGAAGAAGGTCTTTTAGGTTTGCAGATCGATCCTGATTTTGAGAAAAATCATTATGTATATCTTTTCTACAGTCCCTCCGACACCTCGGTGAACCGGCTTTCCCGTTTCACTTTTGTGAATGATACGCTGGATCTTAAAACCGAAAAGATCGTGTTGCAATTTTACTCACAGCGGGAGATCTGTTGTCATACCGGCGGCTCCATTGCCTTCGGTAACAATCGGGAATTGTTTTTATCTACCGGTGATAATAGTACACCGTTCGACTCTCCTACTCCATATGCCAATCACGGTTTTGGCCCCATGGACGATCGTAAAGGATTTGAGCAATATGATGCGCGTCGTTCCAGTGGAAACAGCAATGACTTACGAGGCAAAATTTTACGGATCGTTGTGAATGAAGATGGCAGTTATACAGTTCCTGAAGGCAATTTATTCCCCAAGGGTACTGCTAAAACACGCCCGGAAATATATGTAATGGGTAACCGAAATCCCTATCGTATTGCAGTGGACAAACGCCGCAATTATCTCTATTGGGGAGAAGTGGGGCCGGATGCAGGCGCTGATAGTCTGGATACCCGTGGCCCTCGTGGGTATGATGAATTGAATCAGGCAAAGAAAGCCGGCTTTTTCGGATGGCCTTTCTTTGTTGGAAACAATTACCCCTATGCGAAATATAATTATACAACGGGTGAGATCGGTGAAAAATATGATCCGGCCCGTCCTGTAAATACCTCGCAGAATAATACCGGGTTAACGGAACTTCCGCCGGTTTCTCCTGCCTTTATATGGTATCCTTATGCGGCGTCTCCCGATTTTCCGCAAATGGGTACCGGAGGTCGTAATGCCATGGCAGGTCCCACCTATTATACAGATCAGTATCCCAAGGAAACCCGCTATCCGGAGTATTACAATGGAAAAGTGTTCATTTATGATTGGATGCGCAATTTCATTCGTGTGGTAACCCTGGATGCGAATGGTGATTTTTATAAAATGGAACCGTTTATGCCGGGTACTAAGCTGCATGCGGTGATCGATATGGAAATGGCGCCCAATGGACGGATCTATATGCTTGAATATGGTAGCGGATGGTTCAGCAAGAATCCCGATGCCGGTCTTTCCTATATTGAATACAATGGCGGAAACCGTTTACCCGTAGTGGGTGAATTGAAGGTTGATAAGCTTTCAGGAGCCCTTCCTTATAAAATTGTGGCCACAGTGGAAGCACGTGATCCGGAGAAGAAGCCGCTCAACTATACCTGGAATTTGGGCAATGGGGAAAAGAAAACAACGCAGGAGCCTCGGTTGGAGTATAGCTATACAAAGGCCGGAGATTTTTCCATCAGTGTGGAAGTTTCAGACGACGCACAGGGAAAGGTGAAAAGCAATGCGGTGGAAGTGTATGCAGGAAATGAAACACCTGAGGTGACTGTAGCGGTAGAAGGCAATCAAATGTTTTATTTCCCCGGTGTTCCTGTTACATATAAAGTGAACGTGGTCGATAAAGATGATCCAAACGCTGCACAGGACCTGAGCAGCCTGGTGGTAAATGCCGATTATCAGGAAGGAACCGATATGGCGGCATCGGGTCAGGGGCATAAAATTCTGAGTACAGCGATGCTGGGGAAGAATACCATGATGGCGCTTGATTGTAAGAATTGTCATCAGGTAGATACCAAGTCAATTGGTCCTTCTTTTTCAGATGTAGCGAAGAGATATGAAAAGAATAAAGGTGCCATGGATTATCTGTCGAATAAGATCATCCGCGGTGGCGGTGGTGTTTGGGGCGAAACGCCTATGGCTGCGCATCCTAATCTGAAACAGGATGATGCAAAACTTATTGTAACCTGGATACTGAGTCTGGCTTCTGCAGAGGCACGAAAGCCCTATCCGGCCAGTGGTAGTTTGAATCCTACTTTGGGCAAACCGGCAAAGGATAATGGTGTATTAACGATCACCGCCACATATTCCGACAAAGGCGGTAATGGCATCAAACCAATGACCGGAACCGGATTTGAGGCCCTTCGCAGCGCGCGTATGACACTTCACGGTGCAGAAGATATTGTTGGTTTTAGTGGAATGGATTATTCCGGAATGCATTTATTGATCGCTCCCAAAACTTCCGGATCATTCAGCCTTCCGGCCATTGACCTTACCGGTGTGAAATCGGTATCTGTGCAGAATGGCTGGCAAGCCGCCCCGGTTTATGGATTTGATTTTGAAATAAGATTGGATGCGGTAGATGGCAAGCTTTTAGGCAAGGGCTCTATCGCCGGTGGCGTAAGATCAAATGCCGGTCCAATGGGAGGTGCTCCATTGAATATCATGTTGGAACCCGTTACCGATGGTAAACGACACAAAGTATTTGTGGTTTCCAAAGTGAAAGATCCGAAAGAGCCTAATATAGTGGCGCTGATTGCCCTGCAGTTTCAGGCAAAATAAAACAACACAATTGATCTTTTAAAAGCGCTTCCTCAGGGAAGCGCTTTTTTTCTTGTCTTGATATAATTGACCAATAGAACAATGATCAGAATCAATAAGCCTCCAAACTCTCTGGTGTCTTCGATCCAGGGTTTTTCAGCCTTCATGGTTTGTACCAGATTCTCCGCTTCATATTTATTAAACCAATCCAGCACGCCATCATTGGTAAAGAATAGATAAATGGCATACAGACTGTAAACGATGATACCGGCAAGGTAGGCTTTGGGAAAGTAGTTTTGCCGATACGCCAACCAACATAAACCGGCAGCGAAGATGTAGATCGGCATCCAGATGTATGGATCGGGATCATTGTATTGCAGGGCGGCGAATAATACAAAAAGGATAAAGAAAAGCAGGTTAAAGGCTTTCATAAAAAATGGCGTATTAATAGATACTGTTAATGTACCAATAGTTTTGGTATAAAAAAAAGCAGTTCCGGGGAACTGCTTTCGTATAAGTTGCAAAAGATTATTCTGCTTCTTTCTCTTTTTTCTTCTTCTGACTTTTAGGAGCCAGCATGATGAACATCCGTTTTCCTTCCAGTTTGGGTAGGGCTTCCGGCTGTCCGATCTCCTGCAGGCGCTCTGCGAACTTCAGCAGCAACAATTCTCCACGTTCCTTGAACTGGATCGCACGACCCTTGAACTGAACATAGGCTTTAACTTTGTTGCCATCTTTCAGAAATCCTTCGGCATGACGTGATTTAAAATCAAAATCATGATCGTCGGTATTGGGGGTAAAACGAATTTCTTTCACTTCAGAAACTTTGGCTTTCGCCTTCATTTCCTTTTCCTTCTTCTTTTTATCGTAAAGGAATTTGTTATAATCAATGATCTTACAAACAGGAGGATCTGCATTGGGAGAAATTTCTACCAGATCCAATTGTTGATCCTGGGCCATCTTCATGGCTTCCTGTGTAGAATAAACACCCACTTCTACGTTTTCACCAACAAGTCGAACCTGTGGTACGCGGATAAAATGATTAATGCGGTGTTCGGCTTCCTTGCGGGGTACGAATCTGCCACGGTTATAGCCCCCTCCTCCACTTCCCGGAGGTCTGCTAAAGGGTCTTTGCGGTACTGCCATTTACGTTTTTTGAGTTAACCCCATCCGGAGGGGTGATTTTTTTAGAGTGATGTCCTCAAACCGGATTTTTTGAGGATGTTAAAGTACATTATTCTGCTCTTCTTTCCCGAATTTCTTCTCTGGCTTCCTGAATGAATATTTCCACATCTTTCACACCCAGATCACCTTTACCCTGACGACGAACGGCCGCCTTATTTTCATTCATTTCCTTCTCTCCCACTACCAGCATATACGGTACTTTCATCAATTCAGTATCACGTATCTTTTTGCCGATCTTTTCATTGCGGTCGTCAACCTCAGCACGAATATCAGCTTTTTTCAATTGACGGGAAATAGTTTCGGCGTATGGTACAAATTTATCACTGATCGGCAGGATTTTTACCTGAACCGGAGCCAGCCACAGCGGGAATTTACCTGCATAATGTTCCAGCAGGAATCCAATGAAACGTTCGTGGGTTCCCAGCGGAGCCCTGTGAATGATCAATGGGGTTTCGGCCTTATTTTCCTGCGAGGTAAACTCCAGTTTGAATCGTCTTCCCTGAGCAAAGTCAACCTGATTGGTGGCAAGTGTAAACTCCCTTCCAATGGCACTCCAGATCTGTACGTCGATCTTGGGACCATAGAAAGCGGCTTCATCCTGTACTTCCACGAAAGGTGTACCTGTTTTGATGAGTACATCGCGCACCATGGCTTCTGTTTCCTGCCATAATTCCGGCTCGTCCACGTATTTCTTACCCAGTTTGCTGGGGTCGTGCAGACTCAACCGCATAACATATTTATCTACCCCGAAGATTTTAAAATATTTGAGGTACATATCATTCACTGCCTTGAACTCCTGATAGAATTGTTCTTTGGTGCAGTAAATATGTGCATCGTTCATATGCAAACAACGTACCCGCATCAATCCAAATAACTCACCACTTTGCTCATAACGATAGCAGGTGCCATATTCGGCCAAGCGCAGGGGAAGGTCTTTGTAACTCTTTGGTTCTGCCGCAAAGATCTTATGATGGTGCGGGCAATTCATGGCTTTCAGGTAGTATTTCTGTCCTTCCAGTTCCATGGGAGGATACATGCTATCCTGATAGTAGGGTAAGTGGCCGCTGGTCAGGTACATGCTTTCTTTGGCAATATGCGGTGTTACCACACGCTTATAGCCGGCATCCTGTTCGGTTTCTTTGGCCAGTTTTTCCAATTCCTCAATGATAATGGTTCCATTGGGCAACCACAGCGGTAAGCCGGGACCCACATCATCGTCCATGGTGAATATGCTGAGTTCTTTACCCAGTTTACGGTGATCCCGTTTTTTGGCTTCTTCCAGCATTTGGAGGTACTCTTCCAATTCTTTTTGAGCCGGAAACGTAACGCCATAAACGCGGGTGAGCATTTTATTTTTTTCATCTCCTTTCCAGTAAGCACCGGCAATACTGGTTAGTTTGATGGCTTTGATCAATCCGGTATGGGGAATATGCGGACCACGGCAGAGATCGGTGAACTGTCCCTGTGTATAGAAAGTGATCTCCCCATCCTGCAGATTTTGCAACAGATCCAGCTTATATTCATCCCCCTTTTCAGCAAAATAAGAAACGGCTTCGGCCTTGGGCATTTCCTTGCGTATGTAGGCACTGTTTTGCTTTGCCAGTTCATTCATCTTCTTTTCCAGCCTGGCCAGGTCCTCATCGCTCAGTTTTCGGTCGCCAAGGTCCATGTCATAATAAAAACCCTTGTCCAGAGCCGGTCCTACCCAAAATTTAACGCCCGGAAAAAGCGCTTCTACCGCCTCTGCCATAAGGTGTGCTGATGAGTGCCAGAAAGTAGATTTACCATCTGTATCATCCCAGGTAAGCAATTTCAGGGAACTATCCTGAAGGATGGGGCGACTGGCATCCCAAACCACTCCATTAACAGAAGCTGCCAGCACTTTTCTGGCCAATCCTTCACTGATCGACTTCGCAATATCCAGAGCAGAACTGCCCGCTGCATATTCTCTTTCAGCACCATCGGGAAAAGTAATCTTCATCATAAATCTCGTTTGTAAAACTATAATACTGAACAGCAAATTTAACGAAGTTTTGCCAACCAAAGGATACGATTATTATCGTATTCGTGGGGTTTTAAGTAATTTGCCCGCAGAATATTATGAAGGCAATTTTATCACTGATCTTAGTTGGGTTAAGTTTCACCGTACAGGCACAGGACATTACCGGTATCTGGCGCGGTTATTTCAATGAAGTGGCCTATTCCCGAATACCGGGCAACCGGAAGGTTCAGGTGATCAAGGACCGGTATAAATTTGAGGTGCAGTTAACGCAGGATAATAACAGTTTTACAGGTGTAACCTATTCCTATAATTCCACCATTTTTTACGGGAAAGCAACAGCGAAGGGTACCGTGAACCGGGCTAATGGAAAGGTTCGGCTGGAAGAGATCAAGATCGTGGAATTAAAAATGGCGGGTCCCAGCGATGCTTGTATCATGACCCTGTATTTACAGTACTCCCGATCGGGGGATGAAGAATTTCTTGAGGGAAATTATAGCGGCATGAATGTAAACGATTCCAGCCAATGTGGTAAAGGAACTGTATTTCTGCGCCGGGTGGTAAATTCGGACTTTTACAAGGAGCCATTCCTGGTTAAAAGAGAAAAGGAAATAGAGGAAAAAAAGAAGATCGTACCGCCACCTGCCAAACCAATTGCCACTACCAAACCCAAACCACCGGCGGCCAAGCCTCCTGTTGTCAAGCCGGGATCCAAGCCTACCGCACCTGTTGTTGCCAAAAACAAACCCGCCAATACTCCGCCGCCGACCGTAATAACACCGCCCCGCGTATCGGATGTTAAGATCGTAAAGCTGGATACGGCTAAAAAGAATATCGGGAAGGGGCTCCCGGTACCGCCTCCACGTGTGTTAACCACCCGGGAAAATGAAGTGGTTCGTACCATCATAACGGGCGATAATGAAATACTAATAAAACTCTACGATAACGGGACCATCGATAATGATACGGTTTCCGTTTATCTCGATAAAAAACTGGTTATTTCCAAACAGCGGCTCACCGATAAACCCATCCAGGTGAAATTCCAGCTCGACGACACGAATAATTATCATGAACTGGTGATGGTGGCTGAAAATCTCGGGGAGATCCCTCCCAATACCTCACTCATGCTGGTGAATACCAGTACCAAACAATATGAAGTGCGGATCACCTCGAACGAACAAAAAAATGCGGTGGTGATCTTTAAGTTCGACAAAGACAAATAGCCGATACCGCTCACATAATTCGGAGGAAGGGGAATCGGATATTCAATTTTTTCACTGATATTCGTCCCATGCGTTCCTTCCTGCTGATCATATTGGTATTTTCTGGATCTGTGCTTTCGGCACAGAATCTTACCGGAATCTGGAGAGGTAAAAGAACTCAGGTGGCTGGTGGATGCTATCCCGAATATTCCATCGAACTACATGTATATTATAATAAGGATAACTCTATTATGGGGAATGCCTATAATTATTATGATAAAGATCGTTTTACCAAGATAAATTTTACCGGTCGTTATAATCCCAGTACCCACCGGATGGTGATCATTGAAAATGCTGTAGTGACGTTCAACGTACCGAATAATTGTATTCCCTGTATTAAAACCTACGACCTGAACTGGTCTGAAACCGGTAAACAAATGCTGGATGGGGAATGGAAAGGGCACGAAATGGGAAACAGCTCTATCTGTCCGCCAGGTAAAATTCATCTCGAAAAAGAAACTGTTCCGGTTTTTCCGGTAGATGTTTTTCAAAATGATACCCTGGCCAATATTCAGAAAGATCTCAGATTGAAAACAAGAGAAAAGGAGATCGTACAAACGGTGGAGATCGATACTTCAGATATTAAGATCGAATTGTATGATAATGCGGAGATCGATGATGACACGGTGACCATCTTTTTAAATAACACCTTGTTGCTCTATAAAAAGCGACTGACGGATAAGCCTCTTACACTGAATATAACCGCATTCCCTGCTACAGATTACGAATTCCTGATGTATGCCGATAATCTGGGTCGCATTCCCCCCAATACCTCTTTGATGGTTATAACAGCCGGCCGCAAACGCTATGAACTACGTATTTCGTCGAGTGAGCAAAAGAGTGCTGTGGTGCGAATGAGGCGGAGTAAGTAGTAAAGTAGTAAGTGGTAAGTAGTAAGCCATGACTTATAACTTACTACTTACCACTTACTACTTCATTAAAATCCCTGTCTGCGTTGCTGGTTTGCTCCTGCTGCCGGTGCTGGTTTACGGGGCATTTTTGTATCGCGTTGTGCGGTATGATATACAAAAGAAGCAATGATCGTGGCGGCCTGTTTGAGATCGTCAGCTATCAGGTGATCATATGAATCCATATTTGTATGGTGCGTCCGGGTGTCGTATTCAATAACGTCTTGAATGAACTGAAAACCCGGGATGCCGATACCATCAAGAGCGAGGTGATCGGTGCCGCCTGTATTCTGTAAGGTTACTGTTGAAGCGCCCAGTTCAGCGAATGGTTCCAGCCATTTACTGAAGATGCCCTTAACCTCTTCATTACCCTGGGTGTAAATACCGCGGATTTTTCCAGTGCCGTTATCAAGATTGTAATAGGCAGAGATTTTATCGCCATTCGCATTGAATCTGCGGGTGGCCGTATCGGTAAGATTATTCCGTACGTAGTTGCGCGAGCCATGAAGTCCCTGCTCTTCTCCACCCCACAGGCAGATACGAATGGTACGACGGGGTTTGAAATTATTGGCTTTCAGTATACGCATCACTTCCATCATTACGGCACAACCGGCTGCATTGTCTGTAGCGCCGGTAGAAGCATGCCAGGAATCGAGGTGGCCTCCGATCATAACCACTTCTTCTTTCAGGTTTTTATCGGAACCTTTTAATTCTGCAATTACATTATATCCCCTGATATCGTTGGTGAGGAATTTTGTTTTTACATCCATTTCCAGTGTTACAGGAATCCTGGCCGCTGCCAAACGATAAAGCGTCATATAATCTTCGTAAGCGAGTACAATATCCAGAAAGTTCGCCGGTGCATTGGCTGCGTAGGAACCACCACCCGAAACGAACAGTGTTCCATCTTTTCCGCGGGGATTGGCACTAAAAATGGCAATGGCTCCTTCTGCCTTGGCAAATTCCTTGAGTCGGTTGGGGTTGAGAGCCGGACCTCTTTGTCCGCCGAAATTACCACGGGGACTACCCTGGGCTCCGGGAGCGGCGGGTTTAAAGTCGGCCATTTTTTTAAGGTCTTCGTCTGTGAAACGGGTGGCATCTGGTGCAAAGCTCTGTTTCAACGTATCGGTACGTGGCAATAAAACCACTTTTCCTTTTAGTTTTCCTTTGAAGGCTTCCAGACCAGCACTATCCCGGGCATCAATTACCACCACTCCGGCATTCTGCAAACCATTCGTTCCTTCACACCATGCTTTCGGAAAAGCGATAAGCGGACGATAATATGGAGCTGTCATCGCAACATAAGATCTTTCCAGGTCCCAGCCTTTACCCCAATCGCCCCAGGCTTCCAATCTGGCCTCGAGTCCCCAGGATTGCAATGTTTTTTTTGCCCAATTAGCAGCATTGAGGTAGCCTGTTGAATTGTTTAATCGGGGGCCATTCACATCGGTGAGGTAGAAAGCATGTTCCATTACTTTGGAATTACTGAGGCCTTCCGTTTTAATTTTATTCACCGCATCCATGTCCAGTTTCTCATCCTGTGCCATTGCATAGGTAAAAGCAGAAACGGCCATAAAGAGCAGAAAGATCCTTCTCATAATCTGTTGGTTTTAGTTGAATGGGGAAGCTACAAAAATCCTTTGTTCCAGAAAGGTCTTTTAATTGGGAACGGAGCAAATCAGGGGTTAAGTTCGAAATTGATCTTTTTGGTGGTATCGATACGGAACCAGATGAAGGCTCCTATAACCAGTACGATGCCGATCAGCATTACAGGGAAGTCATATCCTTTTGATGCTGCGAGATAACCAAAGCTGACCGTACTGAGATAGGCACCGGTGAGTCCGGCGGTATTCATAGTGCCGGAAACCGTTCCGCTTCTATCGCCTCCCATATCCATGGCTGCAGCCCAGGCAACAGGAGCTGTAAAGTCCATAAAAGCCATTCCCAGTGCCAATAAAATCACGGTATGGGTATTATTCGGAGTGAGTGTACCGGCAATAATACAAATACCTGCTACAAATAATCCGATCATGGGAACGATCCTTCTCCCCCATTTTTTCCCTAAGCGTTTGCAGGCCCAATCGCTGAGATAACCGCCCGATAAACAGCCCGCAGCAGCCAGCAAATAGGGCAATGAGGCAGCCCAGTAAAGATCAGCTTCTGCAATCCCTCTCCCTTTTTGCAGATAGGTAAAGAACCAGCTTTGAAAGAAGTAGGCTCCAATAGCATAACAGAAATACATGGCCAACAGGAACCATAGATTCGAAGACCGAAACGCATTTTTAAAGGAACCAGACAGTTGGTGTTTCTCTGGCAATTCCCTTGTGGCTAAAATATGTTGTAATTCAGCAGGATCTATCGTAGCAGATTCTGTTGGGTCTTCTTTATGCCAAAAAATCCAGAAAATGGTCCATAAAACACCTACTCCGCCTAAGAAATAAAAACAGGCCTGCCATCCAAAATGTTGTTGAATGGGAATAACGATCCAGGGAGTAAGAGCGGCACCGATTCTGGAGAAACCCCAGATCACCGCCTGTCCTGTTCCTCTTTCGGCCGCGGGAAACCACTTGGACAATACGATGGAAGTGTTGGGGTAGGCTCCCGCTTCTCCCATACCAAAAAGAAATCGAACGATCATGAGCATCATAAACCCATTCGAAAAACCAGTGAGAATGGTAAAAAAGGACCACCAAAGTACCACCCGAATCAGTACTTTCTTTCCACCGATCCGGTCACCCAGCCAACCGGTGGGTATTTCAAAGGCTGCGTAGGCGAGGGTAAACATTCCAAGTACCCAGCCCCACTGACTGGTGGAAAGTTGCAGGTCATCGATGATGCGTTTGCTTGCCGAAGACAATGCAATCCGATCCAAAAAAGTGATCATCGACAAAATGGCCAATACAGTCAGAACCTGGTAACGTTTCTTCATAATGCAGTTGGTAATACTGCAATATAAAGATTCAGTGCTTGTAAAGTCCGGCTTTCGGTGATGAGGTTACACTTTGCTGTAATAAATAGCCACCTACCGGGCAATCAAGGCAGTTTTTCTGATCACAGTAACAGGATTTAAGTTCCAGTGCTCCCTGACTTTCGTATGCGGAGGGAATACGCAGTCCTTCGCTCTGCAGGATATCCACTCCCCGATGCTTCTCTGGTTCCAGTAATTTTAACCAGTGCAAGGCTTTATCCATCAAGTGCTCTTGCCCCATCAAATGTCCATAGGCAAATTGCATCGGACAAGCGGCATTAATGAGCAGGTGCTGAATGAATTTTTTCCCTGTTGTTTTAGGAAGATAACTGGTCGGTGCATCAGGCATATAATGGTAGTGCCAGTAATCGTTGGCTGTTACACGTAAAGCATCGCCCAGAGAAAAAGGATCTGCTTCGTTTAAAATGGGCGTGAGCCAGTCGGTGCCCTGATGTATTAGCATGGCCAGTTGTGCCAAACGTACCGTTGGGAAATTTCCCGGGCGCATCCGTAAAAAATGGAATGGATTATTTATAGGAGTTAACTGGAATTTCACTTGTTGAAACTGGTACTCTTTCCGAAGCATTTCCGGATAGGATTCTTCAAAAGGATCGTTGAGCAAGCCAGCCTGTCCGAGCAGCAGGGCTTCCAGTTGGTGAATCTGATTTCTGTAACGGAGCAATACCGGAAATGGAATACTGCGCGCCAGTGCTTCAAAAGCATCGCTATTGGTAGGAGAACCAAAATGCCGCGCCATGAGCCACCAGCAGGTTTCTTCCCAATGTTGCTCATTCCGTAGCAACCATTCCTGAATTTGTGCCGTTTTCCTAAACAATCGCTCCCGTGTTAATTGCCCGATCCAGGGTGTTATTATGGCATCGGGGACAGCAGACAGTTGCCCGCTGCAGGGGACACTCTCCGTTCGGTTCATCCAAATTGAAAACTGGTCCAGCAATAATTTGGAAACCCGGTGTTGCAGTTCAATAATGGGGATATTCTCGGTTTGGGGTTCAGGCGTGTCGTGTTGCCAAACCACATGCAGGATCACGTTTCGGTAATTACGATCCCATTGGTGCTTATGTGCAAACCAATCCGAGCTCCTGAGATGCAATTCAATATTTCCTGCTAATTGCGTGTTATTAATGCGGATCCTTGCCTGTACGAAATCAGGGCCCTGTTGGGTATTCCATTTTCCAGGCTGCAGGATCTCCAAAGATTCGCCGGTAAGTGTTTTAAGTGAATGCGTGTTCAGGTATTGCGCATTCCAGATGTATTGCAATAATTTTTCGGTCATACAAATCCGTTTAATCAGCTATAAAAATACTATAGCAGATATTTAAAAACGGTTGTGTACAACGTTGGATTACAACCTAAACTTCTAATTGTTTCAGGGCTTTGATCACCCGGCTCACGGGCAATCCCATTACATTGTAAAAATCACCTTCAATTCGTTGGATTCCGGTAACGCCGATCCATTCCTGTATGGCATAAGCGCCGGCTTTATCGTAGGGTTTATATTTTTCCACATAAAAGCGTATCTGCTCCAAGGTTAGTTCGTGAAACCACACCTGGGTAATGTCGGCAAAGCTGATTTCTTTTTCCTTGTGATGGATGACAACGCCAGTGATTACTTCATGCCGTTTGCCGGATAAGCGGCTGAGAATACGGATGGCTTCTTCTTCATTGGCGGGTTTACCAATAATCTCTTCATTTAATACAACTACGGTATCAGCCGCTACTACAGGATATGCATCGTTCAGGGGATGTGTGGCCGCAGTGGCCAGTGCTTTATTCCGGGCTATATGTACAGGTATTTCCACTACCGGCATGCCGGCGGGCCAGGTTTCGTCGGTGGGCTTTACCAGAATGTCAAAATCAACTTCAGCCCATTCAAGTAATTGTTTGCGACGGGGCGACTGAGAGGCCAGGATGATCTTCATAAATAAAACTTGAAAAATATCATTGATAAAATGCCGGTCATCATAACCAGCTTGATCCACTTGCTTAAGCTGCCGTAATCTGCAGAAGTTTGAGCAGACAGAAGTTTGCGGAATACCATTACCAGTGGTATCAGTATAAAGATGATGGCATATACGATCGACCACCACCATTCATAAGGGAATACATAGAGTTGTAAGAGGATGATCACCGCCATCAGCACCACCAGCCAAATAGCCGTAAATATTTTTGAAACGGTTACACCCCAAACGATCGGCATGGTACGACAACCATATTTCTGATCGCCCGGCATGTCTTCTATATCTTTTACCACTTCTCTGACCAATGAAATAATAAAGGCAAATCCGCCATATAAAGCGGCAAGTTTATAGATCTGACTGATGGCTTTTATCAGTGCCGGATCATTGGCTGTGATAAATAAAAGTTCTAATTCCGCTACAAATAAAACGAGTACTACCCAACCTGTCAATAATGAAATGATGATATTGCCGGTTAATAATTGCTTTTTGAAGGTGGTGGAATAAACCCAAAGGAGTATCACACAGGCTAAATTGGAAAAGCCAAGAAAAATGGTGTGATTGATCTTCCAGCCAATATAAAAACTCAATAAGACGCCTGCTGTGGAAAGCACAAGATGCCATACGATGGCCCATCGGCGTTTGATAAGTTTTTCGATCACCAGTTTTTCCGGCTTGTTTATGCGGTCGATGTTCAGATCGAAATAATCATTGATGATATATCCTGCGGCTGCAATAAAAACTGAGGCCAGAACAAGTAAAACAAACAGTGTATTGTCGAGTTTGGTATTGAGACCAGCTTTATTGATGATTGGAATAACAATACAATACTGAAACAGGCATTGCGTCAGTACTATAAAAAGGAGGTTAACAGACCTGATCAATCGTAGAAAAGCTGCTATCAGTTTCATTTCATGCCGAAGATAGGTTGCTGAAAGCAGATTTGCTAATATTAACGACTGGCAATATCCGTTTGAAGATCCCAGGCATTGCGCAGTTTTAATACCTGTTCGATCACCTCTCTCACGCAGCCTTTACCGCCTTCATATCGGGAAATATAATGGGCCACCGCTTTAATTTCTTCCACCGCATCAAGGGGGGCACAAGCCATTCCGGCTATTTTCATTACAGAGAGGTCGGGTATATCGTCGCCCATAAACAATACCTCCTGAAGAGGAATGTTTTTTCTTTCCAAATAGGATTTCAGGCATTCCTCCTTATTTTTCTCACCCATGAAAATATCGGTAATGCCCAGACCTTTTAAACGTTCGGTCACTTCAGGAGAGGTGCTACCGGAAATAACGGCAATATGAAAACCTTTTTTGATCGCCAGTTGCAAGGCGAAACCATCTTTAATACTCATTCGCCTGATCATCCGGCGGTCTTCTAAAACCCATACAGTTCCATCGGTCAATACGCCGTCCATATCGAAAACAAAAGTAGATATTCCGGCGAAGCCCTGAGGAAGCTGCATACTGTCAGATTTGATGATTATTATTTCTGATTATCGCGCCATTCGTAAACCCAACTACTCTGAATCATTTCCAGGTGGCCTTCATTACTTTGTTCCCTTGTACCTTCAAAATTAGGAATCTGTAACACCCATTCCAGTAATTCAGTAAAACGGATGCGATAGATTTTGGCTTCAGTGAACTCGTCTCCAAATCTTTCGTATAATTTAAGGGCGATGTCTTCGTAATCGTTCCACTTAATGGGTGGTTCAAAATGCATATGCTGAATATTAGCTTATTCTCCTAAAAATTGGGTTTGATCGGGCAGGGTCACTACTATGGATCCGGTACCTTCATTCAATACACACTGACAACCCAGTCTTGAGTTGAGGCGTGGATTGATAGCACGGTCAATAAAGTCTTCCTCTTTATCGCTGAGTTCTTCAATGAATTGCTCCCCGCTTTCCACATACAAATGACAGGTAGAACAGGCGCAAACCCCTCCGCAATTATGGTGCAGGTCGATATTATTGGTAAGGGCGATTTCCAAAATGCTTTGGTCGGGCGCTATATTGGTCAGCGTTACCGGCTCCAGGCCCTTTTGTTCAAATTTAAAAGTAATGTTATACATGGTCTGTTTAAAAAATCGGTGGCAAAAATAAGACAAAAGGATCGGGTTTCAGGGGGTATAACAAGGAAAGCGGCCAAAAGATGGCCATTTTGGAACTTTTTTTTCCGAAATAGTAAGCCCAGCCCTACCAAAAGAAAAAGGCAGGAAAGTTTTTAGACTTCCTGCCCTTCTTAAAACTTAAAACTTAAAACTCACTTCTTATTATACACCACATTATTCTGCACCACCATATCATTGATCACATTCACCGCTTCATCCAGATAAATATCGGAACGAAGGGCTTTGATCCATGCTTTAAAGCGCTCCAGTTTAGCAGCGTCGTATTCATATTTTTTAAGGTCTTCGCCCAAAGCATCTACATCGATTTCGGTAGCCAGTTTTGCATTGGCTTCGATCTTTTTAACCGCCGCTTTGATTTGTTTTTGTTCTTCCTGATATTTTTTGAGATTCAGGGTATAGATCTTGTCGTTCTGATCGGCGATCCATTTTGCATTTTCACTGATCACTTTAAAGGCTTCACTGCTTTTAATGCGGTCGTTGCTTGATTTCTTAACAGGTTCCAGATTCAAACTATATTTCCAGGGGTTATATTCTGCTTTCTGGATCTCGTCCCATGGCAATGCATCCGGATCGTCTTTCTCCCGCATTTTGGAATACTCGTACAGGTCTGGCAGATTTACATCGGAACTTACACCTTTCAGTTGGGTGCTGCCGCCGTTAATACGATAGAATTTCTGCAGGGTAAGTTTAATGGTGCCGAGATCGCTATTGGGTTCAACAAATCCGATGATCTTATCCAGGCCGATATTACGTTGAACCGTACCCTTTCCATAGGTGGAGGTACTGCCGATAATGATCCCGCGGTTATAATCCTGAATGGCAGCGGCAAATATTTCAGAGGCAGAGGCGCTGAATTCATTTACCATTACCGCCAGCGGTCCATCGTATAAAACAGATTTATCACGGTCAAAATACACTTGTGGTTTGCCGTCACGATCCTTCACCTGTACAATGGGACCGCCTTCAATGAACAAGCCAACCATCTGTACCACATCATATAAAGATCCACCACCATTGTTCCGGAGGTCCATTACGATGCCCTCTACTTTTTGTTCCTTGAGTTTGATGATTTCTTTGCGCACATCATCAGAACAACGGGGGCCTTTCGGATTATCGAAGTCTGCATAAAATTCCGGCAAATAGATCATGCCGATCTTGCCTTTAGGTGTATTGATCACGGCGCTCCTGGCATAGGTTTCGTCCTGAATGATTTCATCACGAATGATTGAAACCACTTTCACTGATCCGTCGTTTTTCTTCAGGGTCAGCCTTACCTCTGTACCCTTTTTCCCACGAATGATCTTCACGGCATCTTCCGTTACAAAACCGGTAAGGTCTACGGGTTCAGCATCCGCCTGACCAACTTTCAGGATAATATCCCCTACCTGAATCTGGCCCGATTTCCAGGCCGGACTTCCGGTAATGATCGTTCCGATTTTGATACTACCCTCTTCTTCTCTCAGGGACGCTCCGATACCAAAAAAGCGACCACTCATTTGTTCGTCGAAATAACGTTTATCAACAGGAGGAAAGAAATTAGAATGGGGATCCATGTACGAGGTGATCGCATTGATATAATCGTTGAAACGATCATCGTCGGTAACTTTTACCGTATATCTTTCAAACGTGCGGTCCATGATCTTCAGCACTCTTTCTCTGGCTTCTTTTTCCAGTTCTGCATCTGTTTTCACCACAAAACCTTCGGTGCCCTTGCCTTTCTCGCGGCCTTCCAATAAGTCGGCATAACGGTCAAGTACAAGCACTTTCAATCGTTTTCTCCAGTATTCTTTACGTTCGGCCTCATTTTTTGGGAAGTCGTATTTCTCGGGATCTAAATTGGCTGTTTCCTCTTTAGAAAAATCAATGGGTTTACTCAGGATCTCCCGGTAAACAGCCATTACCTCCGGATTCCTTTTGCGTACGATCTCCGAAACGGCCGGCACGAATTGTACCGCTCCCCCCAGGATTTCATCATCCAAACGGGTTTCATATTTTTTCAGGGATTGAATATCGCTTTGAAGGAGGATGTTTTTAGCTTCATCCACATAGCGGGTATGCAGGAATCTGTTGAAGAGGTTCTTGCTGAATTCATCATCAAATTTCTTTGGACTATAGTGCACTTCTTTCAGCATGTCGCCTACGTTATGCAAGATCTTTTCATACTTGCCCGGAGGTGTGCCCACCCATCCAAAGGACTTAATAGCCACGATCAATCCGGCTCCCAATACCAGGAGCAGCACGGGTAAACTTCTTCTGCTGAACATAAATTGTAAGAATTTAGACATTTAGCCAAAAATAACGAGAAAATGCGGTAGATGTTGCCGACTAAAATCAATATTAACAACCGGTTAAAGGGTAAATTACACAAGCGGGTCCAGACCGGTATGAAAAAGAAAACCCCGACATTGTCGGGGTTTGGGTGGCTAACCGGGTTCGAACCGGCGACCCTCAGAACCACAATCTGATGCTCTAACCAACTGAGCTATAGCCACCGTTTGGGCGGCAAATGTAGGGAGAAAAAATAGTTCCTTCAAAAAACCAATGATGAAAATTTATAAACTCCCTTATTTGAGCGTTCTTTGCACCCTCAAATTATATACATGAACTGGGTTTTAATCCTTATTCCGCTCATTTCAGGCTTTATTGGTTGGTTTACCAACTGGATCGCCATCAAAATGCTTTTTCATCCCCGTTATCCGGTTAAAATTGCCGGTATCACGTTTCATGGAATTTTTCCGAAAAGACAACAGCAGTTTGCAGAGAAATTGGGAAAACTGGTGAGCAAGGAGTTACTCTCATTTGAGGATATCGAAAAAAAGATCACCGGGCCGGAGAATATTCAAAAAATACTGCCCCCGGTAGAAAAGCATATTGATCATTTTCTGCGTCATCGTTTAAGTGATGTATTCCCGATGCTCAGTATGTTTATCGGGGAGAAAACGATCAATCAGTTGAAAGAGGTTTTCATGAAGGAGTTGGAAACCGTTTTCCCGGAAACAATGAAATCGTACATGACCCATCTGAGGCAAGACCTCGATATGGAGAAGATCGTAACCGATAAAGTGGCGGCTTTTTCAAGCGATAAACTGGAATCTATCTTATATCAGATCATGTCGAAGGAATTCCGCTTTGTTGAAATCATCGGGGCGGTATTGGGTGCTTTTATCGGACTTATACAGGTATTGATAACCTATCTGGCCGGCTGATTTTGCATTTCCTTAACAAATTAACTTTCTAAAACGCATTGATTTTCATCGAACAATCGGTGAAAAACGTTGTAGTTACCACTCATCATAAACACACAGGTTTGTGAGCCTAATAACGTCCAATTTTGCACATTCTCAATTAACTCTTATATGAAAAGAACATTGCTATTTGTTTTAAGCCTTATTACTACAACCTTGGTTTTCAGCCAGATGCCCGGAATGGGTGGTGGCGCCCGTGGGGGTGCCATGGGGGGACAGAATATGAATATCGGACGGTTTTACGGCAAAGTGGTGGATGCTGCTTCCGGAAAGGGTCTGGAAGCTGCTTCAGTACAATTGATCCAGAACAAATTTGATACTGTTATTAAAAAAAGAAAGGATACCATCATTTCGGGGATGCTTACCTCCAAGGCAGGAAATTTCAGTCTGGAAAATTTACCGATCATGGGGAATTTTCGCTTAGTGATCACCGCCATTGGTTATAAAACCATCGATCAGAAAGTGGCTTTTGAAATGAAAATGGGCTCAGGTGGCGATATGAGTCAGGCCCTGGCGGGTATCGATAAGGACCTCGGTAATATTAAAATGTCGAATGAGTCCAAGGAACTGGAATCAGTTACCGTTACAGGCTCCAAACCCCTTGTAACCACCAGTATCGACAGAAAAGTATTTAATGTAGAAAAGAATATTACTTCTGCGGGTGGTACTGCGGTAGATGTGATGCGGAATGTACCAAGTTTAAATGTGGATATTGATGGAAATGTGACACTTCGTAATAATGCACCGCAGGTTTTTGTGGATGGCCGCCCCACGACCCTCACGCTGGACCAGATTCCGGCAGATGCGATCCAGAGTGTGGAAGTGATCACGAACCCTTCTGCCAAGTTTGATGCATCGGGTGGTACAGCAGGTATCCTGAATATTGTTTTAAAGAAGAATAGAAAAGCGGGATATAATGGAAATCTCCGTGCCGGTATCGATCAGCGTGGAAAATTCAATCTTGGAGGAGATATCAATGTGCGTCAGGGTAAAGTGAATGTATTTGCCAGCGCTATGTATAATCAGCGTAAGTCCATTTCAAATGGCACAACAGACCGTTTGACCCTGGTGAATGCACCCAATACACAGTTGTTCCAGTACGATAAAAATACGAGTGTAGGTTATTTTGCCTTCCTTAGAGGAGGTCTCGACTTTTTCATCGACAATAGAAATACACTGACGGTTTCAGGTATGTATGTGAATGGTAAGTTCACTCCGGAATCGATCAGTGATATTTATGTGGATACGCTTTATACGAGCGGAAAAACCTCGTCTTTTTCAAACCGTTTATCTAATTCAACTGGCGAATTCCGTAACCGTGGTGGTGCGATGAGTTTCAAGCACAATTTCACCAAGGCAGGAAAGGAATGGACGGCCGATATGAACTTTAATAAGAGCCGTAACGAAAACAATAATTTTCTAACCACTAATAATTATTCCAATTACGGAGGTTCCTTATTGCGCAGTTTCAAACAGGTTTTAGCAGGAGGTGGAGAGAATCAGTTTCTGACCTTGCAAACCGATTATGTTGATCCGATTACGGCCAATTCCAAACTGGAATTAGGTGCCCGTATGCAATTAAGAGAATTGGATAGCCGGAACGACATCAGTTTTGTAAATTCCAGCGGTGTAGCGGTTAAAGTACCGCAGTTATCGTCGGAGTATAAGAATAAAGACAATGTATATGCCGGATATGTAACATTCAGCAATAAGATCAAAAGCTTTGGATATCAACTGGGCCTACGTGCGGAAAGTTCTGAATACAGCGGGGATGTAAAAACGGTCAGTTATTCCGGAAAAGATACGGCAATCAGTTATTCCAATAATTTTCCGATCAGTTTCTTTCCCAGCATTTTCCTGAGTCAGAAATTGAAGAATAATCAGGAATTGCAAATGAACGTTTCCCGAAGGGTAAACCGTCCGAATTTCTTCCAGTTATTCCCCTTCACCGATTATTCAGACACATTGAATTTATCGCGAGGTAACCCCAATCTGGTTCCGGAGTTTACCTATTCTTCAGAGATCTCTTATACAAAGACCTATGGCAATGCCAATTCCTTTATTGCTTCTGTGTATTTTAAGTATACCGATAATCTGATTACGCGCTATCAGGTGGCCGAGCCAAATCCGGTTAATATAAATGATACGGTGCTGATCAATACATATATCAATGCGAACAGCAGTTATGTAGGTGGATTGGAATTGATCTCCCGTCATGCGATTGCCAGTTGGTGGGATCTTACCACCAACCTGAATCTGTTTACATCAAGGATTAATATTGATGATCCTACCTTACAGGAGCAGGGAAATATTTACTCTTGGTTTGGAAAGATCAATAACAGTTTTAAACTGCCAAAGAATTTTACCATTCAGTTGAGCGGCGATTATCAGTCTAAAACCATTCTTCCTCCCGGAGGCAGCGGTGGTGGCGGTGGTGGCCGTGGTGGAATGATGGGCGGCGGCATGGGCGGCGGTGGCGGTATGTTCGGCGGTTCCCAAAGTGCTTCGCAGGGATTTGTTCGCCCGAACTATGGCGTTGATATCGCTATCCGTTATGATTTCCTGAAAGAAAAACGTGCATCTATCACGCTTAACTTCAGCGATGTGCTGCGCACCCGTCGTAATGATGTTTATTCTGAGTCTGCTTTCTTTATGCAAAATGCATTTCGTCGCCGCGATCCGCAGTTCTTCCGTCTTAACTTTAACTGGCGTTTTGGCAAATTTGATATGAGTTTGTTCAAGCGTAAGAATATGAAGGGTGAAATGGAAGGCATGCAGAATGGCATGCAGGGTATGCAGTAAAGTGGTAGGTTTTGAGTGAGAAATTATGAGTGGTATGAGGTATGGGGTATGAGGTGTGGGTTTGTGCGGTGTGAAGGAATATGATAGAGTGTGGGGCCTGTGGATGAAATTCCTGGCCCCACGCTTTTTATTAGCAATTACATATAATTAATAAATCCCCATCCCCCATCCCTCTTTCCTCATCCCCCCTTAAAACTTACCACTTAAAACTTACCACTCACTCCCGATTACTCCCTAATTTCGCTTCATGGCATCCACCTCTATTCTTTGCCTCGGAGATTCCTATACTATTGGGGAAAGTGTTCGGATAGTCGATAACTTTCCCTATCAGTTGGTGCAGTTGCTACGGAAGGAAGGATGGTCGGTTCAGGCACCGGAGATTGTGGCCAAAACCGGTTGGACCAGTGATGAGTTGCTCGAAGCCATGCAGGTGTATCAGTTTAATCAGCAATATGATTATGTCACTTTACTTATAGGAGTGAATAATCAGTATCGGGGACGACCGATCCATCAATTTCAGGAACAGTTTCGGATGCTATTACAAAAAGCTGTTTTCTTTGCTGGCCATCAAAAGGAACATGTATTTGTTCTTTCTATACCTGACTGGAGCGTAACACCTTTTGCGGAGGGGCGCGACCGTTCCGAGATCAGCAATATGATTGATCAGTTTAACACTGTAGCGCATCAGGAGGCTGATGCAGCAGGAGTTCCTTATATTGAGATCACCGAAGGAACCAGGGAAGCCGCGGAAAATGATAACTTACTGGCCTCTGATAAACTGCATCCATCTGCAAAGGAATATGCCCGGTGGGCAGAAAAAATTAAGATTAAAATGCTGCAACAAAATGGATAAGTTGGAAGAAAAATTAAGCTGGAGAGAAAAACTCGCTGCATTCATGGTGCTCATGATCGGGATCGGTTATCTTTTTCTAACCCTTATCAGCTTCGTTTCTTCCAAAGCTGAAACATTTTCTGTTACAGATTCAAAATTGCAGGTCAGTAAAGAAGAGATATTGAGTTACACCCGCTCCTTCCTTTATATCATATTAGGATTAATGGGAGGCATTTTATTATTACGAAGGAAAACGCTGGGTTGGATCATTGCTGTGCCCCTACTCCTGATCATAGCTTTTTTGGCAGGATACGGAATGTATTTTTCTGTTCTCATGGGGCAGGTTGACATTACACTTTATTTTCTCGGGTTTATCTTCATATTGTTTTTATTGTCACTTTTATTCCTGTTACTTCCGCCCGCCCGGAAAAAATACAGGGTGAGCATAAAAACTATCTGGCCCACCCTGTTGGTTTTATCAATAATCGTCGTCCTTTACTTTTTTTTATAGAAGGTCATCTTCTTTTAGCTGATAGCGTTCTTTTATTTTTCGCAACACGGCATCCATGGAGGCTCGATGGTCCTTGTCGCTCCATTCACCTCTTTCCCATTTGTCCAGTTCCTGATCAATATGTTTTTTTTGTAAAACACTCATTTGTTCCACCAACTGATCATTCACTTCTTTTTGTTTTTGATAGAAAGCTCTTTTTTTAGCTGACGTAAGTTCTTTATCCTTTCGCATTTCATTTTCGGCCGCCGCCATGGCCGTAAGTTCCTCCTGCGCCAATGCAATATCATAGGGGCCCACCGGCATGATCAGTTTCGAAAGCACCGGCCCGATTTCGATGAGTATGATCAATAGTGAAATAAGTAAGCTGCTCCAGAATACACTCGGTTCTTTATCTGTCAGATCTCCGAGCGCTTTGTTTCGTTCCAAAAAACCAATATTAGCGGCCGAAGCGGCTTCGAAATCTTTTCGTTTTTTCTGCTCAAGCAAAAGACTGTTATTCAAAAGACTGTCCTGATAGGCAATACTTCTGGTGAGTGTTTCCAATTCGGGCGTATATTGCTGTACGGTAGCATTGTAGGCATTCAGCTTCAAACGTGTCAGATCCTGGATACCTCTTTGCCCCGATCCTCCGGTTCCATCAGCTTCTGCGATATAGGAAAGCCTGAGTTGTGCAAGGGAGTCTTCGATCTGCGATTTTCTATTCGTAAGTCGGTTGCGTTCCTCCTGCGCTTTCCTGTTTAAGGCGGCGGTTTCTATAGCCAATAAGCTATCATTCTTCTGCATTTTAAAATGCAGGTTTTCGACTACCTGGGTATTGATCTCCTTTTCAAAGATCTTCAATTCCAGCGGTCGTGCAATGGTGATACCGATAAGAATGGCGAGGGCCAGTCTCGGAATGGCCATCCAGAGTTGCTTACGTTTGCTCAACCCATATTTTCGCATGGTCGAAACCAGAAAGCGATCGAAATTAAAAATGATAAGACCCCATATCAGGGCAAATCCGATCGTCCACCAGAAATTGCCAAAAACACTGTAAATGGCATATCCGGCGGATAGTACAGCCAGCACAAAGGTGGCGAGCAGCACCCCTCCCAGCCCGGAATATTTTGCGTGTTCAGACGGAAATTGTTTGAGTAACTGTTGATGTGCACCTGCACACCACCAAAGAAAATTATGATCAGGTTTGGATGATTTGCTGCCGAATGAGTCGTAGGAATACAAGTCATTCCCCTCCAACGGTTGGTTAGATGCCATAGGTAGTTTGTTGAGTTAAAGTAAAGTTGAACCTATATAGTTGGAGTGGAACAGAACAAAGAACGGTAAAAGCCTTTATATTATTCCAAAAGGAAATGCTAAAATCAAAGTTTGCTTACTTCATCAACTATTACTTTGCCGCTCATTAACAGCATCAACAATACAACCATCCATCCGGCAGCCTGCAATAAATTGGAGTGGGTGCGTTGAAGGTTGGGGAAACGACGCAGTGCTAATAACATCAGGCCTAAGGAAATCGGGAGGATGAGGCCATTGAGGGCTCCTGCCCAAATTAATACCACTACCGGTTTGCCGATCAGTGTAAAAATAATCGTGGAGAAAAGTATAAAAACACTTACGATGATGCGTTGCTGATTTTGAAACCAGGGATGCATGGTACGTAAAAAACTGACAGAGGTATAAGCGGAACCCACCACAGATGTTATGGAAGCACTCCAGAGTACCAGCCCGAATAGTTGTAAACCTATAACACCCGCAGCGGATTCAAAAACTGCCGCAGCCGGGTTTGATTCGCTCCATTGGATTCCTGTGCTGATCACTCCAAAAGCAGCGAGGAATAAAAGAATACGCATTAGGGAAGCAATCAGGATGGCATGTATGCTGCCTCTTGTAACGGCCTTTAAATTTTCAGGGCCGGTCACTCCCGCATCTAAAAGCCGGTGGGCACCTGCAAAGCTTATATAGCCTCCTACCGTTCCCCCTACTAATGTTATAATAGCTAAGAGGTTGATCTTATCGGGGAAGAGCGAATAATGAAGGGCGGTTCCTAGGGCTGGTTTTGAAAGAATCACTACGTAAAGGGTCAAAAGGATCATAATAGCACCCAGTATTTTGGCAAATAGGTCTATGGCTTTTCCGATCTCTTTAAACCAAAAGACAATAAGACCCAATAGCGCACTGATCCAAACTCCCCATTCAAGCGGCAGGGAATTGTTATGTCCTCCAAAAAGTATTTGAAGACCCAATCCGGCTCCGGCAATGTTACCGATATTAAATGCCAGTCCACCCAATACGATCAACACCGAAAGTACATGCCCCATGCCCGGAACCACATCATTCGCTATTTGCTGGGCAGGTTTTCCCGACTGTGTAATGATGCGCCAAATATTCAATTGGGCAGCTATATCCAGGAGTATTGAAATGAGAATAACAAAACCAAAGCTGGCCATCAGTTCGCGGGTAAATACCGTTGTTTGAGTAATAAAGCCCGGTCCGATGGCAGAGGTCGCCATTAAAAATGAGGCGCCCAATACGGCTGAAGTAGTGGTCCTTTTCATGCAGCAAGAAAGATACAGCTTTAATAGCTACCGTAGCAAACTGGCTGCATTGATGGAAATTCCTTCATTGCGCAGCGCTGCACTAATCTGGGATGCTATTGTTCGCGCTGTTGATCCATCCGAATGGATACATATCGTGTCAACCTCAAGGGGTATGGATGTTTTATCGGTTGTCCATACACGCTGTTCTTTGCATAAGGTTAAAACCTGATTTACGGAAGCCTCGGCTGTTGGTAGCAATGCATCAGATTTTTCACGGGAAGTAAGAAAGCCGTCCGACTGATACGTTCTGTCGGCAAATGCTTCCTGCGCAAACAGTAGTCCCTGCTCTTTAGCGGCTGATATCAGTTGACTTCCCGACAAGCCCATTACTATCAAACGGGAATCATAATCAGCTACCGCTTTGGCAACGATCTTTGCAATGGTAAAGTCTGCGGCGGCCATATTATACAAAGCTCCATGGGGTTTCACATGAAGCAGGCGTGCTCCTCTGATTTTTAGAAAGGCCTCCAGGGCTCCTAATTGGTAAATGATTTGATCGTAAAGCCAGGCGGGCTGCCAGTTCATTTTTTTTCGCCCAAAGTTCTCCCGGTCCGGGAATGAAGGATGCGCTCCTATGGCAATACCTCTCACCAGAGCTGCTTCTGCAAGCAGGTGCATGGTTTCGGCATCACCCGCATGAAAGCCACAGGCCAGATTAATCGAGCTTACATGATCCATCAAAGCGATATCCTGATCGGGCGAATACCCTGGTCGCAACGGCGAGCTCTCGCCCATATCACAATTTATATCTATACTGCGCTTACCCATTTACTATAGTTTTCTTTACAGGCTTTTTGCATGGTCTGTCTGTTTTCCTGTTGTTCGATCCATTTCTTTTCAGCCGCATCTATTTCTAACAAACTGAATTTAATACTGTGGCCCGGTTTTATCTGGGCGAGTTTCGCCAAATCAGCAGCGGTAACCTGACCGATTCGCGGATACCCTCCTACGGTTTGATGATCTGCCATCAGCACCACGCATTGTCCTTTTGGCAACAGTTGTATCGTGCCCCTCGTAACTCCGGCCGATAACATTTCGGTTGGCGGCGTTCCATCCAGTTCCGGACCTTTCAGATAATATCCCATCCTATCGGAACGGGCGTCAATAAAAAACAGATTCGACTCTAATTTATGTCTGGATAGTTTGGATAGAACTTCCCATTCCGGTCCGGGCAGGAATCCAATTTCTAATAATGGATTATACACCTCTTTCATCCCTGCTTTCCAGGGTAAAGTGGTGAAAGGTTTATTTTCTTTTTGCCAGGCAGGATAATACATGCGGGTTTCACCGAAGTGGATCTGGTCGAATCGTTCCAGTTTACGTCCATCCCAGCCGCCTGCTTTTGCCTTTAAATGGGTGCCATATCCGCCCAACCAGCGTGGAATATCCAGTCCTCCGTGAAAAGCGATATAACTGCGGGAGCCCCAAACGGGCTGATCAAAATAAAGAATTGTGTTTTTCGGGATGATCAATGGTTGCCACAGGGGAACCGGTGTTTCGTTGATCATCGGTTTAAAGTCAGCGCCGCATATACTTACCAGTGCCGTTTGTTCAAATAAAATTTGGGGTGCCGGAAAATGCAGTTCCAATACGGCTGTGTCCGGTTCATTGTCTACCAGCATATTAGCCACCTGAGTTGCATGAAGATCCATTGACCCGCCCGGGTTAATACCCCAGTGACTGAAACCAAACCGTCCCAGGTCCTGAATGGTATCCATGATACCGGGTTTAAGAATTTGAATGGACATATATATAATGGTAGGATGATTTAATAGGTAATATCGTTTTCCTGTTTATTTAGTTGTTCGAGATATTCGAACTCATCCGCCGAAACCGGATAAAACATCACTTCGTCGCCCGGTTGGAGCCAAACGGGGCGCGGTTGATGTTTATTAAAGAGTTGCCAGGGGGTAAATCCGATTACCTGCCAACCTCCGGGTGAATCGAAAGGATAAATACCGGTCTGTTTGCCTGCAATGGCTACCGATCCTGCTTTTACCGGAACAGGAGACTCTTTCCGTTTACAGTGCAGTATTTCAGGTAAAATGCCCATATAAGCAAATCCGGGTTGAAAACCCAGCATGAAAACCCGGTATGATTGCGCCTGGTGTATTTCGATGAGCTCGCCTGGCGTTCGACCCTTTTTTTCAGCCAATCGAATCAGGTCGGGCGTATGCGGATACCAAACAGGGATTCTGATGAGGGGCGCATTTATTTGCGCTGAGTCAGATAAAGAATCTACCAGGAAGCGAATTTGGCCGGCCACCCATACATGAATGGGCGTATCCGGATTGATCTCTTTTTTAATAATAACCGGCTCATATATTATCGTTAATGATGAATAACTTATAATAGTATCTATGAACCCGGGAAATGGATTCTCTGTAACTTTTTGGCTTAATTGAATGACGTTAATATTAGACAGAATATCTATTTCCTGGCCGAATTCAACCAGAAGGGCTCGTTCACTTAAATTTCGGATGGTTATGGCTTTTTTCAAATCAGGCGGAAGTTAGCCCTTTTCGGACGATTAATTGTGTGCTAAAGAGGTCAGAATGACGCAGTCATGCAGGAATTGGGGCCTTTCAAAAGGAGGGCAAATTTTTGTAAAACACTTAAAAATGAATCGTTTATCAGCCTGTTCCTGTTGTACCAATTTGTTGTTTTCGTCGTTATACACTAAACTTGCACGCCAACAGGCCTGAAAAAATCCCTTTTAAAAACGAATATGGCGAAGAATTTACTGATTGTGGAGTCCCCTGCGAAAGCCAAAACCATCGAAAAGATCCTGGGTAAAGATTTCGAGGTAAAGAGCTGCTACGGACATATCCGTGACCTGGAGAAGGACGATATGGGTATTGATGTTAATAATAAATATAAGCCCCGATATATTGTACCTGCTGAAAAGGAGCGTGTGGTGAAAGAGTTAAAGAGTCTGGCCCGGAAATCGGGTGAGGTTTGGCTGGCAACGGATGAGGACCGTGAAGGGGAAGCGATCAGCTGGCATTTATGTGAGGTATTGGGGTTGAATCCTGCTGATACCAAACGTATTGTATTTCACGAAATTACCAAGCCTGCCATTCAGAAAGCTGTTTCACAGCCACGAACGGTGGATATGAATCTGGTGATGGCCCAACAGGCCCGACGTATTCTGGACCGCATTGTAGGATTTGAGTTGAGCCCGGTTTTGTGGCGTAAAATGAGTATGCGGAATAACCTGAGTGCGGGTCGTGTACAAAGTGTTGCAGTGCGATTGATTGCTGAGCGCGAAAGAGAGATCAATGCTTTCACCGCAACGAGTAGTTTTAAGATAGATGCACTCTTTACGGCGAATGATAGTTCCAATCGCCCGGTGAGTTTTAGTGCTGAAGGGAAGAAATACAATTCAGAATCGGATGCCCAGTCCTTTTTGGAAAGCTGCAAAGGAGCCGATTATACCGTTTCAGATATTCAGGTGAAACCCGGTAAAAGATCTCCGGCGCCGCCTTTTACTACCTCTACCCTGCAACAGGAAGCCAGTCGTAAACTCGGCTATGGTGTAAGTCGTACCATGCTATTAGCCCAAAAACTATATGAAAGTGGTAAGATCACCTATATGCGTACCGACAGTGTGAATCTGAGTGATACCGCATTGGGAGATATTACCAATACGGTAAAGTCGATGTATGGTCCTTCTTTTCATCAATTCCGAAAGTTTAAAAATAAGAATGAAAGTGCTCAGGAAGCGCACGAAGCAATACGCCCCACCTACATGGAGAATACCACAGTAGAGGATCCGGATTGCAAGCGTTTGTACGAGTTGATCTGGAAAAGAACCATGGCCTGTCAGATGGCCGATGCTGAATTGGAAAAAACCATTGCCCGTATCAATATTTCGACCAATAAGGAGGAATTGACTGCCAGTGGTGAAGTGCTGAAGTTTGAAGGGTTTCTGAAAGTGTATATGGAGGATCGCGATGAGGAAGATCAAACGGAGGAGGAAAAGCAGGAAGGCATGTTGCCGCCATTGAAAGTAGGTCAAAAACTTCCTTTGAAGCAATTATTGGCAACGGAGCGATTCAGCCGTCCACTCCCCCGCTATACGGAAGCTTCCCTGGTAAAAAAACTGGAAGAATTGGGTATTGGTCGTCCCTCTACGTATGCGCCTACAATTTCAACTATACTGAAGCGTGGGTATGTAGAGAAGCGTGACAAGGATGGAGTGCGCCGCGATTTCAGGGTTTTAAAATTGGTACAGGATAAAGTAACCCGCGTAGTGGAGCAGGAAAATACGGGTGCAGAAAAATCGAAATTATTTCCCTCCGATCTTGGACTGGTGGTAACCGATTTCCTGAAACAGTACTTTGACGATATCATGGATTATGGTTTCACGGCGCGTATTGAAGAGGAGTTTGATGAAGTGGCTGCCGGGAAATTGAAATGGAATAGCATGATCGACGATTTCTACATTCCTTTTAAAAAGGATGTTGAAAAAACGATCGAGACGGCTGAGCGGATAAAAGGAGAAAGGGAATTAGGAATTGATCCGGAATCAGGAAAAAAGATCGTGGCTCGTATGGGACGCTATGGCCCTATGGTGCAGATCGGTGATGTAAGTGATGAGGAAAAGCCGCGTTTTGCAGCCCTGAAGAAAGATCAGAGCATTGAAACCATACAGTTGGATGATGCCTTGCAGCTTTTCCAACTGCCCCGGACATTAGGCGTTTATAACGACCTGGATGTAGTAGTGAATATCGGCCGTTTTGGCCCCTACGTAAAATATGGGGAAGCGTTCATTTCCATTCCGAAGGGAGAAGACCCGCTGGAAGTAACGCTTGAACGTGCTACTGAAATCATTCTCGAGAAACAACAGGCCGATGCGCCGATCGACAGTTACGATGGTAAGCCGGTAACAAAAGGCAAAGGACGTTTTGGACCGTTTATCAAGTGGAACGATATGTTTATTAACGTGCCCCGTCGCTTTAATTTTGATGCACTTTCCAAAGCTGATATAATTGAGTTGATCGAAGCAAAGATCAAAAAAGAAGAAAACCGCTTTGTACGTCAGTGGCCTGAAGAGAAGATCTCCATTGAAAACGGTCGTTGGGGTCCATTCATTCGCTTCAACAAGAAAATGCTTAAACTGGGTCGGAAGGCCGATGATACGAAATACACGGCTGAAGATCTGGCCGATGTTTCTGTGGATCTGATCAAGAATATGATTGAAGCGCAGGTGCCTGGTGCCTTTACCAAGAAGGTAAAAGCAGCAGCCAAAAAGAAACCTGCCACCAAATCGGCCGTTAAGAAGACTGCAGTAAAAAAAGCCGCTGCAAAGAAAACAGCTACCCGAAAGAGTTCCGGGAAATAAGGCTCTCTACAGGATAAATGTTAGCGATTAAATTTCAACTTACGGAGCAGGAGTACTTCGAGTACAATTATTTTACTGCGTGGTCAGACCCCCAGCGGCGGCAGTATCGTTTATGGTATTACGTGAAAGTTTTATTATTGTATGCGGTGGTAGCGGCCCTGTATCTTTTTGCCAACCGTGATCATTCCATATGGGTAGACCTGGGTATATTCGCCCTCATTGCCTTCCTGTATCTATTATTGGTTCCCTGGCTGATCCGGATTTCGGTGCGTCGAAAAGTGCGTCAGATCCTTTCCCAAAAAGAGAATTTCCATATACTTGATCGTTGCGAAGTACAAATATCCGATCAGGGAATAATGGATAAGGACAAAGACTCTGAGAGTTTTTATAAGTGGGATGCCATTGTAAAAAAGGCTGAAACCCCTACCTCCTATTATCTTTATACGAATTCTTACCATGCCATCGTTATTCCCAAACGGGCTCTTGAAGGCGACAAAGAGCGGCAGCAGTTGAAAGAGTTGCTGTCGGCCTACTTATCACTCAGCGCTGAATTTACCGGCTGATTGTGGATATGTGGAAAATATTTTCAAGGCTGTTAAATTACATTGAACGAAATTGATGCGGTTAGGGTAACCCCCTCTTTAAGCATGGAAGAAAACAAAGAAATATCTGCTTTATTTAACCTGATAGATGATCCGGACGAAGAAGTTTTTGGGGCTGTATCCAGTCGCATTGTTGATTATGGGAAAGGCATTATTCCCAATCTGGAACATTTATGGGAGAATACGATAAGCCAGGGCACGCAGGAGCGCATCGAGTTGCTCATACATCGCCTGCATTTTCGTGATCTGTGTACGGATGTTGAAGAGTGGAATAAAAACTCCCATCAGGATCTTTTAGCCGGTGCATTGCTGGTGGCCCGATTTCAGTATCCCGAATTGTCCACCGCTCAGGTTTTTCAGGATGTAGAGAAATTGCGCCGTAACATCTGGCTGGAATTAAACAGTTATCTTACTCCACTTGAACAGATCAATGTTCTGACCAGTATTCTGTATAATTATTATAGCTTAAAAGGAAATGAATTAAGCTACCAGCAACCAGATGATTTTCTGATCCATCGTCAGTTGGAAACAAAGAAGGGAAATCGTATTGCCAACGGAATTCTGTACCTCATTTTGAGTGAATTGTTAGATGTGCCGGTAAAAGCGGTGCACCTGCCTCACCAGTTTGTTTTGGGTTATTTCAGGACTGAATACGACTTTACCCGAATTACGGAAGAACCGATTTTACGCACAGAATTTTTTATTGACCCCATGTCGGGACATGTATTTACCCATAAAGATGTGGAGAACTATCTGGAGCGGATGAAAATACCGGCTTCTCCCGATTATCTGCAACCGCTGAGTACACGTAGATGCATTCAAATTCTATTGGAGGAATACAGTAAATGTTTTGATAACGATAAGGACCGTCACAAACAGGCGGAATTAAAACTGTTGGCTTCTTTGATCACTATTTAATCGTATGATCAGTTTGCGATTATAGTTTGATTTCCACCGTGAAGCGCCCACTCCTTTCCTTTCCACACGAATACTCCTGTAAGTGTTTTGGGGAGATCAACATTGATCTCTGTTTTGCCAGAAGATTGTTTTTTAAGATTCATACTGATGGTGCCATCCGGATGCGGCACAAGGCCTCCAAATGTTTCCAGTTCATTGGGCCAGGGTTCTATTCGAACTCTTTTGAATCCGGGTGCCGCACTATTTATACCGCAGATCAGTGTAAGAAATTCATAGTTGGGGGAAGCGCTCCAGGCATGACAATCACTTCGGGTGGGATCACCCTGTTCCGCGAAAGTGGTCAATCCTCTGTCCAGCATTTCATACCAGGGCTGTAAGAGGCGCAGGTATTCATTCCCCATTTTCACCTTTTTAAGTGCTTCGAATAAATAAAACCTGAAGTAGTAGGTGGCTTGTGTTATGGTTTTATCGTTAGCAGCCCGTAGCAATAAATCATCCTGTTCAGCCGCTGGCACAGCATCGGTTAAAACGGCCATGATATTGGCATGCTGGCTGAAACTTGTTTTACCGGGCTCGTCGGCCAGTAATCCTTTCGCTTTATCCCAACACAAGGCATAGGTGGAACGCTTAATATTTCCGGCTTGTGTACGATAGCGCTGTGCTTTTTCGCTGTCGCCAAAATAACTGCACAATGCAGCCGCCCGCTCCAATGTATAGGCATATTGCAGGGAAATGATAGACGAACCGCCTTTACTGGCACCGGGCGGAACACCACCAATTTCGATCGAATCTTTTCTGCCCCAGCTCCAGTCAACAAATTGCCACCATTGCAATGCGCCGAGCATACCATCCGGAGCCATTTTATTTTTATACCAGTTGAGTACATTGTCCATTACCCCTAACTGTGCCTTCAGAAAGGCATCATCTTTCCGGTTCATCCACAGATCATGAAGCATGCAAACCCACCACAGCGAAAAGGTCGGAATTACCTGCAGGTCACGCGACGGATATCGGCTTTGCGTAAGCCCTTCGGAAAAAAATGAATGACCTATATCTGATATGGCTTTCTTCATCAATCGGTCATCCCCGGAAACATAAAGCGATATCAGCGCCTGGATACGCGTATCGCCTACATATTGCAGTTGCTCGTAATAGGGACAATCAAAATAGGTATCTACGGCACAGAGACGGGCCGTCCGCCATCCAATGTTCCATATTTTAGTGAGTGCCGGATTGCTGGTTATGAAGCGCGCCTTTTCCTGAAAGGGATATCCGGTGAAGCGACTGCTAAGCTGCAGTGTCTGAATAGGATCATTCTGCGTTTCAATTTCCACCAAAACATACCGGAAGGTTCTGAAGTGGAGTGGTGAAAATATTCGTTGGCTTCCGCCATCGGTTATGTAGCGGTCGCTAAAACCGATCAGGGTTTTACCCTGAATGGAATCGCGATGGCCTTTATTTCGTTTGGTATCAAAAAGCGCTTCAGCATACCAAAGTGAAATGCGTGCGTCTTTGCCGCCCGTTAACTGAAGTATGGGATAGGCATTGGTTAGGGTTCCCTGATCGAACAAATACCTGATTTTTTTATTGGCTTCTATCCGGAGCGGTGCTCCTGCGGCAGGTTGCGGATCTAACCACTCCCCTGCTTTTTTTCCAGACACATAATAGGTTTTAAATTCCTGTGGATATTCTTCTTCCATAGGTATGGTACGGGGCACCAGTTGCCAATTGCCGTCGCTTCCAAAGCCACGTGCTTTTGCTCCATACCAAAGTTGCCTGGCGTTATGCCAATGTGCATCATCAAAGGTTTCTGTTACAGACCCCCAGGGGTAAAAACGCCCATTTACCTGTTCTCCTTCGGCGACCACAAAATAGGCTTGTAATGCGCCCTTATTAACCGGTACAATCGAATAAGAACTGTCTTTGTAAACCTTCCAGGAACTGTTGCTGTTGACGATTTCCTCTCTGGCCGAATTCCCCTGCAACAGGAAGGCTGTTTCGAAACTGATCTGGGAATAAGGCCGGTATTTAGCAAAATTCCAGACAATGGCCGCAAGGGTATTTTGCCCCGGCTTCAAATACGGGGCTAAGTCAACTGTTTCATAATTCCAGTTCGCCAGATCACTTCTTGCCGGACCGCTGCTCACGGCTGTACCGTTTACGAATAAGCGATATCTATTGTCGGCTGAAACGTGTACCACGAAGGAGCCGGCCTCTTTAGTATACTCGAATGTTTTTCTAAAGTGATATACGCCGAATTCTGTTCCTGTAGCCTCCGGATCGGTGATCCAACTGGCCGTCCAGAAACCATTCAATAACCGGGGGGCAATTGCTGGTTGTGCCATTCCATAAAAGGAAAGCAACAGCAGCAGGAAGAGCGGGGCTTTTTTCATCGTAATAAGATACAGTATTTAACCTGAAAGGAGGTATGAACCGGCATAAAAAAAGGCATTTCAATCGAAATGCCTTTTTGAAAACGGTTGCTGTTATAAACTCAGGTTCCAGCCATCGCGGTATTCGCGTTTCACGAATTGATTGGCGGCATCAAAGTTGGTGATCTTCATATTTTTTGCATCCCAGAGCAGCTTTTTACGACCAAGATACTTATCCTCCCAACCCTTCCCTTTCGGGTTTTGCATCATGAAGCTGCGGATAGCAAGGTTTCCAATGAGAATGCTTTCGGTGAATGGACCTGCATATTCAAATGGTGAACTGGTAGTCGCATTCCCATATCCAGCTAAACAGGCATTCACCCATTGATGATAATGGCCTTCGGGTACACGTGCCAGTGTAGGCGCCGGCAAGGTTTCTTTCATTTTAGCTGTTGGCAGTAAACGTGGATTAGCGCCATAGCAATCTGCCAGTAATTTTCCTTTGGTTCCAATGAAGAGAACACCACCATCCCAGTTACCAAAGGCTTCATCCGGGCCTAATTCATCCGGACGTTGGGGCAATAAACCGCCATCGTACCAGGAAACTTTGATCTCTCCTTTATTATCTTTTCGGGGATAGGAAAGGTGAATGATGGTAGAAGCCGGACAGGCATCAGTATTTTGCGTATCATTCCACATTTGCTTCCACATGGTGGCTACACTGGCTTCCACTGAAGTGGGATAGTCGATCGGCAAACAGCGGAATATAGGATCCATGATATGACAAGCCATATCACCGAGCGATCCGGTACCAAATGCCCACCAGCCGCGCCAATTGAAGGGAAGATAAGCCGGGTTATAGTCAATCATTTTTGCCGGACCGATCCAGAGATCCCAGTTCAATTCAGAGGGGATGTCGAATTTTCCAGTAGGTGTGTCAATGCCCTGAGGCCAAACCGGACGGTTGGTCCAGCATTCCACTTTGGTTACTTCACCAATCAAACCGGCATTGATCAGTTCCTGTGTGCGACGTACCCCATCACCACTACCCCCCTGGTTGCCCATTTGAGTAACCACTTTATATTTTTTGGCAGCCTCAGTAAGTACACGGGCTTCGTAAATATCGTGTGTCAGAGGTTTTTGCGTGTATACGTGCTTACCCAATTGCATAGACGCTAATGTGGCTACAGCGTGTGTATTATCGGGCGTGGCAATATATACGCCATCAATATTATTTTTTTCTTTTTCCAGCATTTCACGGAAATCTTTGTGATAGCTGGCTTTCGCAAATTTCTTTCGTGAGTTGGCCGCTGCTTTATCACTCACATCGCAAAGGGCTGTAACGTTTACTTTAGCGTGTCGGGCAAATTCATTCAGGCCGCCTTCACCCATTCCGCCTACGCCGATACCGGCCAGGTTCAGTTTGTCGCTGGGCGCAACAAAACCACGACCCAGAACATGACGGGGAACAATAAAGAAACCCGCTGCAGCGAGCGAGCTGTTACGGATAAAATCCCGGCGTGATGCCTGGTTGTTTTTTTTCTTGCTCATCAGAAGTTAATTTGAAAATTTGATAATTTGATAATTTGAAAATGCTGCTACACTTACACCCCAACTTAATCATATTCCCTGGTTTCCTCCCTTCGGTCGAAACATCACCTCTCATCTCTCACCTCTCACCTCTCACCTCTCACCACTCACCTCTATAACTCCTCTTCACAAACTGATTCGCCGCTTCAAAGTTGGTGATACGCATATTCGGCCCATCCCAAAGCAATTGCTTGCGGCCGTTAAAATTATTTCCTTCTTTTAAATTGAAACTGCGGATGGCCAGATTGCCCATCAGTACGGTTTCTGTGAGTGGGCCCGATTTGTCGAAGGAAGAACTGGTATAAGAACCATAGCCCTGTTTACAGGCTTTTACCCATTGGGTCTGGTGGCCTTCAGTGGCTTTTTCAACAAATGGGAATTTCGATGCCGGTAAATTTGTTTCCTTCATTTTTCGGGTAGGCAGTAGCGTTGGATTGCGACCGAAGAGCCCGGCCATCAATTTCCCTTTTGTGCCTTCAAATAAAATTCCGCCATCCCATTCACCCAGCATTTCATCGGGAAGTAATTCTGCTGGTCGCTTGGGTGTTAAGCCTCCATCGTACCAAACCAATTCACAGGCCGGCATCGTTTCGCGGGCCGGGAATTGTATATGAATTTTGGAGGATAGCGGGTAGCTGTCAGTATAAAAAACTTCCTGAAAAAATCCAGTATAGGTTCGGGTGAGGCTACATTCTACTGCTGTAGGGTAACCCAGTTTCAGGGCACGGAATGGAACATCAATAAAATGACAACCCATATCGCCCAGTGAACCGGTACCAAAATCAACCCAACCTCTCCAGATAGCGGGGATATAATTGGGGTTGAAATCGCGATAGGGAGCCGTTCCCAGCCAGAGATTCCAGTCTACCTCCTTAGGAATATCAAATTTTCCCTTAGGTGCCGGAATGCCTTGTGGCCAGGTGGGCCGATTGGTCCATACATGAACAGTATGCACGTCACCGATCACTCCTTCCTGTATCCAGGTTTCAATCAATCGTGTATCATCGCCGCTGGAGCCCTGATTGCCCATTTGGGTAACCAGTTTATATTTTTCGGCAGCCTGTGTTAATGTACGGGCCTCATAAATGTCATGGGTAAGCGGCTTTTCCACATACACATGTTTGCCCATTTGCATGGCGGCTAATGCCTGTACAGCATGCATATGATCGGGCGTTGTTACAATAACGGCGTCGATATTGTTTTTCTCTTTTTCCAGCATTTCGCGGTAATCGCGGTAATACGGTGCTTTGGGCCAGCGCTTTCGTGCATTTACAGCCATGCGATCGTCTACATCGCATAAAGCAACAATGTTCTCAGCACCCTTATTCCAGGCGTAAGGAAGGTTTACTTCTGCTTTACCGCCGGCCCCAATACCAGCAATATTCAGTTTGTCGCTGGGGGCAATAAATCCCTTACCGAGTACATGACGCGGTACAATAAAAAAACCGGCAGCGGCTACGGAGGCATTCTTTAAAAAATCCCTCCGGCCTTTGCGGTGTGAGGCATTTGGCATAGCAATCGTTTGACAATTATAATCAGGCCAGAGTAGCTTCGAGGCTTATTGCCATATTCAATGCCTTACTTACAGGGCAATTGGCTTTGGCATCCTGGGCACATTCTTCAAATTTGGCAGCATCAATGCCGGGCACTACGGCCTTCAGCACTATATGAGAACTGGTGATGGTACCGTTTTCCAGTGTAATGGTGCTGGTGGCTTCCAGTGAAGTCGGGGTAAAACCAGCGGCCCCCAGAACAAAACTTAATTTCATTGCAAAACATCCGGCATGTGCAGCCGCGATCAGCTCTTCAGGGTTGGTATGCGTACCATCTTCGAAACGCGATTTAAAATCGTACGATGTGTTGGCTAATACTTTACTTTGTGTAGTTAGGTTTCCATTTCCTTCTTTTCCGGAGCCATTCCAAATGGCGGTTGCTGAACGTTTCATATGTTGATCTTTAAATTTTAAAAATAAATTATGTCCATCACCTGGCACGATTTTGAAAAAGTGGATATCAGGATCGGAACGATCACGGAAGTTAGTGATTTTCCGAAAGCAAAAAAGCCCGCCTATCAATTAAAAATTGATTTTGGTCCGCTCGGGATAAAGCAGTCCTCGGCCCAGATCACGCATTTTTACGAAAAAAAATCCCTTTTGGGCCAGCAGGTAATAGCGGTTGTCAATTTTCCTCCTAAACAAATCGCTACTTTTTGGAGCGAATGTCTGGTTCTGGGCGTGTACAACTCCGATGGCCAGGTAGTGTTGCTGAAAGCCGACCAACAAATGGAAAATGGAAGTAAGATTGGTTAAACCGCTGATTAAACAGGGGGCTATTGTTCGGGGCATCAGAATTAAATAACTATCTTCAACAGGCCATCGGAAGCCAATGAGTGAAAGCTATTCTACATACTACCAGTCGCCCCTGGGGCTGATCCATTTGAGTGGAACCACGGAATATATTTCTGAGATCAGTTTTATTGACACCGTGCAGCACCCTCCGGCGGTCAATCAGTCTGCTTTGCCTCCTCTTGTATTGCAGGCAGTGGAAGAATTGATCCAGTATTTTCAGGGGCATAGACTGGAGTTCAGTTTCGCACTTCAGCAAACCGGAACGGAGTTTCAACAACGGGTATGGGGTGAGTTGGAGAAAATACCTTTTGGTAAAACCATCAGTTATCTGGAATTATCCCGTCGGTTGGGCGATACAAAAGCCATTCGGGCGGCTGCATCTGCCAATGGAAAAAACAATATTGCCGTAGTGGTGCCCTGTCATCGTGTTATCGGTTCACGTAATGATCTGGTGGGATATGCCGGGGGACTGTGGCGCAAGCGCTGGCTCCTGGAACATGAAAATAAAATAGCTCATGGGGTGCAGCAGCTTTTTTGAAAAATTCCTACGAAATTTTATACGTTGATATTATGAGATTCAAAGCACTATGGATTCAGGAAAACGAAAGGGGAGAAATCAGCAGATCTATAATAGAGCGACATATCGATGATCTTCCCGTTGGAGAAGTTTTGGTACGCGTGCAGTACTCCTCTCTCAATTACAAAGATGCCCTTTCTGCCACCGGAAATAAAGGCATCACCCGCAAATACCCCCATACTCCGGGAATAGATGCAGCAGGTATTGTAGAATTAAGCCGCACCGAAGATTTTATATCGGGAGAAGAAGTATTGGTTACCGGATATGATCTGGGCATGAATACCTGCGGCGGATTTGGTCAGTTTATTCGGGTTCCGGCCAAATGGCTGATCCGAAAACCAGACGCTTATACTTTACGTGAATGCATGATTATTGGAACTGCAGGATTCACGGCCGCCACCGCATTATTTAAAATGGAACGTAACGGCCAAACGCCCGCTCAGGGACCACTTGTAGTTACCGGCGCTACAGGCGGTGTGGGCAGTATGGCGGTTGCTATTGCTTCAACAGCCGGATACGAAGTGATTGCTGTAAGTGGAAAAGAGCATGCATTGGAATATGCCCAGCATCTGGGCGCCTCCCGTGTAGAAGGCAGGCATTGGGTCAACGATCTTTCTGGAAAATCCCTGCTCCGTCCGCAATGGGCCGGTGCGGTGGATACTGTTGGGGGAAATACGTTGGCTACCCTCTTAAAAGGATGTTCACTGGAAGGAAATGTGGTAAGTACCGGCCTGGTCCATTCGCCTAAGTTGGATACCACGGTTTATCCGTTCATTTTAAATGGAGTGAGTTTGCTGGGAGTGGGTTCGGCCGAAATGCCCCTGCACCACAAACAATTTATATGGGATAAACTGTCTTCAGACTGGAATATACAGTCCAAACTGGGCGCTATTGTTAAAGAAGTGAGTCTGGAGGAACTGAATGAAAAATGGATTGATGCGATTTTGCGGGGGGAAGTTATGGGACGTATTCTGGTGAATATGATCCATTAAAAAGAAACTACTCTTTTATGGATGCGAGTCCTACCCTGCCGGTTTGTTCGTTCACATAAAGAAAATACAATTGATTTTGAAAGGGAAGTACCGATTCTCTCCAAAGGATCGTCTTCCCTTTTTTTATCCGTACCTCCTTACGCCTGTTGGCACCACTTGTTTCCATTGATTTGAAATCGAAGCGGTCACTGTTATTCCCGATATCGGCAATCATGACTCTTTGTTCATTGGTAATTTTTACAGATTGCAAGGGTAATTGTTTCGTAATAATGGTCGATTGAAACTTCAGGCGGTTTGTCACCCCATCCCTGGCGTCTGCAGAAATGAAATAGTGGATCAGCTTTTGGCTTTCTTTATATTCATTCGCATAAAAACGATCTTCAGAAGTATTCGGAGGCTGTGTATTATATTTTTCCAGTTGATCGAGATAGCCATTATTGGTTGTAAAATAATTCGAAACGCCCCCTAATGGAGTGATGTTGTTAGCCCCCTGATTCCCGAACTGAAAGCTACCGCTGGCGTTATTGGAAGCATAATTTATGTTCCGGATGGCCTGATTTCTCAGTTGATCCATTTCCTGACTGGGGGTGAAATTGTTTACGTCCGCTGAATTGGGATTCGATTGGCCGGGGAAATTGTTTGTAGCATTGGAATGGTTGATGTTATATCCATTTTCCAACAGGAAGTTCCATTCTCCGGCAGCTTTTTGAAAAGCAGCATACAATACCAATTTATCATTGCGGGATGGTCGAAAACTGACGGGTAATTGGAAGGGGCCGGATTTGGTGTATTTGTTTTGATGTTTTTGCAGCGGAAAATAAGTTGTTGAAACAGGTGCTGATTTGTTGATAAGATCCACCTCAGCCACCAGCACTCCATTGGCTATGATAGATTCTTTCTCTAAATAAATACTACATAAACCCAGATTGGCAGCAGGATTGTTTGTTTTTACAAATATCGGACGAATGGGTTTGAACCCTTTAAAAGGAATTTCACGGATCTTATTGCTGGGGGTTATACAGTTGATCTGATAAAGGGTTATTGTAGAATACAACCGGTAGGGATCGGGTTTATCATAAATGGTGAAGTATACATTCCCATTGGCATGCAGATGAGCTGCCGATAATTCCTGAACCGTTCGGTCGAAGTTAATTGTATGATTTGTTTTCTCCAGTAAGGAGCCCGTATAATCATATTCGGAATGGTCCACGATCATCTTACCCGGGTACAGCCCCATGATCATTCGGTACAGTAGTATTTTTTTCTTTTCCGGAATCGGAATGCATTGCATCAATGCACCGTCTTTTAAAATATCGGTGCGGGCCGAATCCAGTTGTTGCACGTTACCCAGCGTCTTTCCGTTCTGATCCAGCAATAGTACATTCTGATAAACATAATCACCGCTTCGGTATTGATAAAATACAGACACCGTATCATTGGCGAAGATCGCTGCGGGCCGGAATATTCGCTTTAATCCTATTGCGTTTACGGATACGCGTAACTGTTCTTTTCCGGTACTATCCAGCAGGTGAATGGTGGGGAAATTTCGGGGGCTGGTTTTAAAAAGCCATATCCGGTCTTTCGTTTTACCCAAAAAGAAAACAGTCGTTAGAGAATCGTAAGGGGCAAATTCCTCATGATAAGTCATTTCCTGTGCAGAAGCTGAAACAGGAAATAACTGACAAAACAGACCAATCAGAAATATAAATGAATAAGGTAGCCTGCCGCTCATATTCTACCGAAACTACTGTTTTGATAGATAAAAAAAAGGTTAAAATACCCCTATTTTTTCAGTACAGTTCCCGAAAACGCCAATGGAAGAAGTTGAGAGGCTTTCTCAATGATCTGCACCGGTCCATTTAATGCGGCCAGTATGAGTCGGATCGATTGTCCGGTGCGTTCTTCATATTCACAAAGGGCCTGGCGGCACATACCACAAGGCGATATCGGAGTGTCGTTTAATTCGCCGGCCAGATTATGATAGCTGATTGCCATGGTAAGGATCGGCATTTTTGTGTGCAGGGTACCGGCTGCAGCCAGCAGGGTTCGTTCGGCGCATATGCCCACCGGATAGGAAGCATTTTCCTGATTCGAGCCGGAAATGATTTCGCCATTTTGTAATAAGGCAGCAGCTCCTACTTTAAAATGCGAATAGGGAGCGTAGGCCTGTTCGGTTAGCAGGCGGGCACGTTGTAACAGATCCGCATCAGTTGGGTCAAGTTCACTGGCAGACGCGAATTCCTGATAGTTGAATTGGTATTGCAGGCTCTTCATTAATGTATTATATTGAACATCCGCTTCCAGCGCATTCCTTTATCCCAACTCATCCAAATGATCCAGGCCTCTCCTACCACATGATCTTCCGGAACAAAACCCCAGAAACGACTGTCTTGTGAACGATGTCGGTTATCTCCCATCATCCAATAATAATTCATTTTGAATGTATAACTGGTACTTTCTTTTCCATTGATAAAGATCTTGCCTTCTTTTTCCTCCCAGCTATTCCCTTCATAAATGGTGATGGCGCGTTTGTAAAAAGCGATATTTTTCTTGTCGAGCGCAATGCTCATGCCTTTGGCCGGAATCCATAAAGGGCCAAAATTATCGGTGGACCATTTGGCCACGGAACTATCGCGGGGGAAGATCCTGGGATCACTGATGGTTTCGGCAATCAGTGTTACACTGGTAACACCAGCGATCTTTTTAGTTATTTCCACTTCTTCCGGTGTGAGATTCACGATATAGTTCTTCGGCTCCTGAGCCGGCATAAAATCAAACTCATTTTCGGTTTGTTTCAAGGTAACCCCCGCTTCCGTAAAATCTTCTTCCGTCAACACACGGCTGCTGATCACCCGGTAATCAATTGCAGAATGCGGCGGTACAAAGGCCGGTTTACCGTTATTAAACAAAATTCCTTCTTTTACTTCAATCGTATCGCCGGGGATACCAACACAGCGTTTGATGTAATTTTCCCTTTTATCCACCGGTCTGGTCATGATTGTATAGTTGCTGTATACATAATCACGGGCTTTGGCATCGGCAACCGCTTCCCGTTGTTTGGGGTCGGGATATTGCGCAGCCAGTTCTGCTTCGAAACGCAACTTTTCACGTAGCAGAATATCATAATACGGATCGGCAGAATCAAATTCTTTCGTTAATGTATCGCCCGCAGGTAGGTTGAACACTACCACATCATTACGTTTAACCGGTGTGGCAAACCATCGTGTATAAGGCAATTTTATCAATTCTGAATAGGATTTGGTATTGAAGACCGGAAGCGTGTGGTGAACAAATGGAATGGCCAATGGGGTATTGGGAATACGGGGGCCATAACTCATTTTACTCACAAAAAGGAAATCGTTCACCAGTAAGGTTTTTTCCATGGAGCCGGTAGGAATGGTAAAGGCCTCAAACACAAAAGTGCGTATGATGGTGGCGGCTACAATCGCAAAAACACCCGCATCGATCCACTCACGGGCCGATGATTTCTGGTATTTTTTGGCGGCTTCCACCCCTATAAATTTGTCCTTTTTATTAAACCCTATATAAGGGAAATATACCACGGCTAATAAGGCGCTGAGGGCATGCTGATAAAAACGAAATTTCCCAAATGGTTTTACAAACTCAATGGCAATGCCTATCGAAACAAACCAGCCAACTACCGGTATGAATTGCCAGAAAAACCAGTGTTTAGGGCGCTGGGCTATCGCTATCATTACCCAGGAATTATAAAACGGAATGAAGGCCTTCCAGCCGGGAACACCCGCCTTACGGAACATTCCATATAACCCTGGTGCTGGTAACAGTACAATGAGCAGAGCAATCAGAATAACGGACAATAATTCATTTTGTGACATGAGCGCTTTTTAAAAGATGGTCAAAAATACCATAATAATTGGCTTTCCGAAAACCGGGTATCATATTCCCTGAAAAGAGGCCACAACGGGTGGTTTTACCTATATTCGTCGTAAATAACGGAGATTATTACAAGCGGATGGATATTTTCACCATAAGTGATCTGGAGCACCTGACAGGCATTAAGGCGCATACCCTGCGTACCTGGGAACAACGGTATGGAATACTGCATCCGGGCCGTAAAAAAAGTCAGCACCGGATCTATTCCGACGAAGACCTTAAATACATCCTTCGTATAGTATTTCTCTACAATAAAGGACTGAAAATATCGAAGATCGCCCGCCTTTCGGAGGCAGAAATAAAAGAGATCGCTCTCGGTAAAAACCTGTTATTACATGAATCGGCTGTTTATTTGAACCGGCTAACAGAAGCTTCTATTGATTTTAACGAGGAGCAATTTGAGGAAGATCTGGTGCAGGCCATTAATCATATCGGAATGGAGCGGGCCATGGAAGAGATTTTGTTCCCCTTTTTGAAACGGATGGGTATTTTCTGGCTTACCGGCCATGTTTTACCTGCACAGGAGCATTTTGCGAGTAATATAATCATACGAAAAATCATTGCCGCCATTGAATCTGCTCCTGCACCGGATCCAGCAGCAAAGCGAAAAGTATTACTTTTTACCCCTCCGGGAGAATTTCATGAAATTCCCCTGTTGTTCGTTTATTATCTTCTTAAGAAAAATGGGGTGCGCTGTATTTATCTGGGAACCGATAAGACGTTGTCATTGGTAAAAGAAGTTGCAGATGCGCAACGGGTAACCGAATTGTTTCTGCTGGTGATTACCAATTTAACGAAACAGAATATACAAGGTTATCTGGAAGATCTGAGCCGTACATTTCCACAGCAACAGATATATTACTCAGGAAGTGCAATCAATCAGTTGGGTGAAATAAGATCCAATGTTCATTGTTTGTCTGGCACCAACGATTTCCACCGTTTTATTTCTTCGGCAGAACATAATTCTGCACATCCTCAGTAACAATTGTTTTTCCGGAAAGAATAATCAAGCGCTCCACCACATTTCGCAGTTCCCGGATATTGCCTGTCCAGTTATGTTTTTTTAAGGCCTCCACGGCATTGGTCTCAATGCTCTTGCGGGCTATACCATAGTCGGTACAGATATCTGTAAGGAATTTATCTACGAGCATGGGGATATCATCTCTGCGGTCGTTCAGAGAGGGCACATGAATCAGGATCACACTGAGACGGTGATACAGATCCAACCGGAAGTTTTTGTCTTCCACTTCCTTCAACAGATCTTTATTGGTTGCTGCGATCACCCGTACATCTACATTTATATCTTTATCACCTCCCACGCGGGTGATCTTACCTTCCTGTAAGGCTCTCAAAACTTTTGCCTGAGCATTCAGGCTCATGTCGCCAATTTCATCCAGAAACAAGGTTCCTCCGTTGGCTTGTTCAAATTTTCCGATCCGCTGTTTCACGGCAGAGGTAAAGGAGCCTTTTTCATGACCGAATAGTTCACTTTCGATCAGTTCGCTGGGAATGGCGGCACAGTTTACTTCTACCAGAGGGCCACCGGCGCGATTGCTTTTTTCATGTACCCATCGGGCTACCAATTCCTTTCCCACGCCGTTCTCCCCTGTTACTAAAATACGGGCATCGGTAGGGGCTACTTTTTCGATCGTTTCTTTGATACGGATAATTGGGCCCGATTCTCCGATCATCTCTTCCACCTTGCTCACTTTACGTTTCAGTACTTTGGTTTCCGCTACCAGATTCGTTTTATCCATGGCATTGCGGATGGTTATCAGCAAACGGTTCAGATCCGGCGGCTTTGAAATATAGTCGTAGGCGCCTTTTTTAACCGCTTCTACGGCCGTTTCAATGGTGCCATGCCCCGATATCATGATCACCGGGACATCCGAATTGATCTCTCTGCTTTTATCCAGAAACTCGATCCCATCAAGTTTGGGCATTTTGATATCGCAGAGTACTACATCATAACTTTTCTCCCTGAATTTTTTCAAACCCTCTTCCCCATCACTGGCTTCCTCAATCTTATATCCCTCGTACGAAAGAATTTCACTCAGTGTTTTCCGTATGGCTTTTTCATCGTCTATGATCAGAATCGTACTCATTTTAACAATCTGTTTTTATGGAATAAGGGTTTGAGGGCATTATGCTTATACCCTGCAAAAATATGATTATGAACCCGAACCTGCTCATGTCAATAATTCTGCCAGTTTTTATTTGTGGTCCATTGCATTTTAATAATGAGTCCAAAACGGTTGGCTCCTCCTTCCGTTCAACGTTATCTACCGTTGCCGATATCCCGGTTCCCGAAGGTTATACAAGGGTGGATGCCGATCCCTTTGGAAACTGGTTGCGACTGCTGCCATTAAAAAAAGATCCTCAGGTGTATTTATATAACGGGTCACTTAAGGCCTATCAGGGCGCTCAGTTTGCCGTTTTGGATATTCCGGTAGGCACCCGCGACCTGCAGCAATGCGCTGATGCTGTGATGCGTTTGCGTGCTGAATATTATTTCGAGACAGGAGCTTTCAGCAAGATCGTTTTTTATGATAATGCCCGCCGCGCCTATAATTTTAAACCACCTTATACCAGAGACCATTTGCAAAAGTATCTCGAACAGGTATATGGGGCCTGTGGCACCCTTTCCCTTGAAAGTTCTATGAAACCGGTTTCCCGGCATACAGCCTCCCAACCGGGAGATGTTTGGATCCATGGCGGGTCACCGGGGCATGCTGCCATCATACTTGATATGGCACGCAATGCCAAAGGGCAATTGGTCGCACTTATTGCCAACAGCTATATGCCGGCACAAAGCATTCATATTGTACGCAATATGGAAAATGCCCTACTATCGCCCTGGATTCGGATCGAGGATCATAAGGGGGCGCGTTTACCCGAATGGCAATTTTACCCCGGAGAAATCAGGCGCTTCTGACCTGCAGTAAATACGATGTAGTCGGGGGAATATGCCATTGACAGCATCAAACAATTGGGGTAGTTTTGACTTCTGATCATCCTTAAAAAAACCAATATGAAAAACAGTTTCACCTTGCCAACGCCTCCATCCACCAGTACTACGATCGTAAAACTGGCGGTACTCAGCAGCCTGCTTTTAGGAAGCATGTGGGTATTAGGAATGGTATTGGCTTATTCCATGAGGGCTCTTTAATTGGAACCATTCAGTACTTCAAATTCGAGAATGGTATCCAACTCAGACCGTTCCAGATTTTTCAGGTCCAGCACCATATAGCCATCAGGTAATATTTGATATTTAACCGCTGTAGTGGTTCCGAATAGTTTTGCAGATTTAATTTTATACGGGAAGGGGATCAATAGCTTTTCCTCTTTGCTTTCCAGCAAGTGAATAAATATTCGATTTCCCTTCTGTGTTATGGCTCCCCAGGGTTGCGGGCGGATATGTCCTCCCTTTGTTCCATAAATCGTTTCTCCATTTTTTTGTAACCAGTTCCCCATGGCTCCCAACCGGTCTATGAATTCGGGCTGGATTTCTCCATTCGGCATGGGACCAATATTGAGCAAGAAGTTTGCGCCAAATCCACTGGCCCGAACCAGATAATGAATCAACTGCTTCGTGCTTTTGTAATTTCTATCAGTGATATTAAAGCCCCAGCTATCGGCAATGGTTTCACAGGTTTCGAGCGGCAGCTTTGAAACGCTGGCGCCACCAAAGCCCGTAGAATTTCCACCGGGAAGATCTTTTTCAAACATCTGAAAATCTTCTCCGGGTAAGGGGGTTAAATGGTGGTTGTTTCCAATCATACAGTTGGGTTGTAAACGATGGATCAATTCATAGATCTCCTCATAATGCCAGTTTACTTTTGACTGCTGGCCTTTATCATGATCGTTATCCAGCTGATCCCAATGACCGTCGAACCAGATCGTTCCGATCTCGCCATAATTGGTCAGTAACTCGGTCAACTGCGCTTTCATGAAAGCGATGTACTGTTCCCAATTGCTCTTTTGGGTGCGACCGGTACCTTTGCCGGTACGACCGGTTTCATATTGGTAATCGCTACGATACCAATCCAGCAGTGAGTAGTAAAAGCAGATCTTAATACCCTGCTTGTGGCACTCATCGGCCAATTGCTTCACAATATCTTTTTTATAAGGAGTGTTGGTGATATTCCAATTGCTTTGTTGGGTGTCCCACATACTGAAGCCATCATGATGCCTGGTAATTAGCGTGATATATTTCATGCCGGCATTCTTGGCGATGCTCACCCATTTTTTTGCATCAAAGTCTACCGGATTGAAGGCTTTTTGCAGATGGGTATAATCCTCCACCCGGATATTCCGGTTATTCATCACCCATTCACCCGATCCCAATAAACTGGAAGGCCCCCAATGAATGAACATCCCAAACCGGGCATCGTTAAACCACTCTTTTGATTGGGCAGTAGAAAATAAGCTGCATACGAGCAAGGTAAAGGCCAGCAGTAATCGCATATGAAAAGTTAAATGGGTGAATGGAGCCATTCAGCTCCTGCAATCGTTTAATAACCTTTCTAAAATAAAAAATGCCTGTGATAAAACAGGCATTCTTTTGAAATAAATATGCTCAATCGGTTGCGTGGCAACCCCTTTTTTACTTCTTCATGTACATCACCTCTTTCACGAGTTTCACGGTACGGCTCACATCGGGCAGGGCCAGTGAAACCAGGTTGGGCGCATAGTGCAAAGGAGCGTCTGCTGCGGTGATACGTAAGATCGGCGCATCAAGATAATCGAACGCTTCTTTCTGGATACGGTAAGCTATTTCAGATGATACAGAACACATTGGCCATTGCTCTTCCACGATCACCATACGATTGGTTTTCTTCACGCTTTCCACCAGGGTATGCCAGTCGAGCGGCCGTATGGTGCGCAAATCAATTACCTCAGCACTGATGCCTTCTTTTTCCAGTTCGAGGGCAGCAGCCAGCGCAACTTTCATCATTTTATTATAGGATACAATGGTTACATCGCGTCCCGGCTTTTTAACATCGGCTTTTCCGATCGGAATGATATATTCTGTTTCAGGAACTTCACCCTTGTCGCCATATGAATGCTCACTTTCCATGAACATTACCGGGTCGTTGTCGCGGATAGCCGCTTTCATCAATCCCTTGGCATCATACGGATTGGCGGTACTGATTACTTTGATACCGGGAATATTGGCCAGATAACTTTCAAATGCTGTGGAGTGCTGGGCACCTAATTGACCGGCTGAACCGTTTGGTCCGCGAAAAACAATGGGGCAGGAAATTTGTCCGCCACTCATTGCCAGCATCTTAGAAGCGGTATTTAAAATTTGATCTAAGGCCAAAACGGCGAAGTTCCAGGTCATAAATTCAACGATGGGTCGCAGGCCATTTTGTGCTGCACCTACCGCAACAGCAGTAAATCCAAGTTCTGAAATGGGCGTGTCGATCACGCGCTTGGGACCGAATTCGTCCAGCATTCCCTGACTCACTTTATAGGCTCCATTATATTCAGCCACTTCTTCTCCCATTAAAAAAACATTGGGATCCCGTCTCATCTCTTCACTCATAGCTTCCCGGAGGGCTTCACGTAAGGCAATTTGTCTGGCCATTCATTGACTTTTTAGGAGGGCAAAAATATTGTATCGGAGGCAATTGCGCAAAAGGAATTTAAGAGGCTGAAATGGGGTTTGTTTATAGATTACGGCAAATGTTGAATCAATAATTGATCATGAATAATTGATAATTGCTTATTGGTATGATCTGTTCCAGGGTCGACTGGCTTTATTACCTTTGAAAATGCAAAAAATGCACTATTCGGTGATCATTCTGGGGGCAGGTCCTATTGGGTTAGCCTGTGCCATTGAACTGCAAAAGCGTAAGATCGACTATCTGGTGATCGAAAAGGGCTGTTTGGTGAATTCGATCTATAATTACCCGGCCAATATGACTTTTTTCTCTACTTCCGAGCGATTGGAGATTGGAGGAATTCCTTTTGTTAGCAATAACCCTAAGCCAACCCGGTCGGAAGCGCTCGAATATTACCGCAGGGTCACCATAAGCCTGAACCTGAAAGTGCAATTGTTTGAAGAAGTATTAAGGGTAAGAAAAGTAAATGGCAAGGAGAAGCGCGGCCCATCCAATGAAGCAGGATTCCTGGTGAAATCAGCCAAAGGCACGTATCAATGCAAACAGCTTATAGTGGCCTCTGGCTTTTATGATATTCCTTATATGCTGAATGTGCCGGGGGAGGAATTATCTAAAGTAACACATTATTACAAAGACCCGCATTTCTATGCCTTCCAGAAAGTACTCGTGGTGGGGGGAAACAATTCGGCCGTTGATGCGGCCCTGGAAACCTGGCGAAAAGGGGCAGAAGTAACCATGCTGATCCGTGAGAAAGAAGTGGGTGAAAGAGTTAAATACTGGGTGCGGCCCGATATTGTGAATCGAATCAAGGAAGGTTCTATTAAAGCGTATACCGAATCAAGTCTGTTAGAAATCACTCCCCGGGAAGTAGTGATCAAAACAGGTACAGCAATCAAGCGAATTCCCAACGATTGGGTAATCGCTATGACTGGTTATCAGCCCAATTTAGGGTTCCTCAAAAAAATTGGAATTCAATTGTCCAAAGATGTCGTAAAAAAGCCTGTTTACGATGAAAAAACGCACGAAACCAATGTGCCGGGTATTTATCTGGCCGGAGTGATCTGTGGCGGAATGAATACGCACAAATTGTTTATCGAGAATTCAAGAGAGCATGCGGTAAAAATTGCCCGGGCTATCCAAAAGAAGCGAAAAAAATAATCTCTTATTTGGCAAATACCTCGATCCTTGCCCGGTCTTTAAACAACTCACTCGTTTCGTAACTGAGCACGATCCGACTGATGACCCTGTCGTTACCCGGTAATTCGAGTTCCCCGGTAGTATCGCCTTCTTTCATGGTTTCCCTGATGCGATAAAATTTCGATGTACCATCAGCGAAATGCACTTCAATTGACTTGAGGATGATCGCCCCTTCTTTTACCTCCAGTTTGATCTTATCAAAACTTCCTTCCCCCTTCCCTACTTTGATTTCGTCCTTATCATTGCCAAAACCAACTTTTCGCTTGCCCAGACTCTTCCATTTTTTGGGCTTAACATCAGCACTGAAAGCGCTCTTGTTTTCAAGAGCGAATACATCGGGGGCTAAAAAACCGGTCAGTAATACGATCGCGACGATTTGCAAAAAGCTGCGCATAAGAAAAGGTTGTAGGTATACAAAATGGGATCAATTACAAGAAACATCAATAGGTATTGGTGACATCTTCATCTACACAAATGATATAGTCTGCCTTGCCCTTATTTTCAGCAAGCAACCGATGTATATCAGACTGTGTAACAACTGTAATCGTTGCATAACGAAGCTCGGGACGCTGGTCTTTCAGGTACCATAAAATGCCTTCATAATTCTCGGAGTGATAGGAGCCATTATAGTGAATAAAAAGACTGCCGGGGGTATAGTTTTTTAGCGTGAAATGGGCCATAGTGGCATCCTTGCTGGCCTGTGCTTTGGGTAAATTGGCTCCGCCATGACCGCCCATCATTTTGATCATGTTCACATAACCGGGCAGTTCGGCATCATACTTTATTGGCAATGGAGCGATCCATGCTTTTTGAGCAGCAGGTAAACTGTCGAGCACTTCAAAGCCTCCCTTCGCCACCATCGAAGCATAACGGCGTGGGATATTTGTGGCAATAAAGGGCAGGTTCTTCGCTTTGGCAAAATTGACCAATGGCGCATAATCAGTAGGATAATTCTTCCAGAGACGGGCATTGGAATCCAATCCCTTTGCCGATAATTTTCCCTGCAGGTATTGAGTCAAAGGCTCTTGATTATCGGTTTCAAACATTTCTGCCCCCAGGATCAGATTCCGGAAAGGTTGTAAATCTTTGGCAACCTCCAATTCCAGCCAGTGTGCTATGGAATTGTTATGAAACTCACCAAACAGAATGATGTCTTTTTCTTTGAGGCTGCGTATCATCTTGCCGTATTTAATCTTCTTACCGTCTTTGTTATACAGCACATAGGCAGGCTTCTCCTGTGCCGTGGCAAAAAGAAAAGATACCATAAGGATCAGCGCCAATTTCAGTTGTTTCATTCTATTGATTTTTGATATGGGAAGGTACTTAAAAGGATGCTACTGCAGGTGGGTAATTCACCTGGTTACAGGTTGCATTCCATGATATGATCAAATTGAAGGTCGCGTCCCAACAGAAATTCTGTTTCACCGATCACTTCAAAGCCAAATTTCCGATAGAAGGCAATGGCTCGGTGATTTTCTTTCCAGACAGAAAGAAAGGCTTTTTTATAACCCGTTTCACGGGCGTTTTGCAGGCAAAAAAGCATGAGTTGCCGGGCGGCACCCGTTCCAATGGCCTCTTTCACCATGTAAAAGCGGGCAATCTCCACGCTATCACTTTGGTTATCGGAGCCGGCCCCTCTTCCCACGCGGGCATAACCCAAAACCGTTCCCTCTTTTTCCAGAATATAAAAAATCCCCTTCTCATCCAGAACCTCTTTCTCCAAAGCAGGTCGGGTGAATTGTTCCGACAGAAACAATTCCATGTCTTCCATTTTATTTGATGGAGCGAACGTGTCAAAAAAAGTTTTACGAGACAGGTCGGCAATCATTTCTGCCTCATCCATCCGGGCTTTTCGAATAATCATGAACCGGTTTGTTCGTATGGTGTAAAGGACAGTTTTTGCTTACAGATTTTCGATTACCATGGCACTGGCACCGCCGCCACCGTTGCAGATACCGGCTGCGCCATAACGTCCATTGTTCTGCTTAAGCACATTGATCAACGTAACGATGATGCGTGCTCCGCTGCAACCTAAAGGATGTCCGAGTGAAACGGCGCCGCCATTCACATTTACTGTAGCAGGATCCAATTTCATGCGTTTGCTGTTTTCTATTCCCACCACTGCAAATGCTTCATTCAATTCCCAAAAATTGATATCTCCCATTTGTAAACCCGCTTTTGAAACAGCTTTTGGAACGGCTAAAGCCGGTGTAGTGGTAAACCATTCAGGCGCTTGTTCTGCGTCGGCATAACTCCTGATACGGGCAATGGGTGTGAGACCGAGTTCTTTGGCTTTTTCAGCACTCATTAAAACCAATGCGGCAGCGCCATCATTCATGGTACTGGCATTGGCGGCTGTTACCGTTCCGTCTTTTTGAAAGGCCGGATTCAGGGAAGGTATCTTATCAAATTTTACGTTCCATGGCTCTTCATCGCGGGAAACGATTACCGGATCTCCCTTGCGCTGCGGAATGGCAACAGGTACGATCTCGTTATCAAAAAGACCTTTTTCCCAGGCCGTTTGACTTCTCTTATAACTTTCAATAGCAAAATTATCCTGATCTGCACGGCTGATTCCACATTCCTTGGCACAGAGTTCTGCTGCATTTCCCATGGCTTTTCCGTCATATACATCTGTCAGGCCATCTTTGGCCAAACCATCAATTAAATTGGTATTACCGTATTTGTTTCCCCAACGTAAACTATCCACATAAAAAGGAACATTACTCATACTTTCCATACCTCCGGCCACTACAATATCAGCATCTCCCAGGGCAATACTCTGGGCTGCCTGAGCAATTGCCTTCATACCACTGGCGCATACTTTATTCACTGTAGTGCAATTTACTTCGTTCGGCAAGCCGGCAAATTTGGCTGCCTGACGGGCGGGAGCCTGACCCAAATTGGCTTGAATAACCGAACCCATTAATACATCCTGCACCTGGGCCGGCTGAATGCCCGCTTTTTCAATAGCACCCTTTATGGCAACGGCACCCAGTTGGGTGGCAGATAAGGATTTCAAAACCCCACCAAAAGACCCCATTGGGGTACGTACTGCGGAAATAATTACAACCTCTTTCATATTTCAACTCTTTTTATATAGTTATTTTGACCAATAGTAGTTTCACCAAGATAACGAAGATAACAATTGTTAGTCTGTTCGCCTACCCTAAAACACGTAAATTTAAGGATGAGTGCTTTCAGCAATTTTCTTCACAAAATCAAACCTACCCCGAAAGGGGTATTGGTTCTGTTTTTTCTGATCGTTCTATTGCCCTTGCTGGTCGATCTGATGATTCCAGCCAACAAATTGACCAAAGGGGGGCATTCCTTTTCGTTTCTTCAATTCAGCTTGTCTGGATTCGCCATAATCGGTCTGCTCACCCTATTCTATCTGTTCTATGTTTTTCTTCGGGAACAGTTGTGGAAGGAGATCAGAAAGAAACTGCCAGATAATAAGTAGTACGTTTTGCTGCAGTTAATAGTAACTTAACGTAGAAAATCTGATAAACAGGAAAAATCCTCCCCTCAAGGTGCTGGTTGTAGCGTACATTGATTTGTACAATTAATTATCGTTAACCATAAACCTTGTTCGTATGTCCTCAACTATCCGGTATGTGCAAAAAGACACTGCCAAACTTTATTCCGACAGCAAAAAGTCGAAGGTATTATTAGAACTTTTATGGGGAGATCGTGTAGAGCTTCTCTCCAATAAGAAAGTGGATGGCCTTTATAAAGTAAATGCCCGTTGGGCAAAGAACGTGTTTATTCATCCCGATGATCTGGGTACAGAGGCGCTGCTGGAATTGTATTTTATTGATGTAGGTCAGGGCGATGGTATTCTCATTGTTACCCCTGACCGAAAGCATATTCTCATTGATGGCGGATATACCCGCTCGAAACAGCCGCATGGAAAAAGTGCAGCCGATTTTGTGGATTGGAAATTTTTTGAAGAATATGGTTCGGATACCATTGAGATCGATGCCATGATCAGTTCCCATTGTGATGCCGATCATTATGGCGGACTTTGGGACCTCCTGAATCCTGATCTGAAAGACGAATTGGATATTAAGAAGACGGTGGTTCATAATTTTTATCATGCCGGAGTTTCCTGGTGGAAGACAGCCAAAAAATCGCGTTCGCTGGGGAATGTAAAAAATGGGTATCTGACCGATCTGCTCACAGGAAAAACCTCTTTGAATAATGGATTAAAGGAGGACGCAGATCCCAAACTTCAAGGAGAATGGGGAGAATTCTTAAAATGTGTAAAGAAGTCGGGTGCTAACATTCAGCGTCTCGCCTACAATCCGGAAAAGGGATTTGAGTACCTGCCCGGATTCGAAAATGGGGAAACAGTGTCTGTTAAAATACTGGGCCCCATCGAAACCACTCTCAATGGAAAGCCAGCTTTAAAGCATTTGGGTAGTGATTCCCAAAATACCAATGGAAATTCGATCCTGCTCCGTATTGATTATGACAAAACCCGGATTCTTCTTACCGGAGACCTGAATCAGAAAAGTCAGCAATACATTCTGGAATCATTAGCTGGCTCCAAGCAGGAATTGGCAGCAGATATTACGAAAGCCTGTCACCATGGAAGTGACGACTGTTCCTTTGAATTTTTGCAAAATGTGCAGGCGGCTGCCACGGTAATATCCTCCGGTGATGATGAAACCCATGCCCATCCCCGCCCCAATATTGTGGCTGCTTCAGGGGTAACGGGTTTTAGAAAGGTGGAAGCAGATGAATTGATCACCCCATTAGTATACAGTACAGAAATTTCGCGAAGTTACCGCTTGGGAGATCCTTTCAAAGTATCGGAGGCAAAATACAAAACGGCTTCCGGAACCATCGCCGTTTCACTCACCGATGAGGAAACAACAAAAGTTACATTTATGCATACCACCTCCGGCGCATTGAAGGCAAAGGAAAAAACAAAATCACTCGATCAGTTAAAGGTGGTGGATGGTATTGTGTATGGGCTGGTTAATGTACGGACAGATGGAAACAAGATTCTGTGTGCCACCATGAATGAAGGGAAAAGTAAATGGGAGATTAAAACGTTCAATTCAAGATTCTAGATATAAAAGGGGGTGATTACCCCCTTTTATCTTTCGGTAGTCGTTCTTTCTTTGATGAACACGCCGCCAAATAAACCATATCCTACCACACGGGGTGTTTTATTCCAGTCAAATAGTATTTCCTTGTATAGAATTTTATCTTCAATACGTATGGCTTTTTTAATGGCCAGATCTGCTATATCTCCGGCCAGTCCTTCGATCTTTATGCCTGACACTTTTTCCTGCAATTCACTGCGTATCTGTGCTACACCTTTGTCGATGCACACACTATCGTCGGGTTTCGTGAAAAAGGCAATGAGGCCAGCCAGCAATCCTATATAGATAAGGTATTTAATCAGTTTGAACATATGTTTTTGTTTGATTCAAATGTATTCCATTAAGGGCACAAATAGTTTTTTCAAGCAAAGTTCTTTCGGATGATTAACTTAGTTATATAATTCCTTTTATAATATCTTACAGATGGAGCTGAAGTTGTTTACGGATGAGGTTTTCGATGCTGAACATCTCCTGAAGCCGGAGCATTTGCCAGCAGAATTTGATGGCTGCGATTTTAGGAAACTGAATATGGCGCAGTGGGATTTGTCCAAATCCGTTTTCATGGATTGCGTTTTCACCGAATGCAATCTGAGTGGAGCGAAGTTATTCAAAACGGCTTTCAAGAATGTTCGTTTTCAGCATTGTAAAATGACAGGTATGGCGTTCGATCAAACAGACCCTTTTCTGTTTGAAGTGTATTTTGAAGACGCATATTTAGAACTTGCCAATTTTTATAAGTGCCAGTTGAAGAAGACGGTTTTTCAGCACTGCATTCTGAAAGAGGTGGATTTTACAGAAGCCAATTTAACAGAAGCCCGGTTCGACCGTTGTGATCTGGAAAAAGCCGTGTTTGATCAAACACAATTAGAGAAGACGGATCTGCGTACGGCCCTTCATTATTCCATTGATCCGCAGAAGAACAAAATAAAAAAACTGAAATGCAGTTATCCCGGATTACTGGGATTCCTGGATGCTATTGATCTGGAAATTGATTGATCATCAGTAAATACAAACCTTATCATGCAGCAACGCCTTATCTACTTCGTATGTCTTCTTTCTTTTCTTTTTCCTTTGTCAATGCCGGCACAGGGCCTTCCGGAACAATTTGTCAGAAATAATATCAAACAGATCCAGTCCATTGATCCGTCTGCCTCGGATTCAGCCGACATGATATTGCTGGCGCATGCCATTGGGAACGCCCGTGTGGTGATGCTGGGAGAACAGGATCACGGAGATGCCAATACGTTTTTGGCCAAACGACGTATCATTCAGTACTTACATGAAAAGATGGGGTTTACCGTGCTGGCTTTTGAAAGTGATTATTTTTCGCTTACTACAGGCTGGGACCGGCAACCTAAGGATTCTGCAAAACTCGTTAGTTACCTACGCTACAATATTTTTGCCTTATGGCCTTATTGTGCGGCTGCCGCGCCCTTATTCAATATCTATATTCCGCAATCGCAACGAACTGCCACACCTTTACAGATCACTGGATTTGATAATCAGATGGTGCTGGGTTTTACTTCCAGTAATATGAAACGCATTTTGGATAGTGTTTTCCGGAAACTGGATCTGCCTGTAACAAGGGAATTGGATTATGCTACCTATCTTGCGGCAATTGATTCCCTCCGCTTTAGTTATGGCAATTTGAAAATTCCTTCCTCACATTATGAAAGATGGGAACAAAAATTTCAACGTCTTCATTCGGAGATGATCACAATTTTGCCATCGGAGAATTACTGGGTAACAATTATCGACAATTTGTTGAGTGAAATAAATTCCTTTCAACTTGATGAGGATAGCCGATTTGCTAAAAGTACACGTGATCGTCAAATGGCGGCCAATCTATTGTGGTTGACAAAATACAGGTATCCAACAGAGAAGATCATCGTATGGGCCGCTAACTATCATGTGGCACGGTATTCAGATAGTATTTCTCCAAAGAGAAAATTATCAACAATGGGTCATTATTTCAGCAATTATCCGGAAGCCCCGGAAACATATATTCTTGGATTTGATTCCTATTCAGGCATGGCTGGACGATTGGGAGGAAAACCTTATAGTATAACACCGCCTCGAAAGAATGGTATGGAGAACTGGGTACCGGCTGACTGGGCTTATGCATTTGTGGATTTCAGTTCCTTCCCAAACCGGCATAATGCGAATGGCCCAAAATTCTTTATGAAGGGATTAGGTCATATGAGTTTCGAAACCAACTGGCAGCATTACTACGACGGGGTTTTCTTTATCAGGGAAATGACTTCCTGTGTGAAATAGTGCCCCTATTACAGTATAAGAAATAATAAAGGGGATAAGCATTTGGTGCTTATCCCCTTTTCCGGTTGTATGGTATCAGTTAAGAAGCTTTCTCATTTTTCAGCAAAGTACCGGTAGCAGAAAAAGTAGCTTCCCATTTTACAGAGCCTCTCATGTAATGGGCCTTCCAGGTGCCATCGCTGCGTAATTTCCACTCATATACAATATCAGTGGGGAATTGAGCAGCAAATGCATCCAGCACCGCTTTGGGTACTGCTGCCAGTGAAATTACTTTATGTGAACTGCTGTGTCCTTTATCGTCGAAGCGGGCTTCATGACGCTGACCAGACTGGTTGAATTGACTGCTGAAATCATCGTTGCTATGATGTCTCCACTCCACTTCAGTGCTGCCACTAAAGCTGGAGCTGAAGGAAGTCAATACCTCCTGCGGAACACTTGAAGAAGAAACGAGGGTGGCTGTTTCACCCAGTGTGCTGTTATCGGCATTTTTGGTGCAAGAGAACAACAGAACGGTAAAACAGGCGAAGGACAGAATTAATTTGAACATGTTATAAAGTTTTAATTGTTTACGATGCTTACATATATAGGTACCCACCGCGAAAACTTTTGTAACCAGGAATAGCGGATTTTTTATGAAAAAACTTTTACATCGGATTTTATATTTGAAAACCATTGTGTTACGACTTTTCCCGAATCACATTATTCCACTCCACTGAAAGAACTCAGAAGGCTTTTATTTATATTTAAACAGAAATCATTTACAGGAATGGTTTCGTTTCTTTACAATTTGTCTTTTATTTCGGTACACCAAAACACTGTATTATGAATAGACTTCACCTGCTTGCGCTATTAGTATTTATTACGTTGGGTGCCTATGCACAGAAGAATGACTCCTCCCTTATTGCCGCCATGGTAAATGAAGGCACAAAGAATTCGCAATTAGAATCTTTAGGACATCAATTGGTGGATGGTATCGGGGCCCGATTGGTGGGCAGTCCGCAAATGAAACAAGCCCACGACTGGGTGGTTAAAAAATATGCCGATTGGGGTATTGCTGCCCGCAATGAGAAATGGGGAGAATGGCGTGGTTGGGAAAGAGGCATCACGCATATTGATATGACTTTCCCCCGTATCCGCTCACTGGAAGGCACTCAATTGGCCTGGAGCCCTTCTACCAATGGGAAAGCCGTGGAAGCTGAAGTGATCCTATTGCCTGAGTTTACGGATTCTATGGCTTTTAAAGCCTGGCTTCCCAATGTAAAAGGCAAATTTGTGATGCTCTCTATGTGTCAGCCTACCGGCCGCCCCGATTATAACTGGAAAGAATTTGCTACAGAAGCCTCCTTCGAGAAAATGAAGAAAGAAAGAACTGCACAAACCGTCGCCTGGGCTAACCGCATAGCTAAAACCGGCAATAATGCCCGTACGCTACCTGTGGTGTTGGAAAATGCCGGCGCCAGTGGTATCATTACCTCTAACTGGTCGGCCGGATTTGGTGTAAACAAAATATTCGGTGCCAATACGAAGAAAGTTCCCACTGTTGATATATCACTGGAAGATTATGGCCTGGTGTATCGTTTGGCAGAATCGGGCAATAAACCCCGTTTGCGCATTCAGGCCGATTCAAAAGAATTGGGTATTCAACCCACTTTCAATACAGTAGCGGAAATAAAGGGTACAGAAAAACCCAATGAATATGTCATGCTCTCTGCTCATCTGGATTCCTGGGATGCTTCAGGCGGTGCAACTGATAATGCTACCGGCACCATTGTTATGATGGAAGCCATGCGAATTTTGAAATTGATCTACCCCAATCCCAAGCGTACCATTTTGGCAGGTCACTGGGGAAGTGAAGAGCAGGGATTGAATGGCTCCCGTTCTTTCGTTGAAGATCATCCGGAAGTGATCAATGGATTACAGGCTTTATTCAATCAGGATAATGGAACCGGACGCGTGGTGAATATATCCGGACAGGGCTTCCTTCATTCTTATGAATTCATTACCCGCTGGCTTTCCAAAGTACCCGCTTCCATTCGTGATCAGATTGAAACAAGATTCCCCGGTTCGCCCGGTGGTGGTGGCTCCGATTTCGCCTCTTTTGTAGCAGCCGGTGCGCCCGGTTTTTCCCTCAGCTCCAATAGCTGGTTGTATGGTAGCTATACCTGGCATACCAATCGGGATACCTATGATAAGATCGTATTTGATGATGTACGGAATAATGCCATCCTCGCTGCCATTCTGGTATACATGGCTTGTGAAGATCCTCAAACTACCCCCAGGGATAAGGCCGTTCTGCCAGCTAATCCCCGTACCGGTGAACCGGGTAAGTGGCCGGCTAAAACTGCCCCGACGAGGAAAGGAGGAATGTGAGAGTAAGTTGTAATTGATAGGTTGTAAGTTATAACCAATCACTTACAACTCAACTCAGCCTCATCCACTACCCTGATTTTCGTCATTCCCGAATCCCGACCGCTTTAATAACTTTAAAAAAAAGTGTTATGGCAAATCCACATCATAGAAAAAAACATAAAGAGCACCTGAAGAATTTTAAACATGAACAGGTGCATGAGGCCGTAGACAAGAAGACCAAGCCGGGTTATTTTCTCATTATTCTGGGTGCCCTGGTTGGTTTTGGGATCACCTATTTCGCCTCCAATCAGAATATGGCGGTGATGGCTGCCGGATTTTTTGCCGGCGGAGCTTTGGGGTATTGGGCCAGCAAGCAGATTTAAATTTTCAAACCTTTAAAAAAGGGCCTATTCCGGTTACGGGCTAGGCCCTTTTATTTAGCCACTTAAAGCTGTCTGAGGTAACTGATCTTGGCAATAAGATGATCGTCGGTCTGGCGTTTCAATTGAGCGTTATCAAAGCCCCGGTGATTAAACACTATATATATGAATGAAAGCGGCTGATACTCCCAGGAGAGCCGCACGTTTACATTCGAGAGTTTATTGGTGGAATTCAACTGATAAAAGCCAATCAATTGTATTCTCGGGTTCAGGGCCAGTCGCGCTTCTACACTGTACAGATCGATCTTAGCCGCTGTTTTCGCAATACCTGCTTCCCTAAAATGATTGCGGTTAAATTTACCCGTTATTGATACATGCGGTGTTGGCGCAAATTGCATGTTCATGCTGAATGATTGCAAACGACCATCGAAGTAGGCACCGCCCTCATAATTGCCGTTGATGCTTAATACTCTTGAGGGGTCACTGCTCAGGTAGAACATATGACGGGTATAACGATAGGTGCCCGGAGCAAATTCCACACCCAACGGAATGAAGGTTTCTGTTAATTTCTGATACGTAGGGTTGATGAGGTAGCCAAAAAAGCCCCCATTCTGGAAATTGAACCAGATAGGATTCATATTGATCTGGCTCTCGAGCAATTCTCCTGTGCTGGCAGAATGGTAGAATTCGGTCATGATCCCCGGTTCAAATGCCCGGATGATTTTTCGAAAGGGAAGTTGCTTTCCTCTGTAATACCAGAATACTCCAGGCGTGGTTCCGATCACATCGTTTCTGGAAACAAAACCCACGGAGGGGTCATAATTTTTTGTCACTAACGACTGTGTCCACCAAACCTTCCACTGATTGGAAGCATATACATATTGGGCATATCCGGCAAAACCATCTTTCTGGCCCACCTCTGTGGTGGTGGAATGCGACACCATGGTGTTGATCGACTGGCTTTCGCTGAGTCGCACAAATCCGTCGACAGTACTGACAATATTGGTTCCCTCAGGCCGGTGGCGTAATGTGATCAGTCCCCCTACCCGCCCCTGCTCACCAAAATTCTGTGAATAGCGTCCAACGAAAAAATTGGTGGCAGGTGTGCCGTTTTGTTCGCGTTGGCGAATGGCCATCACACCGTAGTTGTTTTTGGCAGAGCGATGTACATATCGTCCACCCGCATCAATAGGAATGGGATTGCCATTGTCGTCAAGTCCGATCCGGCGGCTGAAAAAAGGTCGTATACGCATACTGCCGCCCGATAGATCTTCAAAAGGCGCCAGACCGGCTCCGAAAAGGGAGGCATTCTCCAGAAAAAACTGTCTGCGCTCCGGAAAAAAAACAGAGAAGCGGGTAACATTATTGACCTGTCTGTCGGCATCAGCCTGTGCAAAATCAGTATTTACCGTTAGGTCCAGTACTGAATTGGGATTGATCGCCCATTTAAGATCACCTCCGGCCTTGAGTGATTGCTCTCGTTCTTTTGTGGCCGCGGGATAACCATTAAATTGATCAAAAGAGCTGAGGATAAAGGGTTGTATCCGGAAGTTGGGTTTCGGCGGCGGCGGTTTCAACTCCTGCAAAACGCCTGCATAGGCCATCCGGCTGACAGTCATCGATCGCGGATAGGGTGAAAAGGCAGAGGTTTCATTACTAAGCCGGCGGGTGCGTTGCATATTAAAGCCCCATGATTGCAGGGAGTCTGTTGACCTGGGATAGCGAAGTGTTTGCCAGGGAATGGCGATCTCGGCATACCAGCCGGAATCGGTGCGGTTGGTCCGCACTTTCCATAATCCATCCCAATCCAGATCGAAGTACAGATCGTCGAAGGAAAGCACATCGCGCTGCACCCCGTAGGCATTTGTGATAATCGCCATGGCATTCCGCTGGTCGCCAAATCCATCAAAGGTCAGGGCTACCAGGTCGTGCTGACGGGGGCTGAAATCGCGCTTAAAATCTGTGGCGCGGATCGCTTTTTTGCCCAATGAATCGCGGCAGAAAATCCCAAAGTATAAATGCTGATTGTTGTAAACTACCCGAACCTCTGTCTGAAAATCGGCTTGTTGCCCCTGATGCGGCTCAATTTCAATAAATCGGGTGGTGACGGGTGCCAGCAACCATTCCGTTTCGGTTAAATATCCATCCACTTTTATGGGTCGGCCGATCGCTGTAGCACGTAAACTTCTTTTAACAGAATCTGGCTTAAAGATCCCTGCGTCCTGAGCTGATGCAGAAAGACTTGCCATTAATAAACCAAAAAATATTGCCCCTTTTTTCATCGCTGAAAAATAAGCAATCCCTTCGACCCTAACGTTTCAAATGTATAAACGGCAATCCGCCGGAAGGGATAGCGGAAAACCAAAATACTAAAATAATTAGCTAATAAAATACTAAAGTATTTAGTAATTCGTATACCTTTATCGGCCCATGTACCTTAACTGTAAAACATACTTCAGCTTCCGTTATGGCACCATTGGCACCAAAGCGTTGGTGGCGCTGGCGGCTGCTCAGGGCATCACGAGTTTGGCCTTAACAAATATTAACAGCACCTGTGATAGCTGGGATTTTGTGCAGCATTGTCAGGAAGCAGGTATCAAACCGATCAGCGGAGTGGAAATACGGAACGGGGACGAATGTTGTTATATTCTACTGGCCGCTACCAACAGGGGGCTCAGTTGGATCCACCGCTTTTTATCGGAGCATCTGATGCAGGAGCGCCCCTTCCCTGCTACGGCAAAAGAACATCCGTTTTTTCATGATACCTGGGATGGATTCGTGATCTATCCATTTGGTAAAAAAGCACCGGAAGCACTTTTTCCTAACGAGCGTATAGGGGTTCGGGTGAGTGAACTTACAAAATTATATGCCGTTGATTGGAGTACCTGCAGTGAGGCCTTTGTTGTATTGCATCCCGTTACTTTTCAGGATAAAGTACATTATAATGTACACCGTTTGTTGCGCGCGATCGATAAAAATGTACTGTTGTCGAAACTTCCTCCCGAAGCGGTTGCGGCTGCTGACGAAAGTTTTCTATCTCCTACAGCATTGTTACAGGCATTTCATCAGTTTCCATGTATTGTTACCAATACGTATAAGTTAATGGATGCCTGTCGTATTGAAATGATATTTCATCAGGATAAGAATAAAAAATTCTTCTCCGCTTCTGCAGAAGATGATCGCATATTGTTAGCGAAGCTGGCTGCCGACGGATTAGCATTTCGGTATGGAAAAAATAAAAAGGCCCGGGAACGGGTGGAAAAAGAATTGAAGATCATTAATGATCTGGGATTTAACGCATACTTTCTGATCACCTGGGACATCATACGGTATGCACAGTCGCGCGGATTTTATTATGTAGGTCGTGGCAGTGGTGCGAATTCTATTGTAGCTTATTGTTTACAGATCACGGATGTGGATCCCATTGAACTGAATCTGTATTTCGAACGCTTTCTAAATCCCCATCGGACCTCCCCGCCCGATTTTGATATTGACTTTTCATGGCTTGACCGCGATGAAGTGATCGATTATATATTCAAACGTTACGGACGGCAGTATGTATCATTATTGGGGATGTATGCTACGTTTCAATACCGGGCCGTTGTCCGTGAATTAGGGAAGGTATTTGGGTTGCCCAAAGAAGAGATCGATCAATTGGCATTAAAAGAAGTGTCGGATGATAAAATACACCGGATGATCTTACAGTATGGACAAAAGATCAAAGATTTTCCCAATCATCTTTCCATTCATCCCGGTGGCATACTGATCAGTGAGGAGCCCCTGTTCGATTATACTACTCTTTTCATGCCTCCGAAGGGGTTTCCAACGGCCCAACTGGATATGTTCGTGTCGGAGAATATTGGCTTATACAAACTGGACATCCTGAGCCAGCGCGGCCTGGGACATATCCGGGAATGTTTGCGATTGGTAAAAGCAAATAAAGGAATTGATATACCGATCCGTCAGGTCGAAACATTTAAAACCGACCCGGCGGTGCGGGCGCGCATACGGGAAGCGGATACGATCGGTTGTTTTTATATAGAATCACCGGCCATGCGGCAGCTTCTCAAAAAATTACGTTGCGATGATTATATCACGCTGGTGGCGGCCAGCAGTATCATCCGGCCCGGTGTGGCGCAGTCGGGAATGATGAAAGCGTACATTGAGCGGTTTCATAATCCGGCACTCGTGCAGTACCTGCATCCGATCATGGAAGAATTGCTGAGTGAAACCTTTGGGGTAATGGTATTTCAGGAAGATGTGATCAAAGTGGCGCATTATTTTGCCGGACTCGATCTGGGTGATGCCGATGTATTGCGACGGGCGATGAGTGGCAAATACCGTTCGAATACCGAGTTCCAGCGCATTAGGGATCGTTTCTTCGACAACTGTAAAGCGATGGGGCATGCTGATACCCTGGCTGCAGAAGTGTGGCGCCAAATGGAAAGCTTTGCAGGGTATTCGTTTAATAAAGCCCATTCGGCCAGTTTTGCTGTGGAGAGTTTTCAGAGTTTATATCTTAAAACCTATCATCCACTCGAGTTCATGGTAGCGGTGATCAATAATTTCGGGGGCTTCTATTCCCGTGAATTGTATTTTTTGGAATTACGCAAGTCCGGGGCGGTGATCCATTTACCCTGTATAAATAACAGTGATTATTACACGAATATCAGCGGTGTGGATGTTTACACCGGGTTCGTACATATGAAATCACTGGAGCAGGCTACGGCAGAGCAAATTGTGGAAGAAAGACATCGTTCCGGCCCCTATCTGCATCTGGCAGACTTTATTGAACGTACAGGTATCACCAAAGAGCCACTCAATTTACTGATCAGTATCGGCGCCCTGCGTTTTACCGGATTAACGAAGAAACAGCTATTGTGGGAAGCCAATTTTCAGCAACAGAAAACCAGGGTTTATGCCGGGCGCGGGAAGAAATTATTTGAAGAAAAGCCAATGTCGTTTAGCCTTCCGGCATTTACCGATCATCCCATTGATGATGCGTACGATGAGCTGGAGATCCTTGATTTCCCCTTACGCAACCCCTTTGAATTGTCGCGAGAAGACCCCTTCCCTTTTCAATGTGCCCGGGACCTGCCTGATCAACTGGGAAAACAGGTTACGATACTGCTTTATTTTATTGCCTATAAAGTGGTGCCTACCATCAAAGGGGAAACCATGTGTTTCGGCACTTTTGTAGATCATGAATTGAACTGGGTGGATACGGTACACTTCCCCGATTCCTTCCGCAGGTATCCACTCAAAGGAAAAGGGTTCTACAAGATAACCGGCAAAGTGGTAGCGGACTTTGGCGTGTTTAGTATAGAGGTACATCATATGTTTCGTACAGGATATAAAGAAAGAAGGTATGCTCAGTTATAACCGGCAGATTGTTCATCTGGATCTCGATACATTTTTTGTATCGGTGGAATGTTTACGCAATCCCCAGTTACGGGGAAAGCCCGTGCTGGTAGGCGGCAGTGGCGACCGGGGCGTGGTGGCCGCCTGCAGCTACGAAGCCCGGAAATTCGGGATCCATAGTGCCATGCCCATGAAGATCGCCCGTCGACTGTGTAGTCATGCCATTTTAGTTCGGGGCGATATGGAGGTTTACAGTAAGTATTCCCGCCTGGTCACCGATATCATTCAGGATGCTGTGCCGCTGGTGGAGAAATCGTCGATCGATGAGTTCTATGTAGATCTTACGGGAATGGATAAGTATTTTGGCTGCTGGAAATTCACCGAGGAATTAAAACGCAAACTGATACGTGAAAGTGGTTTGCCCATCTCCTATGCCCTGGCCAGTAATAAACTGGTGAGCAAAGTGGCTACCAATGAAGTAAAGCCCAACGGTCAGATAGAGATACCCTTCGGGCGGGAGAAAAATTATCTGGCTCCACTGAGTATTGCGAAGATTCCCGGTATCGGGAAACAGACAGCTTTTCTGCTCATCAAAATGGGCGTGGAAACAGTAAAAGTGCTTAGTGAGATACCTCTTGAAATGATGCAACAGTTATTGGGAAAAAATGGCACTGAGTTATGGCGCCGGGCGCAGGGGATTGATGATTCGCCTGTAATCCCCTATCATGAACAGAAATCCATTTCAACGGAAAATACCTTTCAGCAGGATACGATCGACATGCAATTTTTGCATAGTGAACTGGTGCGTATGACCGGGCATATCGGATATCAGTTGCGCGAGCAGCATAAACTGACCGGATGTATTACCGTAAAGATCCGTTATTCCAATTTTGAAACTTTTACCAAGCAGGCCACCATACCTTACACAAATGCGGATCACCTGTTGTTGAAAACGGCCCGGGAATTATTTACCCAATTATATGAACGTCGTATGTTGATACGCTTACTGGGTGTACGCTTCACACAACTGGTGCCGGGCAATTATCAGATCAACCTGTTCGAAGATACCCAGGAGCAGATCAAACTCTATCAGGCTATTGATCAGGTAAAGAATAAATTTGGCGAAGGGGCCCTGATCAAAGCAGCAGCGATGTTTGGGGTGGATCGAGGTCGGGATAAGACGCTCTCTCTAAAGGATCGCCGGTCTGCTGGAAATCCTTCCGTATCGGGTAAGCTTCCATCAGGTCGGCGGGATATTGGTATGCGCTGAGCTGATTTACAGCGTTTGCCTCTTTTGAATGAAAGAGCCATTGCCAGGCTTCGTCTTCATCGAGGATCAGGGGCATCCGCATTTTGCTGTTATGAATCGTTTCCATCAACGCATTGGCTTTAGTGGTAATGATCGAAAAACTTTCTACATATTCTCCTGTTTCCGCATCGGTCCAGTCTGTCCAGATCCCTGCCATATAAAAGTAGGATTGTGACCGCATCCGTATATGATAGGGATATTTTACCGCTGTTTTAAGTGGCTGCCCCGTTTTTTTACTCAGGGGAAACACATGCCTCCACTCAAAAAAACCGGACGAAGGGATGAGGCAATGTTTTTCAAGGGCGGCTTTTTTATAGGTAGGCTTTTCCAGTATCTCTTCCCCAACGGCATTCAATGTTATGATCGGGGGATCGTATTTGTGGGTGCGCGGATTCATTCCGCCTTTACGAAAATGCTCCAGTTCGTTACGGCTACGGATATAGGAAGGAATAAAACCCCATTCCATTTGCGTCATGATAAAATCTTCTTTCCCCTCAATGGGTTTCAATACCCAACTACTGCCATAATCGAACCCGCTGATCAAAGCCCGATCAAGTCCTTCCAATTCCACGATCTCTTTTTCGATCTGTTTTAACCGGAGGAATTCAGTGAAGCGGAGTTTTTGTCCGTTATAATAGCACATGAACGATTCAATTAATATTTAAATGTAGCTAAAACCGATGGTACCATATAACAACAATCATCTCATTTCCTAATCTTACTCAGTTGATCTGCCAAACTTATAAGGCATTTTTGTTAAGCCTTTTACGATTGACCTGCTACATTCTCACGATTGCCTGCTGTATGAAAAAATCCTCCGGCGGAAAGCCGAAAGTTAATAAATTCACGTTCACAATTTTGTTTTATGATTCAGCAATTGAACTTTGAAGCGTATGAAAACGCTCCGGTAAAATACGACCTTACGAACTGGGTAAAGCAACTGGCTTCGCAATTTGAGGCCTCCGCCATTCATTGGTGCGATGGTTCACAGGAGGAGTACGATAATATCTGTAAGCTTTTGGTGAAGAAGGGAACCTTTATTCCCCTCAATCCCGCCAAGCGCCCGAATAGTTATGCCTGTTTCAGTGATCCCTCCGATGTTGCCCGTGTGGAAGACCGCACCTATATCTGCAGTCGCAGAAAAGAAGATGCCGGACCCACCAATAACTGGATGGCGCCCGACCAAATGAAAAAGAAGTTAAATGCGCTGCTGGATGGCTGTATGAAAGGTCGCACGCTTTATGTGATCCCCTTCTGTATGGGTCCCTTGGGTTCTCCTTATTCCCGTTATGGAGTGCAGGTGACAGATTCAGAATATGTGGTCGTTAATATGCGTATTATGACCCGAATGGGAGAATCCGTTCTGCCCCATTTACATAAAAATGAATATGTAAAATGTATACATACTGTAGGCGCACCATTGGAAATGGATCGTAAAGATGTTTCCTGGCCCTGCAATCCCGATACAAAATATATTTCCCATTTCCCCGAAGAACGGCTCATCATTTCTTATGGAAGCGGATATGGTGGTAATGCCCTGATGGGAAAAAAATGCTTTGCCCTTCGCATTGCCTCCGTTATGGGACGTGAAGAAGGTTGGCTTGCCGAACACATGTTATTACTGGGGGTTAAATCTCCAGCCGGAGAAAAAACCTATGTGGCAGCCGCCTTCCCCAGTGCCTGTGGAAAAACCAATTTTGCCATGATGATCCCACCGGAATCATTTGAAGGCTGGAAAGTGTCAACGATTGGCGATGATATCGCCTGGATCCATAAAGGACCCGATGGTGGCTTACATGCCATCAATCCTGAAGCGGGATACTTTGGTGTCGCTCCCGGTACCAATTACAAAACCAATCCCAACGCAATGGAGACCATCAGTCGCAATACCATTTTCACCAACGTGGCCCTCACTCCTGATGGCGATGTATGGTGGGAAGGATTGACACCGGAGGCCCCGGCGGGTTTAACCGACTGGCATGGAAAACCCTGGGATCCGGCCAGTGGCAAACCTGCCGCTCACCCGAACTCCCGTTTCACGGCACCGTCTATTCAGAATCCCGTAATTGATGAAAAGTGGGATGACCCTGCTGGTGTTAAGGTAGAAGGGTTCATTTTTGGAGGCCGTCGCAGTACCGCTATTCCATTGGTTTATCAATCATTCAACTGGAATTTCGGGGTGTATCTGGCCGCAACCATGGGTAGTGAAATGACCGCCGCCGCATTTGGTGAAATCGGTAAAGTTCGCCGTGACCCCTTTGCCATGTTACCGTTCATGGGCTATCATATCGGAGATTATGTTAATCACTGGCTCCAGTATGGTCGTGATCTTCCGAATGCACCGCGTATTTTCGGGGTGAACTGGTTCCGGAAAGATGCCAATGGTAAATTCCTCTGGCCTGGTTTTGGCGAAAATGTACGGGTATTGAAGTGGATCGTGCAACGTATTAAAGGAAATGCTTCAGCCGTGGAATGTCCGGTGGGTTGGATGCCTCGTTATGAAGATATGGATTGGACCGGCTTGCCCGATTTTACGCCGGAAGAATTCAGTCATATCATGACCATTGATCGGGAGCCCTGGAAGCAGGAATTATTATCGCATGAGGAACTGTTTTCCGGTATGTACGACAAATTACCTAAGGAATTCTTTTTTATACGCGAATTATTGCTCAGTTCACTGTGGCGTTCTCCGGAACATTGGGGATTACAACCAGAGCGCGACGAACATCATCATCCGCACCACCATTAACGATTGGTTTGCTTTCAGGTGATTAGTGTTATATTGAATTAAATTGCGTGTATGGACTGGTTTATCAGTCTGTTCAAAGAAGCTTCTGTGGCACAATCTGTAGTGATTTACGGATTGGTTATTGCTACCGGCATCTGGTTGGGCAGAATAAAAATTGGCGGTATTTCGTTGGGCATCACCTGGGTGTTGTTCATGGGTATCCTGATCTCTTATCTGGGATTTACCGTTAATAAGGAAACAGAACATTTCTTAAAAGATTTTGGTCTCATTCTTTTCGTATACTCGATCGGTTTGCAGGTTGGGCCTGGTTTTTTTGCATCGCTGAAGAAAAATGCCCTGGCCAATAATCTGCTGGCTGCCATGGTGGTACTTACGGGTATAGTTATAACGATCATTCTTTTTTATGCTTCAGGATACAGCATACCCGTAGTTACCGGTGTGATGAGCGGTGCCGTTACCAACACGCCCGGTTTGGGTGCTGCACAGGCTGCCGTGAAAGATTTAGGGATTCAGGCACAACAATCTTCGCTTATGACCCTGGCTTATGCCGTAGCCTATCCTTTTGGTGTGTTTGGTATCATCATCACCATGTTATTACTAAAAAAGATCTTCCGGGTTAATCTTGATTGGGAACGGGAGCTTCACCGTAAATTAAATGTGTTGCGTTCAGGGAAACCAATGAGTTTGCATTTACAACTCGACAACCCCCGATTGGATGGCAAACCATTGCGCAAACTGATTGAACTGGCCAAACAGCCCATTGTAGTGTCGCGCATGTATCATCAGGGCCGAATCATTACACCTACCCCCGATGTATTGCTTTCCGTTGGGGATGTACTGTTACTGGTGGCGCCTCGTGAAGAAATGGAGCAACTTAAGATATTGGTAGGCGCCGAGAGTAGTATGAATCTGAAAGAGCAACCCGGCAGTGAACTCCTCTCCCGCTATATCATTGTTACCCGGAACGAAGTGACCCACCGTCGTATGGGCGATCTGCCGGAAATGCATCAGCACGATTTCACCCTTACTCGATTGAGTCGCGCAGGTATCGAACTGGTACCCCACGGTGATCTGTTTTTGCAGTTAGGCGATACCGTTAAAGTAGTTGGCACCAAAGAAGGAGTGGATAAAATTTCAGCGGCCTTGGGCAATTCCGTGAAGCGGCTTGAGGTACCCGATATCGCTCCGATCTTTATGGGTATTGTACTCGGCGTGATCGTGGGTTCTATTCCTTTTCAGATACCCAATATTCCCATTCCGGTTAAGATCGGTTTAGCAGGCGGTCCCTTACTGGTGGCCTTGTTGTTAAGTCGTTTTGGGGGTATTGTATATCTCGGAAACTACACAACGAATAGCGCCAATTTAATGCTGCGTGAATTGGGTATCGCCTTATTCCTGACCTCCGTTGGATTGAGTAGCGGCAAGGATCTGGCACATGCGTTCGAGGGCGGCATGGGCTGGTATTGGTTGCTGATGGGTGCGATAATTACCATTCTGCCATTATTGATCGTGGGTATCGTAGCGCATAAATATTTCCGCAAAACCTATTTCGAAACCTGTGGTTTGCTGGCAGGGGCTTCCACCGATCCTCCTGCCCTGGCCTTCGCTTTGAAAACAGCCGGAAACGATATCCCTTCGGCCACCTACGCAACTGTTTACCCGCTGGCTATGATCCTGCGTATCGTGGGAGCACAATTATTGATCCTGCTGTTTTCTTAAAACCTGCTGTTCTTAAAGATGAACCTCGTTACATATTCCACCAATAAGTAAATTTCAACACCACCGCCCTGTTCCGTATGGAGAAGGGGCTGGAATAATAATTATCTGTATACACAATGAACAGGTCTGAAGCGGGCCGGTACCGCCATTGAAAGCGGGTATTCAGGTTCATGTTTTTCAACTGGTCGTTATATTGAAAGAAAGTGGTAAAAAATACTGTATTGGTCAGCGTTAGATCTATCCGGGGACCGATCAGCCAGAACTGTGTTCTGCCCCAGGGTTGCGGCATTTTGATATCGTTATAACTGGTGCTGAGGGCAATGTTCACATAAGGCTGAAAGCGGTAACCCAGATCGGTACTGATATTTAAACGGGTGCCGTCGAGATAATAACCGCCATACCGCGTTGAAAAGCCAAACGTAAACCTATTCTGTGGTTTGGAAACAAATTCAGTACCGAAGGCATTCCAACGGTGTTCTGTACCCCTCGCTACAGTATCTTTTCCCGAATTGGTGGGATCAAAAGGTTGTAACAGCTTTACATAATTATGCGCAATCCAGAGCATGGCAGTGGTTTGATTCCGCCAATTGACACTGTATGCCATGAATGATTCATTATCTGTTTGCTTCCATTGGGGATTGAAATAAAACGTAGAATTGAATTTTGGACCGTGGTTAACGATGGCCCCCTTTTTAGGGAAGAACCAATAACCCAATTGTGGATTGATGCGGATATAATTTTTGCGGGGCACAAAACCCACTTCAGCGGTATAGGATTTTCCCACATATTCATGTTGCCAGCCTACCGACCACTTTTTACTGGAGTATAAAATATTGGCCGCATGCACCCAACTATCGCCGTTCGATTGCGGATTAAACGAACGTAATAGAATTGATTTTCCTGTCCATTTATTATCAGCAGAAGCCAGGTTATATTCCATGCCGATGTTTCTATCGTATAAACTGTATTTATTCTTGGCCGTATCCGGGGGATGATAATCGAGCGATTGTTTATTTACGAACAGGAATCCGATATTGGATCGGGAAAAGACCCTGCGCTGTAAAGCCATTACAGTGAAATTCTGAGCTGGTAACTGTTTTTCTGAAACGGCACCTGTTTGCATGTTCATCAATCCCATGCGCCAGTCTTTATTCAATTTGCCACTTAACCTGGCGCCAAAACGGATGGGCGCTTCCAATCCGATCCTCCGGGAGAAAAACGGGCGAATGGCACTATACCCGAAATTGCTGAAATGGTCGCCATTCTCCAGAAAGAACTGTCTGCGCTCCGGAAAGAATAATTCAAAACGGTCGAGGTTGGTCACCTGTCGGTCTACTTCCACCTGTGAAAAATCGGGATTTACCGTAAGGTCCAGATTGAGCGAGGAGGTTACGGCGATCTTTGCATCACCGCCGATTTCTTTTCTATATTCAGTCGGCGTTTTAGCCTGGTAATTTTTACTGGTTCCGCCCAACACATAGGGGATCACTGATATATTGGCGCCAGGTGCCGGCGGAGGGGCATCCCAAACCAATGTGCCTGTATAGGCTAATGAGGCGGTAGGGAATTGTCGGGGTATCGGTGTCCAACTGCTTTTTTCTGCCTTGATGATATCCAGTCTGCTAAAATTGATCCCCCACTCTTTAATGCCGTTCTTATACCGGATCGATTTGAACGGAATGGAAGCTTCCCAAATCCATTTGTCGTCATAATTTTTTACTACTGAAGCCCATTTATTATCCCAACTCAAATCTACTTTACCCCCATCATACATAGTGCCGTCCCATTGGGCACCTGCGGCATTCGCGCCAAAGGAGAATCCATTGGTGAGGTCGTCGAAGGGATCCATGAACAATAAAAAATTATCGTTCTTGCCAAAGGTAAAATCCCGCTTTAGTGATTCTACCATATAGCGCTGACCTGGAGCATGAAAGCAGGTGGCCATAATATACAGATGGTCTTTGTCATAGGTCATGCGCACCTCTGTTCGCACCTTGGCTTTGCTGGTATCCATTGGTAACACCATGAAAAAATCGCTGGCAACAGAGGCATTGATCCAGCTGTTTTCATTCATGATGCCATCAATTTTTATGGGGTCGGTAGCCTGGGTGATTTGAATTCGGTAACCACTATTGATCTTTTGTGCTGTTAACAGGCTGCTATTAAAAAGAAGGAAAACAATGGGCAATAATCGGAGCGCTTTCATGTCGTTCGTTATGGTGCGGCAAATTACGAATTGCCAATATATAATCTGCTCAATTTATTTGAACGGGCAGAGGGGTTGATTTTAAATTACTCTATATTTACGGGGTTATGACCAAAGAGGAATTATTAGCCGAACTGCGGGAGGAAACGTTTATTACGTTAAAACCTTCCACCATTCATGGAATTGGTGTATTTGCCCTTTGCGACATTCCACAGGGTTGTCGAAACATATTCTCCAAAGGTGTTGGGAACTGGGTCACCCTTTCGATCACAGATGTGGAGGCACTTCCGGAACACAGCCGCAATTTGGTGGAAACCTATTGTTTGTTTGATGACAACCATTACTATGTTCCTGATTACGGGTTTAAAGTAATGGATATGGTCAATTACCTGAATCATTCTTCTACGCCCAATGTAAAAAGCGTGAACGATGGGGAACAATATGAAGCCCTCCGCGATATTAAAGCGGGCGAAGAATTATTGGTTAATTATAATTCACTGGTAGAGGGGCTGACCGATTATGATTAATGATGGAGTTGGGCTAAGAAATTTTCTGCAGTTTCGAGATACTGCTGTCTTTTTTCTGCGGGCATATTGTCCACGTTTTTAAGTAGCATTGACAGGCGGGGATTCTTACTGAAAAAATCGCGGTGAACGATCATGAAACGCCAGAATAAGGCATCCCAGATCGTACACCATGCTCCCTTTTTATAATCACTCATCTTCAAGATATAATTCGATCCACTGATATAGGGTTTTGTACTCATTATACCACCGTCGGCATACTGACTCATGCCATAAACGTTAGGCACCATAACCCAGTCATAGGAGTCGATATAAAACGTCATGAACCATTTGTAGACCTCATCAGGAGCAATTTCGCACAGACACATAAAATTACCTAATACCATGAGTCGCTCAATATGATTGGAATACCCCGTTTGATCTAATTTCCGGATTACATCATCAATCGGATCAATCCCCGTCGTTCCATTCCAGAAGGACGCTGGCATTTTGTTGGAGAATCCCCAGAAATTACGGGTACGTTCTTTTGCCCCTTCCCGAACATATACGGCGCGGATATATTCCCGCCAACCCATGATCTGGCGAATGAAACCTTCTACTGCATTGATCGGAATGTCGTGTTGTGCGCCATACTGAATAGCTTGCTCTACCACTTCGCGCGGATCGAGCAATCCGATATTCAAGGCTGCTGAAATATGCGAATGAAACAGAAAGGAATTATCTGATTTAATGGCATCCTGATACAATCCGAATTGGTGAAATCTTTCTGCCAGAAAATCCTGCAATTGTTGGGCTGCCCCGGCTTTATCTATCGGGAATGTAAAATCAGTAACGTTTCCGGGATTCTCCGGAAACCGGGAAACTACATATTGTCGGGCTTCATTAATCCAGGAATTGGATGCATATTTTTTTACATCAGGCAGATGGATCTGTCGCGGAAGTTTTTTTCTGTTTTCTGTATCATAGCTCCAGATGCCGCCTATTGGCTGACCAGCCTCCATCAGCCAGTTGTTGCGTTTGCGTTCGGCTATGTAAAAATCCTGAAGAAAATAGCGTTTCCTGTTAGAAAAGAACTGATCCAGAATTATTGAATCGCATATAAAATTGGGGCTTTCGGCGCGATGCAATTGAATGCCATGTAACTGTGCAAACCGGTTTAAACGACGTTCCAGTAAGTAATCCACTGTATCACAATAGTGAATACAGGTAATGCCTGTTTGCTTGAACCAGGTCATCAAATTCCCGGTTTGCGTACGTTCATCGGAGGCTTCAATATAAATCACCTTATATCCTTTCGATTCTAATGAAGCCTGATAACATTTCATGCTGGCCCTGTGCAGGATCAGTTTACTTTGATGAAAAGGATATTGATTAAAAAATAGGTTTTCCTCTACCATTACCACTTGCCGACCCTTTTGTAAAATGGGTGAAGGGTCAAACAACTGATGTGGATAAACCAGGTTAATTTCATTCATGGTTTCTAAACATTCCGGAGCACCTAATTGTTGAGAAGCAAATCATGCAGTAACATGGAGAAAATTAAGGATAAACGTATTCTGATCACTGGTGCCAGCGGAAGTATCGGCCGGCAAACGGCCATCCAATTGGCGGCTTCGGGTGCACATTTATTTCTATCTGGAAGAAACAGGGAGCGTTTGCTGGATACGGCTCAATTGGCCCGGGTGCCGGAGGAACGATGCTTTGTGCTGGATCTGGACGATGCTATCGGTATCGGTAAAATGGGACAGACCATCCATGCATCCGGACCGCTGGACATATTGATCAATGCTGCAGGTATCGGTATCATTAAACCGTTGGAACAATTGTCGCTGGAAGATTATAGTAAAACACTTTCCATTAACCTCGTGGCGCCCTTTCTTCTAATGAAAACATTTCTTCCGCCCATGAAAGAAGTAAAAAAAGGGCTGATCATTCAAATACCCGGGGTGCTGGGTAAAACGCCCATGGCTGGCGCTGCTGCCTATGCGGCATCTAAGTATGGTTTGAACGGCATGATGAAATCACTGCGTGAAGAATTAAAGCGTACGGATATACGCATTACCCAACTGTTTTTAGGTGGTGTAGACAGTGCTTTTTGGGATACCATTGACCTCCGGGTGCAACGAGATAAAATGATCCTGGCGGAAGAAGTGGGTAAAACGATCTGGTTCCTCTGCCAGCAACCCGGTTCGGCGGTGGTGAGTGAAATGGTGGTGCAGCCGTTTAATCATCAGGCGATTTGATGCGTGAGGGGTAGGTATTGAGTAATAAGTATTGAGTAATAAGTAATAAGAATTGAGTAGTAGGTATTATGGCGTAAGCATGAGTCTTATTACTTATAACTTATAACTTTTAACTTATGGCTCTATCCCTGCACCCCTCCTGCCACTTACAACTCAAAACTTACAACTTCCTCCCTCCCCCTTTGGTATTTTAAAAAAAATCTATATTTTGTACTACACTAAAACTAACACGTATGTACGAATCTCCTGAATTTCCTACCGGATTACTGATTTTCTATTTGGTATTTGTCGTATTTATTATTGCTTCCATTTGGAAAGTGTTCCAAAAAGCAGGTCAGCCTGGATGGGCTTGTTTGATTCCCATTTACAATTTATATGTCATGCTGAAAATTGCAGGCAAACCAGGATGGTGGTTATTATTATTCTTCATTCCCCTTGTCAATATCGTATTTCTTATCTGGACCTATAATATGATCTCTAAGAGTTTTGGGAAGGAAGAAGGTTTTACTGTAGGATTGGTGTTATTGAGTTTTGTATTCTGGCCAATTCTGGGCTTTGGTTCTGCTACCTATCTCGGCCCTTATGGCGATCAGGCGGCATTTCAGGCAAGGCAGAACCCCAACTTCGATTTTGAACAACATTGATAACATTGCTTCGATGTACAAAACCCCGGCAGGCCGGGGTTTTTTGTTGAGGTAAGGATCAAAACATATTCATAACCCGATTTCCCAACCGGAAAGCGGTGCGTTCCTGTAAATAGACCTCAATTTGATCGTAGGGTTTAAACGGAATGCCCTTAATTTCGCAATGAAATCATAATTTATGCTGGTAGATCTTCGGTCAGATACGTTTACACAACCTACACCCGGAATGCTGGATGCCATGCGCTATGCACGTACCGGTGATGATGTTTTTGGTGAAGACCCCACGGTGAATGAATTGGAATCGATGGCCGCTTCCTTGTTTGGTATGGAGGCCGCCCTTTATTGCACCAGTGGCACCCAATCCAATCAGATCGGTATCAAAGTGCACACGCAGCCAGCCGATGAAGTGATCTGTGAGAAAACCTCTCATGTGTATTTATATGAAGGGGCCGGTATCGCTTATAATGCCGGTTGCCAGGTTAAGCTTATTGATGGCGTGTATGGAAAGATCAAGGCCGAGCAGGTTGCCGCAGCCATCAATCCGGATGATATTCATAAGCCGGTATCCCGCCTGGTTTCATTGGAGAATACGGCCAACCGTGGCGGGGGTAGTTGTTATGAAATTGAAGACATTGCTGCCATTAAGGAGGTTTGTCAATCGAATGGAATGTCTTTGCATTTGGATGGCGCCCGTTTATTCAATGCGTTGGTAGCTAAAGGTCAAGACCCGTCCCAATTTGGTCAGCTATTCGATTCGATCTCTATCTGTTTAAATAAAGGATTGGGATGCCCCATGGGAAGTATATTGATCGGACGGAATGATTTTATAAGAAAGGCCCGGCGTGTACGAAAGGTCATGGGTGGCGGATTACGGCAGGCTGGTTTTATGGCTGCCACAGGTGTTTATGCCCTGCAACATCATATTGAAAGATTACGTACCGATCATGCACATGCAGCAGCGGTTGCAGCAGCGGTGCAGCAATCACCTTTTTGTGGAGAATTATATCCCGTTGAAACCAATATCGTCATAGTGGAGGTAGGGGCACCCTACACAGCGCCTCAAATCGTTTCTTTACTGGGCGAAAAAGGTATCCGTACCATAGCCATGTCTAACACTTTATTACGATTCGTATTTCATCTCGATATCAGTGCCGATATGGTCGATCATACCATTCAGGCGATCCGTTCTATAAAATAAACGCACCCGGAAACATTCCCGAATGCGTTTGGTGTGCCTGCTTAAAGCATATAAAGAGTAGGAACAATTTATTTAGTTATCCTGCTTCACGATGCATTTGGTGAGGATCAGGTTTTCTCCGTTGGCTCCTTCTTTGATACGAAGGATATACATGCCTTTCATCAGATTTCCGGTAGCGAAACGAATCGATTTGCCTGATATGGCTTGTGCTACAGTTTCTTTCAGGCGCAACCGGCCGCTAAAGTCACAGATTTCAATTACCAATGGTTTTCCACTAAAATTTCCCTGAATACTTATTTGTGAATGGAAAGGATTACTGATCTGCATATCGTTTACCTCGGTACTTACCAGATTGATCTTTGTTGAAACAATAGCCGAAACAAACGGGAGATAGCCTTGTTTCTCCATGCGAAGCCGATAATAATATACACCCAGATTAAGATTTTTATCCAGAGCAGTCATACTGCCCGCAAATCCTTTTTTGATTTTGTATTCAGCAATAGCGGCAAAAGAATGCCCATCGGTGCTTTTTTCAAGAAAACAGGTCACTTCATTCTCCATCATTGCCAGGTCCCATACTATTTTAGACTGGTTGCCATCTGAAGTAGCTTCAAAACTTTTCAGGGTAACATTTCTGGTACCAAAAGGTTTATTACTATACGAAGAGGAAAATGAAAGTAAAACAATACAAATGCAGAGGAGTGAAACTGGTTTCATAGTATACAGGTTTAGAAGGTTTGGATGAATGCCTGATGAAGGATTCGAAAACAAAATAGTAGCTAACACTTGTAATTAAAAGTTTTGGACACCCCTAATTTTTATATTTATGGGGAACCACTTAGTTTATCGTAGATTTTGCAGATCCGATTTAGTAAATTGCGCATTATTATTCAAGTTATGTTACCAGTAATTTCCCCAGATCAAACAACGGCATGGAAACAGTTGTCTTCGCTTTCTTCTAAAATGAAGGATCAAAAAATTGCAGACTTATTTAAGAATCAGTCAGATCGGTTCGAAAAATATTCCATAACCAGCGGAGATATATTATTCGACTATTCCAAGAATGCCATTAATGATGAAGTGAAACAACAATTATTGGCATTAGCTACTGAATGCCAGTTAGATAAAGCTATTGAAGCGATGTTTAACGGCGATAAGATCAATAAAACGGAGAACAGAGCAGTTTTACATACGGCCCTGCGTAATTTTTCCGGCAAACCGGTAGTCACTGATGGAGAAAATGTAATGCCTGCTGTCGAAGCGGTGCAGCGGCAGATGGAGGAATTCTGTGCCAAAGTGCATCAGGGTAACTGGAAGGGATATACGGGGAAGCCGGTGACCACCATAGTGAATATTGGAATCGGTGGAAGTGATCTGGGGCCATTCATGGTTACGGAAGCATTGAAACCGTATTGGGTAAAAGGTATTCAAACTTATTTTGTTTCGAATGTTGATGGCACCCATATCAGTGAAACACTGAAAAAGCTCGATCCGGAAGTTACTTTATTCCTGATCGCTTCTAAAACTTTTACCACACAGGAAACCATGACCAACGCACATACTGCCCGTCAATGGTTTTTATCTTTTGCAAATAATGAATCAGCCATAGCCAAACATTTTGTGGCTCTCTCTACCAATGAAAAGGAGGTGGTGGCATTTGGGATCGACAAAGCCAATATGTTCGAATTCTGGGATTGGGTAGGTGGTCGTTATTCCTTATGGAGTGCGATCGGCTTGTCTATTGCCTTAACTATCGGGTACGACAATTTTGAACAATTGTTGCGTGGAGCCCATGAAGCCGATAACCATTTCCGCGGGAAATCATTTGGGGAAAACATACCGGTTTTAATGGCGTTGATCGGACTATGGTATACGAATTTCTTTGGGGCACAATCAGAGGCCATTCTCCCCTATGATCAATACCTCCATAGATTTGCCGCCTATTTCCAGCAGGGAAATATGGAGAGCAACGGAAAAACAATCGATCGTAATGGGAACCGGGTGGCTTACTCAACGGGCCCGATCATTTGGGGAGAACCCGGAACCAATGGTCAGCACGCTTTCTATCAATTGATTCATCAGGGAACGCCACTTATCCCCTGCGATTTCATCGCTCCGGCAATTAGTCATAACCCTATCGGTGATCACCACCTTAAGCTGTTGTCGAACTTTTTTGCACAAACAGAAGCGTTGATGAATGGGAAAACCAGAGAGGAAGTAATCGCGGAGTTTGAAAAGGCAGGTAAAGCACCTGCTACCTATGAAGCCCTGGTGCCATTCAAGGTCTTTGAAGGCAATCGGCCTACCAATAGCATTTTGGTTAAATCCATCACCCCATTTACCCTGGGTCAACTGATTGCCTACTATGAACACAAGATATTTGTGCAAGGCGTGTTGTGGAATGTTTTCAGCTTTGATCAATGGGGAGTTGAATTAGGTAAGCAATTGGCTAATAAGATTTTGCCGGAGATTACTGATGATAAAATGGTAACTACCCATGATGGTTCCACAAATGGATTGATCAATGCCTTCAAAAAAATGCGTCGCTGATATGTAATGCTTTTAGGTTTTGCATCTAACAGAAAAAACCATGAAAAAGCTGTGGCTGTTACTGCTTGTTTCCATCCCTGTTCTGGCTGTTGCACAGAATAGTGGCGCTTTTGTAATGCCGCTAAAGCCGCGTCATCAATTTACTCCTCCCCGTAATACGGATTCCACATTAGCAATGCTGAAGCGTCTCAGGAATCAGGATCCGACCCAGCAATTACTTCTAAATCAGGGTTTAATACCTGTGGCGCAAGGAGAACGAGGCAATATTTATATTTCTCCACGCGATGGTATGGCTGTTATTGCTCCGGATAAATCTAAAAATGCCCCCATGCCCGTTTTGAGGAGTAAGTCTTTGGATGTGATGCCGGTGGATTCGGCGGGCTGGCGGAAATAGGTCATAAGTCATAAGTTTTAAGTAATAAGTCGATTGATATAACCTGCCTTTCAAGTATTAGCCAACCCCGAAGGGGTTGAATAGTAGTAACTCCGGGTGCAACCCGGAGATATAAGTAGTAAGCAAGTCGGTCGATTGATATTACCTGCCTTTCAATTAATAGCCAACCCTGAAGGGGTTGAATAGTAGTAACTCCGGGTGCAACCCGGAGAAATAAGTAGTAAGCAAGTCGGTCGATTGATATAACCTGCCTTTCAATTAATAGCAAACCCTGAAGGCTTGAATAGTAGTAACTCCGGGTGCAACCCGGAGAAGGCAGAAATAAAAAATTAAGAATAAAGAAAGCGGTGAGTACCCGAGATTTGCGCGCAACCGGGTGAAACAAGAGGAAAAATAGGTTGAACCCTGTATGAATATTAAAATCTGGCAGTCTATTTAAATTATAGATTTTATGCTTATTTTCATAGCTAAATGCAATTACTATGAAAAGATGCCATCGGCTGCTTTTGCTATCTTTCCTTTTTTCCCTTTCTCAACTGGTTCTCTCCGCTCAAAGTTTATATAAGGTTGAACTAAATGAGAAACTTTCCCACGCCTCCTTGATCGTGGAAGGAAAAGTAATTTCTCAACATTCCTTTTGGGGACCAGGCAATCAAATGATCTTCACCAGCAATCAGGTTGAGATCTATAAAGTGTTTAAAGGTCGGGTAAGTTCCAGAACCATAGAAGTAATCACACAAGGTGGTTCAGTTGGAACCGAAACCCTCGAGGTCAGCGACCTGCTGTCTCTTCAAAAAAATGATATCGGAACGTTTATGTGCTTCCCCAATAAATGGGCCATCCGCTCCCCCCTTACCAACGATGTTTTATGGGATGTTTACAGCAGCGCTCAGGGTTTTTTCAAATACGATTTGGCCAGTAATACTGCAGCGGCACCCTTTGTTCGGTATGCCGATGTAACAACACAGCTTTATACTGAGTTATCGCAGAAAATTGGTCGCGCGTACGAAAATGTTAAAGCAGATTTCAATATCAGTTCTTTTAAGCAAGCGCCCAATCAACCCAATGCACCAAACATTACGGGCTTCTCTCCTGCAACGGTTAATGGAGGAGCAACTATAGATGTTGCCAATAACCTGCTTACCATAACAGGTTCCGGTTTCGGTACGGGCAGTGGCTCCGCAGCAGTATTATTTGATGATGCGAATGATGGTAGCGGCGGAAACATGTTTGTGGTTGCTTATAACGATCCACTTATTGTTTCCTGGGCCGATGCGCAAATTCAGGTTCGGGTTCCCAGCAGGGCCGGTACCGGCTCCTTACAGGTTCGTGATGCGGCAGGTGTTGTACAAACAGCCGCCGGAACACTCACGGTTACCTATGCCATTCTTTCCGGATCACTCACAGATGGTACCAACACCATTACCAAAGAATTTAATTTAATGAACGATAACGGTAGTGGCGGCTATACCTATCAATACTCCAGCAGTACTGCGGGCGGCGGAAAAGATTTTACTTCTGCTGTGAACAAAGCTATTTTCGAAAGAGCTGTGTCTACCTGGCGGGAAGTGAGTGGATTGCGCTTTACGGAAGGAGCCAGCACCACTTCGCAGGTTGTCGCTGCAGATGGAGTTAATATAGTTGTTTATGATAACTCTAACGCAGGTGCTGGGGTTACACCCATGCCCAGTGGTGTATTAGCTGTGTGCTATTCCAGAGCCAGTATGTGCTTACCCATTCTGACCAATCAAGTACAGCGGACAGAATTTGATATCATCGTGCGTAACGAACCTGTTTCAACCGGTACTACAGCCTTTTCTCTCGGCCCCTGCCCTCCTATGGCAAATAATTTCGCGGAGATCGATCTGGAAACGGTAATTCTTCATGAATTGGGACATGCCCTGAATCTGGCGCATATCAACGACTCCTATGAAGGCGTTTCAGCCGGACAGCTCAATCCGGGTAAGCTTATGAACTTTGCGGTAGTCAATTCTGTAAAACGTGTATCACCTGATTATTCTGCGTATATCGGTTCTCTGTATGCGATTACTCCCCAGGGAAATTCCTATGGGTCCTGTGGACTGGCTTCGGGAGAAATGACGCCGCTCGCCACTACCACTGAGTCAAGAGATGAATGCCCGGGTACCTTCCCCAGCACCAATACCCCCCGCAATACAGCCATTACGTTCGACCTTACCCATGCCACCAGTAATAAATTTACTGATCCGCCCTACACAAAAGTGAATACAGGCGGTACCGGAGTCGGAATAACCAATAACGCTTTTTATGCCTTTAAAACCAATAATGCCGGAGGTATTCTGTCTCTTTCCGTAACGAATTACACGCTTTCACCGAGTACGCCTACAACCTGTGCCACTCCATATGGCTATCCCACTATTGGAGTGGAATTATCGGTATACCAGGTGAATTCCTGTCCAGCCCCCGGAGCCTATCCTACTCCCATAGCCTACAGGAATTTTAATGCTAATGGAGCTATTTCCGATATTACCGGTCTTGCCGCGAATACAACCTATCTGATCATGGTAGATGGTATCGAAAACACCAAAGCCAGTTTCACACTCAATTTTACCGGCGCATCGTTGCCGATTGGATTGCATGATTTTACCGGATCTGTTCAGAAAAAGGTAAACCAACTTCAGTGGTTCACCGATTTTGTAGCAGATGTGCGTCAGGTAGATATCGAAAGAAGTGCCGATGGTGTTTCGTTCCAGAAAATTGCTGTTGCCTCTTCTATGCAGCTCGGCAAAGGTGGTTTTACCGATGCATTGCCATTGGCAGGCGCCAACTACTATCGTCTGGCTACACATAATCAGGATGGCAGTATGGAATATTCCCGTATACTGTTACTGAAACGTAATGATCCATTTCTGCTTACGATATATCCCAATCCGGCCAGTTCTGTTCTGCAAGCCGAATTGCGTACCGATAAATCGGATACCTATACCATTATCCTTCGGAATATCAGTGGTCAGATCGTAAAACAAAAGCTCACCGCGATCCGTAACGGTGTTCAGGTGGTACCACTCTCTGTAGCTGATCTGCATCCAGGGGTCTATCAGTTATCTGTGCTGGATTCTAAAGGAGCTGTGATCAAAACCAATGCGGTAACCATCGCCCGATAAGTATTATACCAATAGGAATAAATGAAAAAACCTCCCGATGGGGAGGTTTTTTTTATGCGGAAGTTAATCTTACCATTTATCTACATCATCGCTGGAGGCCGGAGCTATACTGCTACTGTTGTCTTCGGCAGGAGCTTCAGCAACAGGGGCATCGTTAGTCTCATGCATTTCCCCACCTTCACCCATTTCACTACCGTCTTCAAGTTGATCATGGTTGAACGCATCGAAATCAAAATCAGGCATCAAATCGGTCTTAACATAATCCACTGCTTCGGTCAGCGCTTTCAGGAATTTGTTGAAGTCCTCTTTGTAAAGGAAGATCTTGTGTCTGTCGTAACCATTCTCATTGAACTTCTTCCGGCTTTCTGTGATGGTGATATAATAATCGTTACCACGGGTTGCCCTCACATCAAAGAAATAGGTTCTGCGCTTACCGGCTCTGATACGTTTGCTGTAAACGCTCTCCATTCTTTTGTCATTGTTGTCGTACGCCACGTTAATTGTTTTTTCAGTTTACAATTCTTTGTTAAAAAATGTGCTACAAATATAATATTGTTTTCGAATCAGCAAAATTTCCCTTGTTTTTTTTGCATACTTAAATGGCTGAAACACAAAAAATAGCGTTTAGAGAGCGGCTTCAGCCCTTTAATTTGCCGATTCCTGGGTTTCTGCCTGTTGCTGGTCGTATAACTCCCTGTAATAGCCATTCATAGCGAGCAGCTCGCGGTGGGTGCCCGATTCAACCATTTTACCTTCTGCCAATACAATGATCTTATCAAAATGCAACAAGGAGAATATCCGATGGGTGATAATTAGGGCTGTTTTATCTTTCAAATATTCATTAAAATGACTAAGTATCTGTTTTTCTGTCTTGCTGTCTACCGCACTCAGGCAGTCATCAAATACGAGTAAACGCGGTTCCTTGATCAGTGCCCGGGCTATGGAAATGCGTTGCTTTTGTCCTCCCGACAAGGTAACACCCCGCTCACCCACCACTGTATCAAACTGCTCTTTAAATTCCATGATCTCTTTGTAAATGCTGGCAGCTTTTGCACTCTGTATCACCTCCTCTATACTTGCATTGGGTTTTCCAAAGCGTATATTTCCGGCAACGGTATCACTAAACAAAAAAACATCCTGTGGTACATAACTGACCTGCTCACGTAATGCATGCAGATCAAGACTGGTGAGCGGAAGTCCGTCAATATAAATTTGTCCCTGTTGTGGATCATATAAACGCAGCAGCAAATGAGCCAGGGTGGTTTTGCCACTTCCGGTATGACCTATAATAGCGATCTTCTGTCCGGGTTGAATGTCCAGGGAAAAGTCTGCTATCGCTTTGATCCCTGTATTAGGATAAACAAAACTTACGTCTTTGAATGAAATGGCTCCCTTTAAAGATGTTTTGAGGGCGTTTACAGGTGTTTCAATATCGGGTTTGGTATCGAGAAACTCATTGATTCTTTTTTGTGAAGCCGCAGCCCGTTGAATCATACTGGCCGTCCAGCCAATAGCACTTACCGGAAACGTAAGCATATTTACATACATCACGAATTCGGTGATGGTACCCACAGTTACGCCGTTCTGCTCTTTAATGGCATAAATACCACCGATCATAATGGTTAGCAGGGTGCTTAATCCGATCATGAGGGCCATGGAAGGAAAATAAATGGCTTCCACACGTGCCAGGCCGATCGCATTTTCACGGTAGGATTCACTATTCCTGTTGAAGAAAAACCGCATGGCTTTTTCCTGTACAAAGGACTTTATCACCCGGATACCGGAATAGGATTCCTGTGCATTGGTGGTAAGGTCTGATAACAAGGCCTGGATGCGCTCGCTTTTACGGTCGATGATATTATTCACATAATAGATCGTGATCGCCAAAAACGGTAAGGGGGCCAATACATAAAAGGTAAGTTCCCGTTGGGTCGACAGCATGAAATACACACTAAAACCAATGGTGGCGGCAAGATTGATAAAATACATCAGGGCGGGACCGGTATACATCCGTACACGACCCACATCTTCCGAGATCCGGTTCATGAGGTCGCCGGTACTATGTGTTTTGAAGAAATTACTATCCAGTTTCAAATAATGTGCAAATACCTGATTCTTCTGGTCATATTCAATATGCCGGCTCATGACGATGATCGTTTGCCGCATCAGGAACATGAAAAATCCACCCAACAGGGCCAGCACCAGCAGGGTAATACCTGATAATATAATCTGATTACCAAAAGAGATATCTGATTCCTTGACCTGTTGCGTCATTTGATCGATCAATACATCATACCGTTCAGCCTTGCGCTCCATATTCTTGCCCAGTTTGATCGCCGCCTCAGGATTCTTCTCCTTGAACAAGGCCATCTGAACTGAATCGATCACATATCCGGTCAACTGTGGAGCCAGTATCCGGAAATAATTCGATAGAACGATAAACAAAATACCCAGGAACAGACGCCACCGGTATTTCCAGAAAAATTGATTTATGGGCCGAAGATGTTTCAGACAGTTGAATTTGAACGAAGGTACTAAACCGCCTTGCTATTTTCTATCAGTTAAATGATAAATGGAAGAGAAGTTTGCTGTAACATTGTTTTCAAATTTACCACTATGGCATCCATTACCCGGGAATCCATCGTACAGGCCCACGATCGTATACGTCCCTATATTCATCGAACCCCTGTGCTCACCTGCAAAACCATCAACCGTTTGGCAGGAGCTTCACTCTATTTTAAATGTGAAAATTTTCAGAAGATCGGTGCTTTCAAAATAAGAGGGGGAATGAACGCTACCCTATCCCTTTCTGATGTCGAACGGGCAAAAGGACTGTGCACCCATTCTTCCGGCAATCATGCGCAGGCAATTGCCTTTGCAGCCCGTGAAGTAGGCACCAAAGCCTATATCGTTATGCCGGAAAATTCTCCCCGGGTAAAAGTAGATGCCGTGCAGGGTTATGGAGCGGAAGTACATTTCTGTGCGCCGAATCAGGCTGCCAGAGAAGCGACCGTTCAACAGATCATTGAAAAAACCGGTGCTACTTTTATTCATCCCTACGATAATTATGAGGTTATTACCGGGCAGGCCACGGCCGCCAAAGAACTGATCGAAGACCATGGAACTTTTGATATACTGATGGCACCAGTGGGTGGTGGTGGATTGCTAAGCGGAACCTCGCTGAGTGCCGGCTATTTTTCGCCCGGGGCTGCTGTTTATGCAGGAGAACCGGAAGGTGCCGCTGATGCCATATTGTCTTTTCGCTCGGGTAAAATTGAAAAAGCGCCCTTTATTAATACCATTGCCGATGGGTTACTGACCACACTTGGCGAAAAAACACTTCCTATTATCCGATCACAGGTTAAAGATATTTTACTGGCAGACGAAAATGATATTAAAGCAGCGCTTAAACTGGTTTATGAGCGCATGAAGATCGTGGTAGAACCAAGTTGTGTAGTTCCACTCGCCGCTTTGTTACGGAACAAGGAACTATTCTCCGGCAAAAAAGTCGGTATAATTTTATCAGGTGGCAATATCGATCTGAAAAAATTGAGTGACTGGATGTAGTAAATCAGTATTTAAATACTTTACCGCCTACTTTCACCTCCTGCGTTTTCTCATCGAAATAAGCTTTCTGTCCGGTGCGCACTGCCGCATTGGTCATGATGCTGGCAATGGAATGCATATACCCTGCTTCCACGGGAGCATTGGGTTGTTTCCGGTCGCGGACACATTCCATCCAATTGCGCATATGCGATGAAGTTAATACATCTCCTCCGGTATTAGCAGAAGCCACTACCTTTTCGGCCATCGCTTCAATACTCAATTCAGGTAGTAAATTACTTTGCATATTCATGGCCTTTGCTGCACCTGCGGTTAACCCACCCCGCGGACTTACCTTATTGGTATTCAGATTGAGTTCACCTCCGTTGGAATAATAGATCTCAGCAGGATTCTCATCCCCATTGTGCATGCGGGAACTGAAGATCACCTGGAAACCGGAAGTAGCATCATTGTCTGGACCATATTCAAAAACTGCTGTAGTGGTATCCCAATTTTTTCTTCCATCCTTCCACATATAGATTCCGCCGTTAGCAACCACAGAACGGGGGTGCTTCAACCCGGTAAACCAATGGACCGTATCGATTTGATGGCACATCCATTGACCGGGCATGCCTGATGAATAGGGCCAGAACAAACGGTACTCCAGATATTTCCGCGGATCGAAATTCTCAAAAGGGCGGTTCAGTAAAAACCGTTTCCAGTCCGTATCTTCTTCCTTAAGTTTTGCCACCAGAGCTGGCCGGCGCCAACGTCCGGGTTGGTTGACATTCCAGGTGAGTTCGACCATGGTGATCGGCCCAAATTTTCCTTCCTGAATAAACTGCGCAGCAGCTTTATAATTTCGTCCGCTACGGCGCTGGGAACCTACCTGTACGATCTTACCGGTTTCCTTTACTGCTTTGAGAGCCGCCCGGTTGTCTTCCATGGTTTCGGCAAAAGGCTTCTCCACATAAGCATCACGTCCGGCCCGAACGGCTTCAATACAATGCAGTGCGTGTTGGAAATCGGCTGTACTTACGATCACGGCATTAACCTCCTTATTCTGGTACAATTGATCATTATTCAGACAAGCCTGTATATCATGCCCCATCAGGTTTTTCAAATGAGCCTGACCTTCTTCCCGACGCAATTTCCATAGATCGGAAACAGCAATGATATCAAAATTTAATTCTTTATTGTGTTGCAGAAACGCGGGTAACAGCGATTGCCGGAAGCGATCGGAAAAACCTACCACGCCAACCAATACACGATCATTAGCTCCTATGATCCGATTATAACTTCTTGCGGTGAAAGCTTGTGAACCCAGGGCTAATCCACCAGCCGTTAAAGCGGTATTGCGAATGAATTGACGTCGGGAAGTACTCATATAAGTAGAAATTAAAGGTTATTTTTTTTGAATTCTGATATTCCGCCACATTACCTGCAATGGGGCGATCGCATGACGATCGAGTTCTTCTTTCTTCCCAATACTGTGCACTTGCAAGCCGATAAAGCCGGAAGCCGTTAAAGCATCCGAATAATCGGTACAGGGAACACCGTTCACATAGGTTTTAAAAGAAGTTCCAATGGCCTCAATGCGGTATGTATTCCAGCCGTATTTATGAAAAGCTTTTTGTGCGGTTGGATTATCCTTCAGGTCCTGCAACCAGCCTCTCCCCTGTTCTTCATAAAAGCCACCGCTCCAGGCGCGTGCCGATGGATCGATCTCAATCTGATATCCGTGCACCACTCCATTTTTATATTCCGGCTTGCTGTGGCTGCGTATCTGAATGCCGGAATTCATCAACGTATCTACTTTAACTTCCAACTCAAGAATGAAATTGTCATAATCCTTCTCGGTACACAAAAAGCTATTGGGCGTTCCCTGAACAGCCGTACCAACAATACAATGATCTTTTACCTCATATAATGCTTTCCCACCGCGTTGGATCCACCCGGTCAGATCTTTTCCATTAAAAAGCGGTTGCCATCTTTCTTTGGGCACTATAAAGCTCCAGAAGGAAATGGCTAATAACCCTACAAAAAGCAAGCGTTGGAACATACTTATAATTTTCTGAGTTTGATATTTCGGAAATACACTTTATCGCCATGATCCTGTAACAGGATTCGTCCTTCCTTAACCAATCCAAATCCGGGAATGGGTTTGTATTTGCTTATTTCGATTAATGCCCTGAAAGCATCACTGCCTCTCTCGTATTCAAGAACCTTGCTGCCATTCAGCCAATGTTCTACATGTGTTCCTTTTGAAAGAATGCGGGCCGTATTCCATTCGCCAATAGGGCGTGTTATTTTGCCTGAGGGCGCCGCAATAAGATCATAAAGCGAAGACAATGTTCGATTACCATTTCGGCCCATTTTGGCATCCGGATGTCGTGCATCATCGAGAATCTGAAATTCAAGCCCCAGTGCAGATCGTGGATTAGCAGGTTTGGGCTGTGCCGGATCCACAAAGTATTTGATACCGCTATTCGCCCCTTCGGTTAGTTTAAAGTCTACCAGTAATTCAAAATCACTGAATAAAGCGGTGGTAACAATATCACCTCCATTGGTAGATTCGGCTCCGCCGGAAGGCTGTACCATCAAGGTTCCTTCCATTATCTCCCAACCTTTAACAGGAAAACTGTCGAGAAAAGCCCCCTTCCACCCTTTACTTGTTTTGCCATCAAACAACAATATCCAACCTTGTTTGCGTTCCTTTTTGGATAATACATTGTGCTGACTCCAGGCCAAACCATTCCATAAAAGCAGGGAAATCAGAAATAGCAAACGCGGCTTCATAAATGAGTGATTGTAAGTAAGGAAGTTACGACCTTTTTAAAAATCAGGCGTGTGATTTTAAAATAGACACAACCGATTGATATTACTCAATTTGTCAAATGAGTAGACTCATTTTTTAACCCCTCCCGAAAACGCAGTTTTGTTTCTCCTCATTAGTAGCATCCATCTTCTGAAAGACCGTTTTTAAACTTCCTTTCTCCAACCATAACAAAAAGTATTAGAAATATGAAAATTGAACAGATTTACACAGGATGTTTAGCAGAAGCCGCCTATTATATTGAAAGTAACGGCGAGGCAGTGATCATTGACCCGCTGCGGGAAACCAAACCCTATATGGATCGGGCCGCAAAAGACGGGGCAACAATAAAGTATATTCTGGAAACACATTTTCATGCCGACTTTGTTTCCGGTCATATTGATCTATCCCGCAAAACCGGTGCTACCATTGTGTTTGGACCAACTGCGGCACCCGCTTATGAAGCCTATGTGGCAACAGATGGAGAAATATTTAAAATAGGTGCTATTTCCATAAAAGTATTGCATACACCGGGTCATACGATGGAATCTACTACCTATTTGTTGATTGACGAACAGGGTAAAGACAAAGCCCTTTTTACCGGCGACACCTTGTTTATTGGTGATGTGGGCCGCCCCGATCTGGTACAAAAAGTGAAGGCAGAAGTGACCCCTGAATTTTTGGCCGGTCATTTATTTGATTCGCTACGCACTAAGATCATGCCCCTGGCCGATGATATTATGGTGTATCCCGGTCATGGTGCCGGAAGTGCCTGTGGCAAAAGTATGAGTAAAGAAACGACTGATACCCTGGGGCATCAGAAACAATTTAACTATGCCTTGCGTGCGGATATGACCAAAGAGGAGTTTATTAAAGAGGTGACCGACGGACTGGTGGCTCCCCCTCAATATTTCCCTTCCAACGTTTTAATGAATCTTCGTGGTGGAATTTTAAGTGTGGATGAAATCGTGAAAAAAGGTACAACACCTCTTTCTCCCCGGGAATTTCAAACGGTTTGGGAAACACTGGAGGCAGTGGTTATTGATACCCGTAAGAAAGAAGAATTTGCCGCCAAGCATCTGCCGGGATCTATATTCATTGGTCTCGATGATAATTTTGCTCCCTGGGCCGGAACTCTGATCACTGATCTGGAGCAACCCATTTTATTGATTACGGAATATGGTCGTGAAGAGGAAGCGGTGATACGGTTGTCGAGAGTGGGCTATGACAATAGCCTGGGTTTTCTGTCAGGCGGTGTAGCCTCCTGGGCTGAAGCTGGTTTGGAGACAGATTCTCTGGAGGAGATCGATGCGCCTGCTTTTGCAGAGCTTTACAAAAAGGATCCGTCAATTAATTTGCTGGATGTAAGAAGAAAGAGTGAGTATGACACAGAACATATTGAGGGAGCCGAAAATTTTCCACTTGATTTCATAAATAGTAATATGGCTGCATTGGATAGCCACAAAAAATACTACTTACATTGCGCGGGTGGTTTCCGTTCGGTGATCACCAGTTCCATTCTGAAATCGAGAGGATATCATAACATAGTAAATATTCTGGGCGGATTTAATGCGCTGAAAACGACCGATCTCAAGAAGACCCAATTCCGGCAACAGAATACTGAGCTCTAAAACGATGGTTTGCTATACGAAGGCCCCGGTTACCGGGGCCTTTTTTCTTGGTGACTAGCATCACAATGGAAATACAGATAGTAACCTATTTTTACAGCATAAATGAAATAATTATGGCAGTAGTACATTTAACCACACAGGAATTCAAAGACACTATTTTTGACTATACCACCGAGAAAGAATGGAAATACAAGGGCACCAAACCTGCCATTATTGATTTCTATGCTGATTGGTGTGGTCCCTGCAAAATGGTAGCTCCGGTACTGGAGGAATTAAGTGAAGATTTTGAAAAAGAGATCATCATTTACAAAGTTGATACAGAAAAAGAACTGGAGCTTTCCGGTGTTTTCGGTATCCAGAGTATCCCTACCTTTCTATTCATTCCTATGGAAGGCAGACCGATGATGCAGCCCGGCGCCTTACCCAAAAAAGTATTTAAGCAGGTGATTGAAGAAGAACTTCTGGTAGTGAAAGAAAAAGAATAAATGGGAACCGGCTTCGGCCGGTTTTTTATTTAATACATTTCTACGCAAGAGGGGGCTCCCCAAACTTTTTTTAAGGTACAGCACATTCTCCTTTCTGCCATCAAACCACCAAGCAACGTAATAACACCCACAATAATAAAAGTTAAGAACAATCCTAACTGATCGGCCAGTATACCTGCGAGTAAAGCACCGGCTACATAACCCAAATCTCGCCAGAAACGAAATATACTCAGGCCTTCTGCTCTTTGCGTTGGATGTGTATTTTCAGCCACGGTGGTTAAAAAATTCGGATAAACCAGGGCGGTACCGATGCCAACTAAAAATGCTGAAAGTATCAGCAGGTAAAATGCACCGGTAAGCGCCATAGTAATAAGTCCCAAGGCCTGTAAGCCCATGCCCGAACTGATCAATTGCTTTTTGCAAAGATGATCGCCCAGGCTTCCGGTAAACAGTTGGGTTACACCCCAGGTGATAGGATAAATCGCCGCTACCAGGCCGATTTGACCAAGAGTTAAGCCTTTTTGGGAGAGCAATAACGGGCCTAATCCCCAAATCACCGCATCATTCAGATTATTTAAAAAACCGTTGATGCTTACCGACCCCAGATTCTGATGTTTCCAAGCCATTTGTTTCCAAAGATCTTTGAAAATGGGTTGCTTTGAAAGGGTTGCTTCCTGCGAAACAAATGGGGCTGTATCCCGAATAAAAAAATGGCTTAATAAAAGTCCCGAAAGGGCAAAAAAGATCGAAGGAAGAAAAGGATAAAAGACCAATCCGTATTGAATGGCAATATGGGTTCCCAGATAAGACGCTAATCCTACCGCCACATAACCGGCAAACTCATTTATACCCATAGCCAAACCGCGCCGGGAAGGACCCACCAGATCAATTTTCATGATAACGGTAGCCGACCAACTCAATCCCTGGTTGATGCCCAAAAAAATATTTGCAGCAATCACCCAATACCAGCTTTGCGCAAAAAGTAATAATAAAGGAACGGGTAAAGCGAAAATCCAACCCGTTACGAGTATTTGTTTACGGCTGTATTTTTGGAGGAGTTTGGTGACGAGAAGATTGGAGAGCGCTTTTGTTAAACCAAATGCCGCCACAAAGCTCAATACAATACTATAGGCATTCAGTTGAAAAATTTCAGAACCAAGATCAGAAAGCACCGCTCTTTCCAAGCCGATCATGGCACCAACAAATCCATTGATCGCTACTAATAACGAAAACTGTTTCCAGTTTTCGTGCAGTCCTGTCTTTATGTTTGATTGCGGGATCAAGACATATTAAGATTGTGGTGGTAATTTATTTCTTTATTGCCCCCAAAATGGGTTGATATGGGCCATATTTATGCTGCTGCTCCGAGAAGCCATCGGCATAAGGTCCAAAAGGATGGTCGAATGGCTTTTTTGAAATGTCGGGCCAGTCATTTGATTTGTCCATATCGGGACGGGGCTGACTGTTCACAAATGCGGCTACATCCCAGGCTTCATCGAGAGTAAGCGCAGGATTTTGATGTGAACTTTGATTAAAGGGCATATTGTTACGAACATAACCCGCTAACAAACTGATTCGGAACAATCCTGCACCATTATTATAACTGTGTTCTCCCCATAAAGGCGGATATACGTAAGCGGTAGCATCTTCCAGTAATTGCCCTTGTCCGTCGGAACCGTGACAAATCTGGCATTTACTTATATACACCTGTTTCCCATTCAAGGGATCGGCCGCTCTTTTAAGGAAAGGGATCTTTTCAATTCCGGAGCCATAAGGCTTTTTCCCCTTGGCCACATTTTTACCCAACCATTTGATATAGGCATACATGGCTTTGAATTCATGACTATTACTATCCAGTGGCTTGCCATTGAGGCTGCGTTCCATACAGTCGTTAACTCTCTTAAAGATCGTTTCAATTTTCCCGCTACGTTCCCTGAATTTGGGATAGGTGGCGTATACGGCTCCAAAATTATTCCCCCAGGGTTGTGTTCCGGCCGCCAAATGGCAGTTCTGACAATTCATTCCATTGGTAAGTGCGGCAACCGAACCTTTTGGTCCCAGATATTTCGATGTATTGGCAATAAGGTCTTCTCCATAAATGAGCAGCTCACGTTCCGCTCCCATGGGTTCCTGTTCCAGAAATAAGCTGGGAGCGATCCAGGTGCTGTCGGTGCTTTTCACCACTGCATTTCCTGTATTAGTAGCAGGATTGCAGGCAGCAAACAGGTAGATCCATACGATCAGAAGCAGAAACCGCATGCGCATGAAAGTTGTTTGATTGAAATTATACATGAATATAATTTTTATCTGGCAGAACGATGGGGGTCTATTTCACAACCTTCTTCCAAACATCTTTTAGGACGGAAAAAGGCCGTAACAAAAATGAGTGTACCAAATAATATGGCTGGCCAGGCCCCTTTATCATAATAAATAATGCCTGCGCCTATAAAAAAGGAACCTAGGATCCAGCGGAGTGCCCGGCTGAACCAAATGACTATTTTATCGCTCTTTGAATCCTGAACGGAAGCCATAACCACCTCCTTTATTTTGTCACTTCCTCAAACTCAACCGCACTGTTATTGGATTTTGTATTATTCTTATAAGTTACGCCGCAGCCCGCGGGGCCGCATCCGATATTAAACACCCCCATGGCAGCCAGTAGGGCACCGATAAGGATGAATGACATATCTTTTGCCGTAACACCTTGCACTACGATAATTACCCCTAATAAAACACGCAGAATGCGCATAAAATGCCAACCTTGCAACAATGATTTCATGATCATGAGATTTTAAGTTGAAAACCATTCCAGCTTCCACCGTTATAAGCCTCTATACCTGCAGCTTTAAGAATGTTCTTTGCCATACCGGCACGCGCACCACTCCTGCATACCAGAATTACCGGTTTGCCTTTTTTCTGCAGTTCTGCTGTTTTTGACTTGATCTGATCCACCGGTATATTCTTCGCTCCTTTTACAGAACCTGAATTAAATTCTCCGGGCGTACGAACATCAATTATTATTGCTCCCGCCTCCAGTAGTTTTTTAAAATCTACGGGAGGTCCGAAAAATTTCTTTATAAATCCAAACATGATATTAATTTAAAAGGTTTTGCATGTCGTCTAATCCACCACCATTGTACGCATCTGAAACACCGCTGGCTTTTAAAATATGAACGGCTAATCCACTTCTGTTTCCACTCCTGCAATAAACGATCAGCGGTTTAGAAAACTCTTTAAACTTATCTATTGATCCACTCACATATTCAAGAGGGATATTGATCGCGCCATTCACATGAGCACTTTCAAATTCCATCGGGCTGCGTACATCAATGATGGTAGCGCCGGGTTGATTTACTAATTCTTTTAAATTTTGCATGGGTAATAAATTTAAAAGGAGCCGGTTTCCGGCTCCTCTGAATCATTAAAGTAAGGTGCTCGGACAAACGTAATCACTGATCTTAAAGTTTCCACTTTCCTTCAATTCCTTGAAGCCGCCTTTCACATCAATCAGATTATGATAGCCACGGGCGCGCAGGGTTGAATTAAAGATCATGGAACGGTATCCACCGGCACAATGCACGTAATAGGTTTTGTTCTTATCAATTTTCAACATACTGTCGTTGATGAAATCCAGGGGAGCATTCTCTGCTTCAAGCAAATGCTCGCTCAAATATTCACTATTCTTACGAACATCCAGAATATGTATGGTCTCCTTCTTCATCCTGTCTGCCAGTTCATCGGAGGAAATACTTTCAATACTGTCCACTTCCTTTCCGGCATTTTTCCACGATTCAAAACCTCCTTTCAAATAACCGATAGTAAAATCATATCCCACACGGGCCAAACGGGTGATTACTTCTTCTTCTTTACCATCTTCTGTTACCAAAAGTATTTCCTGTTTGATATCTGGTATCATGGTTCCAACCCAGGGGGCAAAATTTCCTTCGATGCCTATGTTAATTGAATTGGGAACAAATCCTTTGGCGAATGTTTGAGGATCCCTGGTGTCTAAAACCAACGCACCCGTTTCATTTGCGGCGGCTTCGAATGCTTCAGGAGATAAAGCATGCTGACCTCTTTCCAGTACTTTGTCAATACTATCGTATCCCTGAATATTCATCATAACATTCAGCGGGAAATAAGACGGAGGAGCCACCAGTCCGGTCAATACTTCATTAATAAACTCTTCTTTCGTCATATCCTGACGCAATGCATAGTTCGTTCTTTTCTGATTGCCCAGGGTATCTGTAGTTTCCTTACTCATATTCTTTCCGCAGGCACTACCGGCACCGTGCGCCGGATAAACGATAATGTCATCAGCCAGTGGCATGATCTTGGTGCGTAAAGAATCATATAAGTGTGCGGCCAGTTTTTCCTGTGTTAATTCGGCCACTACCTTTTGTGCGAGGTCCGGACGACCAACGTCTCCGATGAACAAGGTATCGCCACTGAATAAACCGGTTTCTTTACCGTTCTCATCGATGAGTAAATAACAGGTACTTTCCATGGTATGACCCGGTGTATGGATCACACGGATCTTGATTTTTCCCAGAGATAATTCTTCGCCATCTTTTGCTACATATGCTTCAAATGCGGGCGCGGCATTCGGTCCGTAAACAATTTTAGCGCCGGTCTTCTTGCTCAGGTCCAGGTGTCCTGAAACAAAGTCGGCATGAAAATGCGTTTCCAGCACATATTTGATTTGTGCCTTATTCCGCTGGGCTTTTTGAATATAGGGTTCCACCTCACGTAAAGGGTCGATCACTAATGCTTCGCCTTCGCTTTCGATATAATAGGCACCCTGGGCCAAACATCCGGTGTAAATTTGTTCAACGATCATATGGTTATGTTTTATAAGTGCAAATTTGAAGAACCGGGTAAACAGTTTTCGTGACTGTTATCACCAATGGAATATTTTTTCAATTCCTTCACAAATGGTCAATGACCACCGCCTCCGGGAAAGAATACCTCCTTCACAATAATGTAAATTCCCATGACCAGTACGAACCAGCCAAAGCCTTTTTTCAAACTGGCCGGGCTTACTTTTTTGCTGAAAGCGTTCCCTACAAAAATACCAATAATGGCTAATGCGGTTACTGATAGTAGTAAGTTCCAGTCCATTTGTTGTTTGCCCAAATCTCCTGTAAAACCGATGAGTGATTTAGCGGCAATGATCAATAAGGAAGTTCCGATCGCCTGCTTCATGGGAAGTTTACTCAGGAGCACCAGGGCTGGGATGATGAGAAAACCACCGCCGGCGCCTACCAGTCCGGTAAGTGTACCCACAATAGCACCTTCCAACAGGATCAAGGGGTAATTGAATTGCTGAGGGCCTTCGTTAACTGTTTCCATCGGATTTTTGGGCGTTCGTATCATTGAAACGGAGGCAAACACCATTAACACAGCAAAGAGCAGCATCATCAGCAGGCTCTTGGTAATAGCCAAACCACCTATATGTCCCATTTCAGCCGGAATGGCCGGAACAATAAAAGCGCGGGTGGCATAAACCGCAGCGATGGATGGAATACCGAATATGAGTGCTGTTTTCAGGTTCACCTCTCCTTGTTTGTATTTAGGAAAAGTCCCAACAAGTGAAGTAGAGCCAACAATAAACAGCGAATAAGCGGTAGCCAGTACCGGATCCACGCCAAAAAGATACACCAGCACGGGAACGGTGAGTATGGAACCACCTCCGCCAATCAATCCGAGTGAAATGCCGATCACCAGCGAAGCTATATATCCTATTATTTCCATTGTAGCGTAATTTGACACAAAACTGGCACTTAAGGCTTTCGTTTTCAGTGATATTAATCACGAAGCCCGTAAAATGACCGGGAAGTGAAAAAGTTTTGGTCATTTTCTTTTAAAAACTGCATAAATGATTTTGTTTTAATTAGTTCCAATCTTACTTTTGCCGCGGAGAGATGGCAGAGCGGTCGAATGCGGCGGTCTTGAAAACCGTTGACTGTCAC
>CAZKSY010000002.1:72497-138247 GCA_964555605.1 uncultured Chitinophagaceae bacterium | reverse complement strand
GTTGGTTGATACGGTTCTTTTCGGCCGATTTTTTTTGGAGGTGGTTGTTGTAGAGAATGAAAATTGTTCCGATTAAAGCCAAAACCAAAAACACCTCCAATATAATTACCCATGTAAACTGCCACCATTTTTTTGCAACTTCAAAAGACCATTCTAAAACTTCACTTGAAACTCCATACTTATTTTTAGCAATAACCTGAAACGTATATTGGCCAGGTGGCAAGGAAGGATAGTTCATGTATGTCTCGCGGGTATAATTCCAGTTACTATCGAGTCCAATCAATCGGTATCTGTAAGTAATATCTCCATTCGAACGATATGAAATACCTATATAATCAAAGCGAAGATTAGAAATGTTATTGGGGAGCGTTGGTATCTGGACCTGGTTAAATTCATAATTCATCCCATTACTGCTAACACTAGACCAACGAAGCCTACAGGAAGAATTATCCCCTATTCTTTTAATGTCAAAAAAGGAGAGACCGGCAGGAGTTGCCACATAAGCTGTTGTATTATGTATCCATACCCGATTTATAACATCTGAAACCAATCCATCTGATCTGAAAATGTGAAATATCTCGGAAGTCTGACCAAACAAATCAATCCTGTTTAACCCTTTATCCGTACCCAACCATACGGCACTGTCTGATATAAAAATGGATTTACAAACTAAACTGGACAGTCCATTTTCAACATTATAATGACGAATTATTTTATCATCCTTTAATGCAAACAATCCCATACTATAAGTGCCTACCCAAACAACACCCCTAACATCTACAGCAATGGTGGATATTCGTGTTTTAAGAATTGGTATATCAATGGTCAAGTCTTTTATTGTTCCGTCGGGTAAAATTTTAAAAATACCCTGCAACGTTCCAAAGTATAATATCCCCTTATAATGAGCAAGTGATGTAGTACGACCATTCCATAGCCAGGTACGTTTGGAAAAGTCATTAGTGTTTACCCTTGTAATTCCTGCAGAACTTGAAATATATAAGGTATCGCTCGTTAATAAAAAGTCTTTCACAGCCATTCCCTGAATAGTATCTAAAAAATTTCCACCACGATCAGAACGAATCATTAGCATGCCTGTACCATAATAAATATTTTTATCAGGCCCTACTTTAATACTGGTGATTGTAGAAAGTTCCCGGTCTACCCTCCGGCTAAAAGTCCTTAGATAAGCTTTTTCATTTCCTACTTTAAAACGATAAATGCTATTTAAACTGGTTCCTGCATAAATAGAGTCATTAAATCCATGTAACGCCATAACTGGTTCGGTTCGGCCGTATTCTTCTTCAAACACTACTGTTTTGGCGCCTTCCGAATTCAGCCTGAATACCCCATTTCCTAAAGTTGTAAACCATAAATTGCCTTCATGATCCCTAAACGTATTACTTACAGATTCTGACGGCAGGTATCTGCGTAACTTCCCGATCCCATTTTCATCATACAATATGACGCCTTTTTGGGTATTAAGCGCCATGAGATTCCTGGCCACCAAACCTATTCGTTGTATCCCCATAAAAAAAGGAATCGTAATACTTTTATTAAACCCATCGAATAAAAAATCCAACGTAAAAAAGGTATTTCTATAAACCAACACTCCATCACCCAAAACATTCATATTAAAATGGGGACTGATGGCTTCAATTCGTTTCTCAATAAAAAAATCACCTTTCTCCCGAAACCCGACGACTCCCTTTTCACAAAGCAATTGAATGAAACCGGCAGTTGATTTTCCAATAGTAGAAAATGCACCTAACCCAATATCCGATGGATAATAATAAGCTACTGATTTTAGGGATGTATTCAATTTCACCAGAAAATTGGGTGCCATTAGCCAGATATAACCAAACTTATCTTCAGCTATACCCATAACTGTACCAGGCAAATTCAATTTTTCCAGTAAATCATCATTTTTTTCATTATAAACCTTGGAATTTCGAATAACACAAATTTTACCTTCAAATGGCACCACCCACACATTCCCTTTCGAATCGCCGAAAACCTGTAAAATTTCAACACCTGTCAGACCATCTCGGGTATCATAATTTTTAAAATGTGTCCCATCAAAGCGGCTTAATCCGGTTTCGGTTCCGAACCAAAGAAAACCACTGGTATCACTGGTTACACAATAAACCATGGACCCAGATAATCCTTCCTTAATATTATACTGTGTATAGGTATACTGTTGGGCGGGCACCGTTGACTGTAAGAGAAACAATCCAATGAATATAAGGATCAAAACTCTCATAGTACTTTATAAAAAAACGGTTTATTTTTAATCAGAACAGGTAGATATCCTAATAGCTTAAATACATTCTGACAATACAACACAGGAAATTTAAGTTGGCGAAAAGGATTACGCCATTGAATTATCGATTGCAGCAGCGTATAAATAAAAAACATAGGGACTTCTACCATCAGCGCAAAAAAATGAAATAGCAACCAGCCTGTTCCAAACTGTTTTCTGATTCGAACAAGATTTGACAACATAATCTGTAGCCCTTTTCTACTATAAAGATCATAGTACCCCTTGGAAGAAGTATCAAAGGATTTGTTCGCCGTTTCACCCTGAAGATGAATTACATTATATTGTCCGTAGATAACCAGACGACCGAACCGGGAAAGACGACTACACCATTCTGCCTCCTCCGCATAAAGAAAAAAATCAGGATCCAAAAGACCGGATTTACTCAACACAGACTTCTTTACCATAAGAAAAGCGCCATTTACCCAATCCACAGTAGATTCTATTGACGCATTCGGAATATGAGGCTTTTGAACGCCCGACAATCTACCCAGAAACTTTAGAGCAGCGCCAATCACCGGCAGAGGAAGTAAATTATTTAAACTTCCTTTCATGAAGTAATTTCCCGAAATCTGAGGCGTATGATCCGCATTCAATAACTGCACCCCACAAGCCACATTATTGGAAGCCTCGAACGATTCAAAACAATTCTGTATAGCATCGTTTACATTTATCGTATCACTGTTTAACAACAAACAAATAGGGGCCTTTGCTATTTCTAACCCTTTATTGTTGGCGCGGGCAAAACCAGCATTCTCATTCATAAAATGCCAAATCACTTCCGGATAAACACTTAATACAGTATGCTTCCCATCATCAGAAGGGCTATTATCGATAACAATAATTTCAGACCCAATTCTATCATCCCATTTTTTAATAGAACGGATACACTCCAGAACCAAGTCTGGCGTTTTATAATTCACAATTATAATTGACAAATTGATCACGAGCGCAGGACATTTCGTAAATTAAGATAACAGATAAACATGGTAATTTTGGAGAACACCCCAATAGATAAAAAACGGAAACCAAACAGCTGCTGAAATTCAATAATGCGTCGAATAAAGGAAGGCAGCTCTTTATGGTATCCTGCAGCGTTAATGTCATTTACCGAGCAAACTTTCATATTACGTAATAAGCGCCATAGACTATCAAAAACCAATACATTATTAAATTTACTCCAGCCCATTTTATCTGCCAGATAAAAATATTCCGGTATTTCCACTTCTGGTATTCGAGAACAGATTCTTGTAACCTGTTCATTACTCATTCCTACACAAACCAGCACTTCATTAATGAAACGAAACGAACTTTCAGGTAAATAACGAATGTAAAAATCGATATCGACCACCCATTTTGTTTTATTATCATAAAAAAACTTTCCGTCATTAAAGTGCAACAGAACGCTTGGAGGTCCAACAATATTCTTAGAAAGCAAAGTAGCCGGCTCACGTTTCAACTGCTTTAGTCTAAAACTACCGGGATGGACAAATTCTGTTCTATTTTCGTCGAGAAAAACATTCTGATACGCAGAAAAAATAAAATGCGCCTTAGTCTCCTGAGCGATTAAAGCAAAGCGTTCAAGAGAACGATCGTCATAGAACCAATCATCGTCATGCATTAGTTTTATCCATACACCACGGGCATTTCGCATAGCATTATTCCAATTTTCAGGAGTACCCAGAGGAGTTGGATTTTTAATATAACGCAGAGAAATTAAACCTTCATACTTCTGCAATAATTCAAATACGCTATTATCACTGCTATCGTCAGACAATACCACTTCAAAATCCTTAAACGTTTGTACAGAAACAGAATGCAGCAATCGATCTAAATATTCAACACGCTTGTATGCAGGAATACAAATCGAAAAAAAAGGTTTATGTAAATCAGCAGCCGCCATAATATCGTTCTGGAATTTATTCTTTGATCATCATACGACCCGTATAATCTATTCTTCCCAAAAATGAATGAATGTTGTGCTTCTCAAAATATTGAAGCACCGCAGACTTAGCCCCTTCCCAATGTCCAAAGTCATCTATAATCAGTGGGCCTCTGGAAACCAACAATGGATACAAGTACTCCAATTCCTGTCTGGTCGACTCATACCAATCTGTATCTAAACGCAATAGTGCGATTTGATCTGGCTTATGATGTGGCAAAGTATCCTCCACCTTGCCTTTAATAAAAACTAATCGCTCATTGGGATAAGATGTAGAAAATAGATTTTGCTGAACCGAATCAAGCGATGAATAACACCATACAGAAGCCTCATCTTCTTTACGTTGTTCAGACAATTGCTGCTCAGCCTTAATTCCATCGAAAGACTTATCTTCATCTCCCGGATCACTCATACCTTCAAATGTATCGTACAAGTATATTCGACGATTTACGTCACCTGCAGCCAGCAATGTATAGGCGATCATCATGGAACTTCCTCCCTTCCAAACACCACACTCCACAAAATCACCGGGTATCTTATTCTTCACGACATATAAAACGGCCTGATGCAAGGCATACATACGTTCAATGGATGTCATGGTATAAGGCTTGCATTTTTGATAAATTTCCATAAACGTCTGCTCTCCACTCAAATCAAACGGCAGATCAACTTTGATCTTGCCTATCTGATATCCAAACAATCTGAGCCCCTTATTTAAAATACCGATCATAACATATTGTTTTTAACCGTTGCAAATATAACATTCAATTGCTCCATAATATGTAACGGATCTGCGTGCCAGGATAAATACCGTTGCCGGGCTATCTTTCCCCTCTCTTCCATCAAATCTGTTTGTTCCATAATTCGGAAAAGTTCCAATGCCAATGCCTCATCGGATAATTCATCGAAGCTCCATCCCGCATCATTTTGAACAAACTCAGCAATGCCACCATTCTGCCGTAGACAAACGGCAGGCACCCCATTTCTGGCGGCCTCCAGTACCACTAATGGATAGGGATCTTCCCGAGAGGTTAGTAAAAACAGATCAAAAGGCAGAAACATGGACAGATCGTTTGGAAGAGGACCGGTAAAAGTAATCATTGATTCGATACCATCTTGCCGGATCAACATTTCAATATCCTGTTTGAATTTCTCGTCAACAGATGACCCTATCCATACAAAATGAATACGATTTTCCAGATGTTTTAAAAGTGCTGCCAATCGCACAAACCTGTCTACTCCCTTACGCAGCGTAATTGTACCAGCACCTACCACCAGTAATTTGCCAGTACCCAACTGCCATTTTGTACAGAAGCGGTCTTTTGCGCGGACCTTGTCTAATGAATAACTTATTGATGTTTCAGGGAAATAATACTTTAACGGCATCAATTTATATGGAGCAACAAAGAATGCTGCCTTTAAATAATTGGCTACCGCCTCAGACGGGAAAAGAATCATGTTTGAAACTTGCAAGGTGGCAGAGGTATCTCCACTTGATTCGTAAAATTTCAAAACAGAAGCTAATTCGTGTATATAACTTACGATCGGAACCTTTACAGGCCCGAGCCTTTTCAATAATCGGCCATTGGCAATTGTATTACTAAATACAATATCGAAGTGCCCCATCTGCCTTTTCAAACTCCATAACCGAATAGAGGAATATATCCAATCAAAAGCCCTATAAAACCATCCCCATTTTAAAAAAGCAATATCAAGACGGATAAGGTGAATGGGAGCAACTTCCTTATACTGTTCCAGCAATGGTCCGCCACGCTGCAAACAAATACTGATTTCACAATTTCCCTCCTGCTTCACCAGGCGCAGGAGGTTCAGCAGCAGAATGGGTGCTCCTGTCATTGATGCATCGTGCCCTATAAAAAGGAGCCGCTTCCCGGTTAATTCGGTATGCTCATTTCTTTTTTGCAAGGACGATATTGTTTAAATAAAGAGTGTGATTTTCAGGGAAGAAAAAATTCATGGCCACACCGATACTATTTGGCAACGCCACAAAAATGATTTTATAGAGCCATCTACCTAGAAGCATTTTAGACATGGGCCGTTGAAAAACTTCTTTAAAATACAATACACGAAGCTGCGTAATAGCCGTAATAAAATTGCCTGACTTCCCCGTGCTGACAATTTCATATCCGTTTCGCTCCAGAATATCTTTCAAAGCGAATAACGTGTAGCGGGCAAAATCATGGGGCACTTCGTGTTCGTTCCAAACAAACGGGCAGGTAATCAACATTTGACCACCCTGTTTTGTAACGCGATTCAACTCTACTATAACTTCTTCCAGATTAAAAACATGTTCAAACACCTCACTGCATAAAACAGAATCAAATGAATTATCCGGGAAGGGAATACTTTTGCCATCGTAAAAAACATCGATTTGTTCATTATGATGCGGGTGTCCTTCATTTTGATAATCCACTCCAATATATTCTTCAACGTTAAAAAGTGCTTTATATGGTTTGGAGCCGCACCCAAAATCCAGCAGCTTCCCCTTGAGGGAACCTGATAAGGACTGAATAGCCTTTCTAAGTCCATTTCTAATAAAAAAAAATGGATGGAACACTGATGGGGAAAACTCACTATTCATAATCGTAAATTAGCCTGATTAATGGAGCGAATATACAGCATGTCAACGTCTTGCGCAACCTGTCGTAACATCGGTCAGGAAGAGGGTTCTCTCAATCCAAAATTCACTATCTTCGTTCAACCCAAACAGATACTATGGCCCGCTACCTATCCTTATTCATTTTACTTTATTTTTCTTCTTTTTCTTATAGTCAAATTAACCTTAATCAAGGTCTTGTTGCCTACTACCCTTTTAGCGGAAATGCCAATGACGCTAGCGGCAATAACAATCACGGCATATTGGTCAACAACCCCACTTTAACTACAGATCGTTTCGGAAATTTGAATAGCGCTTACCAATTTGATGGCATTGATGATTTTATTCAAATAGCAAACAGTTCCACACTAAATCCATCCAATTCACTTTCCATAGCCATGTATTTCAATCCCGCACAAAATGGGGTGCAAACACTCATTGGCAAGATTGGGTATTTGGCAGGCGTAGGAACCCAATTTCAAATGGCCATGGACTTTGCACTTGTACCCGGTGTTCTTTTTGGCGTAAATCCAAATACCAACGGGTGTTTGGGGGTACCCTTGAATGCAGCCTATGTAAATACCAATAGCCCTGTTTCAACCAATACCTGGTATTGTGTTGTCGGCACATTTGATAATGGCATAATGAAAATCTACCTAAATGGTGTTCTGATCAGCACATTTACAGCGCCTTTTTCGCAACTGAATCAATGCCCCAATGCAGATATTCAAATTGGTTCCTGGTGGGTGGGAGACCTTCAGAATTTTAAAGGGAAAATCGACGAAGTCCGCATCTACGACCGGGCCATCAATGCCGCCGAAGTAGGTGCCCTGTGCAATACACCCGTAACCCTTTGCTCCGGCTCCCTCGGCGACCCTGTTGTGAATATAAATTTTGGCGCCGGAAATAACCCCGGAGCCCCTCTTCCCAGTCTGGTGCCCGGTGCCTCCACCACTCTCAGTTATATAGCCGTAACCGGCAATCCGGCCACCCCCACCCCGGTGGACGGCCAATACACCATAACCAATAATGTTCCTTTCAATAATGCCTGGTATTCCGGCCAGTCCGACCATACCCCCAACGATGTTAACGGATTTATGGCCTTCTACAATTCACAGGAAACACCCGGCCTCGAGTTCTACCGACAAACGGTTACCAACCTCTGCGGTGGCACCACCTACGAATTCGCCGCCTGGCTGGCCAATTGCCTGAACCCGGCCGTCATGACCGGTATTAACCCGGATATCAGCTTCCGCATTGAAAAAACCGATGGCACCCTTATCGGTTTCTACAATACCGGTCCTATTTCACAGGAGAACAGCTTTACCTGGCGACAATACGGCTTCCTTTTTTCACTTCCCCCGAATGAAACCTCTGTGGTGCTAAAAATGATCAATAATAATGTGGGGGGAGCTGCCCAGCCTGGCAATGACCTGGCGATCGACGATATCACTTTCAGGGCCTGCGGACCGCTCAGCACCGCATCCTGGAGCAGCAATACAGCCATTGATACGTTGCGGGTTTGTGAAGGCAGCACCATTACCCTCTATGGTCAGTATTCCACCGGATATGCCAATCCTGCTGTGAAATGGCAACAATTCGTAACGGGAACCGGCTGGGTTGACCTTCCCGCCTCTTCCAATGTTCAAGTGCAAATTACTGCCCCTGCCAACACCGGAACATTTATCCCTTACAGGATGGTTACAGCCGAAGCGGCCAATATCAATGCGGGCAACTGTAATGTACAATCGAATACGATCTATGTTTGGGCCTACCCTAAACCTCAGGGTGGCCTCACTGCCGATACAGTTTGTGCCAACAGTAGCGGACAGCTCACGTTCACCGCAGCAAGAGGAACGGCTCCTTTCCAACTCATCTTCCAGGACCCACAGGGGAATAATTATACACAAACCGGCTTAAACAGCGGGAACAGCTTCTTCACCCCACTCAACATCCTCACTCCTACGACCTTTCAACTCATGCGCTTGTCTGATGCCAATGGCTGTTTCGCCACGGCGGGATTCAACCCCGGCAGCGCCACCATCGGCATTAAAAAGATCAGTTTCACCTCCCCGGAAGACACCTCCACCTGTTGGGGAAAACCGGTGCAACTGAATGGAAATAACGGTGCCGGATACCTGTATGAATGGAGCCCGGCCAGTTTCCTGAGCGATCCCGCTGCCCGAAATCCGATCGCTACCCCAACCAGCAGCATTGAATATTCGTTACGTATTACAGAACCTGTATGTCTTACAGACAGTGTATTTAAAGTGAACCTGACAGCACTTAGCCTTCCCCTGGTAAATGCTGCCAAATCCAACGATATTGATTGCGGGCGCCCCACTGCCCAATTGAATGCCAGCGGCAATGGCAACTCCTACTCCTGGACACCAGTTACCGGATTGTCGCGCCCCGATATTCCCAACCCGAAAGCAAGTCCGTCCATGACAACCCAATACACTGTTACGGCATTGTCGCTGAACGGATGCACCAATACCGACACCTTAACCGTATACGTCACCAATACGGGAACCCCGCAGTTATCGGTACCCAATGCCTTTACCCCCAATAATGATGGCCGGAACGATTGTTTCGGTATTGCCAGATGGGGCTATTCCGCTATTCAGGAGTTCAGCATCTATAACCGTTGGGGACAACGCGTATTCCAAACTAAGAATGTGCAGGATTGCTGGGACGGAAGAGTGAAGGGCATTTTGCAACCTTCCGGCGGATATAGTTATGTGATCCGTATACAAACCAATTGCGGAGAATTAAAAAGAACCGGAACCATTTTACTTATTCGATAGCATGCCTGATGGAAACTGTTTTCAAACCTACGGAAGTGTACTTTTTGGAGATGCATGAAAGGCCCGGACCGATTTTAATGGATTCACCGGCTTTTTCGGCGAGACCCTGCAACCAACCCATATCGGCTGCTTTTTATCTGGAATTATATTCGGGAGTGGGGAAACAATGGAATTGGCTCGACAGGATATTGATTTCACCAAAAGAATTGGATGAAAAGATCAATGCCGGCAACGTACATATCTACACCTTTCATTGGCAGGAAAACCTGGCCGGCTTTGCTGAATTGGTGGAAGAGACGGATTATGTGGAGATTTTATATTTTGGTCTGCTTCCCGAATTTACCGGAAAGGGGTTGGGGCCAAACATACTTAAATGGACCATTCAGCAGGCATGGAGTTTTGATCGCCAATGGATTCAACTTAACACCTGTTCACTCGATCATCCGGGTGCGCTGGGCGTTTATAAAAAAGCCGGATTCCAGGAGGTTCGAAGGGAAATGCAGGAGCGTCGTGTACGGGCAGAAATTTAATCTGCTAAAAGGCGGGTACTTCTTCAAGCAGGTGCAGGGAACCATCCTTCTTTTCCCAGGCAAAAGTTTGCGGGCCATTGGTGATTACTAAATATTTCACCGGAAGGGCAATATGGTAGCGTAATATTTGCTGTAGTACCCCCGAATCGAGTTTTACTTCCGATGCCTTACATTCCACCATCATCCAGGGTTGCTGCTGCTTATCGAAGACCAGAATATCGAAACGCTTTTTTAATTCTCCCAATACGATTTCCCGTTCAATCGCGATCAGTTTCTCGGGATACTTGCGATGGATAATAAGATATTGCAAAAAGTTCAGACGCACCCATTCCTCTGGCGATAATCGTACCCAGATTTTGCGGATGGGATCGAAAACCTGCTCCATTTCCTCCTGTTTTCGCAGGCGAAAGTCCACTTTGGGATAGTCTATTCGTATCATTAGCGGCGAAATAACTAAATTTACACGTTAAACTGGTAATATGAAGACAAAAGAAGAAATCGTAGAGAACTGGCTGCCCCGCTATACCGGGGAGAAACTGGAGAATTTCGGCAAATACATCCTGCTGACCAATTTCAGCAATTATGTAAAGCTTTTTGCCGAGTGGCATGGGGTACCCATCGTTGGCCTGGACCGTCCCATGCAATGTGCCACATCTGAGGATATTACCATTATTAACTTCGGAATGGGTAGTCCCACAGCGGCCACTGTTATGGACCTGCTCACTGCCATTCAACCCAAGGCTGTTTTGTTTTTAGGAAAATGCGGCGGTTTAAAAAAGCGTAACAGCATTGGAGACCTCATCCTTCCGATAGCTGCCATCAGAGGCGATGGTACCTCCAACGACTACTTTCCGGCCGAAGTGCCTGCGTTGCCCGCGTTCGCCTTACAGAAAGCGGTTTCTACCACCATTCGTGATTCGGGAACTGATTACTGGACCGGTACCGTATACACAACGAACAGAAGGGTTTGGGAGCATGATGAAGCCTTTAAAGAATATCTGCAAAAAGTGCGGGCTTATGCCATTGATATGGAAACAGCCACTATCTTCTCCGTAGGATTTTATAATAAGATTCCCACCGGCGCCCTGTTGCTGGTAAGTGATCAACCCATGATCCCTGAAGGAGTAAAAACAGAAGAAAGCGACAAGAAAGTTACCGGAGAATATGTAGAACGGCATATCCGCATTGGCATTGAATCGTTGAAACAATTGATCAATGAAGGCATGACAGTAAAACATCTGAAATTCTGATAATCGTAACCTCCACCTATCTGCATAAAGGCAACAGATGCATCCACTTCTTGAAATAGAAAACCTGCAGATAGATTTTGCAAATGAAGGTGTTTGTACCAGTGTGGTTCACAACAGCAGTTTCCAGTTACAACGCAACGAAATTCTGGCTATTGTAGGCGAATCCGGTTCAGGTAAAAGCGTTACGGCTTTATCGATCCTGCAATTACTGCCCGAGAAACTGGTTCGTTATCCCAGGGGATCCATTCGTTTTTCACCGAATGGCCTGGAAAGTACAGACCTTCTTACGATAGCTGCAAAAGAGCGGAAACGCTTACGCGGACAGCGGATCGCTATGATCTTTCAGGAGCCGATGACCAGTTTGAATCCTGTTTTTACCTGCGGCCAACAGGTAATGGAAGCCATTCGGGTCCACCAGACCTGCACCAGAAAAGAGGCCAGAGAAAAAGCGATCCGGCTTTTTCAGAAAGTTCGGTTACCCGATCCCGAGATAATGCTGCACCGTTACCCGCATCAGATCAGTGGCGGTCAAAAACAGCGGGTGATGATCGCCATGGCGATGAGCAGTGACCCTGATCTGTTAATCTGCGACGAACCCACCACCGCCCTTGATGTAACCGTACAGCAAACCATTTTGGAACTGATACGTGAACTACAGGAAGAAACCCAAATGGGTGTCATTTTCATTACACACGATCTTTCGGTGGTGGCAACTCTGGCGCATCGGGTTTTGGTGATGCAGCAGGGAAGAATTGTAGAAGCCGGATATACCCATGAACTATTTTCAAATCCTCAACATCCTTATACCAAAGCCTTGCTGTCCTGCCGGCCTGCGTTGCATCCCAAAGGCAAACGACTACCCGTTGTGTCGGACTTCCTGAATAACCTTCAGGAAATTGCACCCCAGGCGGCGACAGGAAATTCAACCAATCCCACCCTACCCCCTTCTGGCGAACTTCTGCTTCAGGCGACATCCCTTTCAGTACTTTTTCCCAAAAGGAAGAATTTCTGGGGGCGGATAACCGAATATCAGGAAGCAGTAAGTGATGTTAGCCTCGACATTTTCAAGGGGGAAACGCTTGGCCTGGTTGGCGAAAGTGGTTGTGGTAAAACAACCCTGGGCAGAGCGTTATTACAACTTATTCCACCCTCCAAAGGACGGGTGCTGTTTAAAGGCAAAGAACTAACCCAAATGGCTGCCGGTGATCTCAAGGGTCTTCGGAAAGAAATGCAACTGGTTTTTCAGGACCCTTATTCTTCTCTCAATCCCAAAATCAGGATCGGTGACGCCATTCAGGAACCCATGCGTGTGCATGGATTGTACGGGAATGCCCGGTCGCAAAAGGATAAAGCGGTGGAATTGCTGACCCGGGTAGACATGAAGGCTGAACACCTGAAACGCTATCCTCATGAATTTTCAGGGGGACAGCGGCAGCGCATTGTGATAGCCCGGGCACTTGCCCTGCAACCCGATTTTCTGGTTTGCGACGAGTCTGTATCTGCCTTAGACGTAAGTGTTCAGGCGCAGGTTCTGAACCTGCTGAACGATCTGAAAGCGGAAATGGGGTTTACCATTCTTTTTATCTCCCATGATCTGTCGGTGGTTAAATACCTGAGCGACAGGGTGCTGGTGATGCATCGGGGACAGATCGTGGAATCCGGAACGGCAGAAGAAGTTTATGAGCATCCCCGGATGGATTATACAAGACAATTGCTGAACGCCATTCCGGGCCGGAAATCCACCAAAAATGCCTTGTAATACACAGGCCAAAACGAAATTTTCATTTTCCCGTTCTGTACGCTACCTTTGCCCGCTTGAAAATTGCCAGAAATGATGGCAAATCGGGTGCCGTAAGACCTGGTTTGTAAAGGATGGTAACATCTGATGCCTACTGAGTCTTTCCTCCGCTTTGTTTATCATGTGGCCTAAAACTAAATATTTCGCTACATGAAGTTATCCCAGTTCCGATTCGACCTCCCGCTTAATCTGATCGCTCAACACCCTACCAAAAAACGTGAGGATGCCCGCATGATGGTCGTTCACCGTCATACCGGACAGATAGAAAACAAGCATTTCCGTGATGTACTGGATTATTTTGACGACAAGGATGTTTTCGTAGTGAACAATACCAAGGTATTCCCGGCCCGCATGTATGGCCGCAAGGAGAAAACTGGTGCCAAGATCGAAGTTTTCCTTTTGCGCGAACTGAATAAACCCAACCGTTTGTGGGATGTGATCGTTGATCCCGCAAGAAAGATACGTGTGGGCAACAAACTTTATTTCGGGGAAACCGACGAACTGGTAGCAGAAGTAATTGATAATACCACCAGCCGTGGTCGTACCATCCGTTTTCTGTGGGATGGCACCGATGAGGAATTTCGTCAGATGCTGGAGATCCTGGGTGAAACACCCCTGCCCAAGTATATCAAGCGCAAACCTGAACTGGAGGATAAAGAACGATATCAAACGGTGTATGCCAAGCATGAAGGAGCTGTTGCAGCCCCCACGGCCGGCTTACACTTCAGTATTGAACTGATCAAGCGTTTGGAAATTAAAGGAATCCGTTTTTCAGAAGTAACCCTGCATACAGGATTGGGCACGTTCCGTCCGATTGAAGTGGAGGACCTGAGTAAACATAAAATGGATGCCGAGTATTATAAGATCGATGAAACAGCCTGCGGTATCGTGAATAAGGCCATCAAAGGAAATCACCGCATTTGCTCTGTAGGTACCACCACCATGCGTGCCATCGAAACATCTTATACGGCGGAGAAGTTATTGAAACCTTCTGAAGGCTGGACCAATACGTTCATCCATCCTCCTTATAACTTCAATATCGCCGATTCACTGATCACTAACTTTCATTTACCCAAGACCAGCCTGCTGATCATGGTATGTGCATTTGCAGGATACGATCTGGCGATGGAAGCGTATAAAAAAGCGATCAAAGACAAATACCGTTTCTTCAGCTATGGCGATGCCATGCTGGTGATCTAAGGATAAAAACGAAAACATATAAGCACAAAAAAAAGCACTGTAAATACAGTGCTTTTTTTATATCGATTCTTCAATTACTTCCCGATCTTACCGGCTAAGCCGATACCGAAGAAGAAATGATAGTTCACGGTTTCTGAAACTGGAATGCGGTATTGCGCATTGATTTGCAAATAGGCCTCATCGAAGAGGTTGATCTGCATACCGGCACCAGCAGGAATGAAAGCGCCAAAGTATCCCTGATATTTAGAGATACCGAAACCTGCCTGCAGATAAGGGTTTACAAAAGCCTTGTTAGAAATCAACTTGGCGCGCAAAGAAGCGTCGGCCTCCAGCAAGAGGTAGTCCTGACCAAATGCGGGCTTATTCTTCATTGGATAATCGACGAATGATCCGGCCAGTGTTCCAACCACATCATGGTTTTTGGTAATTCCTTTGATATAGCTGATGGCAATACCCGGACTCATTTCTTTGATCTTTCCGAATTCGCGATTCTTCAGAACAGTACCCAGATTGTTATTTCGTACGTTTTGGGCTGATTTAAAATCATTAAGGAAGAATTGTACGGCTAATGTGCCTGGTTGAACACCATCATTACTTTGGGCAAAAGCAGCCATAGAGCAGAAAGCCAAAGCAATGAGGAAAACGGCAATTTTCTTCATAATCGAGCTAGTTTTGTTGTTACCTAACAAAAATAACGGGAACCCGTTAAATGGTAAAAATTATTTATTGAGAGCAGGCGGCGCGGGGTCCTGGGGCTTCTTTTTACCTAAATACTCCACTTTTACCCGGGTCAGACCCTTGCCGGTAAAAGAAAGCTTGCTGGCCGCTGAGCGGCTGAGGTCGATCAATCGCCGGTTCCGGTGGTGCATACGGTCGGTTATTTTAACCATAACGGAGCGGCCATTAGACAGGTTGGTCACCCGGGCCCAGGAATTGAGCGGGAGGGTATTGCTGGCGGCCGTTAACTTTTTTTGGGTAAATATTTCCCCATTGGCTGTTCGTCTGCCCTCAAATTTATTGTCATAAAAGCTGGCCACCCCTGTATCAATCAGGGGAATATCCTTAAGCACAGGCCTTTTATAGGTCTTCCTGGAAGCTGATGGCTTAACAACTTTTTTGGGCAAAACGGTACTGTCTGCCTCCTGTGCCAAAACAGCGGACGTACAGGTCAGCAGTAAAAACATTCCCAGTAACCAGGATACCCTCATGGTAGATTATTGAATCGATTTATCGGCAAAATAGCGCTCCCGCAGTTTCTTGTCCTCCCCATATACATCCTCATAAAAACGCAAGCGCCCATTCTTGCCCACCACTGAAAAATATCGGAAATATACGGGCATGCGGTTTCTGACGGGTAAATAATGCTTTTCTTTCCTTTTCATCCATACTTTCAGCGAATCAATGGCTGCATATTTTCCTTCATTTACTTTTCTATTCGCACTGTCGTAACGCAAGATGTACATGGCCAGCTTCTCCCATTCCTGTACCCGCACACAACCATGACTCAGGGAACGTACCGCATTGCTGAACAGGTAGCGCTGGTTGGTATCGTGCATATACACACTGTACTTGTTACTGAAATTAAACTTCAATACGCCAAGCGCATTGGCATCGCCACTCCCCTGCACTACTTTATACGGTATCCCCTTGGTGTACTTTTTCCAATTCACGGTATAAGGATCCACTTCGTCGCCATTGGCGTCGATCAGTGAATAACCATGTTTGGCAAAATAATCAGGATTCTTCTTCACCCCGGGCAATACCTCTTTTTCTATGATGCTGGTGGGGATGGTCCATTGCGGATAAGTGATCATATCCGTGATCTTGCTGGTAAGAAGAGGTGTTCTTGTAAGCGGCTTTCCTACCACCACCCGCGACAGCAAAGCGAGGGTATCTGCATCCCACACTTCCATATAATAGGCCGGAATATTCACCCATATATACCGGGAAGGTAAACTATCGGGCAGTTGTTTATAACGATCCAGATTAACTGCTATTTGTTTGAATTTCTCCCAGGGGGTGAAATTGAGCGCATTAACGGTATTCTCATTCACCCTTCCTGTTACTTTAAAGCCATGTGCTTTTTGATATTTACTGAACAGCGAACGCCATGTGGCTGTATCTGAAACCGGCAGACTATCCGTATATAATCCTTCTTCGCGAAAACGCTTCTCCAACTGATTATAGAGCGCAGCGGAATCTTTATTAGGGTACACAACGTAGGTGAATTTCCGGAAGCTTCCAATGGAATCCAGGAACCATTTCAGGCCGGTTTTAAGGGAATCATACCCGCGGTGCCGGGGTTCCAGAGAGTGAAATACCGTCCGAACCTGTTTTTGCTCCAGAATGGTATTCAAAATGGAATCATAAAAAACAACCGGCAAAATACTGTCGCTGCGAAGGGTTACACTATCAAATTTCAACCGTCCCTGTTTCAGGTGTTTTCCGAGCAGCATAGCTGCATCCGTTAAAAGTATATCCGCACGACTCCAAACAACGGCATCTTTACGAAATAATGAATCTCCTTCCAGTTTATCAACTATTCCACTCAGGGCCCGGTGATGATAATCGGAAGGGAACAAGCCATATTCTTTACTATTGCGTACAAACGCCATTAAGGAATCGGCCAATGGAAGAAACTTTTCTTCACTACTCCAAACAGGCTTGAAGGAACGTTTCTGGTAAAACCCGAAAGCGGCCGAATCGAGTCGCAGGAGGATGGTATCGTTCAATTTTCCTTCCGCCGCAAGAGCGGCATTTAACGCTTTTTCGATCTGAGCAACCACTCTGGGCTCCATTTTCTCCGGGGTTTCCACAATATCTTTCTCTTCGGCAGCCGGGGAAGGTGCACAGCCTGTTCCCATCAGGATCAGTACTATAAAAAACAGATATGATTGACGGAAGATCCGATTCATAAAATAGTCGGGCATGGTTGGAAAGATTGTATCTTAACCCTCAGGAGATGGGTTTAACAGAATCCCGGTTGCAATGATAGATAAAATACCTCAGTATGCCTATAGCCTGATGGGGGCAGTTGTCATTTTTTTGGTTTTCCCCAAACACCCTCAGGCGCAGGTGTTGGAGAGAAGTTCGTACGGCGTTTCATATATAAAAGACCCCGCCCAATATGCTCTTACGGTTGCCAGAGATCCCGCCAAAGAACTGATAGAACTACATTCCATCATGCCGCAACTGGTATACGACCTCCGCTATGCAGGTCCGGCTAATTTTACGCATGCCCCCCTCTACCCTCCCGGCACCAACTATAGTTTTTTGCGCCAACCAGCCGCTGTGGCCTTACAAAAGGTACAGGCTGAACTCAATAAACAGGGTTATGGACTGAAAATATTCGACAGTTACCGCCCTTACGAAGTAACCATCCGATTTTGGGAACAGATCGCAGACGAACGATATGTGGCGCATCCGGGCAAGGGAAGTGGTCACAACCGGGGATTAGCCATTGACTGTACTGTTATTGAACTCCGTTCCGGAAAAGAACTGGACATGGGAACCGGGTTTGATAATTTTTCGGATACAGCTCATCAGCATTTTGACAAGTTGCGGGAAAACGTATTGCTTAACCGAAAATTACTCCGCGACCTGATGAGCCAATACGGCTATGTGCCACTGGAAACAGAATGGTGGCATTATTACTGGCCCAACAACAGAGACTATGAAGTACTGAGTTTATCCCATGAAGAGATCGCGCGGTGGAAAAGCCAAATACAGCGCCTTAATTAATGGCATCCACCGCCACTACTGCAGCGATATTAATAGGTCCATATACATGCGGAAAGGTATCGGCTGTAGAAGGAGACCAATCGTAGATATAAGGGCTGGTTAAGGTATCGGTATCGATGCTGAGTTTCAATAAATCCGTTTGTCCGGCATAATAACGCTCCAGCACACCCGAAATTTGATTTTCCTGACTGCAATGGATATACCCTTCTTCTTTGAGGGACCCGGCTTCATAAAAGCCCAATTCCTGTGCTTTTTCCCAGGCTGCACGTGTAGTGATATGATAGATCAATGGCATGTAATCGCTTTTAGTTTTAAAGTACGCGTTTAATTTTTTGTTCGGCCAGCATACAATCGGCCAATACGAGGGCGGTAGCTGCTTCTACTATGACCGGTGCCCGCAAAGCCACACAAAGATCGTGACGGCCTTTGATACTGAATGTTTCTACTTTACCAGACTCCCAATTCAGGCTCTCCTGCTCTTTGGGTGTTGACGCCGTTGGTTTGATGGCGAGACGAAATACTAATTCATTACTATTACTGATACCACCTACAATACCGCCGGCATGGTTGGTTTTCGTCGAGCCATCCTGATTTATAATAGCATCATTATGTTCCGTGCCGAACATACGGGCCGCGGCGAATCCGGTTCCAAACTCTATTCCGCGAACGGCAGGTATGGAAAACATCATATGGGCCAGCAATGATTCCAAAGAGTCAAAATAAGGTTCTCCCAGTCCGGCAGGCAATCCATTTACCCGGCATTCGATCATCCCCCCAACTGAATCTTTCGCATCAATAGCACGTTGTAATCCTTTATCCAGTTCTGCTTCTCCCCCGATTTCTGTAACACGCGCGGATACAGTAACAGCAGGCATCAGCTTTTTGGCAATGGCACCTGCAGCCACCAGCCCGGTGGTTAACCGGGCACTGAAATGCCCCCCACCTCTGTAATCTTCGAAGCCACCAAATTTTTGATGCGCTACCATATCAGCATGACCGGGACGGGGAAAACTACGTTGTTTCTGATAATCCTCGCTACGGGTATTCGCATTTTCAAAAAGTATGGTAATGGGAAATCCTGTTGTTCTATCATTAAACAATCCGGATTGGAAATTGGGATAATCCGCTTCCTGCCGGGGCGTGGTCCCTTTCCCCTGTCCGCCTTTACGACGTTCCAGATCGGGTAAAAGATCCTGCGCTGTCAGCGACAAACCGGCGGGACAACCATCGATTGTTATGCCCACGCAGGGACCATGTGATTCTCCAAATATGGAAACCCGGAAGTATTGACCAAATGTATTCAAGGAATAATGATTTGACTAATGTAAAGATACGGAAGCCCCCAATGTTCTGAGATGCTCGTAAAAATCGGGATACGATTTATCCACCGCTTCTGCCTGATCAATTTCAACGGGCCCGGAAGCTTTCAGGGCCGCTACGGCACAAGCCATGGCAATACGATGGTCGTGGCGGGAATGCACCACTGCTGCGGTTGGTTTTCCGCCATGAACGATCATAAGGTCGTCCTGCAGATCAATACGAATCCCCATTTTCCCAAATTCTTCCTGAAGTGTAAGGGCACGGTTGCTTTCCTTATGGGTTAACCGGGTTGTTCCTTCTATAACAGTTTTTCCTTCACAATAAGCAGCCAATGCCACCAGTGGGGGAAAGAGATCCGGACATTCGGTTGCATTAAAATGAAAGGCCCGCATCGGCAGGGGGCGCAGTTCGATCTGGTCTGTTTGGATCGACACACCTGCACCGCAGGAGGTTAATGCCTGTAAGATCGCTTTATCGGCCTGGGTGGAAAACACATCCAATCCTTTTACGGTGATCGGACCGGCAATTACACCGGCAACCAATAAAAAAGCTGCGCCGCTCCAGTCGCCTTCCACAGTATAAGTTGTGGGAGCCACTTTTACAGGCAATGGAGTGGTATCGAAATAGAAAGATTCGTAATTACGGTTCTCCGGCACTTTCATTCCGAACTGCCTCATCACGTCCAGTGTAAGATCGATATAGGGCTTGCTTTTCAGATCTTTCACCTGTATAGAAACATCACTCGCTCCAGAGGCGGCATAAGCCAACAATAGTCCGGTAAGAAACTGCGAACTGAGGGAACCATCGATCGTGATATCAACCGGTCGAACGGGACCTTTGATCGTTAAGGGTAATTTTCCTTCATTCGACTGAACCCGCACTCCTATAAGTGGCAGAATTTCATCAAAAAAATCCATGGGGCGGGTCACTAAACTACCACTACCCGATATCGTTATATCACGATCGCTCAAGGCCACCAATGGCGTAAACATGCGGATGCTCAAACCGGATTCGCCACAATGAATAGCCTGCTCCACCGGATTCACCCCGTGGCTTTCAATTTCCAGCAATTCATTTTTAAAAGACACCTGAGCCCCCAGCCGCTTTATGATGTCAAGGGCCGCCTTATCGTCATTACTATGTCCCGGATTGGTGATCAGTGATCGACCGCCGGAAACCAATGCAGCGGCACAGGCTCGTTGCATGGAACTCTTGGATGCTGCGGCCCAGATCGTTCCTTTAAGTCCGGAAGGTTGAATGATCGCTTTCATATAAACTACCAAAGCCCTGAAGGCTTATAAGGTTTCAATAATGTTTTTTAATTTATCTACGGGTATCTTATGGATCACCCCCTTGCCTATTCGATCGAGTAAAATATAATGGAGCGCATCCTGCTGCTTCTTTTTGTCTTTCAACAATACACTAAACGCTTTAGCGCGATCAAAATCAGCATAGGTAGGCAAATGATATTTACGGATCAGCTCCACCACTCTGGCGGTATGCTTAAATCCTGTAATACCTTCTGAAATATGGCAGGCATAGGTCATACCAATAGCTACGGCCTGGCCATGCGACAATTCATACTGATTTTCGATGGCATGCGCCAGGGTATGACCGAAGTTCAGCAATTTGCGATCGCCTTTTTCAAACTCATCCTGCTGCACCACTTTTGTTTTCAGTAAGGCATTGCGCTGCACCAGTTCACAAACAGCCTTACGGTTGCGCCTGTAATACGTCAAACTTCTCCTCTCTAATTCAGCAAACATGCCGGCATCTTTGATACAGGCATGTTTAATGATTTCTGCAAAGCCATTTTCCCATTCAGATTGGGGTAAGGAGCCGAGCAGCGACATATCATGCAATAAAAAAGACGGTTGGCGTATCACACCCACCATATTTTTATACAGGCCTACATCGATACCATTTTTGCCGCCAATGGAGGCATCCACCAAAGCAAGAACAGTTGTAGGGATGAATCCAAAACGTACGCCGCGCATATAAACGCTGGCAACATAACCGGTAATATCAGTGATCACCCCACCTCCTACTCCCACCAGAGTACAGGTTCTGTCGGCCCCCATTTCGATCAACTGATCGATCACAGAGTCCACAGTCTGCTGTACTTTAAATTCTTCTCCGGGTTTCAATACAATGGTATCCCATTGTTTGAATTTCTTCTGATGGGCGCTGTAAACATTCTCGTCGGTAATTAGGATTGTGGAAGCAGGTTCCGTAATTTCCTTCAAATGAGCCATGCCGTGGGCGAAATAATATTCGACCGAAGCCGCACCGATTTTTATTGTACGTTTTGCCATGGGGAGTTATTGAGTTGTAAGTAATAAGTATTAAGTTCTAAAAGCGGCCAGTTTTTCCCACTCACACCTGACACCTCAAACTACACCACTTACAACTTATAACTTATAACTTTCTACCTGCCATCAGGAATGCATAATCTTATTCTGATGATTGATACTTTCCATATGCACCGCATCAAAATAGCGGGTGATGAACTCTTTGCTCAAACCAACTTTGGCACCTTGATTGAAGGCTCTTTCGAGGATCTCATTCCAACGGTTGGTTTGCAGGATAGTAATATTATTGTTCTTTTTATATTCCCCGATCTTTTCGGCAATTTTCATGCGCTGACTCAGCACCTGCATTAATTCATCATCGAGGTGATTGATCTGTTGACGCAGTTTTTCCAAAGCGGCATGATACTCTTCCGAATTTACATCTTCCTTACGCCAGATGATGGATTCGATCATTTGGCCCAAAACAGTTGGTGTAACCTGTTGTTTGGCATCGCTCCAGGCATTATCGGGATCAATATGTGATTCGATCATGACGCCATCGAAATCGAGGTCTACTGCCTTTTGGGCCACCTCTAATAAGATATCGCGGCGACCGCATATATGAGACGGATCGTTAATGAGGATCATTCCCGGATTACGGCGCTTCATTTCAATGGCCAGGTGCCACATCGGCGCATTTCTGTATTCCGTATTTCCGTAAGAAGAGAACCCACGATGGATCAGGCCGATATCTTTAACACCGGCACGGGCTACCCGTTCTACCGCCCCACTCCACAATTCGAGATCGGGGTTGATAGGGTTTTTAATCAGTACCGGAACATCTACACCACGCAAGGCATCTGCCACTTCCTGTACACTGAAAGGATTCACCGTGGTACGGGCACCGATCCATAACATATCTACATCAAAAGTGAGGGCATCTTCCACCTGCTTGGCCGTAGCCACCTCAACGGTTGTGGGCAGGCCTGTAGCTTTTTTAGCGGCTTGCAACCAGGGTAAGCCTTTGGCACCGATCCCTTCGAATAATCCGGGTTTGGTACGGGGCTTCCAGATACCGGCCCGCAATACATCTACTTTACCGGTAGCGGCCAATTGGGTGGCCGTTTCCATAACCTGTTCTTCTGTTTCAGCACTACAAGGGCCGCTGATCACCAGCGGACGTTTATTCCAGGCCGCCTTCATAACATCATTACTCATAAATACGCAATTAATAATTTGAAAATTTGAGGATTTGAAAATTTGAAAATGCTCTATTCATTATGTTCCATAAAACCCATCTGAAATTATTTCCTGATACCAGCCTGCCCAACATTTTCAAATCTTCAAATTTTCAAATCTTCAAATTCAAAAATGCTTACCGGCTATTCGCATCATTCATCCGGATCCTTCTGCCTTTATACTTCTTACCGTCGATGGCAGCAATCATTTGCTTCGCTGCCTTTCGATCGATCTCGATCCAGCTATTCATTTCCTTCATATCGATACGACCCAATGATTCTTTCTTCAGATCGCTCATATCGAGGATAAATTGCAGGAAACTGGCTTTATAGAATCCGTCTTTGGTTCCCAGATTCACAAACAGACGCTGATAATCACCACCACCGCTAAATTCACGACCACGGGTATCACGTCGGCGGCTTTGATCCGGCCCTTCCTCACGACGCTCCCGGAAATTACCCCGATCGCGGTCGCGCAGGTTAAGATCTTCCGCATTCTCATAATATTTGAGGAAACGGTCGAATTCCAATGCGGCCACACGCTTTAATACTTCTTCCTTGGTTACATCAGCAAACTTTTCCTGCAACATGGGAAGATAACTTTCATAGTCACCATGACTGATATCCAGCTGTAAAAGCTTGTCCATAAAGAAAAAGAACTGCTTGCGACACACATCCTTTCCTGTAGGTATTTCCAGTTTATGGAAAGAGGATTGTATCATCCGCTCGATCTGCCGAATTTTTCCTACTTCACGACCATGCACAATGCTCATACAGATTCCGGTTAAACCGGCACGACCGGTACGACCGCTTCGGTGCGTATACACTTCCATATCGTCGGGCAGCTCATAGTTGATCACATGGGTGATACCCTGTACATCAATACCACGGGCGGCCACATCGGTAGCAATCAGCAATTGCAGGGTTTTATCCCGGAATTCACCCATTACCTTATCGCGTTGCTGCTGGTTCAAATCACCATGCAGGGCATCAATATCATAGCCTTCACGGGTCAGTTTGTCAGAGATCTGTTGGGCCTCGGCCTTGGTACGGGTAAAAATGATCCCGTAAATGCCGGGGTTGAAATCGATCAGACGTTTCAGTGTTTCATAACGATTTTGAGAATTGGTCACGAAATACTGGTGATCGATATTCTTATTGGCTGTGTTCACCTTACCAACGGTAACTTCCACCGGAGTGGTCATATACTTTTTGCTCACGCGACGGATCTCCGGAGGCATGGTGGCACTGAATAACCAGGTAGCATTACGCTTGGGGGTATTTTGCAGGATGAATTCAATATCTTCCTGAAATCCCATGTTCAGCATTTCATCGGCTTCATCTAAAACCACGTATTCAATCTGCTCCAGATTGATTGCTTTGCGTTCAATCAGATCGATCAAACGGCCCGGTGTTGCGACCACTATCTGTACACCTCTTTTGAGGTCACGAATCTGCATTCCGATAGAAGTTCCTCCGTAAACAGCCAAAACATGCATGCCCGGAATAAACTTCTTAAAAAGCTCTACTTCGTTTACGATCTGCATACACAATTCACGTGTAGGGCAAACCACCAGCGCTTGCGGGAATTTTTGTGTTTCATCCACCAACTGCAGCAATGGCAAACCAAAAGCGGCAGTTTTACCGGTACCTGTTTGTGCCAGCCCCACGAGATCTTTCGTCCCGCTTAATAATACAGGGATTGCTTTCTCCTGTATAGGTGTCGGGTGCTGGAAACCAAGCTCATCGGTAGCCTTTACCAATTTGGCGTCCAAACCCAACGCTTCAAATGTCATCATATAGTTTAAAAATTTGTCGCAAAGGTACTGCAAAAGCCGCCCCCAGCCTAATTTATACACCATTAAGACACTACTCAAAGAACTGATTGTATAAAACGATCACCGCCCTAAGCGGATGATCACTACTATTTTATGATCCGCTTGATCTTATTCGCCTGCTCCATAAGCTCCCAGAGATAGTCGTAATTCTCCTTTTCCAAACAGGCTTTGAACTTCCTGAGCTGACTGATATGTTCATTCAGCACATCGAGTACATTTTCACGATTCTGCATAAATATGGGCGCCCACATTCCCGGATTACTCTTGGCCAAACGTACCGTGCTCTCAAAACCACCACCGGCAAGTTCAAAAATGGCGTTCTCTTCCCGTTCTTTTTCCAAAACCGTGTTAGCCAGCGCAAAGGAGGTTATATGAGAAATATGACTCACATATGCGGCGTGCATGTCATGATCGTCTGCTTTCATATAAACCAACCGCATGCCCAGTTTTTCATAGATCGATTCCACTGTATGAACCGCATCGGCATCCGTTTTTTCCTTTTCACAGATCACGCAGCTTCGTCCCTGGAAAGCATTACGAACAGCCGCCTCCGGTCCACTGTACTCTGTTCCCCACATAGGGTGGGTAGCCACAAAACGATGACGCATCGGGTGATCGTTCAGGGCTTCACACAGCACTTTTTTTGTAGAACCGGCATCCGCCACGATCTGATCTACTGAAATCAGATCCATGATCTGTTTCATTACAGGAATAGTCACATCAACGGGAATGGCTACATAGATCAAATCGCTTTTGCGTACCGCTTCTTCAAGGGGCAATACTTCATCCACAATACCTAATTCCAGGGCTTTATCGGCACTGGCTTTGGTGCGACTCACCCCGATCACCCGTTTCACCAACCCATTTTCCTTCAATCCCAGGGCAAAAGAGCCACTGATCAAACCCACCCCTACAATTGTTACTGTTTCAATATTCTTCTTCATCTTGTAAACGTTTATTGAACAGATCTGATCCGTTCGATACTTTCTGCAAATCGTTCTTCCGTACTGCAAAGACTTACCCTGATAAAATTATCACCACCCTTTCCGAAAATGCCACCAGGTGTTATGAACACTGCGGCTTCTTTCAATATCTTATCACTTACCTCAAAACCATTGCCATATCCGGCTGGTATGCGGGCCCATACAAACATCCCTACCTGATCGGTGGAATACGTGGCGCCGATCAAATCCAGCAGCGCAAAAGCCAGATTACGACGACTTCTATATACGGCATTCACCTGCTGATACCAGTCGGCTCCCAACTGTAATGCCTTTGCCGCCGCAAGTTGTACGGGCAGGAACATCCCACTATCCATATTGCTTTTAAAACGTAACACTTCGTCGATGCGTTCTTTCGCCGCACACAACATGCCGATACGCCATCCTGCCATATTCTGCGATTTACTCAGCGAGTTCAATTCCAGCACAACCTCAGGGGCACCCGGCAAGGAGAGTAAACTGGCGGGTTCTTCATTCAGAATAAAACTATAGGGATTATCATGCACGATCAACAGATCATGCTTTTTGGCAAATTCAATGAGTTTGGTCAGAAATGCAGGCTCCGGCAACTTACCCGTAGGCATATGCGGATAATTCACAAAAAGTAATTTCACTTTGGAAAGATCCATGGTTTCCAATTCAGCAAAATCAGGACGCCACGCATTCTCTTCCTTCAACAAATAGCCTACTGCGGTACCCCCTGCCAACTTCACGGCCGCACTATAGGTAGGATATCCGGGATCGGGGATCAGGGCCTGATCGCCTTCATCCAGATAGGTCATACAGATATGCATAATGCCTTCTTTGCTACCGATCAGCGGTAATATTTCAGTGGCGGGATCGAGCGTAACATTATACCAGGTTTGGTACCAGTTGGCGATGGCCTCCCGTAATACCGGCGACCCTTTATAACTCTGGTAGGCATGAACATTGGGGCGGGCACTTTCCTCCTGCAATACCCGGATTACATCGGGATGCGGGGGGAGATCGGGGCTACCAATCCCCAGATTGATCACATTCCTGCCCTCTTTGTTCATCTGATCGATTTCGCGCAATTTCTGAGAGAAATAGTATTCTCCAATGCCTTCCAGACGTTTCGCCGTTTTACTCATAACAGTAATGCTTAATTATTTTCTTTTTTACTTCCCATGCCATTTTTATATACCCCATAAATCTTCAATTCGGCCGTAAGTGGTTCTATGGAACGTAAAACCGATTGAAACTGATCTTGTGACTCAAACTCCATATCAGCATGAAAACTGTATTTAAAATCGGAGCCGGGAATCGGGAAACTTTGCAGTTTACTCAGGTTGATGCCCCCATCAGCTATCCGGCCCAACACCTTTGCCAAACTTCCTCGTGAATGATCGGTATGAAAATACACGGAAGCTTTATCCGCATCTGCTACCGGCATTGCCTTATCGGCATGTTGCAGTACCAGAAATCTCGTGTAATTGTTTTTCATCGTATGAATATTCGGCGCAATAACGTCGAGATCAAACAATTCAGCGGCCAGCTTACTGGCAATGGCGGCAATATGCTTGCTTTTATGCTGATGAATATGTTTGGCACTTAACGCTGTATCTTCTGTTTCCACCAGCTTCCATTTGTATTTATCCAGAAAGCCATAACATTGTTGCAAAGCCATGGTATGCGAATGCACTTCGCGAATATCCTCCAGCGTTACACCGGGATTGACCAGGAGATTCTGGCGGATCTGCAGATAGATCTCTCCTACTACCGTAAGATCGCTTTTGAGCAATAGATTGTAATTGGGAAGAATACTGCCGGCAATAGAATTTTCGATAGCCATCACGCCTCCTTCACTTTCCTTTTTGCTCGAAGCGATCTTCACTACCTCCCTGAATGTGGCGCAGGGAATCACTTCCACATCTTTTCCGAAAAACTGCCGGGCAGCCACCTGATGAAAACTGCCTTCATAACCTTGTATGGAAACTCTGCTACCCATTCCTGTTAATTTCATGCGTTAAAAAAGAAAGTCCCGGCTTTTGGCCGGGACTCTTATGTTGTTTGTTTTTAGTTATTTTTTGACTGACAACAAAAGCATTCCCGGCTTCCTGCTAAAGAAGAAATAGTTAAAATAAAAGTAAAACACGCCGTATCCTTTCGTTGATGTCATGTTTCAAAAATAATGTACTGGATCGAAGGAACAAAAAAAATATAGAAGAAATACTCAAACGTTTGTTAGCATAACTGGCCTTCGGGTCATGCCTGATAGCAACATTTATCAAGTAGTAAACAATAGAAAACCCGCCAAAGCGGGTTTAAATAAATCAGTCTTTTTTCCATCCAATACAAGCAAATGCCGGTTAATGTACTGCAATGAATGGCACCAGACAACGATAGCCCAATTGTTCGGTATGTGTATGCTTGAACAGATCGGCCATATAAGAGATTTTTTGCGGCACCGTCATTAACAGATCCATATTGTTCTTTTCTACAAAATCATTGATGGAGTCAACAAATCCGTGGAGATGGATGCTGTGAAAAATAGGCTTGTAGTCTGCCAGCCATTTTTCCAGGGCCAGGCGTTCCTGTTCCTGTGAAGCACAGAGTTCTCCTTTCGCTTGCTTATTCAGGTAAGCTATATGCAATTCAACATCTGGGAACAGGCCCAGTACGGATTCAATTTGTTTCTTTGGCAAATTATCTGTGGGTGAGTCGAGGTCAACAGCCAATAATATCTTCTTGAACCCGGAGAATCGGGCTTTGGGAGGAATTACTAAAACGGGGCAGGCGGCATGTTTAGACACCCGCAGGGCATTGCTGCCCACAATGATCTGCTGAATACGGGAACTACCGGTTACCCCCATTACAACGAGATCAACCGATTCTTTCTGCACCTGCGCATTGATCTTTTCAGACAGATTCACGCCTTCTTCCGCCTCCGTAGAAAAACTGACGGCGGCTGTTCGTTGCAGATCCAGCTTAATATTATTCAATGCCATTAACCGAATGGCCCTTCGGTCGGCGGTATCATCCGCTATGGGCGAGCCATCGGAGCCAGACACATAGCTTTCAAACATATTATATAAAATCAGGCGGGCATCTCCCGCATGATCCCCCAAACTTGCGGCAAAAGAGGCGGCATTATGCGAAACCTCTGAAAAGTCTACCGGTACCAGAATATTCTTCATAAAATAAGTTTGGAACAAGATACGGCTACGGGTCAGGGGTATTTATGACCTGAATGTGTACCGGGGCTTGATTCTCATCAAGCATCTAGATTTAATATAAATAACTGACAGGGAAACAGGCTTTTGAGTTAATCAAGCCGGTGTTGCAGTTCTTCTTCGATCTTGCGAAAAAGGTGAATGGGGCGATAGGTTCGCCAATTACTGAGCTCTTTTAACTCAATAAAACGGTTCAGTTTGGCCTTTTTAAAATCATATTGGGTTTGTTCGGGCATATTGAGGATTACCGCCCATCCGTTGGCATCTGCCGATTCTTCATACCATTCTTCATAGTATTCCTTATCACTACTGTGAAAATTCAATACGTTTTCGGCAATCAGTATAATACGATTGATCCCCATCTCCATAAATGGGTCGATCACTTCCCGTTTCAATTCCATAATATCGTTCTCGATCGCATCATTCCATTCACCAATCAATTCTATTATGGCATAATGTTCCTCATAATCGGCCATCAATACTTTCAGGAAAAGCGTTCTGCTGCCAAATTCATCCCACTGGGGATGGATATAATAATTATAGACAGTTTGAGAGAATTCAAATTCAGAATAAGCCCGTCCAAAAAAAGGAGAACGTTCGTCCTGCTCACTCACATAAATGTGACGCCAGTTATAAAAAGGCTCTATGTCGTGCATATGGGGGCGCTCAAAAAATGATCACAAAAACTAAGGCTTCTCACTCAGGCAGCAAAGGCATCCACGGCCTTTTTTACACTTCCGTGCCGGATCAGCAGTTGCCGGGCTTTTTCATAATCGGCAATACCCGTTCGATCCATGACCATCCGTGTACCACGGTCAATTAGTTTATGGTTGGTTAGTTGCATGTTGACCATTCGGTTATCTTCCACACGACCGATCTGTATCATTACTGAGGTGGAAATCATATTCAATACCAGTTTCTGCGCAGTACCACTTTTCATGCGGGTACTTCCGGTAACGAATTCAGGGCCTACCACTACTTCGATCGGATGATCGGCGGCGGCGGCCAGAGGACTGCCTTCATTGCAGGTAATGCAACCAGTTATAATGCCTTTTTTACGGCACTCCTGTAAAGCACTTATCACATAAGGAGTGGTACCGCTTGCGGCAATGCCCAGCACCACATCTTTTTCGGTAAGCTCATGAACTGCCAGATCGGCCCAACCATCTTCTGTACTGTCTTCGGCATTTTCGATTGGACGTCTGATCGCTTCATCTCCACCGGCGATTAATCCGATCACCAATCCATGAGGCATGCCATAAGTAGGGGGAATTTCACTGGCATCCAGAATTCCTAAACGCCCACTGGTGCCCGCTCCAATATAAAACAATCGACCACCTGCCAGCATCTGATCCGTTATAATGGTAACCAGCTTTTCGATTTGGGGGATAGCTTTCTCTACCGCCAGAGGCACCAGTTTATCTTCGTTATTGATATTGGTCAGCAGATCCTGCACCGACATTTGTTCCAGATGCCTGTAGTGACTATCCTGTTCCGTTACTTTAATAAAATCCGACATGTACAGAAATACGGTTTTAGGGGGTTATCGGGGTAGCGGTTTATTGCTTATGATATTTGATCAATCCTTCCATTGGATTTTTCAGGACCTGGCCGAATTCAAATTCATATGACTCACACAATTCTACGATCTTATCTTTGAATCCATAGGCCACTCCTCCTACAAAATTGATCGGATATTTCCAGCTTTCGCCAAATTTACAGAGATGTGTAAAGAAAAAGTCGTTCAATCCGTCTTCAATAATATTTTCCACCATATAATGACCCCGGTTCTCTGTTAAAAAGAGGGCAAAAGAAGCCAGATACCGATTGGGAAGTGGTTGCTTGTATACCTGTTCAAGAATGGCCACTTTATCGGTATTATATTTCAGATCGAACTTATAACGCAATTCTTCATCGAAGGTGTTATAGAGAAAATACTGTATTACTTTCTTTCCCAAATAGGCGCCACTACCCTCATCACCGAGAACATATCCCAGACCCGGACTATTCTTTGCGATCTTTTTACCGTCGTAATAACAACTATTACTTCCGGTCCCCAAAATACAGGCAATTCCCTTTTCCCGGCCGCAAAGGGCTTTGGCGGCTCCCATTAAGTCATGTGTTACCTCCACCCCGGCTTCAGGAAATACGCTGCTGATCGCCTTTTGCACCTGCTTTGCATTTACAGCACTGGCACACCCTGTTCCATAGTAATATACTTCCGTTATTACCTGTTTTTTCAATTCGGGGACTAACTCATTTCGAATGATCAATTCGATCTGAGCTGCATTTTGAAAATAAGGGCTGATCCCCTGGGTAAAAAATACCCGCGCTTTTTTATTGGGGAGCATTAAACACCATTCGCACTTGGTCGCCCCGCTATCTGCCAGTAAAATAGCCATAGTTTAAAATATTTATCCATAATCCGTATCGGATTACGAAGGTAAACCCTGTAATTGAAACTAATTTAGGAACTTACCCGCATATTTTGGGGAAAGGTAGCGGGCCGACCATATTCCGCCGTATAGTATCTTTGCCCCCCTTCGGGGACGTTTTGCCCAAAAAACGCGATCCCGCAATTAAACATATTTCAAAATGAAGAAATTACAGATCTGGTGGCCCGTATTTTTTGCGATTACAATGATAAGCGGGATGTGGATCGGATACAAGTTGAATAAAAACATTCCCGACGGACAAGGCTTTTTCAGTGCCAGCCGTAAAGCCTCCGTTCAGGAAGTGGTAGACCTCCTCGAAAAAAAATATGTGGATTCTGTCCACACCGACTCTCTTACCGACGACGCCATTGCCTCCATGTTGAAACGACTCGACCCGCATACCGTTTATATTCCTGCAGCGCTTACCGTAGAAGCCAATGAAGATCTTCAGGGGAATTATGAAGGGATCGGCGTTGAATATTTTATCATCAACGATACCGTGAATGCGGTGAATATACGCAAGGAAGGCCCCAGTGATAAAGCGGGATTAAAAGTAGGCGATAAGTTCATTAAAGTAGGGGATTCCGTGATCGCCGGCAATCGGATCACTGCCGAAAGGATCAAAAAATTATTGCGGGGCGAAAGCGGCTCGCAGGTAAATGTAACCGTTTTACGTAACGGGAAACCCCTCCCCTTCACCATTACCAGAGGGACCATTCCCAAATTTGCTATTGATGCGGCTTATATGATGGATAAAGAAACGGGCTTTATTCACCTGAATGTTTTTTCACGCTCGGCCTACGAAGAATTTATGATGGCCATTGAGCGGTTGAACAAGGAAGGCATGAAGAAACTCATTTTCGACCTCAGGGGTAATGGTGGTGGCATTCTGGAAGAAGCCATAGATATAGCTGATGAATTCCTCGATAGTTCCCGAATGGTCGTATATACTGAAGGTTTGCATGCCCCTCGCCAGGAATACAAATGCAAGCGTCCGGGTCAGTTCGAAAAAGGGTCTCTGATCTTATTGATCGATGAATTTACGGCCTCCGCCAGTGAAGTGCTGGCAGGTGCCCTGCAAGATTGGGACAGAGCCACGATCATCGGCCGTCGCAGCTTTGGAAAAGGATTGGTCCAGGAACCTTTCCAGTTAAGTAATGGAGCCCAATTGCGTTTGACCGTAGCAAAATATTATACCCCTGCCGGTCGTAATATTCAAAAACCATTCGACGGCAACCGTCAACACTATAATGAGGAGGTATATGACCGCTTTCATAACGGCGCAGCCATTAATGGCGACAGCACCCCTCATGTGGGTAAAACCTACAAAACATTGGTAAAGGGGCGCCCTGTTTACGGAGGTGGCGGTATTGCCCCTGACTTGTTTATTCCTTTTGATACCAGTAAACTGTCGAAGCCTTTGTACGGACTATTCAATAATCAAACCTTCTCTCGTTTTGTTTATAATTATTATCTGGGGCATATGACGGAACTTGCACCCTTTAAGAATGCGGCCTCTTTTGAAACCGGTTATAAAATACCTGCTTCCACCTGGGAGTCATTGATCCAATATGCCAAAAAGGATTCGATCGATTTGGGTAAAATCCAACCTATGGAACAGCAGGAAATAGAACGACGATTCCGCAGCAATCTGGCCCTGCAGATCTGGCAAACTGAGGGGTTTTATGTGGTGAACAACCAATATGACCCGTTGGTGCGTAAAGCATTGGAATTACTGAAATAATAAATCCATTATAAAATGTAAAAGGCTCCCTTCGGGGAGCCTTTCCATTTTTGCTTTTCATGACCACCATCAGGCATCATTTCTCTTATCGAGCAATTCCTTTTTCTCGATCTTATAGCTCATGACCAAACCAATACCGCCGCAAATTGACAAAAAGGCGAAGTACATAACAGGGTTGTCGTCACGGAGGTTTAAAACGTGTTCGCTCATAATATAACCCAGCAACAAGCCGACACCGGCACCGATCAGCAACAACCCGCCTTTGAGGTTCTTATAAGGAGCAGGACGGTATTCTTTGGGATTCATCCCCTTCTCGATCAGGGCAAAGTTCTCCCGTTTTTGCATATAAACGATTCCAAAGATCATTGCGAAAAATCCCAGGGGGATCAGGATTGCGGTCATCATTTCTGTAGCGCCCATAACATTGATTTTATACTTTTTTAAAAATTGTTGTTGTTTGAACTATCAGACTACTGCTCCGGATCACAGGTTACAGCCTGATAATTCTTTTTTTTAATGGCTGTTTGGAGATAAGACGCGGGGAGAGAGGGGGTGGTTACAGGGTGATAAAATGAAAAATAAGAAATAAGGAATGAGAAATAAGAAGGTGTGACTGTTTATTTAAGCTATTCCCCAAATATTAACAATAATTGATAATTGATGATTAATTATATAATTATTAATAACTACTTAGTTGGCTAGTACCATTAATCGCCCCCTTTCTTATTTCTCATTCCTTATTTCTTATTTCTTATTTTCACGTGTAACCTTACTACAACGTTCTTAGTCTTATCCTGTATAATGAGCACCGGACTGCATGATAGCGAGATCATCAGCAGGGTTTTGCAGGGAGAAACGCAACACTTTGCAGAATTGGTAAAACGATACCAGAATTTCGTTTTTACCATCATTCTGCGCTATACAGATAACAGAGAGGATGCTGAAGAGATCTCTCAGGATGTTTTCGTTAAAGCCTATCGCAATCTGGCCGATTTCAGGGGCGACTCTAAATTCAGCACCTGGCTCTATACCATTGCCAATACTACCTGTCTGACTTTTTTAAGAAAAAAGAAATTAACCATTCATTCCCTCGACAATGAACGGGTTTTTGAACTGGCCGATGGGCAGGAATCTGGTTTCAGGGCCAATCAGGTCGAGCAGAAATCCCGTTTCCAGATGCTACATCAGGCCATCCAGATGCTGAGTCCGGATGATGCCAGGATCATCACCCTTTTTTATAAAGGAGAGCAAAGTCTGGAGGAAATCGGGCAGATCATGGGATTGGAACCCAATACGGTAAAGGTAAAACTACACCGGGCCCGCGGGCGGTTAAAAGACAAACTCGAACATAACTTTACAGAAGAATTCGCCTCAGCATCCAAATAATTTGAAATAGTGTACGATAAAATTATCTTCTATGAACACACATGAAAACATCCCGCATCATCCCCATATGGAAGAGCGTTTGTGGGATTATATTGACGGACTGGCCAGTGTTGAAGAGCGTGGCTTTATTGAAGATATGATTGCGCAGCATCTGGAATGGAAACAGAAATACCAGGAATTACTGGACGTACATTCCTTAACGATGAACCATCTTGAATTAGACGAACCATCGCTCCGCTTCACCAAAAATGTGATGGAAGCGATCGCAAAGGAGCATATCGCCCCGGCCGCTAATAGCTACCTGAACAAAAAAGTGATCTGGGGCATCAGCCTGTTCTTTTTTACCATGATCCTCGGATTCCTGATCTATGGATTTGCCCAAATCGACTGGACCACCGGCACGGGCCAGAATGTCATCAACTTTGATTACTCCAAACTAGAATGGAATAAATTCTTCAACAACACCTACGCCACTGTTTTCCTTCTTATAAATGGAGTGCTGGGTCTGGTGTTACTAGATATGGTATTGGAGCGCAGAAAGAGAGTTGTAAGTGGTAAGTAGTAAGTGGTAAGTGGTAAAAGCTCGAGTATTTATAGGCTATGAGTAGTAAGTTGCCCAAATTTAATCAATACAACTTTCTACTCATAGTTTATAACTTAAAACTTACTACTTACCACTTACAACTTTCCTCACTCCCCCTCCATCTTCTTCTTCAACTCCATCAGTTTGCTCTGAAATGCATTAAGAGGTGCAGCTTTTGGGGGCGTTGACCCAACGGGTTTTCCGGAGGGTCGGCGATCGCCGGAAGGGCGTGCAGGGGTACTACCATCTTTCATACTGAGGGCGATACGCTTACGGGCCACATCCACTTCAGTGATCGTTACTTTTACTTTTTGGTTGAGCTTCACCACTTCATTGGGATCACTCACGAATGTATTGCTCAATTGGGAAATGTGCACGAGGCCATCCTGCTTCACCCCAATATCTACGAAACAACCAAAGTTGGTGATATTCGTAACGATACCGGGCACCACCATACCGGGTTTCAGGTCTTCCATGGTTTTGATCGTATCATCAAATCGGAATTCCTCAATCTGTGCGCGGGGATCACGACCCGGCTTCTCCAATTCTTTCAGGATATCATCGATCGTAAACTGTCCGGCTTTTTCGGAAACATATTTACGTGCATCCACCTTTTTGCGCAATTCGCTTTTACGGATCAGGTCTTCCAATGAAGCCTGCACATCTTTTGCCATGGCTTCTACGATTCCATAACTTTCGGGATGTACCGAAGAATTATCGAGTGGGTTTTCTGCCCCCGGAATGCGGAGGAAGCCCGCGCACTGCTCATAGGTTTTAGGTCCCATCAAGGGCACTTTCTTCAACTCCTCCCGAGTTTTAAAAGGTCCGTTTTGGGCACGGTATTCCACGATATTTTTGGCAAGGGTGGCGCTCAAACCGGAAACATATACCAAAAGGTGGCGGGATGCCGTATTCACATCCACCCCCACATAGTTTACCGCACTTTCCACCACACGGTCCAGTGCATCTTTCAGTTTGGTCTGATTCACATCGTGCTGGTACTGCCCTACCCCGATCGATTTGGGATCGATCTTTACCAATTCACTTAGTGGATCCAGCAACCGGCGACCGATACTAACGGCACCGCGTACCGTAACATCCTGATCGGGGAATTCCTCCCGGGCCACTTCAGAGGCAGAATAGATAGAAGCACCACTTTCATTCACCTGAAACACACTCACCGGCTTACCAAAATCTATGCTGCGCACCAATTGTTCGGTTTCGCGCCCTGCTGTTCCGTTTCCAATACCGATTGCTTCAATATCGTACCGGTCCACTAAAAATTTTAATTCAGCGATACTCTTCTGTGTATCATTTTGCGGAGGGTGTGGATAGATCGCTGTATTATATATAAGATTTCCCTGCGCATCGAGGCAAACCAATTTACATCCGGTGCGAAAACCCGGATCGAGTGCCAACACGCGTCGGGAACCTAATGGAGAGGCCAGGAGTAGCTGACGCAGATTTTCGGTGAATACCTGAATGGCTTCCTCGTCGGCGGCATTTTTGCTATTGAGTCTGAATTCATTTTCAATAGAGGATTTCAGCAAACGATCGAAAGAGTCTTCCACGGCTTTCTTCACCTCGGCTGCCTGCGCATTGGAGGCTTTTACGAATATTCTTTCCAATGCCTCCACTGCAACTGCTTTTTCGATGGTAATATCCATGATCAGGTAGCCTTCCTTCTCCCCACGGCGTATGGCCAGTATACGATGGGAAGGACTATCAGCCAATGGCTCACTGAATTCAAAATAATCGCGGTATTTCTGCGCTTCCGCCTCTTCCTTTTTTGAATTAAGCACTTTGGACTGGAGTCGGGCTTCGCGGGTAAATAACTGGCGGACAGTATTGCGCGCTTGTTCATTCTCACTGATCCATTCGGCGATAATATCACGGGCACCCTGCAACGCCTCTTTGGTATCTTTCACCTGTTCATTAATAAATCCGGCAGCAAGAGCATCGGGTGCTTCAGCACCCTGTAAAAACAACTGCTGCGCCAATGGTTCCAGCCCTTTTTCCATGGCCTGAGTTGCTCTTGTTTTACGCTTGGGTTTATAGGGGAGATAAATATCTTCCAACACCGTAGCATCGTAACAATTCTCGATCTTGGCTTTTAATTCAGGCGTTAACTTACCCAACCCTTCAATGGTTTTGAGTACGGTTTCTCGTCTTTTATCCAGTTCATTAAAATACTTGATCTCTTCCACTACATTTCCGATCACCACTTCATCCAGATTACCCGTAGCCTCCTTTCTGTAGCGGGCCATAAATGGTATGGTAGCCCCTTCCGATTGCAGGTCGTTGATATTATTGATCTGTTTCAGGGTAAGTCCCAACTTCTCAGCGATCTTTTGAACATTCGTAAGATTCATGATGTAATATTTCTTTTCGGTTTCACGATCCTCATTCAATTTTGACCCTTCGGGTCAATTGATTTTCGGGCAGCAAATGTAATGGTTCATTCAACAGAAAACGGCGTGTTTTTCTCCACATCTGTCAAATAACCTTGGGCAGTATTTCTGCCAATATCCGGTTCACCTGACGGCCATGGGTCATCACCAGTAAATGACCGGCACCTTTAATGATATGGGTGGGTTGGGTGTATTTAATGGGAAGTACAATATCCTTATCCCCATGAATATGAATGAAGGGACCGGGCACTGATTGACGATCCCATTGCAGGATAGCCATCATGGCCCATTTGATAAAAGAGTTGTCGCTTTCGTCGATGATCTGTTTAAGCAATATTTTATCCGCAGAAACTTCCTTTGTAAACAACCTCTTTCCCTTGGTAGCAGCTTTTAATATCGGAATGGGAATCAGTGCCGGTAATTTTAAATAGCCGGCCCATTTATAATAGGCGGGCAGGGCATTCCGGTCGGGAATAGAAGAAATGAGAATCGTGCATACAGGTGGTTTAATGGCACTGATCTCAGAAGCAATCATTCCGCCCATGGATAATCCCGCTACAATAAACGGAACACTGTTATCGATCCCCTCCGCCATGCGTTTCGCATAAGCCGCAAGGGTTTCTCCCTTTTCAGGAGGAATCCAGGGTAAATGTATCGCTTCAAAGCCTTCCGGCAAACGGATGTATTTAAATACCCGGTGATCCGCAGCCATGCCCGAAATGAAATAACATTTCATACAATAAAATTAGGGCATTCCACACTACCATGTGGTTCAAAGGGAAAGGGTTAACTTTGCCGCACAACCTCAGCTATGGATATAAAACAGAATATTTTAGAGACGATCGGGAACACCCCGCTGATCAAATTGAATAAGATCACCAGAGAAATTCCCGGACTGATTCTGGCAAAAGTAGATTACTTCAATCCCGGAAACAGTATTAAAGACCGAATGGCCCTTAAAATGGTGGAAGTGGCCGAGCAGGAAGGAAAATTAAAGCCCGGCGGTACCATTATTGAATGTACCAGCGGCAATACTGGCATGGGTCTGGCCCTTGCTGCCTGCGTAAAGGGATACAAAAGTATTTTTGTAACTACCGATAAACAATCGAAAGAAAAAGCAGATATCCTGAAAGCGGTGGGTGCTGAAGTGATTGTTTGTCCCACCAATGTATTACCGGAAGATCCGCGTAGTTATTATAGTGTGGCCAAGCGATTGGCAAAAGAGATCCCCAACTCCTACCATTTTAACCAATACGATAACCTCGCGAACCGTTTGGCTCATTATGAAAGTACCGGTCCGGAGATCTGGGAACAAACAGATGGCAAGATCACCCACCTGGTATGCACGGCAGGAACGGGGGGCACCGTAACAGGTACCGCCATGTATCTGAAAGAGAAGAATCCCCATATTCAGATATGGGCGATCGACGTGTACGGATCCCTGCTGACCAAATATTTCCGCACCGGCGAAATAGATATGAACGAAGTACATCCCTATATCAGTGAAGGATTCGGGGAAGATTTCGTTCCACAGAATTACGACATGAGGGTGATCGATCATTTTGAACAGGTAACCGATAAAGACGGAGCCGTTATGGCCCGCCGATTGGCAAAGGAAGAAGGATTGTTCTGTGGATACAGTGCCGGCTCCTGTTTACAGGGGTTAATGCAATTAAAAGACCGTTTGAAGAAAGACGATGTGGTAGTATGTATCCTGCATGATCACGGCAGTCGCTATGTAGGAAAGATCTATAACGACCAATGGATGATCGAACGGGGATTCCTGGATGTAAAAACCTTTAAGGATATTGTAAGTGGAAGAGGCAGCAAACAGAAACTGGTTACCATTACTCCGGAAAATACCATTTCAGAAGCTACAGAGCTTATGAAGAAGTATCATATTGAGAATTTACCGGTGCAACAGGGGCATAACATTATTGGTTCGATCAGTGAAAGTGGCTTATTCCATAAAATGTTGCAGGGATTGGATATCAGACAAACAAAAGTGCAGGATATTATGGAAGCCCCGTATCCAATGGTCGATTTTGAAACTCCTGTGGAGCGACTGAGCAGCCTGATCACGAAGGAAAATGGTGCGGTTCTCGCAAAAGACGAAGGGGGGAATTTCCACATTGTGACCAAATACGACATCATTCACACCCTCCAGAATTAACGTCAAATTCTGCTAAAATATCGCTAAAAGCCACGCCAGACGTGGCTTTTAGCGTTTTTAAGAGACTCCGGCCAAAACTCCCTTTTCGTAAAATTACGATGCCCTTTATCGAAGTACCACTAAGGGAGGTATTGTATATTCCCGAAAACCGCGGTAATTACTGAACGATTTAAATAGGGTGATATCGCTCTTGTACACATAGCATTGTGGATATACTTTTGTATCAGAAGTTGATTGATATTATATCAATCGTATCCAATATCCAAGTAGAAAAACCGACCAAGTTCCAAGATCCGAAAAACCAAAAAATCCAATATCAATCAACTTTCTTTTTCCTTTTTATCCAGTATCTTTTTAATATCCAGAGTTAGAATCCAACGTCCAGTTTAACCGAAAGATTCAATCGTCCTGTAAAAACCAAGGTTCACGTTTTGTTTAGTTTTGTGTTTTAAAATCCGATGTCTAACCGTTTTCAAGATCCAAATTCCTAGAGAGACGCTATCCAAGTCCGAAGAAAGACCAAGCCAATTATCCAAGGTAAAACCATCTAAGATCCAAACGTCCAAGAAAGAAACCATGTGCTCCAATTCCTGTGAGTAAGAACCGACTGCTATCCAATACCCTCCTGCCAGACCTTCGTCTTGCAGGGGGTGCAGCCGGCCTTTCTTCACATTGTTTTCCTTTGTAATATTGCTGAAAACCCAGCGATGCCGCAGTATCAGGACCCAACAGGTCATTCCCTTTTTGTTACCGATTCCCCTCAACGTATTGTTTCGCTTGTGCCCTCACAAACTGAATTGCTATTTGATTTGCAGTTAGGTGAACGGGTGGTTGGTATCACCAAATTTTGCATCCATCCTGCGGAATGGTTTCGGAAAAAAAATCGCATAGGTGGCACCAAGGACCCGCATCCGGATCGTATCAGGGTCCTTCAACCCGATCTTATCATTGCCAATAAAGAAGAAAACCGAAAAGTAGATATTTTGCTTTTGCAGCAGGAATTTCCCACCTATACTACTGATGTAAATACCATACCGGAAGCATTGGAAATGATCCAAACAATAGGATTAATAACCGGTAGTTCTGAAAAAGCCGGTGAGATCATTTCAAACATAAAAAAGACGCTGCCCCCTGCCCCGTCTGCCTTAAAAACAGCCGCTTACCTGATCTGGAAAGATCCATTCATGACCATTGGCGGGGATACATTCATCAGTGAAATGCTCGCTTATGCAGGCTTTCAAAATTTATTTGCTGCGCAAAAAAGATATCCCGAAACAGATATAGAGGAATTGAGCCGCCTGGCTCCTGAATTCCTGTTTCTCTCATCGGAGCCCTACCCCTTCAAAGAAAAACATCAGGCAGCCCTTCAGGAAGCATTGCCGCAATCCAAAGTGATCATCGTAGATGGAGAAATGTTCAGTTGGTATGGCAGCCGGATGGCAAAGGCAGGAGATTATTTCAGGGAAATAAAAAGTTTGCTTGACTTATAAGAATGACAATTATCAGCTTTCGCATCATGAGGGATTTGTATCTTTAAGTAATGAAGTTTACCGATCAGGCCGATCAGTTTAATATTAAGGATCCCGGAAAACCCTCCCGGCGCAAACCCATGTTTCCGGTAAATGATTCCCTACGTGGATACCTGAAATTACATGGCAGAGAGGTAAAACTACCGGTGAGTTATAGAGATCTGATGCGGTTCACCTATTCCATTCCACTTAAAGACAAACACGATAAAGACACCCATTGGGAAACAGTGTTATACGACACCCCCCAATTAGAATTCCTGCGGGAGGGATTGGTACAGATCTATGCCATCCTGAAAACTGAAGGGGATCTTACGTTCACCAACCATCTGGATGTAGCACGTATCGACTTCTGTGGATTTGGCAATTCACAGCCGTTTCGCATACGGATCGTTAATAAATTCAACGATAACTACGACCACTATTATATTAAGATCGCTGATGCCAGTCGTATTTACGGACTGGAACTGGAGCATATGCTCTCTCCTAACCGAATCACTTTTCTGATCCATAATAATACGCTGGTAGAGGAACATATTCCCGGCATACCCGGCGATCTATTCCTGAAAGATCATCTGGAGCAACCACATACCAACAAGATCCGGTTGGCAAAAGAGTTCGTAAAATTTAATGAACGCTGTTTTGTGCGTTTATTGGGCGATATGCGCAGTTACAATTTTGTAGTAGACATTACACCGGATGTAGAAGATTATCAGTACCGCATACGCGCAATTGATTTTGACCAGCAGAGTTACGAAGGCAAACGGAACCTGTATTTACCGCAGTTCTTTAAGGAAAATCTTGCTTTTGTCGACCTCTGTTTAAAACATCTAAACAAGGCTTCCATCGAACAATATCAAACGGAAGAACGAACCATGATGGCGTTTCGGGTGGCTTCCTCCCGCTTTCGGCTTATGGACCTGCTTAATATTATGTCCAAAGATGATATTTCACCTTCCACAAAAATTGACCAGCTCAAACAGGAATTGTCCGAACACTTTAACCATCCGGGCTTTTTAAAAGCCAAATCAATGGGTCAGGTAGTAAAAACACAGCTAAAACAAAGTCTGCGAAAAAATCTCGTGCAGGTTAAAAAGATCGTCCGGAAATCGGAGGAATGACCGGTTATCAAGCCCTAACATATGTTAGGATATTGCATTTCATAAAGCAAGAGGCTACCCTTACCTTTGCGGCGCAACCGTTGCTTGCTTTTTTGGGATTCATCCAAAAATTAACTAACCCGAAAAAGATATCATTAAATCATGAAAAAGTACAAAGCCGGAGTGCTGTTCGGCGAGGAACTGGAAGCACTCTACAAAGACGCTAAAGAAAATCAATTTGCATTGCCTGCGGTAAATACCATTGGTACCAACACCATCAATGCAACACTGGAAACAGCCGCAAAAGTGAATTCGCCTGTAATCGTGCAGTTCTCGAATGGTGGTGCACAGTTTATTGCCGGTAAAGGAATGCCCAACGATCAACTGCAAGGGAATATTCAGGGTGCCATTTCCGGCGCGCTGCATATTCACAATGTGGCCAAGTATTATGGCGTACCTGTTGTATTGCATACGGACCATGCAGCCAAAAAATGGTTGCCCTGGATCAGTGGCCTGATCGATGCCGGCACAGAATATTATAAAGAAAAAGGCCAGCCTCTTTTTTCCAGCCACATGTTGGACCTTAGCGAGGAGCCTATCGAAGAGAATATCCATACTTCGGTTGAGTTCTTCAAACGTATGGCCCCCATTGGAATGGGTATTGAAATTGAACTGGGCGTAACAGGTGGTGAGGAAGATGGCGTGGACAACAGCGATGTAGAAAATTCCAAATTATATACCCAGCCCGCAGATGTGGCATTTGCTTACAAGGAATTGAGCCAGGTGGGTCGTTTATTTACCGTGGCCGCCGCTTTCGGTAACGTACATGGTGTTTACAGTCCCGGAAACGTACAGTTACGTCCGGAGATCCTGCATAACAGTCAGGTGTACATTTCAAAAGAATTCGGTCTGGGCGACAAACCTGTATACTTCGTATTCCATGGTGGAAGCGGTTCTCCCCAAAATCAGATCCGTGAAGCCATCAGTTATGGTGCTATCAAAATGAACCTTGATACCGACTTGCAGTGGGCTTTCTGGGAAGGCGTACTGAATAACTATAAGAAGAATGAAGCCTATTTACAAGGACAGCTTGGAAATCCGGAAGGTGCTGAAAAACCCAACAAAAAGCACTATGATCCGCGCGTTTGGTTACGCAAAGGAGAAGAAAGCTTTATCAAACGTTTGGAAATTGCTTTCGAAGACCTGAATTGCATTAACCGTAATGCCTGAGTGAAATAGGCATCTAATACATTAGAGGGCAGGATATTATTTAAAATATCCTGCCCTCTTTTTATTAGAGCATCCTCTTGTATCCTTCTGACAAAACCTGTACCTTTAGTAACATTCATGATAGCCCATGAAACGCATTTTACTGCAATTCATATCGTTTAAAAAGGCGGCTCTTTGCCTGATGCTTTGTATGCTTTTTTTCGGCATACATGCCCAAGGGCAACTTCGTAAATTATATCAGGACACCAACGAAGACAATCACATCAATAAGATAAGTTTTTATTCTCCCGGCCATGGATATGTTGGTTTTTGGGATTGGGTAGGCTTTACTACCGATAGCGGTAAAACCTTTACTAAAAAACACATCACTATTAATAATGTAGACTTTAATGGTTATGGCGTCAACCTGACGTTTGGATTTGTTATTAATGGTGTATACGCCTTCAGTCAGGATACTTTATTAGCCTATGGACATTATGGACTGGTTCCCTCCATCTTATATTCCGTAAACGGTGGCAATAATTTCAAGCTCATTTTCCATGACCAGTACAATCCTTTAATACTACGCACCGGTATTCAGGATCTTTGCTTTCCGCAGAATGGCAGTATCGGTTATGCAATCGACGCCGACCGCGTTTTAAAAACCACCGACAAGGGATTGAACTGGACCAAAGTGATTGATGCCCCCGGTAATTATTTTGATTGGATAGAGCCCATTGACAATAACAACATTATTGTCATAAACAATTCCAATAATATTTACCGGGTTATGAAGATAACCGGTGGCGGTTCCGGTTTCAGCTTCCTCAATGTACCCAATACCGGGCAGGTAAAATATGCTCATTTCATCAATGCCAGTAAGGGATGGCTGCATTTAAATAGCAGCGATGGGGGCCGAATATATTATACTTCCAATGGAGGCTTTAGCTGGACGTTAAAGAATGATCCGGCAGTGACCCCATTGGAATGCAATAAAATGCGATTTATAAACGACAGTGTAGGCTATGCTTTCAACGAACAGTACCTCAGCTTAAAAACCACCGACTCCGGCAGAACCTGGGAACCACTCTGGCGTGATAATAATTTTTCGTATCTGGGCTATTCCCACGAAGACCTTCAATATCGAAACGGACAGATATGGTTTGGAGGCGATTATGGTTTTCTGGAAATGGGTTTGAATGGGGGACAAACCAGGCCTACGCCTTATTTCAAAACGGATACATCAGGAAGTTATCTTGCCGGACAAGTGAAATTGTTGAATTATTCAAAAACACATTATCAATTCAAGTGGTTCGTTAACGGCGTACAGGTTGGTAGCGGCTATAACGGCAATTATATTCACGATAAATATCATGGGGATGATACGATAAGATTAGTGGCCAGCAATGGGATCTTATCAGACACACTGGAAAAGATACAGCCATTTATACCGGTACCCTACCCTCCTCCTGCGGTTACAGCATTTACCCCCAATACGGGAGGCACTGGCACCACGATAAACATTACAGGCGAATTCTTTGCGAATGTGCAGCAGGTTTATATCGGCGATATTCCTGTATCATCCTTTACTGTAAACTCACTGACCAGCATAACTGCAGTAGTCGGGGCCGGTGGCAATGGAGCCGTGTCCGTCAAAACTGTCACAGGAAATGGAGAAAAGGCCGGATATATTTTCTTTCCTCCACCAACTATCACTGGATTTTCACCCCAATCCGGACCGATCGGAACCACTGTAACTATTTCTGGAAATAATTTCTCATCCGTTCCGTCCGAAAACAATGTCTATTTTGGTCCGGCAAAAGCACAAGTGATCGCAGCCAGTAACAATCAACTGCAGGTAAACGTTCCGATCGGCACCAATAACCAACCTATTAGCATAACCGTAAATAAGCACCGCGCCAGTTCCACCCAAACCTTTAATGTAACGTTCCCGACCAGTTGCGGATTTACAGCCAAAAGCTTTGCTCCGATCGTGCCGCTTGAAAGTGGCATTAATACTACCGCCGTCAGGCTCGCTGATTTTGACCAGGATGACAAACCGGATCTTTATTTTGGAAGCCTCACTTCTGTTATCGTAAAACGAAACACCAGTGTGCCCGGAAAGATCAGTTACGGACAAACCATTGACTCTGCCTTTGGCATATTTCACTACGGTCTGGACGCTATTGACCTCGATGGCGACAATTATCCGGAGTTGATTGCAGCCAGCATGCAACAGGGAAAGATTACGATCCTGAAAAACAACAGCAGCCCGGGCCAGATCAATTTTGGCCAGAACTGGATATCCATGATTGGTCAGGAACCCGCCAGTGTTGCCTTTGATGATCTCGATAACGATGGCAAACCGGACATGGTGGTGGTGCTGGGTTTGTCAAATTTGAATAAGCTCGCGGTCTTTAGAAACACCAGCATTAATGGCAGCATCAGTTTTGAACGAAAACCAGATATCATTACTTCTTCTCAACCCAATAAGATCTACATCAGAGATCTGAATAATGACGGCAAGAAAGACCTGCTGGTACTCAACAGAGCTTCCTTTTCGTTCGCCGTACATCGGAACAAAAGTGAATTAGGCGTCATCAGGTTTGCACCAAAAGTTGATATGGGAAATTCCGTTGGCGCCATCAGCGATGCCGCCCTGGGTGATTTTAATAAAGATGGTAAAATTGATGTAACCATTGCAGTAAACGGTCATTATTCAATACCAAACAATTCACTGGATATTTATGAAAACACCAGTATCGGCGATACGATCACCTTTGCCGAAAAAAACTCCAATTTTGGAGGTACTGATCCGGGCGGCATTATAGCCAGCGATTTTGATGGTGACAATAAAATTGATATCGCCGCGAGTTATACCTTTTTCGGCTCTGTAGAATTCTTCAAAAATAACAGCAATACCAACCTTTCTTTTCCCAATATAAAAAACAGCATGCAGGGAAATTATATCAAGGGATTGGCAGATGGCGACTTTGACGGAGACGGCAAACTTGATGTAGCTTCCGCATTGGGAGTTTACCGAAACATTATTGGAGAGAAGGGCGTCATGGCAGGAAAAGATACGGCTGTATGCGATGGAAGATCCATTCAAATTGGCGCATCGCCCAACTTCGAATACCAATATAGCTGGAGTTCCATCCCGGCAGGATTTAGTTCCACCGAGTATGCACCCATTGTTAGCCCGACAATTGAAACAAAATACGTTGTATCAACGCTGGGCCCCCTCGGATGCACCAGTACCGACACGGTTATCGTTCGACGAGCCGGCCCCGCTCCTGTACCCGATGCCGGTCCGCTCATTAATCGTATATGCAGGGGCGATTCGGTGGTTCTGGGCACACCGGCGCAACCGGGTTTAACCTATTTCTGGAGGGGATATAATGGATATACTTCTACCGAAGCCCAACCAAAAGTGAGTCCTGTTTTTACGTCGCAATATATTTTGACCGTGAGTAATGGCACCTGTAGTTCCAACGACACTACTACGGTTATTGTGGCGGATCCACCAGCAGGAAATGCCGGACCCGATAAAGGTTCCTGTTTAGGAATAGGCACGACTATCGGATTATACAATACAAGTGGCAATACGTATCAGTGGACTTCGAATCCGGCAGGTTTTACGTCCAGTGCAGCCATACCTTTCATCAACCCATCAGTAAACACCACTTATTATCTGGTTGAATCTAATGGTTATTGTTACAGGTACGATACCGTTAACATTACGGTAGTAAGCGCACCTCTTGCCAATGCAGGCCCCGATCAGGTATTATGTTCGGGCAATACCACAACCATTGGAACACCTGCCTTACCCGGATTAACCTATGCCTGGGACTCCTCACCTTTTGGATTCAGTTCCGGTCTGGCCAATCCGCAAATTTCGCCCAATAGCACGTTCACCTATTTCCTCCGGGTAAGTAACAGCGGCTGCACCAGCCGGGATACTGTAGTGGTTACTGTACCGCCAATGGCGTTTGCCGGTAATGATCAAACGATTTGTACGGGCGGCTCAGCCACTATTGGTTCCACTGCTACAACAGGCAGTGTTTATTCCTGGACCTCCCTTCCGGCTGGGTTTACCTCATCGGTAGCAATGCCGGTTGTAAATCCAATGGCAAGTACAAGATATATATTACAATTACAGAATAATGGATGCACCAGTACCGATACGGTATTGATCAATGTAACGACTGCCCCTGCTGCAGGAGTCATTGCCACGGCACCGGATTCCACCACCTGTGGCGGAGCCCCGATAACCTTCACCGCGATCCCAATCAATGGCGGCACCAACCCGTCCTTTCAATGGAAGAAAAATGGGGTAAATGTGGGGACTAACAACATTCAATACACCGATGGAACGCTCCAGCAAAATGATCTTATCTCGGTGGTCATGACCAGTAATGGCACTTGTGTTTTCCCATTGACAGCAACCAGCAATTCAATAAAGATCACTGCTCTACCCAATCAAACACTAACTGTAACGATTAGTGGAAACGGAACCGTTAATATTGGGCAGGCCACGCTACTTACCGCAAATGTAAATACGAATACAACCGCCAGTATTAATTATGGGTGGAGCGATAGTACCAGTGCGCATAATTGGGCTTCCATTCCGGGAGGCAACAACCAAACACTTTCCTATACCCCGGCAAATACCGGTGATAAAGTGCGGGTGCTGGCCTGGGCCTTTACTCCTTGCGGTACTGTAAGCGATACCAGCAACCTGATTCCCTTTATTGTAAATGCCCCCACGGCCATTTCGGATCCGGCCTTCCAAAAAGGGATCAAAGTATTTCCGAATCCGGTACAAAATATACTGATCATCGATAGCTTGAAATTAGCTGACAGATGGACAGAGATGGAAATTGTTTCGCTGGATGGCAAACCGGTTTTGAAACATATCAATCTGTTGAATAAAACGCACGTAATCGTACCGGTGGCTCACTTGCCCAATGGCACCTATGCGGCCATTCTCCGTAGCAAATCCAACCGACCGGTTCATCTAAAATTCATTAAACAATAAAACATAAACCCTCACCAATGTGAGGGTTTCTATTATCAGAATTCAATGATAAATCCAAAAGTAGGTGTGAACCGCACATCTGCATTGGGCAAAATAAGCGGTATTGCATTACTACCATCAGCTTTCAATGCAGCCCCGTCTGTAGTTAGGAAAGCAGTATTACTTTCATTCCGGCGGAAAGTGTATTGCGGATTGCCATAACTTTTGGCACCATACCAATTGTTTATATCCAGAAAGATATTCACGGTAAAGCGCTTCATATTCCATTTCTTATCGATCCGGATATCGCTGGCATGAAATGCGGGCAACCGTTGTTGATTGTATTGCCCAAAATCCAGAATGCCCACACCCTGCGTTAAATAGTTCAGGCGGGATGCATTCATATCAAAAGGTGTAAACGGAGCGGCTCCCTGATAGCGGAATTTCAATCCCAACTCCCAGTTGCGACCAAACTTATATCCCATGGTTAAACTCAGCAGATGATGATTGTCCCAACTCGCCGGAATATAATTACCATTCAACCGTGTAAACTCCGAACGGTAAAAAGTATAACTCATGATACCAAAGAATTTTTTGGTAAGCTTTTTCTGGGCAAAAAATTCCACCCCATACGCTCTGCCTTTTCCGTTCTGGATCAGCGGCTCATTACCAATACTGCCAAATTCCGTTCCTTTATTGGCCAAACTAACCCCATCGATCAAACTAACCGGGTAATTACTGTATTTTTTGTAAAACCCTTCAACAGTAAAACGCAGCGCATTATCGGGGATGTATTCAAACCCTGCCACATAATGCGTACTACGAATGTAGGTTCCGGGATTGTACACCTCTGTATTGTTGTTCACCTGTTTAAAAGCCAACTGCGTGTAAGCGGGCAATTTATAATAGGTGCCGGCACTGGCGCTTACATTAATCTTTTCTGTAAGGGCATAGCTAACAGAAACCCTGGGAGAAATTTGCTTCAGCGGATTGGCTTCACTGTTGGAAAGGGAATTTCCATCGGCGCGTAAACCCGCACTTAATGCCAATCGATCGTCGAATAAACGTCGGCTCAATTGCAAAAACGCTCCATAGCGTAGAAAATCGGTTTGGGTAAACGAGTTCACCCGGAGGGCTGGTTGTAACAACACCCCGTTTTCATCACGGATCTCCTTACGAACCACACTGAAAAAATCGTTATTGAAATCAACCCATTGCATGGAAGCTCCGTAGCTAACTTTCCAGGCACTCAAATTCTTCGTCATGTCAAACCGCAATTTATTTTCTGTTTCACGGCTGTCGGTCAGAAGGGTTTGTGTGGCGGGTGAAGGGTTGTCATTATCCTCGTACTTTTTAACGGAATTCTGTAATGTATTACGACTAAGCGAAAGATTCCAGAATCCCCGATTCACCAGCTTTTTCAGATTCATCCCTATGGTGTAATTCCATTGATTGATGATCGGATTACTGTTGATCACATATAGTTTTTCCGGGCTGGCTTCTTTCGGAGCAGCGAAACGAAATTCATCAATGGCACCAATACCCAAAACACTCAGTGTGGTTTTCTTATTTATTTTTGAGGTTACTTTGAATTGAAAGTCCCAATAATTCGGACGTATAGGCAGATCAATTGCCTTGAATAATAACTGGAGATAACTTCTACGCACAGAAGCCAGATAGGTGGTGTTTTTGGATACCGGTCCATCAAGTGTTAAGGCCAATTCCGTTGCACTCAATAATACATTACCCTGCGTTCGCGTGGCGTTTCCGGGCTTTTGTTTGAATTGTAACACACTGCTTAACGCATTATCAAAGCGTGCATCAAAGGCACTGGTGCTGATCTTTACATCTTCAATAAAATTAACATTCAAAATTCCCTGTGGTCCACCCCCACTTCCCTGCGTCCCAAAATGGTTGATCACCGGTACTTCAATGCCATCCAGATAATACACGTTCTCCCCTGGAGAACCGCCCCGGATCACCAGATCATTCCGGAAACCACCACCACCTACGCCACCACCCACACCGGGCAACGACTGAATTACTTTACTGATATCAAAATTACCCCCGGGGTTACGTTTGATCTCCTCCACGGTTAAACGCTGTACACTTAAGGGCGTTTCTAAACTGGTGGCACGGGCGGTATTACGGCGACTGCTTACCACCACTGAATCCAGACTTTTTACAGATGTTTCCATCTCCACACTGATCGTATTCTCATTACCACTGGTCACCTGTATATTATTATATATGCGGGTAACATAATTCACGCCACTGATCACCACCGTGTAAGAACCCGGTATGAGGGCGGAGAATCGAAAACTACCACTGGAATCGGCCACTGTGGTTCTGCCGGTTGGCTCCAGCTTAACGGTCATACCCGGCAGGGGGCGCTGGGTATTTTTATCCACCACCGTTCCACTTAACAAGCCACCATTTTGTGCCTGAACTGTACCTGCATATAAAAAGCTAAAAAGTAAAAATGCCCCAATCTTAATAAAGGATATTACTGAATTGTGATTTCGCATAAACCGGTAACAGCCGAAGATTAGATTTGTTTAAAGGCTTAGCCTCAATTTATTAAAAAGATTAGACTGTGCCTGCAATGCTTAAATGTTGCGCCATCATATTGTTGACGATTACCATACAAGGAACCCAAAGCCCTTGACTATAATCATATTATAATAAAACACGAGGCAATAGTTTTGTATAACAAGGATATGGGTCTTTCGCGAACCTACTGACGCTATTGCCAGACCCGCCACACGACCCAGAAATTAACTATGAGATCCCGTAATCATCCCGCGGAGATCGAACTGCCGAAGTCTGACCCCAGAGTCAAACTCCTCTCCGCCCGAATCAAGAAAGAAGCGTACCGGCAAGATGCGTTGATTGAAATTCTCCACACTGTTCAAAATGCGTATGGCTATCTACCCATGAATGTACTGCAGTATATTGCAAAAGAACTGAAGCTGCCACCTGCGCGCATATACTCCACGGTTACATTCTATCATTTCTTCTCTCTCAAATCAAAAGGTAAACACACATGCCTGGTTTGCACCGGAACCGCCTGTTACGTAAAAGGAGCTCAACAGATCATTAATAAGATCAAAGAAAAATTCGGTTTAGCTCCGGGAGATGTTAGCTCAGACAATGAATTGGGCGTACAAGTAGCCCGCTGTATCGGCGCCTGCGGACTGGCTCCTGCAATCGTACTCGATGAAGAAGTACAGGGAAAGTCCAGCGGAGATCAAATTATTGCTGCAATAGAGCATAAACTGAAGCAATCATGAACATCCAGGAACTACAGCATGCGGCTGAAAAAGGCCGGCATAAATTACAGCATTGCAAAAATCGAATCGGGGTTTGCTGCGGAGCCAGTTGCATGTCGTCCGGCGCCGAAGAAGTATTAAAAAAACTAAAGGATACTGTTGCCCAACTGGGTCTCGAGTCGGAAACAGACATTGTCCCTACCGGATGTATGGGCCCCTGTAATCAGGGCCCATTGGTAAAATTTCAACCCGGAAATACCATTTATGAAAAAGTAGCTACCGACCATCTCGACGAAATGGTTCAGGCACAGGTAGTGCAGCATATCCCTATAAAAGAACGATTGCTTTTTGCCCCATCCAGGCCAGAGCCATTCGTAAATGCCACGGAAGATCCCTTCTTCTCCAAACAATTAAAGATCGCCCTCAAAGATTGCGGTGAATTAAATCCGGAGGATATAGAAGAATACCTTGCGCACGACGGATACCATGCATTGGCAATGGCATTGCTGCGAATGGAACCAATAGAAGTAATCGGTGAAATCAAATTAAGTCGGCTCAGAGGTCGTGGCGGTGCCGGTTACCCTACAGGTTTCAAATGGGAAACTGTTTACAAATATGTGAACGCCCAAAAGTATGTGATCTGTAATGGCGACGAAGGTGATCCCGGTGCCTACATGGATCGCAGCATTCTGGAAGGGAACCCCCATCGTGTGGTGGAGGGGATGTCGATTGCGGCGTATGCCATTGGTGCCAGTAAAGGATTTGCCTATATACGCGGGGAGTATCCTTTAGCTATAAAACGTTTTGAAACAGCCTTGAAACAAGCCAGAAAAATGGGACTGCTGGGCAAAAATATATTGGGCAGCCCATTCGATTTTGATATTGAGATCCGGATCGGAGCCGGCGCCTTTGTATGTGGGGAAGAAACAGCCCTGATCGCCAGTATTGAAGGAAAGAGAGGTACACCGAAACCCCGTCCCCCCTACCCGGCCGAATCGGGCTTATGGGGCAAACCTACCCTGATCAATAATGTTGAAACCTTTGCTTCCATTGCCCCGATCATTCAAAATGGCGGTGAATGGTATGGCGCCCTTGGCACGGCAAAAAGTGCCGGCACCAAAGTTTTTGCTTTGGCGGGCAAGATCAATCATTCCGGACTGATCGAAGTACCCATGGGCACCAGCTTACGGGAAATTATATACGAAATCGGAGGTGGCATTCCCGGCGGACGGGCCTTCAAAGCGGCCCAAACCGGTGGTCCTTCAGGAGGCTGCATCCCGGCTGCACATCTGGATGTTTCCATGGACTACGAATCATTAACGGGATTGGGTTCTATAATGGGTTCCGGTGGATTGATCGTAATGGATGAATCGGCCGACATGGTGGATGTGGCGCGCTTTTTTATGGAATTCTGCATGGATGAAAGCTGCGGTAAATGTGTGCCCTGTCGTGTTGGAACCCGCATGATGCATGATCTGCTGGAAAAAATTTGCAAGGATCGCGCCAGCGCATTAGACCTGGCCCGTTTGGAAGAGTTAGCTGTTTATGTGAAGGAAACCAGTTTGTGCGGACTAGGTGCTTCTGCTCCCAATCCCTTTCTCAGCACCCTCCGGCATTTCAGAGAAGAATATGACAACAGAATAAAAGCCCTGTAAAAATTACAGCATGAACACGATCCATCTTACTATTGATAATAAACCGATCGAAACCGCACCCGGTCGCAGCATTCTGGAAATTTGTCGTGAGTATGGAATCAATATTCTCACGATGTGTCATCTGGAAGGCTTATCCGATATCGGTGCCTGTCGGTTATGTTTGGTAGAAATTGAAGGCAATAGCCGTTTACAGCCTGCCTGTACCACAAAAGCTACCGAAAAAATGGTGATCCAAACAAAGAATGAACGGATCACTCAATATCAACGTATCACCACAGAACTTCTATTTGCTGAAAGAAACCATGTTTGTGCTGTTTGTGTAGCCAATGGGAATTGCGACTTACAAAAACTAGGCTATGAAACGGGCATGGACCACATACGTTATCCTTTCCTGTTCCCGGAATGTGCCGTAGACAGTTCCCATCCACTTTTCGTTCTTGATCACAACAGATGTATTTTATGCACCCGTTGTGTACGCGTATGCAAGGAAGTAGAAGGCGCTTATAATTGGGATATTAAGAATAGAGGATTTAATGTTCGGTTGATCTCAGATTTCGATACCCCTTGGGGAGAATCGGTTACCTGCACGTCCTGCGGCAAATGTGTAGAAGCCTGCCCTACCGGTGCATTATGGCCGAAGGATGTGGTACAGGGGCAATTAAAAAAAGAACCCGAAATGATCGGTCAATTGATGGAAAGAAGAAAAATGAATTTATAATCTATACCACTACTCATGAGCAAGAAAAAATTGGCGACTGTTTGGTTAGGTGGATGCTCCGGCTGTCATATGTCGCTACTCGATATAGATGAACGCATCCTGGAACTGGCTCAACTGGCAGACATCGTAAAATGCCCCATCGTTGACGGGAAGGAAATCACGGACGTTGATGTGGTACTGGTGGAAGGCTCTGTAACCAGCGACGAGCATTATGAAGAAATTGTGCACATCCGAAAAATGACAAAAGTACTGGTAGCCCTGGGCGATTGCGCAGTGATGACGAACATTACCGGGATGCGGAACTATTTTAAACTGAATGACGTATTTGACACCGCTTATAAAACCGCCATCAGTAACGACGGACAGGGAGAAACACCCTTTCATCCAGCCCTGTTGCGATTACACGACAAAGTAGTGCCCTTGCAGGAGGTCGTTAAGGTTGATTTCGTCATCCCCGGCTGTCCTCCGCATGCCGATACGATCTTTTATGTATTAAAAGAATTGTTGCTCGACCATCAACCCGATCTGAGCAGTGTTCACAAATTGAAATACGGTTAAACCATGACACGCACCATACGCATATCACCTGTAACAAGGATTGAAGGACATGCCAAGATCACGCTGGAATTAAATGAAAATGGGAAGGTCGAGAAAGCCCAGTTTCACGTGAATGAATTCAGAGGATTTGAAAAATTCTGTGAAGGCCGGTTATATACCGAAATGCCCACCATTACGCCACGGATCTGTGGCATTTGTCCGGTAAGCCATGCCATTGCCTCTGTTAAAGCCTGTGAAATGATTCAGGGAATAGAACCATCGGTAACCGGAAATAAATTGCGCCGGCTGATGCATATCGGTCAGAATATTTCCTCACATGCCCTTTCTTTCTTTCATTTATCCTCTCCCGATATTTTATTGGGATATGACGCAGATCCTGCTATAAGGAATATCATTGGCGTTGCAGCTAAATATCCTGACATAGCGAAGCGGGGAATCCGTTTGCGCCAGTTTGGTCAGGAAATCAGTGAGCGGATCACCGGCAAAAAGATCCATGCCATGGGAATTGCTCCGGGGGGTATTGCCTATCCTCTTTCCGAATCGAACCGGTTGGCCTTAATAGATTGGATTGCTGAAGCCATAGAAACTGTTTTAACAGGAATAGATATCATTAAAAAATTTCAGGAGGAACATACCTGGGTAACCGAATTCGCCAGTTTCCCTTCCCTATTCCTGGGTACTGTTGGTCCGGAAGGACAGCATGAAATCTACGATGGCAAACTGCGCTTTACAGACAGTGAAGGCACTATTCTGGAAGATCAATGGGACCCCGCCGACTATCTGAATTTTATCGCAGAACGTTCTGTAGATTTTTCCTACCTCACCTGGCCATATTATAAACCGTATGGCATCGACAAAGGCACGTATCGGGTGGGACCCTTGGCCCGGTTGAATGTAGCCAGTGCCATGAAAACACCACTGGCCCAAAAAGAATTCCATCTTTTCAAATCCATCAATAAGGGCTTGCCGGTTCAGGGCAGTTTCTATTACCATTATGCCCGTTTGATCGAAACCTTAAGTAGTGTGGAAGAAGCAGAAATGATATTAAGTGATCGCACACTCACTTCCACAGACGTACAAAAAATTGGCAAATGGAATAATGATACAGGAATTGGATGTACGGAAGCACCACGCGGAACGCTCTTCCATCATTATACCACCGATAGATCAGGGAAACTGCAAAGAGTAAACCTTCTTATTGCCACCGGTCAGAACAATCCAGCCATGAACCGCGCTATACTGGAAGTTGCCCGGCAATTTATTAAAGGACCCGAGGTAACAGAAGAGATGCTGAATCGCGTTGAATCTACCATACGCTGTTACGACCCTTGTTTATCCTGTTCAACACATGCTATGGGGCAGATGCCACTGATCGTGGAACTGACAGATGAACGGGGAAAGGTGTTGAACACCCTTATCAGGAATTAAGCGCCTGCATCCAATCGGTAATTTCGTTTACGGCCTGCTTCGCCATTTGCAAGGTTTCATCAGACAAACTTTCGCCCAATGCCAAATTGTGAACAGGAATGGTGCAAACGGTAATAGATAGGTTTCTCTGAAAGAGCTGTGAACCCAACCGCTGCAGTTGAGCAATATCAACATGATGGCTCGATGGACCGGAGCCGGCATAAGAAGTATGGACCACATTCCATGTTACGGTATTAATACCTACAGCCGCATCAATGAGGAGAATATTTTTATACGGGAGCATGGCAGGAATCAGATCAGTGGTAAGTTGCTGCACCAACAAATACGCAGCAGGAAGTGTAGTGTTTTTTTGTAATTCACCAATGATAAAAGCAGCCACCGCATCATCTGATCGTAGACTGTTTCCTGTTCCCATCACCAAAACGGACGCATCACCCATAAAATATTGCTGTTATAACAGATTTATTTTCTGTTATGAAATTATTACAATAACTTTGAAAGCGAACAGTAACAAAGAGCTTATATATTTATAAACTGGTTATTCAGTTCCTATCTAAAAATCATTGCCCTGACCGCTTCGGCCGCCAGGGTTTCTTTTTTTTATAGCTATGCCACATCTCAACGATATCAACCCGAAAGAACTCACCCCAGGCATTACCGGTCAGTATGTTCATGGCACTAACACTACACTAGGTGTAGTAAAATTGGAGCCGGGCGCCTCTATCGGAGAACATCAACATGTGCATGAACAGATCACGTATATTTTGAAGGGCCAACTCAACATGATCATAGACGGACAGCCCTGTGTGCTGCAGGAAGGCATGTATTATGTGATACCTTCCAATACAACACACAGTGCCATCGCGGCTACCTATTGCGAATTGATCGATGTATTCAATCCCGTACGGGAAGAATACCGCTGATCATTCAGCTGTATTCTTTAATTTTCCCAGTAATGTATACGCATTCTGCAGCACCACCTGCTTCCCCTGCCATTTCGTGGCATCGCCTGTCAGTTCCACCATTCCTTTCTGCCGAATTCCGGTTTGTACTTCTACCATGTCAAAACTGCCTTTAACGGTGGGCGTAAATATATACTCCTTATTACCAAAACGGGCAATAGCCGATTCGGGCACAGCCCACATTGCAGAAGCTTCCACCTCAAGGGTTGCATTAATGAACATTCCGGGCATCAGATGATTGGGCTTTTTTTCGTAATGACAATGGATCACCCCACTCCTGTTCTCATCCAGATTGCGGGTTACCAGGATCACTTCCCCATCATAGAAATTAGACGGCTCATCTGCTACATTCAATTTCACTTTCTGACCGATACGGATCTTCTCTATATCCTTTTCAAAAACCGTTAAAGCCACATGAATATCATCGGGATTGATCAACTCAAACAGCACATCGGATGGATTAACGAATTTTCCAATATTCACATTCACCTTAGAAACAAATCCATTTATAGGTGAAAGTACCGGAACACTTCTGGATACAGTTTCTATGGACAGTTTCTCCGGATTGATTCCGATCAGTTTTAACTTCTCGCTTAATCCTTTCAGAAGAACCAGATTGGTATTAAAATCGGAAACGACCTGCTGATAGACTTTCTCTGCGTTTACTTTATTCTCGTTCAGAACGGTTTGACGATCCAGTTCCTGTTTCAAAAATTCACCTTTGGTTTTAGCCATCAGAAAGTCCTGTTGCAGTTGAATCAGAGACTGATCTTCCATTACAGCGATCAATTCTCCTTTCGAAACGTGCATGCCTGGAATTAGCTTTGTAGATTTCAGATAACCACCTATCGGAAAACTTACAGATATCATATTCTGGGGCGGCACATCAACTACTCCATTTAACTTTAATTCAGCACTTAACTGCTGCTTTTCCACTGTTCCAATAGTCAATTGTGCTTGTTTCATTTGGTCGTCGGTGAGCTGAACAGTCTCCACTACCGCCGTTGCAGCAGAAGCTTCCGCTGGCTCCGCTTTCTTATCACCGGAGCAGGCATTCAATACTGCCATTATAATTATTAATACAAATATTGATCTCATTGTTTACTTTTTTAAAATGATCATTTGCCGTTTAAGTATTCGATTTCAATGGCGGTGCGATTCATTTGACGCAATGCATCAAAGTAGCTTATTTGCACCTGAATGGAATGTTGTACACTTTGCGACCATTCCAGATAACTGATATCCCCCTTGGCATATCCCAGACCTGCTGTCCGCATAACCATTGCAGCCTGCTGCAATCCCACCAACTCAAAATACTTTACAGTTTCCTGTTGTTGCCTGAACTGCTGGGCAGATTGTAATAACTGATTTTGCATGGTGGCTGTAACGATCTGTGTTTGATGACGGCTTTTTTCTTCCAGAATCTGTGCCGCTTTAATGCGCGCCTGGATCCCTTTTGTAAAAAGTGGTATTCCCATCGAAAAGGAAAAAACATTGAACCGATCACCTGCTTTATAATACTTCTGTGAAATACCATCGGGAGATTGCCAGCCAACAAAAGACAAATTGCCGTATCCTACTGTAAAGTCGGGACTGCGTTTGGAACGCTCCAGTGCGATTTGCGCTGTGGCCACCGCTTCCAGTTGTTTTTGATAGCCGATCAGGGGATGATTTACAATATTGGCCGTATCATATAAAGAAGGTTGGAATTTCTTTTCTCTGGTTGCCGCAGGCAAAAGCGCCTCAGGAGACTGTAGTAAAAACTGCAGTTGCTGTTGCATCACTTTCAGATCACTCACCAACTGCTTTTGTTGTAGCTGCCATTGCTGCCATAGCATTTCCGCATTTGCTTTTTCCAGAGGAGCTGCGTCACCGGCAGACACCCGCAGACTGGCTGCTTTAACCGCCTTTTCCCACACTGTATCCAATTGCTGCATATATTGATAGCGTTCCATCAGGTCCAGCATATCAAAATATATCCAGCGCAATTCACGCTGCAGCTCTGACAGTTTCATGTTTTCATAAACCCTGGCTCCCGATTCCTGTGCCTGATAATAGTTACGTTGCCGTTTATACACTACCGGCATCAGAAAGGTTTGGTTGGCATAAAATCGAGTATCTGTGTTGAAACTATTCACATTACCATATTCCACTCCCACCTGTGTAAGCGGTGTTTCAAATGTAGAGGAGCCCGCCTGCTTCCAATAACGCTGATCCATTTTAAGCTGCTGTAATTGCAGGTTGCGGGCAGGAAGCATTGACATCATTTCACTAAGATCCTTTTTGACACCAGTGACAGGCTGGGCCATGAGCATCGTACTGCATAATAACAATACTATAGTGGCAGCAATTGGCTTACTCCTGCTTCTCTTCTTGTGTTCTATAATTTCAAACCACTGATATAAAACCGGCAGCAAAAGCAGGGTTAGCAAAGTAGCCGTAATCAATCCACCGATCACTACGGTAGCTAACGGACGCTGCACTTCTGCTCCGGCTCCATTACTTAATGCCATGGGCAAAAATCCTAATGAAGCCACCGCTGCCGTCATGAGTACCGGCCGCAACCGTACCTTGGTTCCTTCCATAACAATGTATTTAAGATCATGTAGTCCATGTTCCTTCAACCGGTTGAATTCTGCGATCAATACGATACCATTCAATACAGCCACACCGAACAAAGCAATAAATCCGATACCGGCTGAAATACTAAAAGGCATGCCGCGCATCCACAGCGCCAGAATGCCTCCTATGGCCGATAATGGAATGGCCGAAAAAATCAATGCCCCGTACTTTAATTTACCAAAGGCAAAATAGAGCATGATGAATATCAGCAACAAAGCGACTGGTAAAGCAATAGACAAACGCTGTTTCGCTTCCACCAGATTTTCAAACTGACCACCATAAGTAACATAATATCCAGGAGCCATTCGTAAGCCCTTATCCACTTTGGTACCCAATTCTTCTACGATTGATTGCACATCGCGGCCACGGGTATTAAACCCTACCACAATACGACGCTTGGCATCTTCCCGCTGAATCTGATTGGGTCCCTCCTTGATCTGCACATTTGCTACCGTATAAAGCGGAACCTGACTTCCTGTGGGCGTATTGATCAATAAACGTTGCACATCAGACAAATCGGTGCGACGGGAGGCATCCATCCGAACAACCAGATCAAAACGGCGTTCATTCTCATAGATCATACCAGCCGATTGTCCGGCAAAAGCCGTTTGCACCACCCGGTTCACATCGGCTACACTTAACTGATAGCGTGCCAGAGCCGCCCGATCGTATTCAATTACGATCTGCGGCAATCCGGTTACGGTTTCCACATACAGATCCTTGGCACCCTCTACGGTTCCAATAATGGTTCCCAAACGCTGTGAATAAGCCGCCAGCGAATCCAGATCTTCACCAAAAATTTTGCAAACCACATCCTGACGGGCACCCGTCATTAACTCGTTAAAACGCATCTGAACCGGAAATTGAAATCCAACGGTAGTACCCGGAATCACTTCCAGTTCCTTACTCATTTTATTCGCCAGCTCATCGAATGTTTTGGCTGAGGTCCACTCCTTCTTGTTCTTCAATATCACCATCATATCAGAGGCTTCCACCGGCATGGGGTCGGTAGGAATTTCACCTGAACCAATTTTGGTGACCACTTTCTCCACTTCAGGGAATTTAGCTAACAATATCGCAGCCGTCTTTTGCGTAGATTCAATAGTAGTGGTCAGCGAACTACCGGTAAGCACCCGGGTATCCACCGCAAAATCCCCTTCCTCTAATTCTGGAATAAATTCGCCCCCCAATCGGGTCATGATAAACATCGCAAAAATAAAAGCAACAACGGCCATTGACACCAACCATTTGGGGAAACGGAGGGCCAGTTCGAGGGTGGGCTGATACATCTTTTCCAGAAAACGCATCATCTTATCGGCCCAGGTTTCTTTATGACTCAAGGTACGCTTTAATACCAGCGAGGTGATCATGGGCACATAGGTCAAGGATAAAATGAATGCACCGATCAGGGCAAAGGAAACGGTTTGTGCCATGGGTTTGAACATCTTTCCTTCAATACCCACGAGGGTAAGGATCGGAAGATATACGATCAGAATGATGATCTGACCGAACACTGCGGAGTTCATCATCTTACCGGCACTGGTTTCCACCTCATGATTCATTTGCTCTTTCGTGATCACATTCACTGTAGCAAAATGCCGGCTGTGATACAAGCGGTGCATCACCGCCTCCACAATGATCACTGCTCCATCCACGATCAAACCGAAATCGAGTGCTCCTAAACTCATCAGGTTACCCGATACTTTGAACATGTTCATCATGATCACCGCAAACAACATAGACAGAGGTATCACTGAGGCCACGATCAATCCGGCACGCAGGTTACCAAGAAATAACACGAGAATGAAAATCACGATCAATGCACCTTCCAGCAAATTCGTTTCCACTGTGCCGATCGCATTATTGACCATTTTGGTACGATCAAGAAAAGGTTCAATAACAACCCCTTCCGGCAAGGCTTTCTCAATATTTTTGATCTTTTCCTTTACGGCTTTGATGACTTTAGAAGAATTCTCTCCTTTCAACATCATTACAACAGCACCGGCTACTTCTCCCTGATCATTAAAACACATGGCTCCGTAACGCACCGCATGACCGATCTGTACATTGGCCACATCACGAACATAAACCGGAATGCCGGAACCCGTTTGACGGATCACAATGGCATTAATATCGTCGATACTGCGGGCCAAACCTTCACTGCGTATATATAAAATATTCGGCCCCTTTTCAATATAAGTTCCTCCCGTATTCTGATTGTTCTGTTCCAGCGCACTGAATACATCTGAAACCGTCACCCCCATACTCTGCAACTTATCCTGACGGATCGATACTTCATATTGCTTTAGATATCCGCCAAAACTACTTACATCCGCTACACCGGGTGTGCCCAGCAACTGACGGCGGATGATCCAATCCTGTATCGTACGTAACTCCATCGCATTATATTTCCCCTCATATCCCTTCTTGGGACGCACGGCATATTGAAAGATCTCTCCTAATCCAGTTGTAACAGGTGCCAATTCCGGCCGTCCGGCACCAGCAGGTATCTGATCCTTTACCTGTGCCAGTTTCTCATTCACCTGTTGGCGGGCCCAATACACATCAGTGGCATCATCAAATACAATGGTTACGAGCGATAATCCAAAACGTGAAAAAGAACGCATTTCTAAAATTCCCGGAACACTGGCCGTGGCCTGTTCAATCGGGAAGGTGATCAAACGTTCTACTTCCGGGGCCGCCATCGACGGAGAAATAGTGATCACCTGTACCTGGTTATTGGTAATATCGGGCACCGCATCAATGGGTAAACGGGTAAATTCATAAATACCCATACCGGTTAATGCAAGAACCAATAAACCAATTACCAGCTTATTCCTTACGGAAAAGCGAATAATCGAATTCAGCATGTAATAAATTTTGAGCCTGAATAAAAATTAAATACAACAAATAAAAAGGATCAGGCCATCCGTGGAGGTTGGAATATATCGGCAGGGTCGACCATAGAATCATTGCGCTCATTGGTTAATACATAATCCTTCTCAACCAATGTATGGTGCGGATCCATATTCAAATCCAAATGCTGCCATTCCACAATGGGCACTGCATACACCATGCATTCCATGGTACGGAACGGAAGTTGTGAGTCGCGCTGATAATCGTCGTCGCGGGTAAATTTGCCGTTATAATGTATAGAAAGAAATTGAAGAAAACTAATAGAGGGGTCTTCCTGGCGATGCTCGATAAAATGTTGCACCAACACCGGTATCTTCAGAAATTGATGAAATTCTGAAAAACTCGTTAAATAAACGGCTAATACCAGTATGATTGAAAATCGACGCATGAAGAGTGAAGGTACAATTATTTGCCTGAACCGCCAATCTTTGTCACAATAGCACTTACATTCAACACATTAGGATTTACTCCTATAAATGATCCTTTTTACTAATTACCCGATCTGACTGCCTCCCGAACAGTAAACCTTATACCCAGAAAAAACCGTCGTCCCTGATTCGACGCATATATATAATTGGGATCAAAACTGAGCGCATAGGGATTCTCCACGTTTGACACTGGTTGGCCATTCGCACCCCAAACTACTTTTTTATCAAATGGATCATGGGCTCGGGCGATCAGAAAAGGAATCTTACGGGCGGGCGTCCAGTCGAAAAGGTTCTTTATACCTCCATAAATCTCCAGCCCGTTTTTCATTTTATATGTCCCCTGCAAATGCTGCACCGTCCAGAGTGATGAACGTGCCGGCCGTGGATCCAGTTCTGAAACAAGGGGCAGATCCATCGGTCCATAAGCATTTCCCGAATAGTCGATGGTCAGACCCGTTTTTTTCCATTGATAGGAAAAAGTCCATGTGGCACTATAGGATTCTGTCAACAGTTGACGACTAATGGATCGGTGACCGTTTTCATGGTCAACTATAGAAACATCCTGAAGGGTAAACCCTGTATGGCCTTTAACCCGTTCCCCCAATACCCATTCCATATTTAAGGATGCTCCTTTGGAAACCGAATATCCTTTTAAATTGGCATAAATGATCTGATTCACATTTGTGGTATAATCGGGAATGATCCGATTCGTAAAATGCGTATACCACAGAGCCGACTCCAGTTGCACCCAACCTTTTGGCAAAACAAATTGGCGGTTATAGCTGAGATTGATATTATAACTGCGTTCAGGTCGTAATGCTTCCTTTATTATTAATTCACGTGCGCCGGTTAATGCCGCATGATCCTCTGTAAAAATGTTCACGGTTCTGAACCCGGTGCCGGCATTGACCCGAATCTGATCTTTATTGGGGAACATGTATTTCCAGGCCAACCGGGGCGTTACAATTCGACCATGGTCCCGGTGCTGATCCAAACGAATGCCCGCTAACAACTGATGCTGTGCCCCCCATTTCAATTCGTCTTGTATAAAAATTCCCGGCAAAAGTATTTGATCTGTTTTTGCAGTTGCCGGGGTATTGTCATCATACCAGTTATAACGAAAGGCCATTCCGGCCAGAAGATCGTGCTTCCGTATCTTTTTATCCCAGGTCAATTGCCCAAAACCAATACGCTGCCTGCCATTAAAGGGCACCACTCCATACCAGGATCGCTGGGTATGATCGGTATAAGACCAGGAAAACAGCAATTTCTCCGCCAGCGGCAATTGATAATGACCGATCCATTCCAGCCGACTGGTATAGATACTTTCTGCATAAAGACTATCGCCCCCCCGAAAAGATGGTTTCCAGCGAATATCACCTCCCCACCGATCTTCATAAACATAACGGAGTGCCATACCCGCCGAACGCTGTTGCGGCCGGACCCATTGCAATTTCTGAAATAATGAAATCCGGTGCTGCTGCGTCATATCGGTAAACCCATCCTCGTTCTTATCTATCGGATCCTGAAAACGGTAATAATTTAAGCCGCCTAACCATATCAGCTTTTTACCGAAGGCCTTCTTCCCCGAAAGATCCAGATTGGTCTCCTTCCAACTGGTTTGAGAAAAATCGCCTGCAAAAAGAGCAGCTTTAGAAGGATTACGGGTGATCACATTGATCAACCCTCCAACCGCTTCAGAACCATACAGCGAAGAAGCGGGGCCTTTCACAATTTCAATACGCTCCACCATAGAATTAGGAATACCAGCCAATCCATATACAGACGACAAACTGCTTACGATCGGCATCCCGTCTATCAAAATGAGCGTGTAAGGCCCCTCCATCCCATTAATATGTATGTCACCGGTATTGCAGATGGAGCAATTCAACTGTGGCCTTACGCCGTTGACCATTTGAAGGGATTCGAAAATTGAGGGGGAAGGACTTTTGCGAAAATAAGCCGATTGATAAACCTCTACCGCCACCGGGCTGGCAGACCTGCTGGTCAGTTTCATTGTACCCGTTACCACTACATCATCCAAAGCCCTTGCATTTCTATCCAGGTAAATGATACTATCAGAAAGTAAAACAACATGCCATATTTCCTTAAAGCCGACGCGGCTAACCAATACCGAATCACCAATAGTTACATTCAGGGCTACGCGACCACTTCTATCTGATACCTGTATCCTACCGTCTGGCCACTTGCGAACAGTAGAGCCGGCAAGCACAGTACTATCCTGCCGGTCCTTTATATAATAAAAGGCCTGACGCTCCTGCGCATGGACAGATACCAGGTGCAGGCACAGGATGAAGGTGATGAGTTGGCGCATTTGAATAAACCTATTTTTAGACAAGACTAAATTTAGGTTTAGACAAATATAAAGAAAAGGTATGAGAAATGGGGTGAAGAGTTTTAAGTGGGAAGTATTAAGTTTTAGGAATGTGAGTGGAGGGGTAAGAGGTATGGGGTATGGTGTGGCGTGTCTGTATGCCGAAGCGTTGGCGTAGGCATATG
>CAZKSY010000002.1:0-72397 GCA_964555605.1 uncultured Chitinophagaceae bacterium | reverse complement strand
GGTATGGGGTATGGTGTGGCGTGTCTGTATGCCGAAGCGTTGGCGTAGGCATATGAGGATTCCTGCATTTTTTTCAACTAACTCCGCGTAACCTCCGCGTCCTCTGCGCCTCCGCGGTTAAGTGTATTTCCCCCATACCCCCCCACCAACTAAAACTTACCACATACCACTCACCCCGCTCACAACCGATACCTCATCCCCCCATACATCATCCGCCCAAAAACAGGACCCCAAACCAAAGAGGCATCAAAGAATGGACTGAACGGCGCATCAGAAGCAATGATGGCATCTTTCTGAAAATAATTGGTCAGGTTTTCACCACCCAGATACAGGTCCCATTTCTTGCCTTTACCAACCGAACGGGATACTTGTGCATTCATCAGAATATAACTGGGAGAAGCAATTGGACGAGAATAAGATGCTGGCGTAGCCACCGTTCCCGGGATCCGTTTGGTACCGATCCAGTTGATCGTATAATCGAACTTCCACTTCTTCACTTCCCACGCAATATTAGCAAATGCACGATGACGGGCTACCAGGGGTTTCTGTTTCCAAACACCGCTGTACTTGGTCTGCACATCAAACATCCGGTAAGCCAGTCGCAATTCGAGCTTCTTCACCGGCTCCATCGTCCATTCCACCTGCATACTATGCGATACCGAACCATTCTGCACATCATAGGCTGAGATGGAGAGCGGTGTTTCCATATCCCAAACCGATTGATTCTGAAAGTGGGTATAGAAATAATCGATACTGATGCTCGAATTTTTATTGAATAAAGAAAAACGCTGATCAATACTCAATCCGGTATTCCAGGCTACTTCCTGATTCAAACCAAATGGATTGCCTTTGGCTGCCGGCAAAAATGAAACCATCCGGCTGCTCGCCAGGGAACCGATGTTCTCGGCCAGAATATTAGCCGTGCGGCTACCTCTTCCGCCTGAATAACGTATAACGGTTCCTTTCCAGGGTTCAAAGCGAACATGCAATCGGGGACTGGCAAACCAGCCATACAAATTATTATGATCACCCCGTATGCCGGCCACCATACTGAATTTATCCAGATACGTATACGTATACTCGAAAAAAGCACCCGGCACCAATTCCCGGCGATTGAAGTCCTTATTAAAATAAGTCTCCTTGTAACGATCGGCCACCACACTCAATCCGGTGCGGAATTTATGAGCCGTAGTACCAATGATCGACTGATAGATCAGATTGGAATAAAAATTACGTTGGCGGGCATCATAACGCACCATCCCAAAATAGGATTGCTGATCATGATCAAAGGCTGATAACTGCCAGCCGATACTCTGGTATTTCTTTTCGGGAAACACATAGCCGAGTTTCATGAAGGCTTCTTTGCGATCGGTCTTCATGCCAAAACCATAATGATGGGTGGAATATTTATGTTCTTTGGGATTGAAATCAATCACTCCACCGGTTTTATCATCCAACAGGATCTTGGCTCCAAACTGCCACATCAATCCTTTGCCGTTATCGTAATGCCAGCGGTTCATCACCGTAAACAAATTACCGGTAGGCACATCGCGAAACATATCGTTATTAAAGTCTACGCGCGTATTGTTCAAAAAATTATCATGCAACAACAATGCGGTAGACCACTTTGCATTCAGCTTCTGCGACAGCACCAAATTAAGATCCACTTTACCCATATCGTTCACGTAAACATTCGCAAACACTTTATCAGCCTTCTCTGGTTTTTTCAATTCCACATTGATCTGTCCGGCAATACTCTCAAATCCATTCACCACAGAGCCTACGCCCTTTGTTAATTGAATGGATTCCACCCAGGGACCCGGTACATAATTCAATCCCATCGGCGTAGCCAGACCCCGGGGACCCGGCATGTTCTCCAAACTCAATTGGGTATAGCTTCCCCCCAAACCCAGTAACTGAATTTGTTTCGATCCGGTAACGGCATCACTATAGGCCACATCAACAGAGGGGTTCGTTTCAAAACTCTCGCTTAAATTACAGCAGGCTGCTTTAAATAATTCGCGCTCTGTCATTACCTGCGTGCGCATGATGGCGGTAGAGGGAACAAAACTGGAGCGCTGGCGTGCCGTTACTTCCACTTCCTTTAGCTGATTGCCATTGGCCAGGATCACTTTTACTTCTAAATGATCCTTTATTTCCAGTGTATCGGATCGGAAGCCGGTATAACTGATCACTACTTTTTCTCTTCCTTCTTCCAGTGGTAGCTTGAATATGCCATCCTTGCCAGTTGTAACAGCACGGTCACTTCCCATCCACCGAACCGTAGCACCTTCGAGTGGTTGGAAATTTCCCTTCTTATCCAGATCCATTACCACTCCCCTGATCAGATGCGGATCGGCCACCACTGGCGGAGCAACGGAATCTGTTGTTTTTGCAGGCACTTCGTCCTTGGCCTTTGCAATAACCTCTTTCACTTCTTCAAAATGTTCCTTCACTTCACGGTACCGGCAGCAATCCGGCAGACTTAAATAAGCAGCCGATTTTGCTTTATGTAGTTTGGTATCATGACCGGCCGCGGCTATCCAACGATGCAACTGGTCAACACGGATTTGTGAAGGATCATACGTTATCGTTACCTCTTTGCTGGTAGTAGACCAATCGGCACTGGTGATTCCCTTACGCTTGAACGTCTGTTCAATCCTGTCCTCACACATACCACACACGCCATTCACCCAAAAAGTAACCGTTGTATCACGCGATACTTTTTGTTGGGCAAAGAGTGACTGTCCCAGGAGCAATAGCATCCCCAGGCCAATCCATTTAAATTGGCTTTTCATGATTCACCCGTATTTAAGAATGATCAGGATTTGCAGCAATTAGCGTCTTGACATTTTTCCATGTCTTTGCCTTTGGCTTTGTCTTTTTCGCATTTGCCATCTTTGCAGCAATCGGCAGATTTGTCCTTACAGCAGGCTGCCTTTTTCTTGGAGCAATCCATGTCTTTACAGCCATCTTTAGGGCAATTCGCATGCTTGTCGCCTGTAACGGCAGGCGTTTTAGCAGCTTCCTTTGCAGTAGCAGTAGCTTTTGCCTTGCGATCGTAATGGCAGCAACCGGGTAATTTGCTGTAAGCCTCATCATTTCCGGCAAAATCACGGGTATCATAACCAGCGGCAGCAACAGCTTGCTGAATTTTGGTAAGATCTGTTCCATCACCTAATTGTACGGTAAGGATCTTGGAATCCTTATTCCAATCGGCCACTGTGGCGCCACCTTGTTTGGCGGCCTTTTCAATGGTGGTTTTGCACATACCGCAGTTACCCCATACTTTAACGGATTCTGACTTTTGTGCGAAAGAAGAAAGGCTGCAAACAGAAATTAATACAATCGAGAATACTATAGAAAGCGTTTTCATGATTTGATCATTTAAAATTTAATAATGGAGCTTCAGGCTCGTAATTGTTGAACTAAAGAAAAAAATAGAATAGGAGTCGGTGTCCGGATCGAACACTAAAAAGGGACATTATTAAATCCTGAAAACACTGATATGAAGCAGAATGGAACCGGATCGGGGATCAGGGGGATCGGCATATTGAATAGCAGATACCTTTACCTCGTCGAAAAGAAGTTGCTGATACACTGGTAATAAAGGCTCGGCTGCAATTGCGAATTCGGGGACCTTAACCGTTTTAGCCAGTTGATGGTCGTCCTGAATTTTAAGAAAGGTAGATTCTGTATGACAACAACCTTTCTTTTCCTTCATACCACATTTATTGCAAGCATCATGATCCCCCACCCCATATTCCACCGATGCCAAACGACCCATACAATAGTGTATGTTGATCATTACCCCGGCACTGATGGTGAGGTAAATAAAGGATAATATGGTTACAATGAATTTGCGCACCTGGCAAAAATACTAATCCTGCCGACATGAGCAACTGACAAGGCTCATACCGGCATAATTTAACAGTTACGAAATTGGGAATCAATTCACAAAGCTCCAGAAAATGCCTACACGGATCTGCATTCCGGGTGAACCATAGCGGGGCAATAACACATTATTACCGGTAAAAGAGAACCCATTATTCAGGCTGGCGGCATTGAGGTTTTCCACCCGGGCATAAGCCGTAAAACTTTTGATGCGGAAATGGGCAAAAACAGAGACTTCGGGCGCCCGCATGGCAATTCGTTCAGCATTCTGGTAAAAGAATTGTCCCTGAACCGGTGCATAACGGTTGGCTTTGTAGGGAGAGAAATACCGTAATTCCAATCCGGTACTCAAACGAAGGTTCTTAAAACCAAGGCTTCCATCGTACACCAATTGATTCCGGGTACTTAAAAGCGGCAGGTTCAGATCTGCTGCACCGGTTTTCTGTTGCAGAATCACCCAGGTACGCCAATGCCAGCCTTTCTTCCCCAACTTAAAATCCTTTTCCAGTTGCACCTGTACTAAATTGAACAAAGAGGAAACCTGATCTACTTTTGAATAGGCTTTTAAATAGGTATAGTTGCTCAACAGGTAGTAATGGCCGGTAATTTTCAATTGCTTCCGGGGCCGGTACAGCGCTGCGAAAATATGTGTATTGTTCTCTTTGTTCAGATTCGATGGTTGGTCAAAATAAAAACTGCTTTCACTGTTAAAGACGAAAGACGGTGTCCGGTTCACATTTTCAAACCCTACTTCCACATAACCGAAACGGGGACTTACTTCCCGTTTCAAAATGGCATGCACATCGTAATCTCCGGCATTATAACCACCGGCAAAAAAACTACCAAATGCTTCAATATCCCATTTCCGGTTTCTGGTTTTATTCCGGTATTCGCCATGCAGGCGGATATTGGAATATCCTGCTTTGCGTAAGCCGGTATCAAAATCGGCTTTCAATAACTGCAGGGTGGCTCCCAGTTTAATGAACTGCTGGGAATTCTTCGCATCCGGAAAAGTGTATACGGAAAAATCATTGCTCAGGTCTTTCCAATAATCGCGGCGGTACACACTATCTGTTGCATCATCAAGGGTTAAACCATAGTTATTACTATAATAAGTACTGTCGGCGAAATAATCTTTGAACCGGTATTTAAAGGTTTGATAACTCACGGTATGTTCCAGCCGTATCCGGGGATAGAACAGGGGAATAACCGTGGTATCATTCACCACTATGCTATCCTTCTGACCGATATCATACTGTTGACGCATCAGATAAGTGGCATTGGTATAAAATGCGCCCGTGGCAATATTGGTGCTGAAGAAATTCCGGCTGGCCAGATTATTCCGACCCAATTGCGTGGGTATACCATAACGATTATCCAGGTAAGCACTGCTATCAATATAGTTGGCATCTTCACGAATACCGCCGCTTTCTCCCGACATGAGTTTATTCCCCAATAACACTACAAAATTCTGATAGCGCTTATTCAGGGATTGATACCAGGACGTGAAACGATAATTATTGTGATTGGTATTCTGATTTTGAAATGTTCCCGGAGAATTGATCAACCGGTACTGAAAGGAAGCGTTCCAGTTCGGCTTGATATTCTGCGTGTGCATCAAACCGATCATCTGTTCCGATAAACTTCCTAATACATAATTGATCTCGGAATACGGACGGGTAGTATTGTAAAACCGGGTCTCGGCCAGAGTAAAATTATACACATCATAGGAATGAAATCCATGATCCCATCCGCCATACATATTGGGTATGAATAACCGATTCTCCGACGCATTTCCCAAATTGCCCAGATTCACATGTGTCCAGGGGGTAGGAAATTTTTTGGTGAAATCAGAAACGGAAGAATCAAAAAACACATAGCGGCTGGAATCAAGAAAGCGAAATTTTATGGTGATGGAATCTTCCATACCGGTGCGGTGTTGGAGACTATCGGCCTTACCTGCACTGCGGCCAAATCCACCGCCCCCCATACGACCGGCTGCTCCGGGCAGGCCACGGATTTGCGAAACCGCCACGGAACCTGTCAGCAAAAGGAACAGGACGAGGATAAAACTGATATGTGAGGATCTTTTAAACAAGCCGGTTAAAACTGTGCGCGAAAATAGTTTATTCAAACGGTAGAGCGGTTAGTATTACGTTAAACTTACTCAGAGTGAATGGATCAATTCTTTCAGAATGGCTGATAGTTTGGGTTCGGCGGCCTTTGCTGCTTTCAGTACCTCCTCGTGTGAAGTGGCGCCATGGGTACCAAAAGCGAGATCGGTCACCACACTTATAGCCAAAACCGGAAGGTCCATATGACGGGCCACAATATTCTCCTGAACGGTACTCATCCCAACCACATCTGCCCCCAACACCTGAATAACCTTATACTCTGCAGGCGTTTCGAATGTTGGTCCGGTGGCAACAAAATAGACCCCTTCCTGAACCGGAATGGATAAGGCTGCCGCGATTGATTTGGCTTTTTCGATCAATTTTAAATCGTACGGCTCCGTCATGTCGGGAAAACGCGGCCCCAATTCTTCATAATTCCTGCCGATCAGCGGATTTTTGATCGCGAAACTGATATGATCCCGGATCAATACCAGATCGCCAATCCTGTAGTCTTTATTCACCGCTCCGGCAGCATTGGAAAGAAAAAGGCATTTGATACCCAGAAATTTCATCACCCGAATCGGGAAGGTGACATCCTCCACCCGATACCCTTCGTAATAATGAAAGCGGCCCAGCATGGCCACGACTCTCTTACCATTTATAGTACCAAATATCAATTTACCTTTATGACCTGCCACTGTAGAAACAGGGAAATGGGGAATATCCTGATAGCTGATCTCTTTCTCCACCAGGATCTGATTTTCAAAATCCCCCAAACCACTTCCCAACACAATTCCCGCCACAGGCGTATGAGGATACTGGCGTTGAATGAAGCGGGCAGTTTCTTTTATTTGCTGCAACAGATCGGCCATAAAAATGAGTTTACCGTTTAAATAAAGCGGGGCAAATATAATCAAAGCCGTACCGCCCACTGTTTTAATTACGAACCTGAATGATTAATTTTGAAACGTTCCATCTTATTTGTGTCTGCATGAAATTACGCGCGCCTTTCCTATTACTGTTCCTCATTTCCGGATGTTTACACTCGTTGCAGGCGCAGCTTTGTAATGGTAGTTTGGGCGACCCGGTGGTGCATATTACGTTTGGCAGCGGCTCGGGTTCCGGTCCTGCCCTTCCCGCCAATGTAACCTCTTATACCTACACTACAAGCAGTTGCCCCATTGATGGATCCTATAGTTTGCAAAACCTGAGCTTTGGATGTTTTGGTGGAAGCTGGCATACGCTTTCAGGAGACCATACACCCGGTGATGGAAATGGTTATTATATGCTGGTGAATGCCTCTAATACACCAGGAGATTTTTATGTAGATACCATACGTGGCCTTTGCCCCAATACCAGTTATGAATTTGCCACCTGGGTAAAGAATGTTTTAAAACCTGATGCATGCTCTTTTAATGGGATCAAACCCAACCTTACATTCAATATTGAAACCACAACCGGAACCATTATCACCACTTTTAATTCGGGGGATATCCGTTCTGAAGATCCGGCAGTGTGGCGTCAGTACGGAACCTATTTTCAAACACCCGTCGGTATCAGCGATGTGGTGATACGTTTGCGAAATAATGCCCCCGGTGGATGCGGAAACGATCTGGCGCTTGACGATATCACCTTCCGTCCCTGTGGCCCGCAGGTTACCGCCGAAGTAGGCACCACAGATAGTTCTGAATATTTTGCCTGCGAAAGTGATCACCGGGACCTGCTGTTGAATACAAGCTTTTCACCAGGCATCTATGCCAACCCGTCTTTCCAATGGCAATTCAGTCCCAACGGTACCACCTGGACCAATATACCCGGCGCCACCACCCCCTCTTACCTGCACAAAGCCAGTCCGGTAGGTTCTTATTTTTACCGCATGCTTATAGCAGATGGTGGCAATATCAATTCAGTATCATGCAGACTTTCCTCTAATATTATCTCGATCACGGTTAGCCAACCGGTAGCGCAGGTTACCAATTATGTTTTTGGTTGCTATGGCTCAGATATCGGGTTCTATGCTGCTGGAGGCTCCTTTTATAGTTGGACAGGTCCGGCTGGCTTTACGTCCACCGCTCAGGGTCCCAAATTGAAAAATGTACAGTTTAATAACTCAGGATGGTATAAAGTGGTGGTCACAGATTACAGAGGATGCCGGGATGAGGATTCCACCAATCTGATCGTGTATCCGGCAGCAACTATTACCCCAGGTCCAGACCTCAATATCTGTGAAGGGGCGCCTGCAACCCTTTCTGCAACCGGGGGTACCCGGTATTACTGGACAACCCCGGCAGGAATCCTGGTAGATAGTATCCGCACCCCCGTGGTGAAACCAACGGACAGCACCTATTACAATGTTTTGGTATTTAATGAATATGGCTGTTTTGACACTACCCACCAAAAAGTGAATGTGTGGAAAAAGCCCCTCGTGAATGCCGGACCAGATCAAAAAACAAGATTGGGTTATGCAGCCCAACTCTCCGGATCTATAAAAGGAACAGATATCAGGTACTATTGGACCCCTTTAAATGACCTCGACAATCCGGGGTCCTTACGCCCCCGGGTAAATCCCCCTCAAAGCCAAAATTACACGCTGCATGCGGAATCCTTACGTGGCTGTGGCGTTACCAGCGATGATGTTTTTGTAAAAGTTTACGATAAAGTACTGGTTCCCAACGCATTTTCGCCAAACGGAGATGGAATTAATGACAATTGGGTGATCGAACCATTGGAATTCTTTACAGAAGCCGTCACAACTGTTTACAACAGATACGGACAAATCGTTTTCACCATAAAGGGATATCCCAAACCCTGGGATGGAACCAGGAATGGCAACCCGCTTCCGGTAGGAACCTATTACTACATAATTGATCTCAAGACCAACCGGGAACCCTTGCTTACCGGCTCCGTTACCATAATACGATAGTTATTTATGCGTTATAACCGGCATGAAGCAACCCCTGCTTATTCTGGGCATTTCCGCACTGGCAACCTTTACAATGGGCTGGTTTGCCCACCGTGTATTTACCAATAGCAGCACCCAATCTGCGGCTATTGAAACCAAACCACTATTAGAAAAGCCGAAAGAACCGGCTGCAGAAATTACAGATATACTGATCGTAGACAGCCCTGAAACCGATGCAAAGCAAATCAATAATATTATTTCAAATAAATCCGATAGTTCATTAAATATCAATATAAAGAACGCTAATAAATTAGTGGAAAAACCGGTCAAAAAGAAAGCTACTCTCCGCTACCATTTCGATGATTTTATCGCCTCAAAAACCCGGGTCAAAACGCTCACAAAACCCCTGGAGTTCAGAACCTGCAGCTCCGGAAAACTCTATAAATCACAAACCATTGCAGCCGCTCAAAAGGGCATGAACATGGGCGGCAAGTTAATTTTCTGCTCAATTCCCTGTGGACCATATTGTTACACAAGTACAGTGATAGACCTGAGTACGGGAAAAGTGTTTGCAGGCCCCGATGCCAGTACCGGATACACCTATCGGGCAGACAGTCGCTTGCTGATCGTTAACGACCCTCAGAATATTGACTGCGAGGAATGCGCCGTGGAATATTATATATGGACAGGAAATGGTTTTAAAAGAATAAAATAAAATATTAATTAAATCTCATTAATATTTGTATTTCAAGTTTATATCATCTAAAGAGTCTTTCAGTGTGTTTGCCAGGAATGTCCATGTATTCAATTCCTCTTTTGTTATCCACCGCCCCTTCCACCTGAATTTATTATACACCAATCGAACGCCGTGGCTGTAGTCTACATACCAGTTCACATGGCCGCAATAAACAGGCTGTATCGGTTTGCCTGATACACGATGCCAGCCATAGATGGCCACCCGATTGGCACGTGGCTCCTGCATCCGGCGACCACTGTTTACAATATCCTTCTTTATTCCGGCGATCAATCCGTCCCGTCCCTTACGCTGCCCTTCGATGATGAGATGATGTTGCCAAAAGATCCATCCACTATCCCGATACGCCAATAAGGGAACTGGCTCCAGTTTTACCCTGGCGGCCGACCATATCAGATCCACCATTTTGGGGGTAGGCAATATACAATTCAGGCTGTCCGCTATTTTTTGAGCCGCCATGGGTGTCATGGGAACCCGGGCCCAATCTGTATTGGTACCGATAGCAAGATAATCCCTTGTTGTAAAAAATATCAGTTCGGCCGATGCGCCCTTTTCATCTTTTACCTGTACCCGAACGGGCACCAGCTTATTGAGAAATTGAGGTCGGTTACCAGATAGAAATTCCGCAACGATAATGGAATCGCGGGTTTGCCAGCCGGCAGGGGAAATTGTTTTATAGATTGACTCCCCCCCTCGACGCCCCCCTTTAAAAACGGGGGAATCCAGATGAGGAAGAGTGCTACAGGCCATCAGGCCGAATATTAACACAAAAAAGGCAGTTCGCATGACTACAAGTTACTCATTCGTTGCCATTCCGGCCCGGCCGCGGGTTTGGCTATTTGACCTATCTGAAGTAGCTTCGCACCCTTAAACTCACTGTAAAAACTCAAATACTATTTATGGCTTACGATGTAGTTGTATTAGGAAGTGGCCCGGGCGGATATGTTGCCGCAATCAGGGCTTCTCAGTTAGGATTCAAAACTGCCATTATTGAAAAAGAAAGCCTGGGCGGCATCTGCCTGAACTGGGGCTGTATCCCCACTAAAGCACTGTTGAAAAGTGCTCAGGTATTTGAATATATAAAACATGCCAAAGATTTTGGAATTGAAGCCAATGGTGCGCCTCAATTTGAATCGGTAATCAAACGCAGCCGTGGAGTAGCCGATAAAATGAGCAAGGGTGTTCAGTTTCTGATGAAGAAGAATAAGATCGATGTGATCATGGGATTTGGCAAGATCAAATCTAAAGGCCAGTTGGAAGTAACCAAGGCCGATGGCAGCAAACAGATCGTTGAAGGCAAACACATCATCATTGCTACAGGTGCCCGCAGCCGTCAGTTACCAAGTATGCCGATAGATGGAAAAAAGATCATCGGCTACCGTGAAGCCATGGTTTTACCACAACAACCTAAATCGCTGATCGTGGTGGGTAGTGGTGCTATTGGTGTTGAATTTGCCTACTTCTATAACAGCATGGGAACAAAAGTTACCATCGTTGAATTCATGCCACGTATCGTTCCGGTAGAAGATGAGGATATCTCTAAAGAATTAGAGAAGAGTTATAAAAAAGCTGGTATTGAGATCATGACAAATGCCGAAGTAACTTCAGTTGATACAACCGGAAATGGTGTAAAAGCTAAAGTGAAAACAGCGAGTGGCGAAATCGTCCTTGAAGCAGATGTTTTATTGAGTGCCGCAGGAGTAGTAGCGAATATTGAAGGGATTGGTCTGGAAGAGAACGGCATTAAAACAGAAAAGGGCCGTGTGGTAGTAGACAAATATTATCAAACCAACGTACCCGGTATTTATGCCATCGGCGACTGTGCCCCTGGCCAGGCCCTGGCACACGTAGCCAGCAAAGAAGCCATCATTTGTACAGAGTTCATTGGTTATAATGAGAAGAAATACCATCATCTGCCGGAAGCGCTCGATTACGGCAATGTTCCGGGTTGTACTTATTGCACGCCGGAAATTGCTTCAGTAGGATATACTGAAAAACAAGCGCGTGAGGCAGGTTATGAGATTAAAGTAGGTAAATTCCCTTTAAGCGCGTCGGGTAAAGCTTCTGCAGCCGGGCATACCGAAGGTTTTGTGAAAGTGATCTTTGATGCCAAATACGGCGAATGGCTGGGCACGCACATGATCGGATACAATGTAACCGAAATGATTGCCCAAACCGTAACGGCACGTAAACTGGAAACCACCTACCATGAGGTATTGAACAGTATTCACCCGCACCCCACGATCAGTGAGAGCGTGAAAGATGCTATTGAAGTTGCTTATGGTGAGGCGATCCATCTTTAACAGATACCAAACATTTATAGAAAGTCGGGCTTTGCCCGACTTTTTTTTGCCCCGTATCTCCATAAAAAAACCCCGGCGTTCCGGGGTTCTGAAGCAGATAGTCTTGGTATTATATCAGGGATTGATGGCGTCGCTTCCCTTGATAAGTTTGAATGTTCCGGGTTTGCCGTTAACGCGGAGGAAATAAACTCCCTGCTTCAACTGCTGCACCGAAATTGTCGTTTTGGTTTGATTGATCCGCAACTGCATAACCTGCTGGCCTAAATGATTATAAACACTGGCCGTTTGACCGATCATGGTTTCATCTTTACTCACATCGATGGTCATTTGAGATTGCGCCGGATTGGGATAGAATTGAATCCGCTGCCCCACTTCTTCCTGGGCTGCTTCGGGAGCCGGAACAGGTAATGGGATGGCAGAAGCAGCATTCGAATTGGATAAGGCAAAACGGGGACCGCCTGTTTGAAAAGCGGCACGCATTTTATCGCGTTGCCCGATTGAAAACATATTCATACACTCATCATTGGTAAGATCCATGTAGTTATTGTACATGGTACCGGCATTGGTACAGGAGGTAATGGTACCCGACGGACAGCCACGGGTTGCACTACTTTGTGGAGGCGTATCTTCAATACCATCGGAGCCGCAATAGGAATCGCCCCAAATATGTTTTAAACCAAGCCAGTGTCCGATCTCGTGGATGGCCACGCGGCCTTTATTATAGGGCGCCTGTGTTACAGGGCCAACACCAAAAGCAGTATAATCAATGGCAATGCCATCGCGATTGGCGGCACCACCCAGCGGACTGGAATAGCCATTCAAACCTGTGGTTAGATTACCCACCCAAATATTCAAATAGCGGTCTCTGTCCCAGGCATCATCTCCCCCGCTGGAGGCAAATTTGATTTTATCATCATTGCCAAAAGCAAATGAATTGGTCTTTTTACGAATGATACCAGTGGTTGCATATCCCTGCGGCGTAACAGTTGCTAACACAAACTCAATGCGCACATCGGCCGCCAGATTTTTAAATCCGGAAAGGATCTTACCGGTATCGGCATGTTGTAAACGGAATTCTTTATTGAGAATATCAATTTGAGAGCGGATCTGCGCATCAGAAATATTCTGATCGTTATTGGCATATAACACGTGCACAACTACCGGGATCCGGATAATAGAAAGATTGGCGCTAATAGGACCAGAGGCACCGGCAATAATCTCCTGCCCAAAGGCAGCCTTTGCGGTAAAATTATCCGCAGCGGCAATCTTCTGTGCAACAGCAGGATCACGACGTAATTCCTGCTGGAGGTATTCGTGACTGGCACAAGAAATTTGTGCGGCAACCGGTGTGGCCAGTACTACCATGAAGGTAAATACAGCAATAAATAGTTTCATTGTAACGGCTTTCTTTTTGCGGCAGTTACATAGGCGATAGGAAACCTGGTTTCAGGAGGGATTGGCTTTTGAATACGTTTCAAAAGGGAATACAGATCAGGGACCGCTGCAGGGCGGTTAATACGTAGGGTAAGGTTGATATTGGATCAATACCTGTTAAAGGGGAACGAAAAATGGATAGGGTGTAACAACGGAGGACTTATAGATAGAGCCGCCGGTTTGTGTAGAATAAGATAAGCGTGGCGGTGTTCAGACAATAAGCTGTTGTAAATAAAGACAAAATAATCTGTAACTCAAAATTCCTTAGGAAATATTTAGAGCCTCTAAACGGTAGCACGGATAAACAAATAGTAAATTTGTCCCATCAGATTCAATAAATTATGCGCCTACTATCTTACTCGCTGATAATCATAACGTTAGCTTCCTGCAATACAGTGGAAGGGCCGCAAACACCCTCACAACCAACTGAACCACAACGGGTTGACCCTCCAATGATCAGTTTTTCGGTGGTAGCAACGCACGCGCATGATACCAGCTTTTTTACGGAAGGCCTGGAATTTTATAATGGTGCCTTATTGGAAAGTTCCGGTGGCAATAATGAGGATAGCCCCTATCCTTCTGCCTTTGGTATTGCGGACCTCAAAAAAGGGGAGGTTAGCCGAAAAGTGGAGTTGGACCGCTCCCGGTATTTTGGCGAAGGCATTACGGTTTTTGGCAAGCAACTCTATATGCTGACATGGAAAGGTGGTACCGGATTTATTTTTGACGCTTCCACCTATAAGAAAATAAAGGAATTCAGGATCCCCTCACCCGAAGGTTGGGGACTTACCCACGACAGCAGCAGCTTGATCATGAGTGATGGCTCCAATAGTTTATACCAATTGGATCCCATCACCCTTCAGGTGAAAAATATTATCGGGGTGCTCGATAATGGTGGCCCTGTCAGCAATATCAACGAACTCGAATATGTGAATGGCTTCGTTTATGCCAATCAGTGGTTATCTCCTTATATCTATAAAATTGAATGGCCCAGCGGCAAAGTGGTGGGCCGGATCGATTTCTCCCGCTATTCCCAGGAGATAGAAGACAAATACCCCAATTCAAGAGAAATGAATGGCATTGCCTTCAACCCTTCTGCAGGCACTTTTTATGTTACCGGTAAAAAATGGCCGCTGGTCTACGAGATCAAATTGCAATAATCTTAACGCAAGAACCATTTTAACTCCACGCCTGCCGACAACAGATGTCTGCTGGAATTTTGTTGCCGGATATAAAGGGGCGTTGTGGCATAACGAAAACGGGCCCCCAATTCCACGGGATGTTTATCATTATTTCGCACCCTCACAGTTACTCCTGTAGTCAAATTCCACTGGATCTTCCGAAACAGATCCTCATCCTGAAAATAAACACCTGTTCCCTGATCATAATGCAGTGCATTGGTCTGAATCAATTTACCCAAAGCCAGTCCACCGGTAACGGAAAGCGGATGGCTTGCTTTCGGGTTGATCGTATAGCCCAATTCCAAAGGTATTTCGATAAACCGGTGGCGATTAGTGTACACCGTACCGGATCCATTACGGTACAAACCGGAGCTTTGCAAGGTGAATACTCGGGAAGGACTGCCATAAGAAAGACTGTCGATAAAACTCCCTACCTGAATACGGGTGGATTGCGACAAATAATTAACCCCCAGATTTATGTTCCACTTTTGGGTCCAATTTCTCCGGATAAAAAATCCGGCATGCCAGCCTGGTCCGGGCCGCACCTGAGACGCAGGGGGAGGAACAAAATTGGAGGTCAGATTACCGGATAAACTATAGCTATCATTCAATCGGGTTTTTTCCCAGATATTCAACAAACCTTCCGACACCAGATTGGATGCACCCACCGATCCCTGTAATCCCAATTGCCAGCGTTTGGGATTATTGCGGGGTTGCGGGGGTTTGGCAGCAGTTACAATTTTTGATTCCTGCCAGGCTGGGGGCAGCAACGGAGAGATTTTGTCAAAATGATATCTTTTGAGAGGAAAGGAATATTTCATCCCCGAAAGGAAGGTTGATTTATCAATGGCCTCGGTCTCCGGCGTTTCGGTTACCGGAGTGGGTCCTGTCGAAAAAGAAGACATTGACACCGGAGCAACAGCATATTGTTTCACCGGAATTGCTCCCTTATCCGGGGAGATGAAAACAGGAACCTGAAATCTGTTTTCAGATTTCCGGTTCCCCATAAGATTATGTGATCTGATTCCCATTACAGGGGTATCAGAAGGCTGGCTCAAATTATTCCGTTCACCGGAATCCTGTCTTGAAATGTTGGACAAACCATCACTAATACGGCGGTGCTGAGAATGCTGAGTTGTTGTATCATTTGAATATAGGTTTTGATTTATAGATACAGTTTTGCGGGAAAATGGTTGGCTTTGAAACAAAATTCCTGCTCCGGATAGCAGTAATCCGAAGAAAAGGAAGAAAAGGATCAGTCGGCGCCGCCGGCGTTTACGCAGTTTTGATTCCAGTTGTTCCCATACAACATCGGAAGGGGGCAGTTTAAGCTCCTTCAACTGTTGCTGTACTTTATGCTCAAATTCAGGGACGGGCATATCGTTCATTTTTTTTTCGTTGCGTATAATGTATTTCCACCCAGGAAATCAGCAGGCTTCGGGCGCGGGCATACTGACTTCGGGAAGTGCCTTCATTAATTCCAAGCAGTCTGCCGATTTCCACATGACTATATCCCTCGACTGCATGTAAATTGAAAATGGTTTGATACCCCACTGGTAACTGCCGTACCAGGGAAGCCAACTCCTTGGCATTTAAATTCAATTCAGGATTTTCGTCGGTAATCGGGTGGAGCGTGGTTTCGGTGAAAGCCAGTTCATTTTGATAACGCTTATTCTTTTTCAGATAATTAAGGGCGGTATTCACCATAATGCGGCGTATCCAGGCGCCAAGTTCCCCTTCAAACTTGAATTGGTGAAGGTTCAGATATACTTTCATAAACCCCTCCTGCATGACATCTTCGGCATCATCATTCGACTTGGTATAGAGGTAACAAACCCCCAGCATTTGTGCAGCGTACAGCTCATAAAGCTGCCGCTGTGCAGAGGGCTTCCCCTTTAAACAGTCTTTTACCAATGCGTGTGGATCCATTTGTATGAAGTGATTGACAAATTGCGCGAATCCTTCGTTGCATGGCGTTCTGCTGGAATCCTATAAAACTAAAAAAGCGGCCTGCAGAGGCCGCTTATAAAAACGTATAGATCCGATTATCCTACTTTCACGGAAACCTGGGTGGTATCCCATTCCAGTATCAGATTATTGGAACTGTCGAAGCGGATGGTAAATTTCTCCACTACCTCTTTGATCTTAACAGGAGTTGCTTTTACTTTTAACACATCTTTATCCTTTATCTTTTCATACCCGAATGAACCCCATTGTTTCAATTCGCTGTTCAGGATGATGGTCCACTCCTTTTCGCCGGGAATGGTAAACAGAGAATACGTACCAGCTTTAATGGCCTGGCCACCAAATTTGGTATCAGCAGCAAAAGTGATTTCGGTAGCATTGTTGGCTCCGGTACGCCATACCTGACCATAAGGCACCAATCCTCCAAAGATCTCTCTACCCTTTTTGGAAGGCTGGCCATAACTAACACTTACACCCTTCCCTTCTGCGTTGCCTTTAGGGCTGGGTTGAGCGCTGCAATAAGTGAAAACAAAGGCAGATACAACGGTCAATAGCAATAACTTTTTCATGTGCAGGTTTTTTATTTTTAATATAACTGATACGCATTCTAAATGGTTCGGTTTGCCCGGCAGGAAATTAATTCAATCGCAATACTTCCTTGCGCAAGCGGTCGAGAGAGCGTTCCATCGGCGGGCCCATTTGTCTGTCAAAAATGATACTGCCGAATTTTTCCCAAGGGTACCATTTTACCTTGAAATCAAAATACCATTGCAATATCGTTGCATTGGCGCTGGAGGTAATGGTAAAGCCACTGGCCACCGGCTCCTGGCCTCTCTGTTTCCACTCTGTATAGATTGCTCCTGAATCCGCCTTCAAAAGGCGCACCTCCATTTGATCTGAATGTATCGCATCCTTACTGAAGTGCAGGTTGGTTTGCTGTGCATGTTGTACCAATAAGTTCCAACTTTGCCAATGATCCAGTTCCTGAACCTTGTACCGTACGGAATCAATAGGTGCCTCAATGGTGATCGCCCGCGATACTCTGGCGGTAGAGGGTATCAACAATGACATACCTGTGATAACAATGGCCAATCCAATTACACTAATCAAACCCAGTTTCAGTAAACGCATGAAATTTTTATTATGATTCTTTTTTAATTTAAAGCTTTATTCCCATTTAAACACCTTAATAGCCACAGCATAAACCACCACGGCCCAAATGCCCAAAATACCCAATTGCTTGCCACAGTCTGTCAAATGTGCCCCCTCAAACGCCACATTCCGCATGGCATCATTCAAATATGTAAGCGGTAATATCCGGCAGATCGGTTGAAGCCAGGCGGGAAAGGCATCGATGGAGAAAAATGTACCAGCCAGCAAAAATTGGGGAAGGGTGATCATATTGGCAAAGGGCGGAATGGTACTTTCATTTTTAGCCAATCCGCTCACCACAAAACCAAATCCCATGAAAACGATCAATCCACATAAACTCAGCACCAACAGTTCAACAAAGGTAAGCCAGCCATTTACCAGCGTAAACTCAAAAGCAAAATGGCCTACCAGCAGTATCACTACTGCTGTTATTAACTGGAAAATAACCCGACTGATCCCTTCTCCGAAAAGAATATAGGAACGACGGATGGGGGTGGCAAAAAAACGCTTCAATACCAGTTGCTGACGCAGGTTAAAAAATATAAAAGCTACCCCGAACACACCGGCACTTAACAAAGAAAAACCCAATTGACCCGGCAAAATAAAATCGATCGTCTTATAGGCTCTTACCTCCCGGATGGAGTCTTTGGTCATTTGCAACTGCGCAAAGGAAGGCCGCTTCCCGATAACGGCATTGGTTACCCGATTGTTGATATTGTCAAGTTGCGCCAGAAATTGCGGGTACTTATCGGCACTTGCTGTAGTACTCCGGAAACTCAGCACAAAAGCGGGCATTATGTTGGCCACCGGATTCGGGCTGATCTTCAGCACTCCTGTGATACGGCCTTTCAGCAAATCGGATTCCAGCTTGGCTGCATCCTCATAATATACGATCTTAATGTTTTTTTGAAGTTTCAGCGAATCAAAGAACGCATTGGTGGTATCTGAACCCTTTTCGAGAGAAATTTTATACACGGGTCCGCCTCCGCCCCCACTTAAAAACCCGAACACCAGGATAAAAATCATAGGAAAGGCAAAACTGAAAATTACCGCACTCGGGCTCCGGAACACAGCTTTCAAACTGGCTCTGGTGATGGCGAGCATGGCACGTATCTGAGAATAGGAAGCCTCCATTTATATGAATGAATTAGGGAAAACGTATTTTATAACATTATTCGATCACGAATTCAAAAGGGAGTCTGGTCTGAGGTCCTTTCATCAACCACTGCACCCGTTTAAAGGTTTGCATGGTTTTAATGGCTTCGGGTCCGAACTCCTTTTTAACCGACTCATGTGCGGCATTCTGTTGATAATTCCCGAGTATAGACTCGAATATATTCTGTGGCTCAGGAAGTTCTTTCAGTCGGTAGTCGGTGGTTTTTAGCATTCGGGCGGCGCAATCAATCGCCTCCTGCAAACCACCAATTCGATCCACCAGTCCCAGCTCCAACCCTCTTTTACCACTCCAGATACGTCCCTGTCCGATACTATCAACATAAGAGCGATCTTTTTTGCGTCCTTCGGCCACCCTGCTGGTGAAAGTGAAATAAATACTGTCTACATCATTTTGTATCCATTTACGCTGGGCTTCGGTAAGGGGTTTACTAATCGTCATGGCATCCGCTTCCGGTCCGGTTTTAACCCCATCGAATGTAACACCGAGTTTATTATTGAAAAATTTCTGCATATTGGGCAGCATGCTGAAAACCCCAATGGAACCAGTGATCGTATTGGGTTGAGCAAAAATGCTATCTGCCACACAGGAAAGGTAGTACCCGCCGGAGGCGGCCACATCACCAAAACTGATCACCACCGGCTTATCTTTTTTAGTCAATGCCAGTTCGCGCCAGATATTTTCACTGGCCAGGGCACTGCCACCGCCGGAATTGATACGAAACACGAGCGCCTTCACGGATTTGTCTAACCGCACACTACGAATCAATTTCACATACGACTCACTACCGATTTGATCACGCTCTCCTTTTCCATCGATGATATCGCCCTGCGCATAGATTACCGCGATCTTTTCTTTACCCATTTTTTTAAATGTTGCGGCTTTGGCATATTTACCAATCGGAACCAGATTAAGCTTATCATATTTCCCGATTTTCAAACGCGCTTTCAGCTCCTCTTTTACTTCATCGTCGTATTTCAACCCATCCACCAAACCCAAACGCCATGCATCGGCAGCAGTACGAACCATATTCTCATTTGCATACTGATGTAATAAGGACGTATCAATTTTCCGGGCCTGTGCAGTGAGATCAAGAAAATGGCCATAGAGGTCCTTCAGAATCTCCGTTGTTTGAAGCCTGTTGGCCTCCGTCATTTTCGTTTCCCGGAATGGTTCCGTGGCACTCTTGAATTTCCCGGCATAGAATATCTGCGGTTCGATCTCCAGTTTTTCCAACGTGCCTTTCATGAAAAAAAGATTCATGGCATAGCCACGCCAGTCGAGTCCACCCACCGGATTAATATAAATTTTATCCGCTGCATTCGCTACATAATACCCTCCCTGAGTGATCACATCGGCATGTGCTAATACAAATTTTCCGGACTTTCGGAACTGCAGCAGGGCATTGCGGATATCTTCGCTGGTGCCAAATCCATTCGCATTGGAACCACATTTTAACAGGATACCCTTCACCGCACTATCGCCCACAGCCCCTTGAATCATTCGAACAATATCATATACGGATGGCACATCATAATTATCTCCACCGGAAAGAGCAGCCAATGGATTCTCTTCAGATACTTCAGGAAAGGGCTGGGAAAGATCCACCACCAACACGGCATTGGAACCAGTTTTTTCAACCGATTGGGAAGCCATGGAAGTTAAAATGGCTGAAAAAACGAGTATGGATAAAACACCGAAAACGATCAGTGCCAAAAGAGAAGCGAAAAAGATTTTGAAAAAGCTGTTCATTCAATGCGGCATTTATTACAAAATTCCAAGATATTTGGCGGCCGTAAGGTAGGGAAATTATGAACAAAGCGTATCTGTTGATAGGCGGTAATAAGGGGGATCGGTTGAAGACACTTCAACAGGCTGTTCGATCCATTGATGCCAGAGCCGGGAAGGTACTGACAGAAAGCCCTGTTTACGAAACCGCCGCCTGGGGAAAAACAGACCAGGCGTCCTTCCTGAATCAAGCCCTTTTGATCGAAACCCCCTACGCACCCGATTCCCTGTTGGAAAAACTCCTTCAGATAGAACGGGAAATGGGACGGATCAGACAGGAAAAATATGGCCCCCGAACCATTGATATTGACATATTGCTCTATAACGACCTGCATCTGGAGACGGCCCGATTAACCATTCCACATCCCGAATTAGCTAACAGACGTTTTGCACTGGTTCCGCTGAATGAATTGGCGCCGGAACTCCGGCATCCGGTTTTGCACGACAGTATTCAATCCTTACTGAAACACTGCAAAGACAGTTTGGAAGTTACCTTATATAAATAGTGTTTATTGCTCCTGCATACCAGCGTTCGATTTAGAATGGGGAAAAATTGTACGTTTTCTATTGTAGGTTGTAACCCCTCTTCGCTAATATCTTTGCAGCAGCCAAACAGGCAAGCAACACCCCAAGGAGAAAGGCATGAATTATCATTTTGTAACTATTGAAGGGAATATCGGTGCTGGAAAAACCACTCTGGCTCATTTATTGTCGCGGCATTACAATGCCCGACTGGTACTGGAAGAATTCGCCGACAATCCCTTCCTCCCCAAGTTTTATGAAAACCCCAAACAATATGCTTTCCCATTGGAACTGTTCTTTATGGCGGAGCGTTATAAACAATTAAAAGAACTGATACACACCAAGGATCTTTTTCAGCAATTCACGATCTCCGATTATCTTTTTACCAAGTGTTTATTATTTGCAAAAGTTAATTTGCCGGAGGAAGAATTCCGGCTCTATCAAAAACTGTTTGAAATCATTCATCAGCAGATCATTCAACCCGATATCCTGATCTATTTACATGCACCGGTGAACAAACTGCAGGCCAATATTAAGAAAAGGCAGCGCACGTATGAACAGGAGATACCCGATGAATACCTGTTCAATTTACAGGAAACCTACACGCATTATATCAAACAGCATAATATCAAAACCATATTCGTGGATGCCAGCAATGCCGATTTTCTGTCGAATGAAAAGCATCTGCAGGTGATCATATCTGCATTGGAAAAAGACTATGATCACGGCCAACACTATATCACTTTACCTTAATGATAGCCCATCTCAGAAAAAAATTTATTATCATTAATCAGGAATTCACCTGGTTCCTTTTGGGAAGGGTATTATTTATTGGCGGACTGCGAATGACGCCGGTTTTATTAGGCTGGCGCCTGTATGAGCTCACCGGTAGTAAACTCGCATTGGGAATGGTGGGATTATCCGAAGTAATTCCCGCAATCTTATTGGCTCTTCCTGCCGGAGTTAAAGTAGACCGCAGCAATAAGCGCAACCTCATCGTTACCTGCATGTTATTATATCTCGCGCTAATGATCTGTTTGCTGCTGGCGACCAGCCCCTGGGCTACTACCCTATTCCCTACAAAAAACATCACCTGGGTGATCTATGGAATCATTTTTTGTACGGGTATTGTGCGGGCGTACAGCGGTCCTTCCTTTAATGCTTTTCTGGCGCAGGTGGTGCCGCAGGAATCATTGGTCCGAGCCGCCTCCGTTAACAGCATGACCTGGTTGATCGCTGCCGTGGTGGGTCCGGCCTTAGCCGGTTTGTTAATGGGCTATACCAATGTTACCATTTCATTTACGGTAGAATGCACCTTGATATTATCAGGTTTTCTCTTTTTCAGACAAATTGATTCCAAGCCGGTAAGCTGGCAGCCGGGAAATCAGAAAACCTGGGAGGGTGTAAAGGAAGGGCTTCGTTTCGTGATGCATCAAAAAGCATTGCTGGGTGCCATGAGCCTTGATATGTTTGCGGTGCTATTCGGGGGTGCCATTGCTCTTTTACCTGCATTTGCTGTCGATATTTTAAAAGTGGGCCCGCAGGGTCTTGGATGGCTCACGGCCGCTACTTACCTGGGTAATTTTATAGCCATTGCTTTTTTGACCTACAGGCCACTGAAAGCTGGTCAGGGAAAAATACTTTTTTATATGGTAGCTGGTTTTGGAGCCTGCATCCTCGTTTTTGCACTATCGAGGAACTATGTGCTTAGCTTTTTGGCACTGTTTGCCAGTGGCTTATTCGATGGCGTGAGTGTGATCATCAGAGGCACGATCCTGCAATTATTTGTACCAGACAATATGCGGGGAAGAGTGAGCAGTGTCAATTCCATTTTTATCAATAGTAGTAATGAATTAGGGCAGTTTGAAAGCGGCCTGGCTGCTACGGCCATGGGAACCGTGCCATCGGTTATTTTCGGGGGATGCATGACCCTATTGGTGACCGTTATCACCTGGTTCAAAGCGAAGGGGCTCAAGGACCTGACCTATTGAATTCAGTCAACCTTTCAACATTTTTTATGCTTACCAATTGGGAAAAAACATCAAAAGATCATCAAAAATCCTATAAGGATATGTTGCGTCGGGCAAACAAGAATGCGGTACTGAAATTGCTACCCGACCTGAGTGAGGAGGCCTATGAAAAAGTAGACTGTTTACAATGCGCGGCCTGTTGTAAAAACTATTCTCCCCGATTTAAGACACCCGATATTAAAAGGATCAGCAAAGTACTGGGGATGAAAGAGGGCGCTTTTATTGAAAAATACCTGCAGCTTGACGAAGAGGGCGATTATGTAGTGAATACGAAACCTTGTCCTTTTCTAGGGTCAGATAATTATTGTTCTATCTATGAAGACCGTCCCTCCGACTGCAAACGATTCCCTTATGCCGACGAAGATGTGATTTTAAAACGACCACAGCTCACCCTGAAAAATTCAACTTTTTGCCCCATTACATTTTATGTACTGGAATCTCTTCTGCAAAAACTACCCTAAAGGTTCCCGAACGGCAGAAAAACTGCTTTGCTCCTCTTTACGAAGTTCCTCACTGGTTTTTCGTGAACCATCGTGGCTCCATCCGGGAGGGCCAAAAAGATATCCCATCCGGTCCTTCCAGCGCAAGCCTTTTCGGGTAACATCCTTGAAGATGGCGATCCATTCATGAAAGATGATCCGCGCCGGGTCTTCTCTTTCCAGAGGCTTGGTTAATCCGTATTTGATCGGCTGGTATTCTTTTTCGGTTACCTCTGCCTGGAAGGTCCCGAAGATCTTATCCCAGATGATCAGAAACATGCCCATGTTCTTGTCGAGATAGAGTGGATTGGAAGCATGGTGTACCCGATGATGGGAGGGGGTGACCAGAATATGCTCCAGCCAACCCATTTTATTGATGAGTTTTGTATGAACAAAGATTCCCCAGATCTGTGTAGCCGAATAAACCAGTAATATGTCCATTGGCTTAAAACCCATAAACGGCAACGGCAGAAAATACAAAAAGCGGTACAGCGGCTGGAAAACAGAGGAACGAAACCCTACTGTGAAATTATAATTCTCTGAAGAGTGATGGGTAACATGTACCGCCCAAAATAAGCGGATCTCATGATCAAACCGATGCAGCCAGTAATACAGAAAATCTTCGCAGATAAACAACATGGCCCAATAAACCACGGGATGTGCAAACTCAAAAAGCCGGTGTTCATATACGTATATAAATACACCCACATAGAAAGCCCGAAAAAGCAGGTCTACCAGTGCATTGGCCAGCATCAGATATACATTGGTGGCCGTATCGCGCCAGGAGTATAATTTCCGGTGGCGGTAATTGCTGATCAGTATCTCCACCCCAATTATAATCATATAAAGGGGCGTAGAAATCATAAGCAGGATCTGTTCGGGTAACTGCGCCATCCTGCAAAAATAAAGAATTGCGGTTATTTGCTTAACTCCTCCCAGGCAGCCGCCAGCGGACGTGCTAACCCATCGCCTTTCCATTCGCTTTCAAAAGGCAAACTGGTTGTTTTGAGGAATTCTTCCTTGGTCTTCCCGGCTTTCATTTCCTTTTCGGTAAAAAGGAGTACACTGTCGAGATAATCGGCAAAACGATCCAGATCCTCACTGGTACCAGTGATATTAAAACCCTCGCCGGAATGCCCGTACACATACTTTGTTTTACGGGAGAGCTTTTTCTTTGTTTTTTCTAAAACAGTGATCCAGCTTCGCATATTGGCCCCTGCAGAACGATCCACAAATGGATGACGACGGTTAAAGAGCAGATCGCCCAAATGGGCAATATCCGCTTTTTCAAAATGGACGATGCTATCACCATCCGTATGACCGGCCCCGAAATAATGCAGGGTTATGGTTTCCTTTCCAATTTTCTCAGACCAGGTTTCAGTATAGGTAAGGTCAGGGTAGAGTTGTTTGTCTTCCGATTTCTGCGCCACCGCTGTCTTCTGCTGATTTTTCAGGGAATTGGCATGCGCCAACACATGGGGCACCATACCCTTAAAGCTGATATTTCCCGAAGAATGATCGCCATGATGATGCGTATTGATCAGCAGCCGGAAAGGACTCTCCTTCTCTTTTTTGATCTCCTCAATGAGGTGCTTACTCTGATCAGGGAACTGACTGTCTACCACTACCACCCCCTCACTGGTGCGGGCAAAAAGGATGGTACCGCCTCTCTCTGTGAAAACGCCAATGCTGTCACTCAGCATGCTGATCTTCCAGGCCGGTTGTTGTTGAAGAAACGCCCAGAGGTCTTTTTGTGAAAGAGTCAAAAAGGCGGCTGTGAGTGCACTGGATTGAAGGAATTGGCGACGTTGCATAAAATAGGTTTAAATGATCAGCAATATAGACAAACGAAGGGACATGAAATTCCCGGAAGAGATTACGTACCGGATGCTGTTTGGGTTCCCCAAACGATCAATTTATTATCCCCACTCTTTTCACCCCTTCAACAAATGGCTGTTAGTATGAGGGGATTAAAGTAAATTTGCGGCCTGAAACAGATCGCTCTTACGCATCACCCCGCATCTTTACAAAACTTCTTTACTATGTCACTTTTCGAAGCTCAGAACAACGAATTTTTGGCCCGGCATATCGGAACCATTGGATCGGAACAAGCTCTTCTCAAAACCATTGGCATGAATAGCACAGCGGAACTTATCGGCAAAACAGTCCCCGCTGCCATTCGCAGCGCAAAGGCCCTGAACCTGCCATCGGCCATGAGCGAATCTGCCCTGCTGGAACACCTGAAAGAGATTTCCCTTCAAAATAAAGTAAACAGGTCATATATCGGTCAGGGTTATTACGATACCGTTACGCCGTCGGTGATCCTGCGGAATATATTTGAAAACCCAGGCTGGTATACCCAATATACTCCTTACCAGGCAGAGATCAGTCAGGGGCGTCTGGAAAGTCTCTTAAACTTTCAAACCATGGTAAGTGACCTTACCGGATTGCCCATTGCTAATGCCTCATTACTGGATGAAGCAACAGCAGCTGCGGAAGCCATGAACATGTTTTTCCACCAGGTGAACAAAACAGAGGTAGTAACGGCCCCCCGCTTTTTTGTGGATGCAGAAACCTTCCCACAAACCATTGATGTGATCATTACCCGTGCACAGCCATTGGGCATTGAAGTGGTGGTGGGCGATTATAAAAAATCAGCAATTGACGCCACCTATTTTGGCGCATTGATACAATACCCGAATAATATTGGTTCAATTGAAGATTATCGTGGATTCATTCAAAGTGTTCATGAGGCAGGGGGCTATGTAGCCATGGCTACTGATTTGCTGGCCCTCACCCTGCTTACACCTCCAGGTGAATTAGGTGCCGATGCCGCATTGGGTTCAGCCCAGCGATTTGGTGTTCCCCTGGGATTTGGCGGCCCTCATGCAGCCTTCTTCAGTTGCAAAGACGATTTCAAACGTTCAATTCCTGGTCGTATCATTGGTATCAGTATCGATGCAAAGGGAAACCGTGCGTTACGAATGGCGCTTCAAACAAGAGAACAACATATCAAACGCGAGAAGGCCACTTCGAATATTTGTACGGCCCAGGCCCTGCTGGCCAATATGGCTGCCATGTATGCCGTATATCATGGCCCCGATGGACTGAAGAATATTGCCAAGCGTGTGGCTTTGCTCACACAAACAGTAGCAGAATCACTGGCAGCACGAGGATTTGAACTGGCCTCAGGGAATTTCTTCGACACCATCACCATCAAGGTGGCCAACCATAAAGCGATTCAGGAAAAAGCCCTTCGTCAGCACATCAATCTGCGCTATATAAATTCCCAACTGATCAGTATTTCCCTCGACGAAACAGTAACTACAAGTGATTTGTATGATCTGATCAATTGTTTCGAAAATGATACCGATCCGGTAGCTTTCGATATACATCAGGAAGCATCCCTGGTGCACATTCCTTCAACCCTTACCAGAACCTCTGATTTTCTGACCCACACGGTTTTTAATACGTACAGAAGCGAGAGCCAGATGATGCGTTACATAAAATCGCTGGAAAACAAAGACCTTTCCCTGAATACGTCCATGATCACTCTCGGAAGCTGTACCATGAAGTTGAATGCAGCCACGGAGATGATGCCTTTGAGCTGGACACATTGGAGCAAGATCCATCCTTTTGCTCCGGCCGACCAAACAGCAGGTTATGGACAAATCATAAAAGAACTGAGCGCCTATTTATGTGAGATCACCGGATTTGATGCCTGCAGTTTGCAACCAAATAGTGGCGCGCAGGGAGAATATGCCGGTTTGCTGGCGATCCGGAATTATCACCTGGCTAACGGTGATGCCCATCGTAATATCATCCTGATCCCCATTTCAGCCCATGGAACCAATCCGGCCAGCGCAGTAATGGCCGGAATGAAAGTCGTAGTGGTGAAAGCATTGGAAAATGGTTATATTGATGTAGCTGATTTTAAAGCCAAAGCTGAACAATATAGTGCTCAATTAGCCGGCACCATGATCACCTATCCGAGTACTTATGGCATTTTCGAAGAGAGCGTAAAAGAGATCTGTGAAATTGTTCATCAACACGGCGGACAGGTATATATGGATGGAGCCAATATGAATGCACAGGTAGGTCTAACATCACCCGGACTTATCGGAGCCGATGTTTGTCACCTCAACCTGCATAAAACATTTGCCATTCCGCATGGTGGCGGTGGCCCCGGCATGGGCCCCATTTGTGTAAGAAAACATCTGGCGAAGCATTTAGCCGGTCATGTTGAAAATTCAGATAATAACAATGTTTCTCACCAGGGTGCCGTAAGTGCTGCGCCATTTGGAAGCGCCTCCATTCTGCTGATCAGCTATGCCTATATCCGGTTGCTGGGAGCAGAAGGTGTACAGAAGAGTACAGAATATGCGATATTGAATGCGAATTACATGAAAGTTCGTTTACAGAAGGATTACGACATTCTGTATACAGGCAGCAATGGCACTTGTGCGCATGAATTTATTGTGGACCTGCGTCCGTTCAAAACGTCTGCAGGCATTGAAGCAGAAGATGTGGCCAAACGCTTAATGGACTATGGCTTTCACGCCCCCACGATGAGTTTCCCGGTACCCGGCACCATTATGATCGAACCAACGGAGAGTGAGGACAAGGCTGAACTGGATCGTTTCTGTGACGCAATGCTGGCCATACGTGAAGAGATCCGTGCCATTGAAAATGGACAGTCTGATAAAAAAGACAATGCTCTTAAAAATGCTCCTCATACCCAAACGACCGTGATCAGTTCGAGCTGGAATCATTCGTATACAAGAGAGCAGGCGGCTTTCCCGTTGCCTTATGTACAGTCGAATAAATTCTGGCCTACAGTTTCACGGATCAACAATACCCATGGCGACCGTAACCTCGTATGCACCTGTGAACCAACAGAAGCCTACGCCTGACAGATCTTTCCAACATAGAAAAGCGCTCCCATTTGGGGGCGTTTTTTTATTTAAATAACTATAAGCTTTTAGTAACTTTAAAACAGTGGGGTATTGAAACAGTGATGCAGTAACCTGATTAAACCTATAGAATAATCGATTCCGGCAACTCTACTGATGCAGGCTGAAAATTTATATTAAATGAAAAAAATCCTGAACCTGCTTTTATTATTGAGCTCCTTTTTCGGTTACCTGGAATGGGGAAAGGGCCAGCATCGCTATATTTTTGAATTGGAATATGAACTTTTCTTTACCCTTCCACATAAACTCACCAACCTTTCGCATCCGTTAATACTGTTGCCTCTGCTGGGTCAAGTTTTGCTCTTCTATACCCTGCTTCAAAAAACACCCGGAAAAAAAATTACCTATATAGGCATGATATGTATAGGAATATTAATGCTATTACTTTTGTTTATTGGCATTATGGAAAAAAACGGTCAGATCATGGCCGGTGCAGCCCCATTTATTTTGATCAGTGTCATCATTCTTTTCTATCACAGAAGCGAAAAAAAACGACATCATTCGCATGAAAAAATATAAAAAGCTATTTTTCTACGCGGCGCTATTTCTGTTACTGTTTTGTATCCCGATGCTGGCCGGCACCGTTTTTCCCTACCGGTCAGTCCTTGGATTTATTTCGCCGGCTCTCTTGATACTGATTACCGCCGGGGTATATCACCGCACGGGGCGTACCATGAATGAACTGGGATTCTGGCGGTTAAGATCCTACACACAGTACCTGCCCCTGGGGCTGCTGATTGGAGTGGCATTGATCACCATTACTTTAATGATCCAAAAAATATTCCTTCCGTTCACTATCCAATGGAATGAGCAAATCAATTACGTTTCCATGCTCACCGGTCTGGTGGCTGTATTACCCGGTGTATTAAATGAGGAATTTATTTTCAGAGGAATTTGTTATAAGGAATTAGCCGGACCAAACAATTCCAGAAATGCTAATATTCTTTTTGGCTTTCTATTCATGGTTTGGCATTGGATCGCCTGGAATGCCTGGGGCAATTACCCGGTAATGCTAGGAAGTGTCACTACCGCTATCGGACACCTGCTTTTTGCGACAGCGCTGCTTCGATCAGGCAGTATTTACTTCCCGATCGGAATGCATGCCGGCATCAACTGGGCACAACAGCAACTATTCAATGTAAAAGCAAGCCAGTCCGCATCCGATACTTTCCAGGGGATGCTTATCATTGATACAACGGGCACATCCCCCACTCTTTTCCATGAAATCGCAAGCCCGGTAATTTCCATTGGCTGCTTTCTAGGATTATATTGGTGGATCAGAAAAAAAATAAAACCCAAAAATTCAACGATTGAGTTATGATTAATACAAACAAACCCTACGAAAACCGCTTATTTTTTTGGGGAATAACCCTTTTTTTGCTGGGTTTACTTGCCGGATTGGGCATGCCATTGTATGCCAATACCCGAATGGGACTCTCTGCTCATCTGGAGGGTGTACTCAATGGTATTTTTTTAATGATCCTGGGGTTGATCTGGACAAAGATCAAATTATCGGCCAAACAACTATCAATCGTATACGTATTGAGTTTATATGCCGGCTTTGCTAATTTCGGAGCCGTTACTATAGGGGCCATAACCGGAGGCGGGAAAATGATGCCCATTGCCAATGGACAGGATAAAGGAGTAATTACAGAAGGGATCATTTCCTTTTTACTCATTACGTTAACCATTGCCCTGCTTATCGCCTGTTTGCTGATCATGACAGGGCTGTATAAAAACATGAAAACAAAAAACATACGGATACAGTAAATTTCGACAACGCCTTTTTAACAGTTCTGAAACAAGAAGGAACAAACGATTTCAAGCCAATCACTTAATTTGTATGTAATAGCTTTCACTCAACCCACCGTATGAAACCACTTTATTTTCTTTTATTATTAGCCTTATTTAACGCACCGGCCCGCGCGCAGCAACTTTCGCAGAAAGAACAAAAACTCTATGATCTTGTAATGGCGTACCGAAAACAAAACAACCTCCCGCCTGTTCCTGTTTCCCCTTCGCTCACTTATGTGGCACAATTACATGTAAATGATTTAAGAAATAACAAGCCGGATTCAGGCAGCTGCAACATGCACAGTTGGTCTGCCAAGGGTAAATGGACCCCCTGCTGCTACACACCCGATCATTCAAAAGCGAATTGCATGTGGTCGAAACCGAGAGAGTTGACCTATTACAACGGCAGCGGTTTTGAAATTGCCTGTAATTCAAGTGACAGCTTGCAACCTGCAAAAGCGTTGGAATTGTGGAAAGCCAGCAGTGGTCACAATGCGGTGATCCTGAATCAGGGAATGTGGAAGCAATCGAACTGGAAAGCCATTGGCATCGGAATGAGTGAAAACCATGCCGTGATATGGTTTGGACAGGAACATGATGACAATTTTAAGATTAGATAAATGCAACGTATGCTGCTATCTCAAAACCTGATGAGAAGTTTAATTATTATTCTAACCTGCCTCATTGCCCAGAGCGTAATGGGCCAAAAAAAAGTGAAGCATATTGTACTTATTGGGGTGGATGGCATGGGTGCATACGCCTGGAAAAAAGCGTCTATACCGGTAATGCGCGGATTGATGCAACAGGGCTCCTGGAGTTTACAGGCACGATCGGTACTACCGAGTTCCAGCGCAGCAAACTGGGCGTCGATGCTGATGGGGGCAGGACCGGAATTACATGGGTTCACCACCTGGGGCAGCAAAAAACCGGATATGCCTTCCAGAGTTTTGGATCAATATGGTTTCTTCCCCTCTATTTTCTCTTTACTGAGAAGGGCAGATCCACAGGCAGAGATCGGTGTATTGTATGAATGGGAAGGAATCGGTTATCTGTTTCCAAAAGCTGCAGTAAATACAGACCGCAATATTGATTCCGATAGTCTGCTTACCCTTGAAGTAAAAAAATATATCGAAACAAAAAAACCCACATTACTCTTCGTGCATTTACACGATGTAGATAGTGTGGGTCATCAGGCCGGGCATGACACCAAAGATTATTATGCCAGTTTGGAACGAACGGATCGGAATATCGGCAGTATCATTGAAAGTTTAAAAAAGTCCGGCATTTATGAAGAAACCGTTCTTTTGATTACGGCCGACCATGGCGGTGTGAATAAAGGACACGGAGATAAATCAATGGTGGAAATGGAGATCCCCTGGATTATTTCAGGACCGGGCATCAGAAAGAATCATGCCATTTCAGAAAGTATTATGACATTTGATACAGCAGCTACCATTTTGGCCTTGCTGCAAATAAAGGCACCTCAGGTATGGATCGGCAGGGCCGTGCAAACCGCTTTGGCGCCTCCTTCCCGAAAAAAATAATACTATCATGGAACAAAGACCCAAACTGAAACAAGAAAAACAGTTGATCGACACCGTAATAGATGGTATTGGCCTGATCACCCTGTTGTTTTCATGGGGCTATTTGCTTTGGCATTTTAAAGCGTTGCCAGACATCATTCCTACGCATTTCGACCATAGAGGCAGCGTGGATGGAACGGGTTCAAAGTTCACCCTGTTCCTCTTGCCCGTATTGGGCACCCTTATCTTTTTTGGGCTGGGCGTTTTAACCAATGTACCGCATGTTTTGAATTATACCGTCAAAATAACAGCAGAAAATGCCCGGGAACAATATAGCCGGGCCTCACGTATGTTACGATACCTTAAAACCGTAATACAATTTATTTTTGCCTTTATAGTATATCGTACGGTGACAATTGCAAGCCAGCCTGAACTGGGGCTGGGGAAATGGATGTTACCCATAGTTTTGATTTTAATCCTTGTTCCGATAGCTATTTTCATTTTTCGGGGGAATAAATCACCCAAATAATTTCAGAAAGTATTCAGAAAATGAATCCCACTATACGATCATGAAATATAAATTTCTGATATTATGCATGTTTTATCTTACTCCTGTGCTGGCACAGCTAAGTGATACCGAAATACGCGATTATAAAAACGGTCGTGTTAGCAGGGACAGTTCCCCAATATATTTATTACCGTTTGAAAAGGGACAAAAGGCATTTCTGATTCAGGCAGCGAATAGCAAAATGAGTCATGCCAATGAATTATCCCTTGATTTCAAAATGAAAAAAGGTAGTTTGATCTGTGCGTCACGTGCGGGAATCGTTATTGCCGTAAAATCGGATAGTGATGAGGGGGGATTGAAAGAAGCCTATTTAAATACAGGCAATCATATTATCATCAGACATGCTGATTTAAGCATTGCAAAATACTGGCACCTGGAAAAAAATGGCGCCATAGTAAAAATTGGCGATTCCGTAGTAGCGGGTCAAGCTATTGGAAGATCGGGAAATACCGGATATTCTGCCTTTCCCCATTTGCACTTTCAGGTTCAGGATCAAAACGGAAAGCAACTGCTCACTCGTTTCAAACTGAAAAAAAGCATTCGCTATCTGAAACCCGGTTATTGGTATAAGAACTCAAACGAATCAGATGATCCAACTCATAGCCATAGATCCGGCAATTGAATATCCATCCAATCTGGCAACGAATGAAGGATTTGAGCAATTAATGACGATCTACCGCGATTACTATCCTCAGGTGGGATTTCAACTGCCATGGATCGGATATTTCATTGTACAAAACGATATCCTTGTAGGCTCCTGTGGATTTACAGGAAAACCGGTAGCCGGAATGGTGGAGATCGCCTATTGGACATTTACCGGATATGAAGGCAAGGGTATTGCCAGTGAAGCGAGTGCGGAATTAATACGATTGGCCAGAGCGGAAGACCCTCATATTACGATCCGGGCGAAAACCGCTCCCGAACAGAATTCCTCCACCCGCATACTTGAAAAACAAGGTTTTATCTTTACAGGGATTGTACAGGATCATGAAATCGGAGACGCCTGGGAATGGCAACTACCACCTGCAAAATAGCGTAACCTCTCCGCGTATACGCATCGGTTTCAAAAGTCTAATCTGTATCTTTGTTTAAACCTTATTCCATGATTCACATTCAACGTGCAGATTCCTCCCACGCTGATTTTCTTCATTTGGTTAAACTGCTTGATGAGGATCTCGCCATACGCGATGGGGATGAACATAGCTTTTATGCCGCTTTCAACAAAGTGGATTCCATTAAACATGTTATTATTGGTTATCAGAACGGACAGCCGGCGGCCTGCGGGGCTTTTAAACCCTTTGAGAATGATGCTGTGGAAATAAAAAGAATGTTTGTAAAGCCTGGTTACAGAGGGAACGGGGCCGCCAAACTGATTCTAACCCAACTCGAAAACTGGGCCCTTGAACTCGGCTATAAAAGATGTGTATTGGAAACAGGCAAAAAGCAACCAGAAGCCATACAACTATATACCGTTTCGGGATATTATATCATTCCCAATTACGGTCAATATGCGCAGGTAGCAAACAGCGTTTGCATGGAAAAGATCCTTCATAAATAATTTCCCCTATGAAACCCAAACCACTAATGATTCTTGTAGCTGGCCCCTACCGGTCTGGTACAGGAGATGATCCCATACAAATTGCCGAAAATGTAGCCCACATGACGGAAACGGCCTTGCAGATCTATAACCGGGGGCATTTACCGGTTTTGGGAGAATGGTATGCATTACCCTTAATTGAAGCTGCCGGATCGAAAGAAATGGGAGACAGCATATTTAATGCTATGTTCCACCCTGTAGCCGTTCGGTTATTGACACACTGCGATGCAGTACTAAGAATTGGCGGCCCATCCAATGGCGCAGACGAAATGGTAGAAACGGGCAAAAAATTAAACCTCCCGATTTTTTATAGTCTTGAAGAAATCCCCCTGTTTCCTACTCTTTAATTTGATAAATTACAGCCTATAGACTGAATTTATCCTCATGCCCACACTACTGCCTTACGCAAAGTTCCATCAACCTGAGGAAGCCGCTACGCTCCTCAACCTGCTGCAAACAGCCAATATACCCTTTTCATTGGAACAGGAAGTAAATCAGCTTGATGATATCATTATTGGTTATAGTATGGATCCTATGTACGTGGTCATGCTGGAAGAATCCCAATTTCCAATCGCCAATAAATTATGGGAAGAAAATGGAGAAAGGAGTCGTGAATTGGAACAAGGTTATTACCTCTACGAGATGAGCAATGAAGAGTTAAATGAAGTAGTTACCAGTCCAACTGAATGGAATGCATTTGATCAGGGACTGGCCAAAAAAATATTAGCAGAAAGAAATATACCAATAGCCGATAAGCAATCTGATGCCCATATAAATTTTCAACCTGCTTCCCTTTCAGCCCCTGTCCTTTTTGCAGGGTACCTGCTCAGCACAACTATTGTCGGTATCTTTTTCGGGCTATCCATACTCCAAAACAAAAAAGTGCTGCCTGATGGCAGCAAAGTATATAATTACGATAATAATACCCGACAACATGCTAATTACATGATCATGGTATCGTTATTATCAGCCACCTATATTCTGTACAGAATAATTCGATAAGTGCCACACCATATCTCTATTTTTTTGTATATTAACCACCCTAAATAATTCAAACGGCATTTTATGAAAGCAATCCTACTGAGTTTAACTATGTTCCAACTGGTTTTCAGTATACAAGCCAAAGCTCAAGCCGGCATGAAAACCTATAAAGCCGGACATGTCTTTGATATTAGTCTCCCCGAATATATGAGCAAAACAGGCGGACTTAATAGTTCCTCCGCCATTCAATACAAAAGCCTCGTAAAAGATGTATACGGATTTGTGATATTTGACACCAAAGAGGAACTGGAACTCGTGGAGTACAAATTCGCCTCTGTAAATGAGTTTTACGAAGACTTCATCAAGGATTTTTTGAAAGATGAGCCCAAAAGAGCCCTTTCCAAACCCATTGCCAGTACAAAAAACGGCATCAATTTTATAGAAGCTGATCTATCCTATTATGATAATGACGCTAAAACAGACATATTTTATCTGGTAGGGATCGTGGAAACCAGTAAAGCCTATTACAAGGTTTTGTCGTGGAGTACCCTGGAGAACAAGAAAGCATTCAAGGCCGATTTTCAAAAGATCCTCTACAGTTTAAAAGACTAACCCTATGCCATTTACCATTGCCATCTCCACCTATCGAACGCCATTTAAGAACAACCCCTGGCTATGGGCCTTTATAGTGCTATTCCTGACCCTGTGGATCAATACTTTTGTCGGCACCAACGACATGAACAACTGGATGCTGGAAAACACTTTAACGATTCTATTCTTACTGTTTTTGATTTTCAGTATTAGGAAATTTCAGTTCAGCGATCTCAGTTACCTGCTGATCTTCGTATATCTGTGCCTGCACGTTTACGGAGCGAAATACACCTATGCAGAAAATCCACTTGGTTATTGGCTACGGGATTATTTTCATACGAGTCGTAATCATTACGACCGTATCGTCCACTTTAGTTTCGGGTTCCTACTGGCCTACCCCATGCGGGAGATGTTCCTGAAATGGTTGAAATATCCTGTTATGGTGAGCTGGATCCTGCCCATAGAAATCACGCTTTCAGTAAGTGCGTTTTATGAATTGATCGAATGGGCTGTAGCCGACATATTTTTTACAGCACAGGGAGATGCTTATCTGGGAACACAGGGAGATATCTGGGATGCACAAAAAGATATATTTCTGGCCTTTTCAGGCGCCATTTTAGCTACAACGATCGTTTCGGTTATAAAGAAAGTATTTAAGATCCGGGAGCAACAGCAACGCGATATTGCATAAAGAAAATGTGTGGATCAATGTAATTCGTGACTAAGTATAACGGTCATCTCAAAGTTGATGGTCACTTTATCTTCAATTTTAACCACATTTAACGGCGTGCGTGGCTTGATATCATACTCCTTCATAGAAATATCCTTGCAGGCACTTAATTTGATCAGATGATCACTCAAACGTTGTACCCTTACGATGAGCTTTTGCGGATGGGTTTGACCAGCAATGGAGATCAAGGTATTGGCCGTATAGGGATAGAAGCGACCGGGTTCCAGCAATTTCTCCGTATGCATAGCAATGGCATCCTGTAGTTCAACAGTGATAAAGGGAAATTTGTCCGACTTCAACGCCTTATGCATATCTTTTGTCATAAGGTATTTACGACAGTTCAATGAAGTCGCTTTTATTTGCAGGGCGGTATTCTTAAAATGAATGGTATTGGTCGTTTCGTTTACTTCAGCTTCCAGAATGGAGGGAGGAAATTTATCGGTGCATGCACAGTCGAACGTATTCACATTCGTTTTACCTGATAGAGAAAGTGTACTATGATCATCTATCTGAAAAGAGAGTTTATGAATATTTTCTTTGCCGCTGGCAAAAAACAATACAGACAGTATGCAGGCAACTCGAAACATGGACAATTTTTAAAAATGCCCTGAAGCGCGTGGCTTCAGGGCATTGAATATACATAGTTTTATCAGAATCCGATCACGGCTTCGATCATGAAAGATCTGAATTTACCGTCGTAACGATAATCACGCCAAGGGAAATCTTTGAAATTTTGGTTGGCCATTTCCAGTTTAAGACCCATGTATTTGGTGGGGAAATAACCGGCAGCGATGGCAAAACGATTGATGTTAACTTTCGCTTGTGCACCTGCTGTTTTACCAACGTCGTTAGCACTATAAGTAAGTCCACTTGGTTCACCGGTAGCACTTACGTAACGGGCGCCGATATACATTTGCTCATCTTTCAGGAAACGCAACACCGCTTCACCATAGAACTGACTCCAGGAACGCTTATTCCATTTGCCACTGGAAACATCACCATAAACTGATCCTTTGATCAGATCCAATCCACCCTGAATTTCCAATCCTTTATATTTCACAAATGGGCTGATATTGATAGATGTAACGCGGTTCGCAACACCTGGGTCAAAACGACCGGAAGTAAAGTTAGGACCGGCATTAGCGGCATTGGAAGTACCGAGTGACAAAGGAAGTCCATTAATTTGAGCAGGCTCCATGGCACCAAAATAGTGTGAACCTGTACGGTCACCAGCATACAGTGTGTTACGCTGACTATTGGAGTTATTATAGATAGATGCTGAAATTCTGTAACGAAGATCATTCTCTTTTTTATCATAAGCGATCTTTGCAAAGAGAGAAGGAGCGCGTCTTGTTCTCACCACACCAAATGAGTTCACTGCATCAGGAGTAGGCTGAATATTACCATTTATAAATCCAGAAGTGGCACCACCCATTAACATCAGGTTCTCAGAAGGGAATACATAGATCTCACCACCGATCTCAGTAGTAAATGCATCCAGGATCAGGTTCTCAGCGAATGGATTGAAAATGGTATTACCACCATCACTGCGACGGAATTGGAAATCTCCGTAGTTGGGCTGGAAGTGTCCGATTTTTACGCGCATGTACTTGGTAAACCACTCAGGGTTATTGAACATAGGTAATTTATCGATCTGAATATATCCACCTTTAACCCAGAATTCATTGTGGTGACGGGCAGACATATAGTTCTCCAGGAATACACGGATACCATCATCAATTTGAATATCGAAGTTCAGGTTGGCCATGGCCAGGTTAAAACCATTCAAGCGACTGGTTAAACTATCCTGCACTTTAATGATACCATAGAGAAGATTCTTGTTTGTGGTATTAGAACCGGAAGTAGCCACATAATTTGCCTTATTCACACTTTTAATAGATTGATAGTCTTGTGTGAAGGATCCGCCCACACGTAATTTGAACCCATCATACTTTACATCATCTTTCTTAGAAGGTTCAAATGTGTTAATTCCTCTTTTGTCCATGTAACGCGAATACTGTATTTTTTGAGCACTAACCATTACAGTCATGCTCATAAATAGGCCGAATACCGCGAGTGTTTTGATTGAATTGAGTTTCATATACTTAAGTTTAAAACTGAAATAACTTGGTTTACGCTTTCTTGAGAACCACATCATAGGTGATGGTGATCTCGTTTCCTACTTTCATAGCACCTAACATAAAACTGGGCGCCTTAATACCATGATCAGACAACAGGATTTTTCTGGATCCGGTAACCTGAAGATCTCCGGCAGGTGTAGATTTAAAATGCAACACCAGCTCGGTTGGCTTGGTAACGCCAGCAATGGTCAGATTACCCAAAACAGTAACCACTGTTTCCGCTCCATTTTTAACTGTTGACACCAACTTGGTACATACATAGGCGATGGTTGGGTTTTTGTCGGCTTTAATAGTTGAGTATGTACGTTCATCCATTAAACCAGACTCTTTGGTGCTTTTAATTGACTTAGCAGGTACAGTAACAACTGCAGAAGTAAGTTTATTAAAGCCGCCATTTACAATATCAAAATCGCCGCTAACATTTACGGTAGTAGCTTTCGACGTCCAATCGTGCACATTCGACGTACCGGCGATCAACACATCAAAGCTTTTGGTAACATATTTAACCTGGGCATCCACCCCGAAAGCCATCAGTGTTGCTACCAGCATGATTAAAGAAAATTTCCTGTTCATATAAAATGTATTTAAAAGATTAAGTGTTTCTACATTGAATATGCAAATGTTGAAACAATAAGATTACCCTACAATGACTGTAGAGATTAAGCTGCGTGACAGTTGTCACAAAACGAAGTGACAGACATCAGCATGAATACAGTATGATTAATTAAAAATGCATGCAGCGTTTTCATATACAATGCTTCCAGAAGCAACAGATGACAATTCTCTGACATTTTTTTTACTGAATAAATTTTAGGGAAGGGCGCTCTTTATGCGGTGGACACAGCATCTCCGTTCATTTTTCAATGATTATTGAAACAATCATATATAGATTTTGCATCAGATAAATTACCTGCTACGAATAAAAATGACATGGCTGCAACCAACTGACCAAAATCAGCTTTTTAAAAAGGTTGGGGCAATTCAATACGGTGTTGAAACAATTAATTCGCAGGAAATGTATTTCAATGTATTAGATGACTGAATAAAAAGAAAAAACAGCCATAAAAACACATTTCAAGGTTTACCCATTAAATTTATAAACCAATTTATTTCAACGTCCCGAGGAGTTTATACCTCATATTCTTATTGACAAAATTTTCGGGTCTTTATTTACCAGTGTAAAATCAACCACATGTTGCACCGAACTATAGTAGTAGTATTATTAATTGTATTAATGGGCTGTACACATAAATTAACGAAAGGGACCGACCCATCTTTCCAACCGCCTTCGGTTGCCCTGCAGATTGAGATCGAACGTATGGACAGCCTTTTATTCGACGCCTATAACACTTGTAAAATGGCCGTCATGGATTCGATTTTCTCCGACAATATCGAATTTTATCATGACCAGGGGGGATTATCCACCTCAAAACCCGATCTGATGCTGGCTCTTAAAAATAATATCTGCGATAAAGTGACCCGCCATCTCAAAAAAGGAAGTATTGAAGTATATCCCATTGCCAACTACGGGGCCGTAGAAATGGGGCAACACGGCTTTTATAATAAAGCCGAAAACAATACCATACATTATTCCAAATTTGTTCATATCTGGAAAAAGGAGGCAACAGGATGGAAACTGACCCGTGTAGTGAGCCTGCATTAAGCCGACTGAGAAACCTCTGCCTGACGGGTTTCTGCAAGTGGTCCGTTCACAAAATACATATCGATATCCCCGATGTTCTTTGCTGAGATCTTTCCCCGGTAAACACAATCGTAGGTGTCTTTGACAAGTTCATATGTCCCTGCACTTATATTAATTTTACCCGGCACTCCATTACTTTCCATACGACTGGCAATGTTTACGGTGCTGCCCCAAATATCATAGGCATATTTATTCTTACCTACCACTCCGGCTACCACAGGTCCCACATGCACACCGATCCGTAACTCCCAGGCCGGCAATCCCGCTTCTACCCGTGATTGATTCTTCCATTCCATATGACGCTGGATGTCCAGCGCAGCTTTGATGATCTGAACAGGATGAATATCATTTCGTACCGGTATGCCGCCCGCACACATATAGGAATCTCCGATCGTTTTAATTTTTTCCAACCCATAGTTTTCTATGATCTCATCAAAAGCTACAAAAAAATCATTCAGTTCGGCCACCACTTCCTGGGGCGACAAAGAATCTGCGATAAGGGTAAAGCCTTTGAAATCGGTAAAGAGCACGGAAACACTTTCATAGAACTGTGGCGTGGCATGCCCCTCTTCCTTCAGTTCCTGTGCTACCTCTGCGGGCAAAATATTCAATAACAGGTTTTCGATCTGTGCCTTTTGGCTATCAAGGATCAGGTTAACCCTAACTTTTTGCCGGTAGTTTCGATACAATATAAAGGTGATAATCAGGATCAGACCAAATCCGGCCAGAAATGCATACTTCGCAAACTTTTGCCTTTTAATATCTAATTCCTGCAAAACTTTATCTTTTTCCAGCAAATCGATCTGACTCTGTTTCTTTTCAATTTCAAAATTGAACTCATAATTCGACAGCTTGATATCTAACTCCTTATTATAGATGGTATCTTTGAGATCCAATAATAAATTCTGATAGCGATACGCTTTTAAATACTGATTCTCTTTCGCGTAATTCAGTGCCAACCCTTTATAAATATCTTTCAATTCAAAAGACGAATTCATAGCATTTGCCAGGTCTTCCGCACGGAGGTAATTTTGAATGGCCAACCGGGAATTCCCTGTAAGTGCATAAATCCCGGCAATATTCTTCAAAGCCCTCGTTTCATACAATTTGGAGTCCATGGTAACGGCCGAATCATAGGCCTGCTGGTGAAAGGCTTTTGCGGTAGCATAATCTTTTTTCAACTCATAAACCCTTCCAATATTGATCAGCACAGAGGATATATCCACGGTAAACATAAAAGCATCCTGTGCCTTTTTAAAATAATAGAGTGCAGAGTCGGCATTGCCTCTTTCAAGATAGATCTCTCCGATATTTCCGGCAATGGTTCCAATCTGATCATTATCCTTAAGCGCCTCACTCATGGGAAGTGCCCGCTGATAATAAAGCAAGGCTTTGTCGTAAGTGGCTGACTTATGTTGATAAACACTTCCGATATTAATAAGGGCAGAAGCGATCCGGAATTTATCGCCGGATTTTTCTGAATTACGGAGTGAATTAAATAAAAATTCTAATGCTTTGGATTCGTTCCCTTGATTTTGGTATATAGCACCGATATTACTTTGAATATTGGCTATTCCATTCAGGTCATTCATTTTTTCAAAGAAGGCCAGCGACTGGCGCCAGTTATCCAGTGCTTCCAGATACTTACTCTGCTGGTAATAGGCTATGCCAAGATATTTAAATGCCAGCGCGGCACCTTTATCATAACTTATAATAAATGCGAGTTCCTTTGCCTTTTCTGCATAGGGGATGGCCTTTTCTGGTTCTGCACTTAGATATTCTTTACCCAACTGCAACAAACCGTCTACCTTAATACTATCATCGGGTCGTTGCAGCAATACAGCCATTACGCTGTCTGGATTATCCGGCTGCGCATATCCAATGAATTGAAATGCGGTTAAAAGCACAGAAAGCAACAAAACCTTTCCCTTGATTCTCTCCATTCTTTGTGGTGGTTTCAAAATAGAGAAGATCCACTATGTGTAGCAGACCTTCTCTAAAAATTAAAGCCTTAAAAATTACTCTTTCAATAAACGAATTGGCACCAGTTTGGTTCCTTGTTTAAAGCGAACCACATACCAACCGGGCGTCAATCCACTAAGATCCAGTTCCAATCCTCCCGAACCAACTGCTTTAGCCGGCGGAATGATTCGTTTTCTGCCAATAGCATCATACACCGCTTCCAGTTGCGAAGCCTGTAGTATTACACCCTGATATCGGATCAACACAGTTGATTTCACAGGTACCGGATATATACCAGGTTTTCCAATATTCGCATTCTCTTCGGTTGCCGTCAAAGGCTTCAATCCCCTACCCGATTCTGTTAGCGATCCGCTGCAACGGGACGACGTAGAGCTGGCTTCTGTAGCAACCGCTGTTTTTAAATTCGATTCATAGGTTCGCAGTTCCCAACGTAGTTTGCTTCCGTCGAAATAAATATCAAAATAATCAGTTCCAACTTTGAATAACTCCGGCTGCTGACCACTAAAGCTGCCCAGGGAAGTTAATTTATTGTCAACCCCTCTTGGAACAAAAACCGGTGTGGAATTATTATTTGTATAGGAGAAGTGAGCAATATACTTAAACCCGCTTGGATGATTGGATACTTCCTCTACACAAAGCAACTGTGTTTTTACTTTTCTGGCTCCCTGTCCTTTCGGGTTTACATACAGCGTCCCATTGGTATAACCAACCTGATAATTACCAGGCACAGCTAAAACAAGTCCGGAAGGAATAATAGTATAAACACCGGCCACTCCACAGTAGTTGGGAGAAAGATTAAAAAGAGGGCCGGATTGAATGGCATTGGCTCCTCCCGTTACAAATCCGGTATAGGTTGCGCTATAGGCAGGTAACGGATCACCTTTGTAGATAACTTTATTATCTGCCTTTACATTTAATGTTGCTTTTTCAACGCGGAGTATACCCGGGCTAACCACTATTTTATAGCTTTCCGGTTGTTGCTGAGAAAGAACAGCCGTTATACTATACACACCAACAGGTAATGGATAGGCTGATACAATTTGGTTTGCTCCATTACGGATCTGGTACTGTACGGCTCCCGCAAAAACAGTTTCTGCATTATCCCCTTCAATAAAGCCGTCGATCTGTGTGTCAAATCCGGTGGCAGTCTGTCCATAGGTAATAGTTTTATTCTGTACCTGTACCGTAAGTTCCTTGGCAGCTACAGTTAAAATTCCACGAACTTTTTGTACCTGATAGGAGGCCGGAGATTTAAGTGGTACGAGTGGATCGATCTGATAGTTACCGGCCTTTAGTATAGCTGCTTCCTGACCATTCATGTCGAGCAACCTGTAACCGATCGCTCCATCCAAAACCATCGTATCATTATCGCTATACTGATAGCCGCTTACCTGTGAACGGAAAGCAGGTATGGCCGCACCATACTGCATAGACGTATCTGAGGTAGTTACAGTCAGCATTACCGGCTGGATCTGCAGTGATCCCAATCCGTAATTGATCTCAAAATTCTCTGAAATGAAAGCGGCGGGAACAATAGAATGCGCTCCGGCTTTGTATCCGGTGATCAGGGTAATGGGTTTCAAGGGCGACAATTGAACGCTATCCGGATCCTCCAATACATCCAGTTCATCAATAATCACGATAACATTGCTGTTACTGCTGTCGCTTACGGTTTCACTGTTTACGATCGGTGTATTATTCACCACCGATTTAATATTGACTACGGCTGTACCATTCACAACAGACTTAATGTTCACCACCGCATTACCGTTTACCAGATTAGATACTGCTGAATCTGACTGATAACTGTATATGGATGCCGGGGAAATCTCCAGCAAGCGGGTGGTATCATACACCGGAACACCATTTACTACCGACTTAATATTCACTACCGACTTAATATTCACCACCGATTTAATACTGGTCAATGCAGCCATACTGGTGATATCTGAGGCCGTGAGATAGCGCCCGTTCAGCTCGAGCTGATCATCAATAAAACCATAAGCGGTATCGATGATACTTCCGAGATAACTGGACTGCAATAATGTCCGGAATGCAGAGCGCTCCGTTTCAGCTATATTATTTTCAGGATAGGCGAAATCATAAGTAAGACCAGCGATCTTTTCGCCATATTTTAAACTGGTGTCACGCGGTGTAATCAAAAGCGGAAGCTTTTGAATGGAGAGTACCCCAGACACTGAATCATACTCATACAATTCCAGGAATCCTGCATCGTCGGGATTGGATAGATCAAAAGTGCGAAGCGATGGCTGAATGATATAGTTATTTACATTACTAAGAGAGGTGGCTGTTGTTCTATAATAAATACTATCTATGCCCAGTTGCGTCAAACTCAGGCCCGATTCCGACTGCGGGATTCCATCCACTGTAACGGTGGCGGTAAAGGCGGGAATGGACTCACCGTATTTTTTAGATTTATTATCGGCTTTGATCCGAACCTTTTTCTTAACGATCTGGTAGAAGGTAATACTATTGGAAATGCCTCCATCAATACCGGAAGGACTTAACGGAGGAGTATAGGCCTGAATAGAGGGGTTACCGCTAAAAGCCGGAATCTCTGCGGTAGCTGTACTGTCATTAATAATCACTGTTTGTATCGGTTCCCCACGGAAAAGGACCACCGTACTGTCGCCCAGATAATTTCCTTTTACAGTAACTGTAAAGGGTGTGGCACCCGGCGTAACGCCATCAGGAATCACCAGTCTGATCAATGACGGTGTAGCACTGGCAAATTTTTGAATGGCCACATCTCCCTGGATCAATCCATTACCACTTAAATTATCAAAACCGGCCGCTTCCATATCCAGTGCCGATTCTTTCAGCAAATTCTTCAGTTCCACCGAAGCATACTTTTCGCCGTAATAGCGATTTCTGGCTTGCTGAATAAGCGCAGCAACAGCCGCTGCATGTGGGGCTGCTGCAGAAGTGCCAAAGAAATTAGGCAATCCATCCAACTCCACATCCAGGCCACCAAACACCACCGAGGTATTTCCTCCGTTAGGAGCCGTAAAGTCTGGCTTGTTACGAACCACCGCATTCACAGGTGTGCCACCCAGTGAGGAGAAGGTTTCCACCACCGGATTCACAGTACCATATAAGGGAGTGCGGTTGTATCGAACGGCAGCCACTGTTATAGCTTCCTCCGCATTGGCATGACCTACAATTGTTGAACCACCCGAGGTATATTCGGCAATTACAGCCTCCCCTCGGAATATCACATACTTGAACCGCACCGATGTATTGGCACTGGTAGAAGTTACCAGAATATTCGTTTGCGTGTTGGCTGTTACGGTAAAAGGCAGTACTTCAATGGGATCACCACCAATGTTATTACGGTTAAATCCAAAAAGGGTTACGCCATTATTATTGGTGAGATAGATGTCGAGGTCTTTCTGCGCTCCCGGGAATTGCCCCATTGAATAGAAATCATCTTCCCACTGCAGTACAATGGTATAGGTGCCGGGTTTGAGGGTAATATTCTGGAACATATCTCCACCACCGAAATTGTGGGCATACCCTGCGATACCGGCCGGTGCGGTCATACTGTTAAATGCCGCTTCATAGGATTTATTTCCAAAGTTACCAGCGGCCGTAAAATAGGAAACGCCTTGTGCCGTAACCGACTTTACAGATTGTGCAATCACACCATCTTTAAAGAAGGGTTCGGTTATAAACGTTACATCATCTACAATAATGTCGCATTGCTGCTCTTTAAGTTGACCGATTCCCTGTGCCATATCTCCGGCACTAATGAATCCTGTGCGAAAAGCCAGTTTCGCTTTTGGTGCAATATCATGTATGATCTGCAACATGGCACGGCCTTCGTCGCTTCTTCTGCCAAAGGGATATTCGAGGAGAAGTTGAACCGGTTCTTGATTGATCAGGTTACCTGTACCGGGCAAATCACCATTCTGCACATCTACTGAGGCAGGGTCACCCGGGATACTATTATAACTATCCGATAATACGCCCACCTTAATGCTATCCCCGGTGAGACCATATCCTTCTCTGATAAAATCGGCCCGCATTACTTTATCACCACCCGTTGTGGTAATACCACTGTTACCGATGGCCGGGAATAAGGGTCGGCAATAATCGATGAGAGTGGGAAGACTATCAAGTTTCAAAAGGTTTCGGATGGGAAATCTTCCAGAGAGGATCAAGCTGTTCGGCCCATTATTAATGAGCTCTGTTAAACCGTAGGGGGCGGAGGTAAGTAAATCATGCAAGGTATTATACTGTCCGTCGCGGGCCACCACCTCAATCATCACACTATCAGATCGCAATAAAAAGATCGCTTTGGCAGAATCGGTTACATTCCCGAAATTCTCATATAAGGAGTTCAGTTCCGAACCGATCAGATTATTGATCTTTCCCTGTGCCGGAGGGGGGTAAAATGGCAATACGCAAGGGATATCAGCTACCATTACTGTATCTGTATCAAAACAACCACCGCTCACCTGTACACGCAGCACGTAGGTGCCCGGACCAGAAGCTACCGGATTTAAAATTGTAGTGGAGCCGATAAAGCCCCCTTTTCCGGTGATCTCTGTCCAGCTAACCACTCCTGATTGATCCGAAGAGCCATTCAACATTACGGTTGGCACTTCACAGGTAACCGTCTTATCCTCTCCTGCATTCGCCACCGGATCGGTACAAACTACAAAAGGGGCATAATTAACGGTTACGCCGCTACGAATATCAACCTGCGTGCCACTCCACAAAGCACCTGTAATGTTACTGGATCCTGTACCGGAACCAATCTTAATGGCGGCATAGGGTGCCCAGATGGTACCCAACCATTTGGTGGCGCTATTACCTGAAGAACCGTTTGCCATCGTTACAGCGGCCGTTACATCATCGGAGGTGGAACCACCGTTTCCATGCACTTCTGTAAAAATGCGATTGGCCGACCCGCCATTAACCATACTGGCGTTTACCTTATTAAAAACGGCATTACCATGAATATAGATCAGAAAACTACCAGTAGTGTTATTCTTAAAATCAAAAACAAAACTATTGGTGTTACCGCTGTTATTGATAGATTGAAATACATATATGCCAGGACCAGAAAGGGTAATGGTTTTGCCACCACCTAATTGTACCGTTCCGTATTGCCCTGGCGTAATTGTTTTATTTGTTGTGATATTGGTGGTACCCGCTGCCGGAAAGTTAATGATCGCAGGCATTACCGGCAGTACCGGCAACGAAGGCGTACCGGTAATATTTCCTCCTGCAGGATTGGGACCTGTGTAGGTGGTTCCTACCGGATGGGTTACCCGACCCGAAACAATGCCTCCAGCCACCACGCCATTCCCATTGATATCTATATTGCCGGAGAAATTGGCATTCGATCCTGCACTGAAAACAGTGCCCGTGAGTGCGCCGGAATTTGCGGCCGTAATGCGGCCGGTAATGGTATTACCATTTGACAACACCACGCGCCCACCGCTATAAACGGAGGCATTCATCACTGAATTTCCTGTTGTAGTTACGAGGTTATAACTTCCAATTGCACCACCATTTATGGTATTGGCCGAGCCGAGTTGTACGGCACAACCGGGAGCGGCGCATGGTGTAAGTCCGGCTCCGGTAGGACAATTATTATTCCCCCCGAATAACGCAAAGTCTGTGATCTTTAACTGCTGGGCGGTAAGTGTAGACAAAGGAAGGACAGACAGGAATAGCAAAAAAATGCTCCCCAAGGCAGTAATGCCGGTAAAAATCTTTCTCATAAAACGAACAGGTTTGGGTTAATGGGCACCGGCGTTCATAAACATGGATTGGCAAGAAACTGAATCAGAATTCATTACAGCCCTAATAGGAAGCCTTAACAGAGAGGAGATTCATGCGATAGTGGAGAGTGGGTAATTTTACGTATGAAAGATAAGTGTTTTTAGCTTAGACTGCCAAGCGGTAGTAAGAATTTATAAGAAATGACTGCATATATCAATAAAAAAGGGTCGCTGCAGACCCTTTGGAACCTAATGCTGGATATTACTTTATGAAATAAACTAATATGAAAGAAAATCGGCAACGACTATTTTTCGTTTACGGATCGTTCATTTTGTGCACGCAAACGCTGGCAAAGGATCTTAATAAATCCCTTTACCACTTCTGTACGGGATTCCACCAATTCATAAAACGGTTCCTGATTGATTCGGAACAGTACACAATCAGTGCCGGCAGTAGCACTGGCAGAACGCGCCTCCGCATCCAGCAAAGCGAGTTCTCCAAACACTTCTCTTTCCTTTAATGTAACCAGGTTGGTAGATCCTTTATGGATATTTACTTCCCCTTTAAAAATGATGTACATGCAGTCTCCCATATCTCCTTCTTTAAATATGGGTGCATTCTTTTCAAATTCCACCTCATGCATCAAAGGGGCCAGTTCGGCCAGAATATGTTCCGGGGTATCTTTAAACAAGCTCAGTGATTTCAGGATCAATACTTTTTCAACGATCAGTAAACGTTCATTATTCATACTATACGATTAGGTTTAATTTTTAGGGGGGGAAAATGTCAGTGTCTCACGGATCATCGGACTATCCGTATTTTGATATTTCTGAAACAAATGTTGCTCCAGTGTGTGATTCTTTAATTTAGATACATATATAGAACAGGCTTTGGTCCAGTCAAAATAATTGATCGGTTTTTCATTGAGTACTTTCCCAAAAACAGTTTCAATTTCATTATTTAGGGCTCCTCCCCCTTCATTACGCAAGGCCATGCAACGCTGGTCCAGATCATCGGATTCATACAATTTAGCAAATAATTTGCCGATATCACGACGCACCACGAGTTCCACAATTTCCATGGCGTTGGAAATATGCTCCCGTTTTCCTGTTTGAAGGGCAAAACGCACCTGATGGATCTTATGCCGGTCGTATGCACATTCGAATAAACAGAGCAATAATTCTCTTATTTCAAGGATCTCATTTTTAATGGAGCTGGAGAACAATCCATATAGTGGGTCGTTCTTGTCGGAAGCCTTTTGCATAAACAACAACTCCACACCGTAATTTACATACTGTTTTGCCAGATTTTCCAACCGGGTTCGCTGCTCACCACCTGCACTGTATTTACAACGATGTAATGCTTTTATGATCACCTCTGTATGTGCAGGGTAAATATCAAGAAAATCCATTAAAATCCCGGCGGCTACCTGACTGCCGATCTTACCCATTACCTGAATTAATTTTCGCTGTAATAAAGTATCCCTATCACTATCCAGAATTTTCTGCCGGATGGCAGGCAAGGCCGGTTTCCCAACCTCTTGCAATGTTTGGAAAACATGCTTTTCCATATCCGGTAAATTAATCCATAGGGATTTCAGGGTTTCCGGGGAACAGGCAGCCCCTACTGCCTGCATCGCTGATTTACGTATCTCCGGGTTCGGATCGGTTATCAGGTGTGCATGACCGGAATGATCGTATCGATCTTTAACTTCCTGCAGCAGGGCTATGACCAGTAACTTATCCTTTTCGAGGTTATGAGACAAAAGCGATGAAATTTCTCTTTTCCCCATTTCCTGCAGTTCAACTGTATCATTATGCAACATGCCGACAATAGCTGCTTTTCGAATGGCCTCCCAGGGACTTTCCAGATAATATCGAACGCCGGAAGGATCATCTGTAAGAGAACAAATGGCTTTGATGGTTTCATAACGCAGTTCCTCACTGCTTTCTTCCTCCACCACAGATTCCAATTGGTCATACAGGGCTTTTAGCTTGTTATCCGCTATCATTCTCACACATTGCAGTTTAACCTGTTCTGAGGAATGATGTAACAAACCTGCGATCAATTCGGTCGCATAGGGGCTGTTCTTGCTAATGAGCATGCGCATGATGCTGAGTAATTCAACATCGGAAGCGGTTTTCATTTTATTCCGCAGCTCATTAACAAGGCGCTCATCTCCCAGATTAAATTCATCCTGACTGAAAAAACGGGTACTGATGGTTTGGATGAGCATGTGCATATATTGTTTGTTCACCAACACCACCCCAATCAGCCAAAGCAAACCAAGACCCAGCAATAAATAACACATGGTCATTAAGTCGGCCCGATGTGTATAGTTATAGGTAACCAAAATAAATACCCCGCAAAACAACGAAGCAAAAGGATCCATAATGCCCTTTACGATATTGTGCGCCCGTAATCGTTCATAGGTATTCAATGGCTGCATCAATGTTAGCAATACCGGTGAGTTGAATGAAGTACGCAACACTTCTACAAAAACCGAAGCAGCCCCAAACAAATAGAATATCATTATATCAGTGGAATGCAAGCCACCGGCTGTAAGGATGGCCACCAACATGATCACCATTCCTACAGGCGTAATAAACAAGGAGGATTGAACTCCAATCTTCTCTGTCAGCCTGCCGGTAAAGATCATTTTTGTGAAAAGGGCGATGATTCGGAGGAAGGCATAAAAAAAGGCTATGAATCGCGCCAACTCTACATCGGAATGAAATGCTTTTCTTACTTCGGAATAAAATCCAAAATTGATCAATATGATACAGGCTGAACTTAATAACGAGATAAATGCGATACGACGTACAAAACCATTTGTGGTAAAATCAGAAACCAGCTTCCCGATATGTTGCGGTGTTTTATGTACCGCATGATGATGATGCCCATTCTGTGAGGTTTTCAGGTTTCCGGAACGGATCATATTCCGCAGCAGAAAAAAAGAGGCGAGCATACAGAAAGCGCCCAGATATAATAGATTGGCAGTACCGGTAAAAGGCACCAGTAATAAAGCCAGGGTATAACCTAAAAACTTTGCGGGAATATCACCTGCACTGATCACAGCAAAAAGCCTTTTACTCTGTCGCAGATCAAAGTGCGTGGCTGCAATACCCCAAAAGCCCAGGTTATTCAGCATATACAACACATTGAACCAGGCCAGCAAAAAATAGAAATACCAGTTTTCTGAAAAGAAATACCCGCCGATCCGGAACAGCAAAATACTGCAACCCATGAACAGGATCAGGCCCGAGTGAAAATTCTTAAACGAAAGGTGATGTTCAAATTGTGTATAGAAATAACCCACCACCCATAGCAAGCCGGCAGAAAGAATCAACACCCATGACATTTCCTCAATAGGATAACTATCCAGGAACTGCGCATAAGCTGAAGTAAAAAAGAAGGCAGCACCCGCGCCCTGAAAGAACAGGAGCAGAAATAATCGTTTCACGATCCACCATTCCCCGGGATAAACATTGAACAGGCGTAACCAAAATTGTCCTTTCTGCATAAATCAAATGTGCGTTTCAGTAGATCATTGAATAAGCTGCTTCAATCGTTCGAGGTTTTTTTGTTTCAGGGGGTTACGATCTCTAATAGAGGACTGTGTAAAATAAGTATGAGAAGAAAGAAAATTTAATTGCAGGTTCATCCAATCGTGCACTGTTTCCAAGGTACCCAGTGCAAATAACTCCCTCCGTAAATACTCACTGACTTCAGCATAATCGGGGCGGCCTAAATAATCCAGATCGGCATCACATATGATTTGTTCCAGCAGATTTTTCGGCGACTGTGGTATTTCCGTTGCCATAATGATCCCTTTCATTTGATCCACTTCAGCAGGCGAAAAGTCAAACGATTTTAAACCGTCTTCCAGAAAATTGCAGGACGCCTCTTCATGTCCTTTCACGGTTTTCAAAAAACCCGTATCATGAAAAAGGGCCGCCACTTTCAATAATAACAAACTCCGGGGATCGGTAACAGATTCCAGGGCAGCAATTCGTAAACACTGCCGAAGCACGTCTTTTGTGTGATGTACAGAATGATAAGACAACCGGGGGTCCAGCTCCTCCGCCAATTTTCGGAGTATTGTTTCCTTTAATTCCAGAAAGCCCGATTCAGTCATAGTCAGGTTAATAATGACCAAATATAAGATTTCCGATTAATTAGAAAAACTGCCCCGCATCCGTTTGAGTAAGGTTTCATTACTCCAGGAACCGGGAACAATGATCCTTCTGATGGTATATAAAGGATCGGTACTATCTCTGGCGATGGATAATTGAAAAGCGGCTTTTATGCTGCGTTTTTGTAATTGAGGAATGGCTTCCCGATTCCACAAACCGAATGGATAGGCAAAATAAACAGGCTCTTCTCCGGTAATTTGCCTGAGTTGGGCAGCAGGCTTCTCAATCTGGGTGACCCAGTCGGCTTCCGAATATTTTTTTACATTATGATGATCCCATGTATGGGAACCGATCACATTTCCATTCTTATACAAATCCAGTATCTGTTCTTTGTTCATATAATTGGGCCGGCCAATGGATACTGTCATAATGAAAAAAACGGCTTTGTAATCATGCTTTTTCATCACCGGCCAGGCTTCTGTATACTGTTCCAGATCGGTATCGTCGAAAGTAAGCATCACTGATTTATCTGGAACGGATTTTCCGAAGACGAGATAATCATACAATTCATCTGGCAATAGGGTCGTATAACCACTGTCCTTTAAGGCCTGCATCTGCGCAGCAAAAACTGCCGGAGGAACTATATAATCCTTCGCCACTTTGGAATCACCCGGTTTATAATCGCGAATCTGATGATAACAGAGTATCGGGATCTGCTTTTTGGAAAGTATGGTTGCTGCATCGGCTTTTACAGAACGGTCTATTGAAACCGTATCCTTCCTCTTATTAACGACCTCTCTGGTACTATCAGCTTTCCCTGGCACCGCTTTTCCCTCATCGGTACCGGAACAGGACATGCCGAAGAAAAATATACCTGTACATAAAAAAGAAGAGATGCCATATCTAAATGGTAAAGCGATTTTCATCATGAGTGCAAAATTAAGGGGTGCCTGTTAGATAGTCTGTTCTATTTTCAGGCAAAAAAAAGAGGACCTCAGGGTCCTCTTTAGTGCTTTCAAAAGGGGTGTTAAGAAATTTCCTCCTTGGCTGTTTTTGAATATTCTTCGGTTAATTTTTTCTGAACTTCAAACGGAACCACGGTATAATCCTGAAACCAGGTACGGAATTTCGCCCTGCCCTGTGTGATAGAACGCAGGGAAGAGGAATAATCATGCATTTCTACCAATGGTACATGTGCAATCACTTTGGTAAAATGTCCTTCGGTATCCATACCTTCCACTACGGCCCTGCGGGTTTGCAAATCACCGATAACCGCACCGGTAAGATCTTCCGGGCATAAAACCTCTACATGATAAATGGGTTCAAGAATCTGCGGGTCTGCCTGCTGAAAAGCCTGACGAAATGCCTGCAAACCAGCAATCTTAAATGAAATATCGTTACTATCTACCGGGTGCATTTTTCCATCATATACACATACCCGAACATCACGCACATAGGATCCGGTAAGGGGGCCTTCATGCATTTTCTCCATCACACCTTTAAAAATAGATGGAAGGAAACGGGTATCAATAGCCCCCCCAACGATACAATTATAATAAACGAGTTTGCCGCCCCAATCCAGGTCTACTACCTCGCGACCACGTACATTCAGGTTAGCGGGCTCAGGCATGCCTTCATACCATGGCTCGATGCGCATGAAAACCTCCCCAAACTGACCCGACCCACCCGATTGTTTTTTATGGCGGTAATTTGATTCGGCCATTTTACGTATCGTTTCGCGATAAGGTATACGCGGACGGGTAAATTTCACTTCGATCTTTTGCGCATGTTCAATTTTCCATTTCAATACGGCCAGATGCATATCCCCCTGACAATGGATCAGCGTTTGTTTAAGTTCCGGAGAGAACTCAATCTGAACAGTAGCATCTTCTTCTTTTAATAAATGAAGAGCCAGAGACAGTTTCTCCTCCTCTCCTTTTTTAGTATTCTCAACCGCAACAGTCATATTAGGCGCAGGGAATTCGATCGGTTGCAACTCAATATTCTTACCTTTTTCGTGCAAGGTATTATTCACATGGGTATTCTTCAATTTGAGTGTAGCGCCAATATCACCAGCTACTAATTCATTTACAGGCGTCCGCTTATTTCCTTCCACCACAAAAAGCTGATTGAGCTTTTCAGAAACACCAGTCGATTCATTCACGAGGTCCATGCCACTTTTAACAGTGCCGGAGTATACCTTAAAGAAAGAAAGTTCACCAACATGCGGCTCTGATACGGTTTTATAAACAAAAATACAGGCCTGACCATTGGCATTACATTCCAGTTTTTCGCCACTTTTAGTAACCTGTGCGGGCATTTCATTGGCACTGGGGCAAACATTATCTATATAACTCATCAAACGGCCTGCCCCCATATTACGTTCAGCAGAAAGACAGAAAACGGGAAAAAGATCATGATGGATCATGGCATTCTTTAACCCCACTTTCATTTCATCTTCATCCAGCTCTCCTTTGTCGAAATATTTTTCCATCAACGATTCATCGTTACTGGCGATGGCCTCAATTAATTCTTTATGGAGCTGATCGGCTCTTTCTCTTTCTTCTTCCGGAATGGCTACTTTCTCCGGCTTACCTCCGGTATCGGTAAACTTATACATGGTCATTCGCAGCAGGTCGATGATTTCATGAAATCCGGCCCCCTGCTGGCGAGGATATTGCACGACCACTACATTACTGCCAAAATGAGCTTTGGCTTCACGTATTGTTTTATCAAAATCAGACTCATCATGATCAAGCTTGTTCACTGCAAAGATCATGGGGGTTTTAAACTGTTCTGTGTAATCCCAGATAATATCCGTCCCCACTTCCACACCGGCAGCAGCATTCAACATCATAATACCGGCATCGGCTACACGTAATGCAGAGATCACTTCACCCACAAAATCATCGTATCCGGGTGTGTCAATGATATTGATCTTATAACCACGCCATTTACTGTGCAATAATTTTGAAAAGATGGTATTACCGCGTTCCTGTTCCAGTTCGTGATAATCTCCAACCGTTGTTCGCTCGGCAATAGTGCCCCTTCGGGAAATCAAACCAGCTTCAAATAACATGCTTTCCGCTAATGTGGTCTTGCCGCTACCTGCGTGGCCTAACAAGACTACATTTTTTACATGTGAAGTATCAAATTCAGCCATGACTTTAAAATTTATGGTGAGCAATAATTATTTACCGTCTACAAATCTGGTACAGAATGCCTTCAATTAATATGAAGCCTATTAGGTAAACGGTTGATTGTGGTCAGAAATAGCGGGAAAAAATAAGGGGAGGATATATAACAGGAAACAAGATTCGGGAAGCAACGGAATCGCACCAGTGCTTCCCGAATCTGCTATTGGATTCGACGCCGTTCTAAATCATCTATTCGATAACGGTATTAGCCTTTTTGAAAATCTACATACTCTGCACGCAATTCCTGCAGGGTATGATCGAGTCGCTGGTATTCGTCGAAGAGTGATTCATGTTGCGCAAATGTTTCGTCTAAAATGCGGCCAGTTTGCTGCATCTCATTTTCAACCTTGCGTTCATGATTTTTGATGGAATGTTTCAGATCGTGAATGTTGATCAACTGAATGTGTAGTTGATTGTCGATATGCTCTACTTGCAGTAATTCGTCTTTTCCGGTATGCTTACCGGCCTGCTGTTGCAGATGGTGCTTCAGACGATTGAATTCATCACGATAGGTACGCAATGTCTCCCTCCAGGCATTGCATTCCTTTAAAAGCTGTGCGGGTTCTGTAGTAACCATGGGAGAAAAATTTAGATGTGAAGAAATAAAGAACTTTGTCGCTTTCACTATACCGGATCTTCTTCTACCCTAATTTAGGAAAGAATATTTGTAATACACCTGACCTTATGCAAAAATATACACGGCTTGTTGACAATCAGCTCATTCCTGTTCAATATCATATTTTCCCTTTACTGAAGTCATATACACATATCAAAAAAAAGCCACATTTCAGAGAAATGCGGCTTTTATAAAGAGTATCAGGATGTTATTGCAGTACAAGCGGAATGGTGACATGATCATCGTTTAACCGGAGTTCGATCATATATATCCCTTTGGCGCGATTCGAAATATCGATACTGGTAACAAAATTTACCGTTTGTGTACGGTATACAATCTGTCCGAACCGATCCATCACCTTCACCTGAACAGGTTTGCCAGGTAATTCAGAAAGCAATAGCTGAAAGCGTCCGTTGCCCGGATTGGGGGTACACTTGATGTGGATCCCCTTGAAACCATGATGGTGTTTTCCTCTGGGCAGGAAGAAAAAGGGATCTGAAACAGACTCGCACCCCAATTGATTCTTCACTTTAACCGTATAATAACCGGCAGACTCCGGCTTATATATTCGGCTATTGGCATTATTGATTCTTCTATCGTTTCGATACCATTGATATCCAAATGCCGGTGTACTACGCAATTTCTCATCGTCCTTTGTGATCACCGGTTTGGGTGCTGAAGCCACTTTAACCCAAAGGGAATCTGATACGGTAACCATACACCGGGTTACCTCTACTTTGAACAAGGTGGTTTCCCTGACGGTAGCGGAAGGGGTGCGGATGCTGTCATTATTCAATAATGCAGACGGCGTCCATTTGTATTGCGCGTTATCAATGCCGGCATCGAGCCATACCACTGCATTGGCACAAACAAATTTATCAGCACCCGCATCAAATACAGGAATGGTATTTTCTATAAATATCTTTCGCGCTTTTGAAACAGCGATCCCCTCATTAGTGGTAACAGTAAGCCGCACCACAAAACTATCAGAACGCAGATATTCATGCAGGGGATGTTGCAGCGTGGAAGACGATCCGTCACCAAAGTCCCAACGCCATTTTACAATGGATTGAAGGCATTTGGCAAAGCTTTTATCGGTGAACTGAACCGAAACAGGCAGGCACTTCCCGTTGATAGTATAGGACCACTCCGGCGTGAGCGGAAAAACCGTAGCGAGCTGGATCGTATCCCTTCCTTTACATCCGCCTTGTTTCACTTCTACACTGTACAGGCCGTCATCCATAACATTTATTTGCCGGGTGGTTTCACCGGTACTCCACAAATAGGTGGCCCCTGGAAAACCGGCATCCAATGTAAAGGCACTGCCAAAACAAAAGCTGGTATCCCTACCCAGGTTCACCTGTAAATCCTGACTTCTTACAACCAGCTTCTTACTACGGGTAATGCTATTTCCCGTATTATCGTACACGGTTAATCGAACAAAATATTCTCCGGTGTCTGTATAAATATGTTTCGGATGCTGCAAGCCGGAACTGTTTCCATCTCCAAAATCCCAGGCCCAGCGAATGATGGAAACGCCGCAAACCTGCGAACTATCACGGAATTGCACTTCTACCGGCACACAGGTTCCCATCATAGTATAACCGAATTTTGGCAAGAGTGAAGGATTCAATTTAACCTGAATGGTATCACTGGAAAAACAGCCGTTTCGTTCCACCTGTACCCAGTATTTTCCGGGATCCATCACCCATTGGGAGGCGGCTGTAGCTCCATTGCTCCACACATATGTTGCTCCCGGATTACCCGCATCAAGCAATAATGAATTTCCATCACAAATGGCGGTATCCGCACCCAGATTCACCACCGTCCCCGCTACCTGAATATAGGCCTGGCGGGTGAGGGAATCGGACCAGCCACTGGACGTTTCGATTTTAAATGTTACCGAATAAAGACCCGGACGCAGGTAATAATGACGGGGCGCATGCTCATACGAGATGGTACCATCACCCAATTTCCAGGTCTTCCGCACAATGGTATCACCGTCGGGTATTACAGACGCATCGGTGAATTGTACCTGCAACCGGTCGTTACAGGTGTAAACACTGTCGGCCGAAAAGGCAGCATGACAATTCGCATTACTGGGTTGCTGAGAAAAAATACGTGCGGGAATTACGCAATGCAGCAGAAGGAGCCATAGGTACACAGGTTTCATAGGGTATTATTTTGATTGAAGGAACCGGATTGACATTTTATGCTGTAAAAACTGTGCCATAGTTTATCTTTACAAACCGGTTACTTAGCCCTAAATTGGGAGGCATTTCAGAATCAATATGATATCGCAGCACACCATACAACAGATACAGAGCAGGATCGATGTGATCGATATTGTAGGTAGTTTTGTGAAGCTGAAAAAGCGGGGGGCAAATTACTTAGGGTTATGCCCATTCCACAACGAAAAAACCCCATCGTTTACGGTATCGCCGGCCAAGGAGATCTACAAATGTTTCGGTTGTGGCCGCAGTGGTAATTCCATCAGTTTTTTGATGGAACACGAAAAATACTCGTATACCGAAGCGCTTCGATGGCTGGCAGCACGCTATAATGTAGAAGTAGAAGAAACAGAAGTAAGCCCGGAATTCAGGCAATTGCAGCAAACGGCCGACAGTCTATATATCATTAATGGATTTGCTCAAAAGTATTTTGCCGAACAGTTATTTCAATCGGAAGATGGTATAGACATTGGTTTGAGCTATTTAAAAGAAAGAGGCTTTCGGGAAGATATCATAAAGAAGTTTCAGATTGGATATTGTTTACCACAGCGCGACGCCTTCGCCAAAGCAGCATTAGCCGCTCAATACAATCCGGAATTGCTGGTCAAAACCGGACTTGTGGTACAACGGGACGAAGGGCTGGTAGATAATTATCGCGGGAGGATCATCTTCCCCGTTCATAATAATACCGGAAAAGTAATTGGTTTTGGCGCCCGTATCATAGCAAAGAACGATCGCGCACCAAAGTATATCAATACGCCGGAAAACGAGCTCTATGTAAAGAGCCGTATTTTATACGGTTCTTATTTTGCCCGTCAGGCAATTGACAAAAATGATGAATGTTTACTGGTGGAGGGTTATACCGATGTGGTTTCGCTGCACCAGGCAGGTATTGAAAATGTAGTAGCCAGCGGGGGCACCTCACTAACCATTGATCAACTCCGGTTGATCAAAAAATACACAAACAATCTCACCATCATCTACGACGGTGACAATGCCGGTATCAAAGCTGCCTTGCGTGGTTTGGATATGGCACTGGAAGAAAGTTTGAATGTGCGGTTGGTCCTGATCCCCGATAAGGAAGATCCGGATAGTTATGTTAATAAGGTCGGGGCACAGCTATTTCAGGAGTTTGTAGCGGCGAACAAAAAAGACTTCATCCTCTTTCAACTGGAGGTATTGTTGAAAGAAGCGGGAGATGACAGCAGCAAAAAAGCCGCCGTGGTAAATCAGGTTGCTGAAACCATTTCGAGGATCAATAAAGTAGAGGATTTTACCAAACAGCAGGATTATATCCGTCGATGCTCACAGCTATTAAAGATCGAGGAAGTGGGCTTTAACGCACTGGTGAATAAATTCATCCGTGAGAAGGTAAGCAAGCAGGAAAGCAAAGCACCCGCTGATACAGCAGAACCCCAGCAGGATCCCGGAAGCGATATGCCGGAAGATCCCGACAGTCTAGCACTTTTACAGAAAGATGAATTACAGGAACGCGCTGTCATAAAATGCCTGCTCGAATTCGGAACACGTGAATGGGACGAAACCACAAAAGTGGCGGATTATATCCTGGAAGAATTCGAAGAAGCGGGCATGATCGATAATTTGGAGCTGGTTAAAGTGATGAACCTTTATAAAGAATGGTACCGGATGGGATTGGAACCATCACCCAAAAATTTCTATTATCACGAGGATCAAACACTGAGCGCTCTGGTGGTATCCATTATGGATTTCCCCTACGAACTGAGTCAGAACTGGAATGAACATTTTGATGGAAAAATTCTCACCCGGGATGATCTGTACCGGGAAGAAACCCTTTCGGTGATCAACTACCTCAAACTACGCAAGATCAAACGGATGATCATCGAAAATCAACAGGATCTTGAATTACCCCATACTGTGGAGGAACAAATGGTGTTGTTACAAACGCACCAACACCTGAAACAGTTGGAAGCCACCCTCACCAAACAGGTTGGAACCGTTATTCTTCGTTAACCCGGTTCAGCAGCAGATCGCTATAGGATAGATGTATGAAATCACCGGGGTCTATTTCAAAGGCTTTAATATAATGATCACACTGTTCCTGTAGTTTTTCTACCGGCAGGTCGGCTAATTTATTTCCCGCTTCAATTTCTACGAAACTGCCCAGACCGTCGATCTCATCCAGATGAAATTTTACATTAGCAAGGTAATAGATGGTTCTTTTTTTCACAACCGTAACCTTCACACCAAGGGCCTGCGACAGCACCTGAAGCATGGCATCGGGTTCATTTACGGCTGCCAGATCAAATTCGGAGGAACGGGGACCGGCCATATCGGCACGGTTATAATAGATCAGATTGTTTTCAATGGCACCCTGACGGAGTTTTAATCGCCCCATTGACACATTAAAGTAAGTGTCTTTCTGACTATCGGTTCCTTTACATTCGGCCCCATGCACCATCAGGTATTGATGAATGGCAGCGGAGCGACGGGTGCGGGCTTTTATTTCTACGTTGATATAGGACATAAAAAAAGGTTTGCTGCGAGCAGCAAACCTATTACTAATTTTTTACAGATCAGGCCATTTCCACTTCACGTTTTACGCTGCGACCGGCTTTCACCATTTCTTTTTTGGTGAAGCGCATCGCCGTCCAAACGTGGTCGAGGTTAACTTCCTCTACTCCTTCAAAACCTGCATTACAGATGCATTCCCAATTACAGCTCTTGTTCAGATCGGTTACGATCTTAGAACTCGATTTTGGAAAGGCGATCCAGAATTTGGCTTTGCTGTGCAAGGCGGGAAATACTTCGCGCATGATACCATTCAACTGATTTACATTGATGGCGAATACCAGCGCAAAATCGATCTTCCGGGCTTTAAGTAGCGGCGTAACGTTCTTTGAAAATGATAGCTTTACGAATTGCTTCTCGATGGATGAGGGAAGTCCTTGAATCAGGATGTTCTTTTCATCACGAAGCTCAAGTTTTTCTAATAAGTTTTGAGACATGCGAGAATTTTTGTTGAAAGCCTAGGGTTAAAAAGGGACGGGGAGCAAATGTACGACGAAACCGCCTGTAATGAAAGTTTGCGGCAAAAAAAATCCGACCGGAGGCTATTCAGCGATCCGATCGGAGCTTTTACAATAAAATATCAATCAATTAGTCTATTTGCCTTGATTCATAGGCTTATAGTACTTTAAGGCTTCAGGCATCAACTCCTTCAATTTGGCAATTCTGGTCTCTTCGGCAGGGTGCGTACTGAGCATTTCAGGCGGCTTCTGGCCACTGCTTGCTTTCGCCATTCTTTCCCATAAAGGTATCGCTTCCTGGGGGTTGTAGCCTGCTAATGCCGCATAGATCAGGCCCAGTTTATCGGCCTCCAGCTCATGCTTGCGGGAGAAAGGCAGTACCCCTCCAACGGTTGTACCAATTCCATAAGCCCCTCTGAAGAGCAATTGGGCCTCAGGCGTTTTATTCGCTACGGCCAATTCAACAGCCACTCCACCCAGCTGCTGAGCAGTGGCCTGACTCATACGCTCGTTACCATGCTTGGCCAGGGCGTGGGCTACTTCATGGCCCATAACGGCGGCCAGAGCTGCTTCATTTTGAGAGATGGGTAACAGGCCCGTATATACTACTATCTTCCCTCCAGGCATACACCAGGCATTCACCTCTTTGGAATCAACCAGATTATATTCCCACTGATAGCCTTCCAACTCCTTTGCTAACCCTTTGTCGGTATAAAATTTCGTTACAGCGGCAGAAATACGCTCTCCTACCCTTCGGACCATCTCCGCATCTTTATTTACAGAAGTGGCCACTACTTTATTCTGTGTCAGGAACTGCTTGTATTGCTGCAGGGCCATGGACTGAATATCAGATTCCTTAAAAAACTGCAATTGTTTGCGCCCTGTAATCGCATTGCGGGCACAGGAATACAAAAGGACAGACAACACTGCCAGAAATATAATTCTCTTCATAAACCGGTTTTAAATATAACTCCAAGATACATACCAAAATAAAGACGCAGACCGGTAAAAGAAAGTGGTCTGTAAACTTTGAAGAATTTTAACAAGAAAAATAATCCTTAGCGGGGACGGCGACGCTCTTTACGCCGGTCACGGTATTTCAGAATGGGCACTTTACTTTCATTTCCTTTCAACAAGCGACTGATATTCTTCTGATGGGTCAGAATAACCAACAGCGCTACTGCAACAGCAAAGACCCGATAAGCCTGGTTGTCGAAATTGAAAATGACAAGTATAAAAATGGGGAAAGCGATACTGGCTAAAATAGAACTTAAACTTACAAATCGGGTCAGATAGAGAACGAGTAAAAACACACCCACGCTGCACAATGCCGACCACGGCGAAATACCCAATACCAAACCAAATAAGGTGGCCACGCCCTTACCCCCTCTGAAATCGGCCCAGATAGGGAAGATATGACCCAGAACAGCAGCTAAACCCAAACCGATCTGAAAACCGGTGCGGGCCGTTTCATTGTCAATATAATAAGGAAGTAAATAAGCGAGCTTAACGGCTGCCAATCCTTTCAGCATATCAATCAGCATTACGAAAGTGCCCCAGCGGGAGCCCATTACGCGGAAGGAGTTGGTCGCACCGGCATTACCACTACCGTATTCACGGATGTCGATACCGAATACAGATTTGCTAACCCAAATTGCTGTTGGGATAGAGCCGATCATATATGCAACTACTATGAGCAGAACCTCTTTCACGATCTGATGGGTTGAAGTGGAAGACAAATATAAGGAAAATGGGTAATAATAATCACCACCGCCTCTAAACCGACTTAATTCCTTGTAAATGAAAGCGCTATCCACCCATTTTGCATAGAAATCTGCTGCAACAGGAGTCCCGCCTTTTGAGCTGCCTCTTCTATAATCGCCTGATCGCCTTGCAGTAATCCACTCATGACCAGAATGCCACCCGGCTTCAGGTGCTGTTGCATAGCTTCCATATTCGCCAGTAACACATTGCGGTTAATATTGGCGAGCAGGACGTCGAAATGCCGGTGCATTTCAAGTTTATCAGCTTTTTCGAGGTGGATATGATTGCAGTGATTGAGAATAAAGTTTTCAGCAGCATTGGTGATACTCCAATCATCATTATCGATAGCGACGATAGGGCCGGCACCCATTTTCCCGGCCAGTATCGCCAGAATACCTGTCCCGGTTCCAAAATCCAGCACTGTTTTGTGGGAAAGATCAAGGGTACGCATGAATTCTACCATTAAACAGGTAGTGGCATGATGCCCGGTACCAAAGCTCATTTTGGGCGTAATCTGAATATCATATTGCACCCCGGGAAGAGGGCTGTGAAAAGAGGCCCTGATACCGCAAAAGTCCCCCACCTGAACCGGGTGAAAATCCTTTTCCCACTGGGCATTCCAATTTTCCTCTGCAATGCGTTCTTTTTTAAATTGAACAGGGAAATTGGCCGGCATACCGGTTACACGGTCTTCGTCGTACTCCTCTTCAGCTATATAGGCCATCAGGGATTGCGGCCCTTCTTCGAATCCAATAAATCCGGCTTCGGATAGCCATGCGAGTAATACTTCTTTCTGTTCGTTGCTGATATCGTCGAAAACGAGGCGGGTGTAATGTTTCATACGGTGTAATAAAAAAGGTCTGCAGCAAGCTACAGACCTTTTATGAGTTTTTAAAACTAATTATTGCTGGGCACCTTCCTGCTGCGGTCCTTCCGGACGACGGGGAGCAGGAGCACCTTCTGGTTTTGGCATCAGCACTTTGCGGCTCAGCTTGAATTTACCGGTCTTGTGATCCACACCGATCAATTTAACTTTCACCACATCGCCCTCTTTCAGCACACCATCCATATTTTCGAGACGCTTCCAACTGATTTCGCTGATATGGAGCAAACCTTGCTTACCGGGAAGAAATTCCACGAAGGCGCCGAATTCTTTAATGCCCTTTACTTTCGCTTCATATACAGAACCCACTTCAGGAACGGCAACAATACCCTTGATCCATGAAACGGCTTTGTCCAGGCCTTCCTTCGCAGGAGAGAACACACTCACTTCACCCTGGTTACCTACTTCTTCGATATTGATAGTAGTACCGGTTTCGCGCTGGATCTCCTGAATGATCTTACCCTGTGGTCCGATCACGGCACCGATAAATTCTTTATCGATGAACAGTTTCTGCATTCTTGGAGCATGCGGCTTCACTTCCTCACGTGCGGCCGGAATAGCAGCATACATGGCATCAAGGATGTGTAAACGACCGTGGCGGGCCTGTGCCAATGCTTCACGCATTGTTTCCATGCTCAAACCATCGATCTTGATATCCATCTGAACACCACAGATACCATCTCTGGTTCCGGTTACTTTAAAGTCCATATCGCCCAGATGATCTTCATCACCCAGAATGTCGGTCAGGATCGCATATTTATTATCAGTTCCTCTTGTGATCAATCCCATTGCCACACCACTTACGTGCTTTGGCACAGGAACACCAGCATCCATGAGCGCGAGTGAACCGGCGCAAACAGTAGCCATTGAAGAAGAACCATTAGACTCCAGTACATCACTTACCACACGTACCGTGTATGGATACTCGTTACCCGGCATCATTTGTTTCAGTGAACGCATGGCCAGGTTACCATGACCTACTTCACGACGGCCAGGTCCGCGCAGGAACTTGATCTCTCCGGTAGAGAATGGAGGGAAATTATAATGCAGGATGAACTTGGAATAGTCAGATACTGCAGCACTTTCCACCAGTAACTCATCCAATGGTGTACCAAGGGTTACAGTGGTGAGTGACTGGGTTTCACCGCGGGTAAATAAAGCAGCACCGTGTGGGGTAGGAAGAATATCTACTTCCATAGCCAGTGGACGAACTTCATCCAACTTACGACCATCCAAACGGGTGCGATCGTCGAGGATCATATTACGAACCACTTCCCATTTCAGGTCTTCGTAATATTTCTTAGCCAGCTTCTTTACATCATCAGTCGCTTCTTCACCTAAACTGGCGATAAACTCTTCTTTCACTTTATCATAGGCAACGCTGCGGTCGTTCTTTGCAGACGCAGAGCGGGAAATTTCGTACACTTTATCTTTAGCGAAAGCGTTTACCTTCTCCTGCAGTTCTTCATTCACCACCGGCTTTTTGTAATCACGTTTTCCGGTAACGCCTACCTTATCACGTAATTCTTTCTGGGCAGCGATCTGAATACGGATCGCATCGTGTGCCACCTGTAATGCTTTTACCAGATCTTCTTCGCTGCACTCCTGAGATTCACCTTCCACCATCATCAGGTTCTTTTCTGTAGCACCGATGATGAAATCCATATCAGCTTTTGCTAATTCAGTACGGCTGGGGTTAACTACATATTGACCCTCTACGCGACCAATGCGGCACTCTGAAATAACTTCCTTGATGGGAATATCTGAAACAGCTAATGCAGCAGAAGCGGCCAAACAGGCCAATGCATCTGGCATAACCTCTTTATCGCTGGAAATAAGGGTGATGATCACCTGTACTTCGCAATAATAATCTTCGGGGAATAAGGGACGAAGGGCACGGTCAACCAGACGGCTGATCAGTACTTCATAATCGCTCAGTTTACCTTCGCGCTTAAAGAAAGATCCCGGGATGCGTCCGGCAGAAGCGAACTTCTCCATATAATCAACAGAAAGGGGGAAGAAATCCTGACCTTCCTTAGCTTCTTTATTGGCTACAGCAGTAGCTAAAAGGATACAGTTTCCCTGGCGAACGGTAACAGAACCATGCGCCTGACGTGCGAGCTTGCCGGTTTCAATGGTCACCTCACGGCCACCACCGATATCAAAACTTACACTTTTTGGTTGTAATAACATAAAACATCTTTGATTTGTAGGCACATGACCGTCCGCAGAAAAGGAGGGATAAGGCGGAGACCGGTATGTACCCGGGTTTAAACTTTTGGTGAATGGGGGGGAGATGACCCTAAACGCAAATTCCCAACCGTTAAAAAGCAGTTGGGAACAGCGATTAGATTATCTGGCTCACCATTATTTACGTAATCCTAACTTCTCGATCAATGCGCGGTAACCCTGCAGGTTGTGCTTGCTCATGTAAGTAAGGAGGCGCTTACGCTGACCTACCATCTTCATCAGACCGCGGTGTGTGGAGAAATCTTTTTTGTTTTGTTGAAGGTGCTGAGAAATGCTGTTGATACGCTCCGTCAGTAAAGCGATTTGGCCTTCGATAGAGCCAGTATTATTGGCGGCGCCACCGAATTCAGCGAAAATTCCTGCAACTTTTTCTTTTGTTAAATAAGGCATCTCAATTTTTTTTTAAAACACTCAATTATAATTCTTCTTAAATCGGCGGCAAAGGTAGGCAAATTATTTCTGAATTAGGATGGCGGAACGCGGTTTTTTTGGACTTTTCAAATCAAAATCCTTGAATGTCATGTGTTTTCATAAAATAACCCCGAACGTTTGCACCATTCACCTGAAACGGAATGATTTTTTCATACCACATTGATTAGCAAATTATTGCGTACCATTCAGGACATTTCTCCACAATTTGCCCCTAAATTTACGAATTGTATAAAAAACGCAAATTACTGATTGTCAAATAAGTATTTTTGATCCATGGCGTCAAAACGCATCCATTTTACGGTCACTAATGAGCTCAGTTACGATCAGCGCATGATCCGTATCTGTACCAGTTTGGCCCAAAATGGATACGATGTATGCCTTATAGGCAGGCATAAAAAGGGGGCTCCTCCCCTTCTGTCCCGACCATTTCAACAAAAACGCCTGCCGGTTTGGTTTTCGAAAGGAAAACTATTTTATATAGAATTTAATATCCGCCTGTTTTTCTTCCTGCTGTTTCAACGGACTGACATCATTGCCGCAATTGACCTCGACACCATTCTTCCTGTATGGCTTGTTACGAAAATACGCCGGAAGGAACGGCTCTACGACGCGCATGAATTATTTTGTGAAATGCAGGAAATCGTTTCCCGTCCGTTCATTTACCGTATCTGGAAACGAATAGAACAAATCACGGTTCCCTCTTTCAAAAAAGGATACACTGTAAATGAACCCATCGCAGCAGCATTTCGGGAAATGTATAAGGTGGAATATACGGTGATCCGGAACCTGCCACTGCTTCTTCCGCAGGAACCCATAGAATTAACAGCCCAGCCTTATTTTATTTATCAGGGAGCGGTTAATGAGGGAAGGAGTTTTGAAACCCTGATCCCCGCTATGAAAAAGGTTAAATATCCGCTCTGGATATGCGGGGATGGCAATTTTATGGATCAGGCCCGGGCGCTTGTGACAAAACATCAACTCGAGGAAAAAGTGCTTTTTCTGGGAATGATACCTCCCGACAAACTCCCTCCCATCACCAGGGCCGCTTTTGCCGGCATTACACTTTTTTCTCCCGAAGGGAAAAGCAATTACTTTTCGCTGGCTAACCGGTTTTTCGATTATGTTCAGGCTGGCATACCACAATTATGCGTCAACTACCCCGTTTATGCGGAACTAAACAATTTTGCCCGCGTAGCTGTTCTTACCAGTGAATTGGATCCTGATACCCTGGCTGCAAAACTCAATCAGCTTATTGATGACAGCGTGGCATATGGGGCTTTACAGGAGAACTGCCGGAAAGCGAGACTGATCTGGAACTGGCAGGAAGAAGAAAAAATATTACTGGATTTCTATAACCAACATTTCAGTTAGCCCTTGGCCCGACAATTACATATTATCTGTCTTGATGTTCCCTACCCAGTAGATTATGGAGGCGTATTTGATCTTTTTTATAAGATCACCGCCCTTCATGCCTCCGGCATTGATATCCATCTGCACTGTTTTGAATACGGTCGGGGACAGCAGCCGGAATTGAATAAATACTGCCGATCGGTTCATTATTATAAAAGGAAAGAGGGGCATAAGGGATTCTCCATGCGTTTACCCTATATAGTTGGATCGCGCATCAGTGAAGAATTGGCCCAAAACCTGCTTCAGGATGATCATCCGATCCTGATAGAAGGGGTGCATTGTTCCTGGATCGCCAACGACCCACGTTTCGAAGGCAGAAAAATGCTGTTGCGTCTTCATAACGTTGAATACAGGTACTACAAAAAACTGGCGCAGTCTACCAATAACCTGCTCAAAAAATGCTACTACCATATAGAGAGCTGGCTACTTAAAAAATATGAAGCCCAGTTGGCACAAAAACTACCGGTACTTACAGTATCGGAGCAGGACAGCGCTATTTATCAAAAGGAATTTGGTGCCCGTTATATCAGTTACCTTCCTGTTTTCACTCCATTTACAGAAGTAAAAGCACAATCAGGCATAGGATGTTTTTGTTTGTATCATGGTAACCTGTCGGTGGAGGAAAATATACGTTCGGCCAGTTTCCTGCTTTCGGAAGTGTTCAATGATATGAATATCCCTCTTGTGGTAGCTGGTAAAAATCCGCCGGCTCATCTGGAACAATTGGCCCACAGTCAGAAACATACCTGTATCGTTGCCAATCCCGGCTGGCAGGAAATGCAGGACATGATCGAGAAGGCGCAGATCAACATTATCCCCTCCTATAATAATACGGGTATTAAGCTTAAATTATTGAACGTGCTTTTTAACGGCCGGCACTGTGTGGTGAATGATGCAACGGTACAGGGAACAGGTTTGGAGCCTGCCTGTCATGCTGCCTCCAGTGCTGCTGCCTTAAAGAGTTTGATCATCCAATTATACCACCAACCCTTCCCCGAGGAAGAGATCACCCTTCGTAAAAAAATGCTGGAAACAACTTACGACAACGAACAGAATGTGCGTCGTTTGCTTACATGGTTATACTAGCATTATCCAGTACTTGTCCGCGCTCCGTGCGAACCATTCTAGCCGGGAATTTATTGATCACCATATAATCATGGGTAGCCATTACGATAGCCGTACCATAATCACGGGAAATGCTGAAAAGCAGGTTCATGATCTCATCAGATGTTTCCGGATCAAGATTTCCTGTGGGTTCATCCGCCAGGATCAATTTGGGTGAATTCAGCAAGGCGCGGGCTACCACGATACGCTGTTGTTCTCCCCCACTTAATTCAAACGGCATTTTAAATCCTTTCGATTTCAAGCCTACTTTATCCAACACATCCAGGATCTTTTCACTGATCAGCTTCTCATCGGTCCAACCTGTTGCTTTTAAAACAAATCGCAGGTTCTCGTTGATGGAACGATCTGTCAGTAATTGAAAATCCTGAAACACCACACCCAGGTTGCGGCGAAGAAACGGTGCTTTTTTCCAATCGACCATTTCACGCAGGTTAAATCCTACCACGGTGCCTTCTCCTTCTTTCAATGGAATATCGCCATAAAGGGTTTTCAGCAAGCTCGACTTACCGGTTCCTGTTTTACCTACCAGATATACAAACTCCCCTTTGTTAACGGTAAAATTTACATTCTGTAGAATGAGATTGCTTCCCTGATATATGTTAGCGTTTCTGATATCTATGATAGCTTCCTGCATATGCACGTGGGTTAAGTGGCACAAAAATAGGTAAAAGGCCGGAGTGTATGGTCTCCTGAATCGGGATTCTAAAAGGGATACGTTAAAATTTTTTTCTCGTCAACAGGCGCTGATGGTAACACTTAAAACTGCACCGACAAGGTTACCCCTGCTGATTGCGGATCGCCTAAATGCACGGCGCCAAAATCATAGGCATAGGATATGTATCGGGTCTTGGTAAGGTTTCTTGCCCAAACCTGCAACCTGACTTGCTGATATCCTATTCCGGCGCTGGCATTCATTACATGATAGGGCGCCTGACGAATGGTATTGGCAAGATCAAAATAGGTTACACCCAGGTATTTCCATTCAGCACGAACAAAACCTGTCCATTTCTTTGAAAACACATGATCGTATTGCGTTGCCAGCATGGATGTGATGTCTGGAGAAAACAATTGCCTGTTGCCCTTCAGATTTAACACGCCACCATTTTGAGAAAGTTCAAGAGACCCAAAGGTCGCTTTCGTATATCCAAGACTGTATTGAAGGCTGAGGCCTTTTACCGGAAGGGCCGTCATTTCAAATTCCATGCCGCGGCTGTTCAACCTACCCACATTTTTGGTAACAGTGATGGCATCGGGAAGTACGAGGCTGGGTACCTGGGCATCGGTAACATTGGTATAAAAAAAGGCCAGATTGACACGCATTTTATTTTGCCAGAAACTGTTCTTGATACCGAATTCGAAATTATTGCTATACTCGGGCTTGAAGGCCACCAGCGGCGGCTGGGAGGGATCGGTATTAAGAGGCGACAATCCTCCGGTACGAAAGCCACGACTGTAACTGATATATCCCATATGATCAGGATGGAATGCATAATCCAACCCAAGTTTAGGGGAAAAAGCACTAAAACTTGTTTCACCCTTCAGCGACGGTTGCGTAATAATATAATCAGGTGAGGGATCATGCTGGTATTCTCCCAAAACGGTTTGGGTAAGTTGTTCATGATCCTGACGAAGTCCCGCAGTAACAGACAATCGCTTTGAAAGAGCATAGTTCATTTGTCCGTAAACAGCCCAGCCCTTTTTGGAAACCGTACTGGTATTGCGCAAAGTAAATAGAGAATCGCCCACACCCATTAAATTGGCATCTGCGCCAAAACGGGTCGCTTGTCTGTTTGGCGCCTTTTGAGCAAAAAGATAGATTCCGGCGGTCCATTTCAACCTGCTTTTATTGGCTGGCGAAGAGTTGAAACGAAAGTCTTGCGTCCATACTTTGATATTATTATAATCCTTACCATAATTATTGATCACACTCACTCCGTCAATGGGAGAAAAATCGCCATCAATGGGGTCAGTATAAAAACGGTAATTGCGTTGAAAAGCGGTTTGGGAACTGAATTGAAATGTTTGATCGGCATAGTTTAACACCAGAGAACTGTTCAGGGAACGATCCTTCATAGTGGTAAGCGCGTTCTGATTTAGTTTGTATGGATTATTAAACGCCTCTTCTGATCCAAAAACAAGTGGAAATGCCCCTTTATTGTCCAGCACGCGGTTCTTAAGATTCAGCAGCGCATTCCATTTTGTATTGATATTATATTTCAGGAAGATATTAGCGGAAACTGATTTGATCCGATCATAATCTTTTCCATTAAAGTCATTGGTATAGAAACCATTCCGGCTTTCCTGCAACAATCCCAGGCCCATAAAAAGTTTTTGGGGTATCAAGACAGAACGGAGGTTCATGTTAAGACGTTTCTGGTTGAAATTACCCAGTGTGAAATAGGCAGATCCCTCACTTTTTTCGGAAGGATGCTTGGTTATGATATTGATCACGCCGGCCATCGCATTACGTCCGTACAAACTACCCTGGGGTCCACGGAGAATTTCGATACGTTCTACGTCGTAGAGATTGGGGATATAGGTATCCAGGCTAAACTGATTCACGCCATCAATATAAACGGCTGTTGCAGGATCATAGGAAGTGGTAGTGATGCCGCGGATGGAAGTCACTTCTCTTCCATCACCGGGATCAGCGCTAAACATATTGGGTGCCACAGCGGTAATTTCTTTAATCTGCCAGAAGCGAAAGGCATTTATGTCTTTCCCGCTGAATAAGGTAATAGCCACGGGGGATTTCTGCAGTAATTCGACCCGTTTCTGCGCGGTTACTACGACTGTGTCAAGAGCTGCAGCAGTTGGTTTTTCCTGGGCTTGCAAGGAAATAGAAATACAAAATGAAATGGTGCTTAGGGAAAGAGCGAGCAAGGATATTCTCATAGTAAAATAAAAAGTGAAATTACTGAAACTGCGATTTAAATAGGCAGAAACTTAAACCGGGAATGTCATATAGAAAGAGATACAAATAAATAGGTGCTAAATCTCCGGAAAAGCTGTTGAATTAACTTGGATTTTTGGGTGAAAACACCAGGAGATGCCATCTCCTTTTTGTACCGCACCACAAATCACCTAAGATGCAGATCCAAGCGTACATTTTCACTAACAACCTCTTTTGACTATAAAAAGCCGGAATGGTGGAGGAATATCTCACGACTGTAACGTTTAATCACGAGGAGATGCCATCTCCATTTTGTAAGATACAAAAAAGCCACTTCAAAATGAAGTGGCTTTTGTTGTGATCCCGCTGGGACTCGAACCCAGGGCCCATACATTAAAAGTGTATTGCTCTACCAACTGA
>CAZKSY010000001.1:138189-178965 GCA_964555605.1 uncultured Chitinophagaceae bacterium | reverse complement strand
CTCTCATCTCTCCCCTCTCACTACTTCCCCAACACCACCTGCACCGTCTCCGGTGACTGTTGTTTTAATTTTACGGTGGATGTTCCCGTTAGTTTTTGGGTGATAGCATCATTATAGTGACGGATGGTAAGCAGTCGCAGGCCTTTTTCAACCTGTACATCAAACAGGTCGGAAGCGGCGAGTGCCAGTTTCTCGATCTTGTCTGCCCTGTCGTCGATACATATCTGGATCGTTACCGCGCCGGTTTGTATCAGGTTGGGTTTGATTCGTAGTTCTGAAAAAAGTGTATATAAACTGGCAACCGGTTTTTCACCCACAAAAGAAAAGTCTTTGGAATGCAGATGTACCAATGCCTGTTGCGGTTTCAGTACAATGATCGGCGGGAGGCCTGTCAGATTTTTTTTATGAATTACCGTGCCTTCCAGTGTGGGGTCCAGAAAGCATTTTACATGTAATGGGATGCCCTTGTTTTGTAATGGCTTGATGGTTTTGGGATGGATCACCTGCGCGCCGTAATATGCCATCTCGATTACTTCGTCGTAATTCAATTCTTTTATCAATGTGGCTTCGGGGAATTCTTTGGGATCGGCATTCATCACACCTTCCACATCTTTCCAGATCGTTTGCTCGGTGGCATCCAGCAGGTTGGCAAATACAGCAGCCGTATAGTCACTTCCCTCACGCCCCAGTGTAGTGCTTTCATTTTCGTCTGTAGAACCTATAAATCCCTGTGTAATAACAAAGGGGGCCGATTGATAAAGCGGCTTTATCGTTTCTTCCACCTGCGCACCTGTATAGTTCCAATCGATCGCTGCATCCCTGAAATTATCATCGGTGCGAATAATATCGCGTACATCAATCCAGGTGTTCTTCAAGCCGATCTCATTCAGATAAGCGCTGATTATGGCTGTAGACATCAACTCTCCGCTACATACCACCTGATCATAATAATAGTCATATTCGCGTACAGGTGTATCATGCAGCATCCATTCCACTTCGGTAAAAAAATTACGAAGCTGCTCTTCACAAGCCAGGTAGTTTCGAACCAACAAATATTTGGCAAAGCTGAGATGCTGATTTTTCACCCCTTCAAATAAATCCAGCGCCTGTTGTTTTTCCCGGTTGAAAAAGGCCTCCGCCACTTTCTCCAGGGCATTCGTTGTTTTGCCCATGGCTGAAATAACAATGAGTAATTGGTCATTTTTATAGAATTCCAGAATTTTTCCCAGATTCTGCACCCGCTCCACACTGTTCACACTCGCCCCGCCAAACTTAAAAACCTTCATGTATTGTATTTTGAATGACAAAGTTAGGGAGCGGATAAGGAATAAGAAATAAGGAATAAGAAATAAGAAATTAGAAATTAGGAAGGAGGTTAAGTAATAAGTGTTAAGTAATCAATAATAAGCTGTGACTTAAGTCTTAAAACCTACTACTTAAAACGTACTACTTAAAATGTACCACTCAACCCGCACACCTGCCCCCCATATCTAAATAAAACTAACAACTGTTTGCATTCTCGATAATTCTTCTATTTTTGTAGCATAGTGACTACTGAATGGTTCATAAAGGCCTTTCACTATTCACCATTCACTATTCACCATTCACCATTCACCTATCACCTTTCCTATATGTCAGTCAACCGTAAAGTTCAAACACTCGACGAATTCACCATTCAGCAAATGCGCGACTTCCCCCATGCCACGGGAGAACTGGCCAGTTTATTACGCGATATCGGACTGGCCGCTAAACGGGTAAACGTGGAGGTTAATAAAGCTGGGTTGGTGGATATACTGGGCGATGCCGGTACCACCAATGTGCAGGGGGAGGATGTGAAGAAACTCGATATTTATGCCAATAATCAGTTTGTTGGAGTACTCAAGCATGGCATCAGTTGTGCGGGCATCGCCAGTGAAGAATTGGATGATATTTATGCCTTCGACGACGAAGTAAGTGTGAACAGTAAATATGTGTGTTTATTTGATCCCCTTGACGGGAGTGGTAATATTGACGTAAACGTTTCGATTGGCACCATATTCAGCGTGTACCGGCGTATAACGGAGAAGGGGAAACCCGTTACTGAAAAGGACTTCCTGCAACCCGGCCGGGAGCAGGTGGCTGCCGGCTATATTGTTTATGGTTCGTCTACCATGCTGGTGTATGCCACCCGCAGAGGAGTAAACGGATTTACCCTCGACCCCTCTATCGGTGAATTCACCATGAGCCATCCCAATATAAAATGCCCTGAATTCGGAAAGATATACTCTGTTAACCACGGCAACTTCTTCCAGTATACCGAAGGGGTGAAGCAATATATTACCGCCTGCCAGAAAAAGGATAAGAATACAGGTGGTCCCTATACCCAGCGATACCTGGGCAGTATGGTGGCCGATGTACACCGGAACCTCATCAAGGGCGGTATATTCATGTATCCCGCCACATTGGATAAGCCAAAAGGTAAACTGCGGCTTTTGTACGAATGCAATCCCTTCGCCTTTATACTGGAAGTGGCCGGTGGTAAGGCAACAAATGGATCTCAGCGCATTCTTGACGTGGTTCCTACAGAATTACATCAACGTTCAGCCCTTTTTATCGGCAGCAGCGGCATGATGGATGAACTGGAAACCTTTCTCTGATACATCCTGCAGGCCGCTCACATATTCTTGCTTTTAACCAACTGATTAGACCGTATCTTTAGGGAGCGGATCGCTGTTTCGGGAGCGGTATGCATTGCTCAATATTTATTTAATGAATGGAAATATTATTGAGGTAGAAAACCTCGTAAAAAACTATGGCCATTTCGAGGCGGTAAAAGGGATCAGTTTCAATGTGAAAAAGGGAGAGGTGTTTGGGTTGCTCGGACCGAATGGAGCGGGGAAATCCACCACATTGGAAATCATCGAAACCCTGAGAGAGAAAACCTCCGGTAAAATTCACGTCGCTGGATTCGATCTGGATAAATCTCCTGAATCGATCAAAAAGATCATTGGAGTACAATTGCAAACTTCAGGCTATTATCCCAACCTGAAACTGACCGAACTGATCGATCTGTTCAGTGGTCTCTATAACCGCAGTGTTGATGCATTGGCGCTACTCGATCGGGTGAACCTTCGAGACAAAGCCGACGCAAAGGTGAAAGAACTTTCTGGTGGTCAAAAACAACGGTTCTCTGTGGCGACTACGCTTATCAATGATCCCCAGATCATATTTCTCGATGAACCAACCACCGGGTTGGATCCTCAGGCCCGTCGCAGTTTATGGGACCTGATCAAAACCATCCGGGAGAAAGGTACTACCGTTATCATCACCACGCATTATATGGATGAAGCAGAAGTACTTTGTGACCGGGTGGCCATTATTGATTCAGGAAAGATCATTGCCTTGGAAACACCGGATAAACTGATCGATAATTTGCTGGCTTCTGGCTTCGAGCGTCAAAAGGAAATGAAGGGCGCCAATCTGGAAGATGTATTTATTCAATTGACCGGTCATTCCCTCCGGGAGGATTAATTATTGCTGTATCGTCAAATCGTTTTTTATGCATACCTTCTCTTCAGACCCCCGTTATCCCATAGGTAAATATGAACCCCAGCCCTTTTCGGCAGAACAAAAAAGAAAATGGTTGCAGGATATTCAATTTCTTCCGGCATTGCTGGAAGCAGCTATTGAAAATCTGGATGAACATCAATTGAATCACCCGTATCGGGAAGGAGGGTGGACCGTTAAACAATTGGTACATCATGTGGCCGACAGTCATATGAATGCCTATATCCGGTTTAAACTGGCACTCACTGAAGACAAGCCCACGATTAAGCCTTACGATGAGGCTAAGTGGGCGGATCTGGATGATGTAAACCGAGTGCCCGTGAATATTTCCATTACACTTTTATATACCCTTCACAGCCGCTGGCATGCAGCACTCTTATTGTTAAAAGATGATCTCTGGGAACATCGCTCCGTGGTGCATCCGCAACACGGCCGTGAAATGAGTTTGTGGTTTTTACTCGGTATGTATGCCTGGCACGGGAAACACCATGTGGCGCATATCTCCGCATTAAAGGATAAAATGGGTTGGTGATTGCATAAATCGATAATCATGGAATGGAAAACATTGTCTTCTGAATTATTGTTTAAAGATACATGGCTCACCGTGCGTAAAGATACCTGCGAACGCGGTGATGGAAAGATCATCTCACCCTATTATGTATACGAATTCCCCACCTGGGTTACGGCGTTGGCATTAACAAAAGATGGCCGGGTGATCATGGAGCGCCAATACCGCCATGCATTGGGGGAAACCTCTTTTGAATTACCGGGGGGCTGTGTAGACGATACCGATCCTGATTTTGAAGCAGCGATCAAGCGGGAATTATTGGAAGAAACCGGTTATCAATTCGAAACCTTTGAATACCTGGGGCGCACCAGTTGCAATCCGTCTACCAACAATAACTGGATGCATATGTTCATCGCGCGTGGGGGGGAATTGAAACATGAACAGCATCTGGACGATTTTGAAGAGATCGAAGTACACCTGTTCACCCTACCTGAGTTGAAAGAATTATTGCGCTCTGGTCAGATCATACAAAGTATGCATGTGACGGCCTGTTTTTATGCACTGGAGCGTTTGGGCGAGTTGAATTATTAATATGTTTACCCGGCATTATAATGCGATAATTCGCCTACCAAAAATACACTGCCGCATACGAGGATCAGATCTTCTCTACTGGCCTTTGACATCGCTGCCTGTACAGCCCTATTTACATGAGGATAGCATTCTCCCATCAATCCAAAAGTACTGGCTGTTTCCTGTAGGGTTGTTTCTGGTAACGCGCGTGGAATGGCTGCCCGGGTGAAATAATAATCAGCATTTGTAGGTAACAAGGCTAAAACCTTTTCCACCTCTTTATCTTTCACCATGCCAAGTATCCAGTGCAGTTTTTTGAAAGAAAGCGTGGATAGTTGCGATAGTACCTGTTTGATGCCATCGGTGTTGTGCCCCACATCGGCGATCAGCCACGGGTCTTTTTGCAGTATATCCCATCGACCCATTAAGCCGGTTTTCTTTTTTACCTGGCTCAATGCTTTTTCTGTTGTCGATTCGGATAGGCTAAACCCTTGCTTATTTAAAATAGGAATCGAGGTCAATACGGCTTTTAAATTATTTACCTGGTAAAGCCCGGTTAGATCTAGGGCGAATGCATGCTGGCGACCTGTTTTGGCATGCTGTAACAGAACGTGTAACAAGCCCTCCTCTTCCTGTTGTTTCAAAAGAGTCCATTCGCTGTCAGCCAAATGAAGAGGTGCATTTTTAGTGCTGGCGGTGATTTCAAATACGCCAAATGTTTCAGGATGGTATTCACTGATGACTACCGGGGTATTCTCCTTTATGATGCCGGCTTTTTCGCTGGCAATAGCTGGCAAGGTATTCCCCAGCAGATTCATATGGTCCCATCCAATATTGGTGATGATACTTAATACCGGTTGAATGATATTGGTGCTATCCAGTCGCCCTCCCAGTCCTGTTTCGATAACGGCGATATCTACCTGCTGCTCCTTAAAATAGGCAAATGCCATAGCTACGGTCAGTTCGAAAAAAGAGGGTTCAATGGTACTGATCAGGGGCTTGGCGGCTTCGGTAAAATCTGTAACAAATGATTCGGGGATCATGGTTCCATTCACCCGGATCCGTTCCCTGAAATCGACCAGATGCGGAGAAGTATATAATCCGGTTTTGTATCCTGCCTCCTGTAATACAGCTGCCAGCATATGGCTGGTAGAGCCCTTGCCGTTGGTGCCTGCAATATGAATGGTTTTGAAGTGATTCTGTGGGTTGTTTAGAGCAGCACATAGTGCAAGGGTATTGGTCAGGTCCTTTTTGATGGCCGCTTCCCCGATACGACTGAACATGGGCAACCGGCTATACAAATAATCTATGGTTTCCTGATAATTCATTTGTCCGCAAAACTACAGAAGAAAGCCGGGCTTTTGACCCGGCTGTATAGTGATTTTTATTAATTCTTTAGCTTGAAGTTGAACTGGATGGTTCCGGAGGATTCAATATCGCCCGGCGAAAATTTCACCTGCATGGCTTTTCGTTTAGCGATGGCGGTGAGCCCCGGATCGGAAGTGGTTGAACCCCTGGGTTGAAAACTGGCACTGGTAACACGACCGGCTTCGTCTACCCGGATATCAATAAATATTGTAGCCTTTTCATTAAATTCATCTTCGAAGCTCGGCGTGCCGGTAATTCGTCGACCTTGCAATCCCTTTGAAATGAAGATTCCCGAATTACCTCTGCCGCCACCGGTATAATTCTTTGAATCCGGATCACCTCCTGGTCTGCCCTGGTCACCGGTTCCACCGGCAATACCCTGATTGCCTCCTTTTTTATATTGGTCGGCTTCATTGCCTCCGGTACCTGTTCCATTCACTCCTTTAAAAACAGCTTTGGGTTTGGGAACCACTGGTGCCGGCGGGGCCAATGGGGCCGTCTTTTTTGGAGGGGTTGTTTTTACGGTTTCCTTCTCGGGTACCTTGGTCGCTTCCGGTTTGGTAACAGGTGGCTTTTTGATGACTGGTGCTTCTTCATCCTTATCGTCTGTGGCAATATCTTTTACCGCTTCTTTTTCCGGTTCGGCAGGAGCGGGTGGGGTATAGGCCTGCTGGTCGGCCGGAGCTGGAGAACCGGGTTCAAAAGGCTGATCATCTCCCAATCCCTGATCGCTGTTGCCCAGATTTACTTCAATACCTTCTTCGAGTATTGGTGTGGTAAAACTGGTAAGCGGCCAGCGATAGAAAATGAAGAGCAGCAATAAAACCGCTAATACCGCGGCGGTATAGCTGGTAGCCTGCCAGTTCTTTTTTGATTCAAAATGCGGATCGATCATTGCATTGGTATTCGCCATACGAATATACTGGGTTGTTTTGAGTTGCCATCACTACTGTTTTCAACAGTTGTTATTAATGATGCAAGAATGATGCGAAATGCATAGCGGAGGGAGAAGGAAATGTTAATGTTGGGGAGGGAGTTGTAAATGGTTTGGGGTATGGGGTGTGGGGAGTTGTAGGTGGTGCGTGGTAAGTGTTGTTGGTGCCTTGGAAGAAGACGTTGCGAACCTTTGCGTCTTCGCGGTTAAGGAAAATACATTTAACCGCTGCCCCTGCGCTGAAGCTACGGCGCAGGCGCAAAGACGCCAAGGCGCGAAGACACGCAAGGACTCCCCCCATACCCCATTCCAATTATCTCTTAAAATGCACCACCCTCAACTCCTCAATCCCTGCTTCCCACTCCTCCTCACTACATTCGCCAGTACCAGCCCGCTGATCACCAATACTGCACTAATTCCGTGCACCCAGCTTACTTTTTCTTTGAGGATGATGAGGGCTTCAATGCTGCTGAAGAGCGGAATGAGATTGCCGAAAAGAGCTGTTCTTCCGGCGCCTAAATTGGCAATGGAGAAGTTCCAGAGCAGGTAACAAATCACCGAATTGCCCACTCCGAGATATAGGATGATCATTACAAGCGATGGAGACCAGTTAATGGCAGGACTGGCAGAGGCTTCTGCGATAAAGGCCGGGAATAACAGAAGTGTGCCCAATACAAAAGTGGTCCATAAAAAGGGTAATGAACCAATATTCGAAGGCTTTTTTCGCACCAGAATATTATAAACAGCAAACATTAAAGCGGCTGTTAATATCCACCAGTCGCCGGGTGAAAAATGAAAATGGATCAGGGTATTGATGCTGCCTTTGCTTAACAGTACCAGTATACCCGCAATACAAAGAAAAAGACCTGTTAATCGTAGGGCCGAAATCTGTTCCTTCAAAATGATCGCCGCCAGAATGATCGAGAATACCGGGGACGATGTGGTACCGATCAGGGCAAGATTGATGGCAGGGATGTAATGACCGGCAACATAAATGAGGGTATTATAGGTGGTAATTCCAAAAAAAGCCACCAACAGTAAATACTTCCAGTGCTGTTTGATGAGTTGCAGCCCGGTGGGGATATGCTTTAAAGCGATCAGTGTAATAACAATGCTGGCTGTTACCCAACGGAAGAAAGCCAGACTCACAGGTGGCACTTGCGTGGATATGCCACGGGCCACAATGAAATTTCCGGACCATATCAGGGTAGCCAAAACAGCCATTAACACTGCTTTAAGAATCTGATTTTTGTTGCTGTTCAATGGGTTAGCCGATTAAGGGTTTTCTCTTTTGTTAGGGGTGCAACCAGAAGTACTTAAAAAAAGTCTTAGGGGTGCAGAAGGCGTAAAGCCCGATAAAATTAATGGAAATCTCATGGTTAGCGTAAAAACAGATTTGATCAAAGCATACTTTGATGCCTTTTATAAACTTACAGATGCTGAGTTCCAGCGATTCAGTGAGCGGGTACGCCCTGTTGATTTTAAAGCCAGGGAAAAGATTACACGGGAAGGAGACGTGGAAAACCATGTCTATTTCGTGGTCAAAGGTATAGTCCGTAAATATTTCCGTAATGGGGATCATGAAATTGCTACAGGCTTCTTTGCTGAAAATCAAATATGTCACGCCTCTATATCTTATTTTACTGGAAGTCCCTCTAAAGTAATCCTGGAAGCTATTGAACCCAGTACGCTTTTGATGATACACCGAAATGATCTGGAAATTCTTTTAAATGAAATTCCAGGATTGGAAAAAATCTTCCGCGCCGTTATTGCACAATTATACATCCGAAAAGATCAGGAAAAAATGCAATCACTGGTACTCAGTAAAAAAGAGCGTTTCCTCGACTTCTGTGAAAAGAACCCCGAACTGTTGCAACGGGTTCCACAAAAGCAACTGGCTTCCTATCTCGATATTCAACCGGAGACCTTTTGCCGTATGAAGCAATTACGTTACAAACTGGCCCGTGAAGCACGTGCTTCCGAACACCAGAATTAATGCGCGAAATCGGCTTCGAAATCACCCTTGATCCGTTCGATCGAAGGATTGAAATAGCCGAATTTCACTTGCGGAAATTCTTCCCGGATCAATTCCATCATTTGTTTGATCCCGAGAAAATCGCCGGTTTCCGTTACCCCGATTTTGCCCAGATACCAATCGGGATCGATATTGAAATTGCGCCATTGTATCATGGATAATCCGGTATATCGGATCAAGGCACGCAGCGCTTCATATTCTTCTACACTATCCGACATGCCCGGAAAAACAAAATAGTTGATGCTGGCCCAACCGCCGTTCTCCCGAACCACCCGTAAACTTTCCACAATGTCTTCAAACTGATAATTATTTGGCCGGTAATAGGCTTCATAAACAGATTTGCGGGCCGAATTCAAACTGACGCGTATGCTGTTCAGTCCGGCATCACAGAGTGCTTTAACCGCATCAGGTTTGGATCCATTGGTATTAATATTGATGCTTCCCTTTTGTGTATGTTTTCTGATTTCAATGATCGCATCTCTGATGGTTTCCCACATTAAAAGGGGTTCGCCTTCGCAACCCTGACCAAAACTGATGATAGGGAAGGGCGCTGTTTCCAGATGCGGAACCGTAAACTCAACGATCTCTTCGGCTGTTGGTTTAAAAGTTAAACGATCCTGGGTGGAAACGATCTGTTCCTCCTGCGGCTGGAACGATATACATCCAATGCAATTGGCGTTACAGGCAGGGGAGGAGGGTACAGGACATTCCCAACGGCCCATGGCAAAATTGCGGGCCGCCGGACAATGATAGGTGAGACAACAATTTTCCATCAGATGCTTCACCAATCGGTTATGTGGATAGTTCTTCAACAAAGCTGCTGTTCCTGTTTCAATGATCTCCTGATCATATCCGGCACATTCCTGACGGATGTCTTTTTCAATTCGTACAGCAGGTACATAGAATTGGTCGTTTAACCAACCTGCTGCCGTGTAACAAAACAAGGGGAGTGTGGGAGCATCTTCACTGGTTTCATACGCTGCAATATATAAGCCCGTATGTGCGGGTGGAATAAAAGCCGCTACGGCCCAACCTTTTTCGCATAAACGCATTTGACCGGTTTCTACATCGATGCCGATGCCTCTTCTTCCGGGTAATTCATATAAATTTCCGCCATCCGGTAAAAGTATCCAGTCTTCTGGTGCTACCGGAACAGCATCCCATCCCGTACGGCCTACGGCATATAAACTGGTGTCTTCAAAAATATTTCCCTCTCCATCGCTATACAGGATGTAAGGACTCTGTTGTAATGACATATGCAGGTTTTAATGGGGCCGGATGATGGCAGTACTCCATTGCTTCCGGAGTTATGCTATAGCCGGTATGCCCAGATAATGCCTGCGAAATTCGTGAATTTGATCGAGTTCGTCGAATTGAAGATTTTGGGTGAGTTCGAAATGGTATTGTTGCCTGCTGGTGGTGGTTATATCGATTGAATGATATTGGACTTGTAAGGAAGAAATAGCAGACCAGGGTATAAACAGATTTTCAGGAAGGGCTGGAATTTCAATGCCTGTATGAAATATAATAAGATGCTCTGCGTGCCGGCTCTGCATTTCGCAATAAAAAAGCCAGCCGTACGCAAGCATAAAAACCAGATGAATGACACCGGTATACCAATGCTGGTCAAGGAGGGCTTGTGTCCCAATACCCAGAAAGAATAATCCTTCCAGCGACCGGAAGAAGAGATTGATACGGGGCCATTCATACACCAGATTCCGAAGGGCGAAAACCAGGATCAATATGTCGGCAGCGATCAAAATCAAACAGCCCGAATACCATAGGTTATTATTGGGCTCACGGTAATGTTGTATGGCGTGAATTAGAATTAGCAATGCAGCAATAAGATGAAGTAATTTTCCATTGCGCCGGAGGTGTTGAAAACCGGGGTGGGTTACAGGGAGGGAAATCTGATTCATAAGCAGACCTTTGGTTACTGCTTTGATGCGAAGCGATTATTATTCCATAAAAGATCAGAAATCTTTATGTGCTGCTTTAATACGTTCGGCACAAAAATCATTGAATTCGTCTTCTTCTGCATCATCCTCTTCATCGTCTTCCACCTCTTTTTGCACCACTTTATTATTGGCGAAATCAAGGGTAAGAATGCCGTCCTTGAGCACGATATTGGTGAAATCTTTCCAGGCATACCGTTTTTTAATGAGCGTGTTCATTAAAATTGACGACTCGCCGAAACCGATCTCAACGGCATATTTTGCCTGGTATTCGAGCAGGGCTAAAACCACGAAAACAAAAAATAACCATTGCAGGGAAGGCATTTTCATCCATACCAGAGCGGCGATCAGGAGGGCTCTGCTGTAATAAACCTTACGGCCATTTTTACGTGATTGATACAGGTTGTAGGCTAAAACGATCAATATAGCTATTGAGCCCAGCGCATAGGCGAGCCCAACTTCGGCAGACTTTATCATTTCCTGCCCAAAAAAAATGACGGAAACAAAGGAAAGTATGAATCCGAAAAGATCGATAGCTCGGGTTTGCTGATTTTTCAGCGTAACGACATATTGATAGATCATGGCCTGGGGTGATTGCTACAAGCCATCAAGTTACATAACTTGAACAATATACGGGCGCCAACATTGGCATCCCATTCCCATTCGCTTACACCTATTTCACAGAGGTCGAATCCAATGATCTTTTTGCCATTCTGGTGAATGCGCTTCAGCAAATAGTAGATCTGCTCGGTTTCAAAGCCGCCCGGTACAGGGGTGCCGGTTGCGGGACATAATTTTGGATCCAGTCCATCAATATCAAAACTCAGATATACTTTTTCGGGAAGTTGCGAAACGATCTCATCGGCAATCGTTTTCCAGGTTTCCCCTTCATACATCCGTTCTTTTATTTTCTGATCGAAATAGGTGGTGATCCGGGAGGAATGGGCCTCGATATATTCGATCTCCTCTTCGCAATAATCACGGATACCTGCCTGAACAAGTTTACTGATCTGAGGAATTTCAGTCAGGGCATTAAACATGATACTCGCATGGCTGTATTTAAAGCCCTCATAGGAATTTCGGAGGTCGCAATGGGCATCGATCTGGAGTATACCAAAATCTCCGTGTTTTTCTGCAATGGCTTTAAAATAGCCCAATGGGGTACTATGATCGCCTCCCAGAAGGGCTACTAATTTATCTTTTTTGAGTAATTCACTTGTTTTCTCATATACCCAGGTATTGAGAAAATTACTGCCTTCGTTGATCTCTTTCAGGGACTTACACATGAATTGATTTTTATTCACGTCTTCGCCTTTGGAGATATAATCGATATATAATTCAGCTTCTTTGCGCAGATAGTCGCTCTTCATCAACACTTTGCGGTCGGTTTCCCTGATGAAATATCCTTCCTTCCAAAATTGACGGTAATCGGCATCAAATAGATCTACCTGAAGGGCGGCCTTTACAATATGATCTGCGGCACGGGCGGTTCCGGCATTATAACTTACGGTAACTTCCCAGGGGATGGGCAGGATAACCAATCTGGATTCTTCTTCGGTGAACGGAAGCCCGAAAATATTGTTGTTGGGATTACTGGCTCTGTTGGGATCAAACTGCGATAAATCGGTCATGGGTAAAGTTTCTGTGACAAGCGATGCAAGTTAATACAGGAACCCAGTACCTCAAAAAATTGTTATTAGCCTGTGGCCTGATTATTGTCACCTTCCGATTTACGGAAATAGGTTAAAATCAGGTATTTGATTCGCCGGATTCGCCTAATTTTGTGACGCCATTAAGTTGTATATATGAAAAAGACACATATTGCTATTTTAGTTTGTATTGCTGCGGCCATCATGGTGCTGTTGAGTTTTATGGGCGATCTTTCTACCTACGAAACATTGGCCACAGCCCGTCAAAAGGAAGGTAAAACGGTGACCGTAATTGCAAAGCTGGATAAAACATATCCCAATCCCATTACATACGATCCGGTAAAGAATCCCAATCTGACCCAGTTTTATATTGTTGATACCGTGGGTAATAAAGCTATGGCACGTTATTATTTCGAAAAACCCATGGACATGGAGAAGAGCGAACGTATCGTGTTAAAAGGTAAAATGAAGGGCGAAGTATTTGAGATCACCTCAAAAGACGGAATCCTGATCAAATGTCCTTCCAAATATAAGGGCGACCCCAAAGCTGCCAGTAACAATCTCTCAAAAAATTAAGCTGCCTGATGAAATATATTGGTGAACACCTGCTGCCTGGTCAGATAGGTTTTTTCTTTGTGGTACTATCTTTAGTATCCTCTATTGTTGCTACAATAGCTTATTTCCGATCTGCACAGTCTTCCAATCTGGAAGATGAACAAAGTTGGAAACGGATCGGCCGGATCAGTTTTATGATTGATGCTGTTTCAGTGTTTGCAGTCTTCGCCATGATCTTTATTATAATTTCGAATCACTACTTCGAGTATTATTATGCCTGGAATCACTCCGATAAATCCCTTGAACCAAAGTACCTGCTGAGCAGTATTTGGGAAGGTCAGGAGGGAAGCTTTCTGCTCTGGACCCTTTGGCATGCGGTGATCGGGTTAGTGCTGATCAAAACCGCAAAAAAATGGGAGGCACCCGTAATGACGGTGGTAAGCTTCGCACAGATCACACTGGCTACGATGATTCTTGGGTTGGTGGTATTTGATGTGAAAATCGGCAATAATCCATTCCTCCTGACGCGTGATATGTTTGGTGATCTGCCGGTGTTCAAACGGGAAGATTACCTGAGTCTGCCTCGTTTTCAGGATGGCAATGGCCTGAACCAGTTATTGCAGAATTACTGGATGGTGATACATCCGCCGATCCTGTTTCTGGGTTTTGCTTCTACCATTGTACCCTTTGCCTATGCTATTGGTGGTTTGTGGAAGAAGGATTTCAGTTCCTGGTCGAAGGCCCTGTTGCCCTGGGCATTGTTTTCTGCAGCCATCTTAGGGTTAGGCATTATGATGGGAGCCAAATGGGCTTATGAGTCGCTGAACTTCGGCGGATACTGGGCCTGGGATCCGGTAGAAAATGCCTCTCTGGTGCCCTGGCTGATCCTGGTAGCCGGTATTCATACACAGATCATTTTTAACGCCACCGGACATTCGCTTCGTTCCACATATTTATTTTATATCCTGAGTTTTCTGCTTGTACTGTATTCCACATATCTTACCCGCAGCGGTGATTTACAGGACACTTCTGTGCATGCATTTGTCAATGAGGGAATGAACTGGCAACTCCGGGTTTTCGTATTTGTATTTCTGATTCCCTCTATATTATTATTCGCCGTTCGATTCAAGCAGATTCCGCATATTGCGAAAGAAGAGGCCTCCTGGAGCCGTGAGTTCTGGATGTTTATTGGTTCGCTGGTTCTATTCCTTTCTTCTCTGGCAATCATTGTGCCTACTTCATTTCCGTTGATCAATAAAATATTCGGCTCTAATATGGCCATAGGAGAAGATCCCGAATTCGGATATAACCGTATTCAGGTATTCGTGGCCGTTATCATTGGATTGCTCACGGCCATTGCACAATATTTAAAATATAAGAGCGGAGAGAAAAAGGATCTGGGCCGCAAAATTTTATTGCCAACAGCCATTGCCTTGATCATTTCCTTATGTGTAAGCCTGTTCGGAAACATTAATTATGATAAATACGGCATCGGTTTCCTCGCGGCGATCCATATGGCCCTTTTTGCCAGTATCTATTCAGTAGTGGCCAATGCCACCTATATATGGACCGGATTAAATGGTAAATTGAAAGCAGCCGGTGGATCCATTGCACACGTAGGTTTTGCTATGTTCTTAGTAGGGGTGTTGCTGTCTTCTGCTAAAAAAGAAGTGCTCTCTGTGAACCGGGTTAACCCGTTGAATTTTGGTGCTGATAATAAGGAGAAAGGAGAGGAGAACCTGACGCTTTATCAGGGAATTAAAACGGATATGGGGGATTATTGGGCAACGTATATGAACGATTCGATTGCTCATGAAGGTAAGTTTATGTTTTTTCATATCCTGATGGAGCGTAAAGACGGAAAAGACCGCTTCTCCCTTTATCCCGATCTGATCAAAAATACCAAGGGGCAGGAAGGCTTCTCCAACAATCCAGATGCACGCCATTACATTCATAAAGATATTTTCAGTTATATCAGCTATGCCGATAAAATGCTGGAAGGCGCTGATACCGCGCAATACCGGATCACGCCGATGGCTGTGAACGACACAGTGTTTTATTCCTCCGGATACATTGTACTCGATGCGGTTGGTCGCAACACCCCCAATAGCCGGACCAATTTTGCAGATTCTGATACGGCCGTTGTAGCTACCATGCGGGTGTATCCCTTTGGATCGAAAGAACCCATCATGGCGCATCCCTATCTGGTAATCAAAGACAATCAGATCCAGCGTATTCCGGATACACTGGTTACCCAGAGCCTGGCTATACAACTGAATAATGTTACGGAGGATAAGCGCTTTTCGGTGGGTATTAAGGAATCTTCCCGCCTAACTCCTTTTGTGGCATTAAAAGTGCTTCAGTTCCCATTTATTAATCTGGTTTGGCTGGGTACCGTTATTATGATACTTGGTTTTGTAGTAAGTATGGCGCGTCGTATTAAACTATTGTAACTGAACTGGGTTAGGGTATTTAGCAAAGCCTTTACAAAAAATAAGGGTTACTTCTGGCTGAGCAATTGTATTATTATAAGTAAATATTGTATTTTACTTACAGCATATGCCAAAGTTCCTCCCATATAAAGCACTGATAGCCCTTTCAGGGCTATTGCTGTTTGGAACTATCCTGCAGGCTCAAACGACTCCCGATACATTACTCAAGCGTTTGCCTCCTCCTGAATTGGGCCCGAATGATACGATACCCGTTCCGGCTCAGGTTTATCAGGGCGTGGAAATTATTCCATCCCAAACCCTGGAATGGGCCTGGGTAACAGCTAAACTGCCCAAGCATCTGGCTGAAAAAAGAAAAGAGTGGACGCGGTTACGGAATGCTGTTTATGTTACCTACCCGTATGCGCGTAAAGCCGGATATATCATTAATGATATCAATAATCAGTTGGGAAAGATCTCGGATAAGAAGAAACGCAAGGATTATATTAAAACCCGTGAGAAAGATTTGAAACGGGAATTCTCTGACCCGCTCACCCAGTTGTCTATTTATCAGGGAAAAGTTTTAATGAAGCTGATCAACCGCCAAACAGGTAATAATTGTTATGATCTCATCAGTGAATACAAAGGATCTTTCTCGGCCCGTTTCTGGCAAACAGTAGCCTTCTTTTTTAATAGCAGCTTGAAACAGCCTTATGATGCCAAAGGAGAGGATAAGGTGATTGAGGATATTGTATTGGAAATTGAACGGATGTATGGCTACCGAGGGTAAAATGATCACAGTTTCGTGATCTTCTCAATGATACCTGTAGTCGAAAACCCTTCAACAATCGGATTGATCACTACACGACCGCCATTTTCTATCACTTCTTTTGCTCCGGCGATCTGCTCCACTTTATAATCACCTCCTTTCACCATTACGTCGGGTAATAACTCTTTTATAAGTTCCAGCGGGGTATCTTCTTCAAATATCACCACAGCGTCAACAATCATTAGGGAGGCTAGTAAAAGCGCCCTTGCCTGCTCGTCGTTTACCGGCCTGTTCTCCCCTTTAAGTCGTTTGGTAGAAGCATCGGAATTTACTGCAACGATCAGATAGTCTGCCTCAGCAGCTGCCTGGGATAATGAAGCAATATGGCCTTTATGCAAAATGTCGAAACATCCATTGGTAAAAGACACTTTTTTGCCGCACAAGCGCCACTGTATCATTCTCTTTTTGGCTTCCGTTGCACTGAGTATCTTCAACGATGGTGCCTGTATATTTTTCATGCGGTCTGTTTTTTATTAATAACGGGCAATATAATGAGCGCCACAAGCCCGCTCAGTAAAATTTGAAAAGTCTGAACCGTCCACATCAGCCATCCAAAAGCTATTCCGATACTGTAACGTAAACCGTACAATTCCATGGTTTGCTGTACAAAAATTGGGTAGGCTCCAATACCGTTGGGAGTAAGGATCATGGCGATACTGCCTGTAGCCAGTGTGGAAAGAGATGGTTTTAATCCATAAACAGATGTATCAGCCAGTGCAAACATCCCGATTTGTACACTGAGCAGGTACATGGTCCAGATAAATATGGTATGAAATAAGAACCATCCCTTCTTTTTAATAAAGCGAACGCTGGTCAAACCATGCCATACCCCTTTAATGATCGTGCGGATCTTTTGTACAAAGCCAAGGTGTGCGAATTTCTTAAGGATGATCCAGACGGCTAATGCACCGATTAATAGGAGAGATCCTAAAATGATCAATCCCATTCCGGAATCTGATTTTTTCCCGGACCCGAATACTTCCGACAATTTCAGTGAAAGATATTCTCCAATAATATCTGTTTGCGTAAAAAAAGCGATGGCAATAACACCCATCAAACAGATTACATCAAATGCTCTTTCGGCTACAATGGTGCCAACCAGTTTTTCGGCAGGTACTTTTTCGTAACGGGCCAGGAATGTACATTTCAGTACTTCCCCCAGTCGCGGAACGGCTACATTAGCCATATATCCTACGAGTACCGCCAGAAACGTATTTGACAGCCGCGGTTTATAGCCCAGGGGTTCGATGAGGATTTTCCACCGGATGGCACGACTGTAATGACTGGCAAGTAAGGCCAATACCACCGGAATGATCAGCCAGTAACGCGCACTGGTAAACGCTTTTTTCATATCGTTCCAGTCACTGGAACTCAACTTCCTTAACGACCACCAAACGAGGAACATGCCAAGACCCAGAAACAGGACGTATTGCAGTATGCTTAGGATCTTCTTATTCATGAAAGCTTCTTGAAAGTTGGATGCGATTATTTACAATAAAATTACAAACGATTCCCTTCTTTGGGAAATACGATCCATGGTTTGAATGCTTTCGCTTTTTCAAATTCCATCCGGGCGTAACTAATGATGATCACAATATCTCCCACCGCTCCTTGTCTGGCGGCCGGACCGTTTAAACAACAAACACCCGAGCCTCTTTTCCCTTTGATCAGATACGTTTCGAGGCGCGTTCCGTTATTTACATTTACCACCTGAATTTTTTCGTGCTCGATCATATTCGCTGCTTCCATCAGGTCTTCATCAAGGGTTAAACTCCCCACATAATTCAGGTTGGCTTCTGTAATAACCGCACGGTGCACTTTCGATTTCAGGATCTCAATATCCATGGATAAGGTTTATTTATTAACGGTCTGCAAGATATTAATGTTTGCCGGATATGGAAACGGCTGCCGGTATTAACATATTGTCGATCAATCTGATTTCCCCCTGAAAGGCAGCGATCAGTATAACTGTATCCTGCGCCGGATCAAAAGTTTCTATTTTTTCCAGATTCCCGGCACGGGCCAACTCAATATAATCTACCCGAAAATGATGCGCCAGTAATATTTCCTTCGCCTCCTGCCTTAATTGATCCAGTTCTTTAAGCGAGAGGTTCGTACTGATATGATTCATTGCTTTGTAAATTCCCAGTGCCTGTTCTCTTTCCGTGGCATTGAGCCTTCGGTTCCGGCTGCTCATCGCTAAACCATCTGGTTCTCTGATGGTATTGCATATGACCAATTCGGTGTGATGATGCCCGATTTCCAATAAACGCTTGATAACACAGCATTGCTGGAAATCTTTTCGTCCCATAAATAGCTGATCCGGGTTTACTGCCTGTAGCAAACGGTTTACCACCTGACAAACCCCTTGAAAATGCCCCGGGCGGGAAGCTCCTTCCAGTATTTTCTCGAGCTGGCCCAGGTCGTATGTTTCGAGATTTGACATACCCTCGGGGTAGATATCTGAAACATCAGGAAGATATAAAACATGGGCCCCATTTTGTTCAAGTAGTTGAATGTCAGCAGGAATGGAAACCGGATAACGTTCAAAATCCTTTTTGTCGTTAAACTGGGTGGGATTGACAAAAATGCTCACCACCACCAGTTCACAAACCTGCCCGGCCTCTTTTACCAATTGAATATGTCCCTGATGCAAGGCTCCCATGGTAGGCACAAAGCCTATTTGGGCACCGGCCATTTTCTGCCCGGTCAGGTATTGCTGTAAGTCATTTTGACGTTTAAATAGAAGCATTTTTGTTGATTTTGGGGCTGTTACCTTGATCTTTAGCCCCTTTTACGCTAAAAAACCTTAACTTTGCACACCTTTACCGGAGGCATTTACGTATTCGAAATCAAGGGAACATGCCGGTTTTTTAAACCAATTTGATTCATAATGCTGACAAAGAAAAGAATTTTATTTATTGCTAACGAGATGTCGCCCTATCTGGAGCTGACAGAGTTTTCAGAAATCGTGAACAAACTGGCAATAAAGTCGAACGACGGAGGTTTTGAAGTGCGTTGCATCATGCCCAGGTTTGGGGTCATCAATGAAAGAAGACACCGGTTACATGAAGTGGTAAGGCTCTCTGGTATCAATGTTTCGGTTGAGAATGATGATTTCCCTCTTCAGATCAAAGTTGCGTCACTCCCCAATGCCCGTTTACAGGTATATTTTCTGGATAATGAAGATCTCTTCAAACGCAAGTTTGTTTTTCATGATGATCATGAAAAATGGTTTGAAGACAATGCCCTTCGCACCGTATTCTTCTGTAAGGGTGCATTAGAAACAGTAAAGAAATTTGGCTGGCCGCCCGATATCATTCATTGCAGTGGCTGGATGACCGGATTGATTCCTTTGTTCCTCAAAACAGCGTATAAAAAAGAGCCTGTTTTTGCACATTCGAAATCGGTATATACCATTGGTGCGAATAGTTTCAAGGATAAGATGGGAGCCGATCTTTTAAAACTTTCCAAGATCAGTCCCCTGATCAAGGATAAAGATCTGGAGCCTTTTAAAGAGTGCAATAATGTTGGCATGATGCGTGGTGCGGCAACCTATGCAGATGCGATCAGTTTTGGTGCCGAAAAAATCGATAAGAAGTTATCGGAAGAGTTTGGAAAAGTGAAAGGGAAGAAAGTATTGGCATTTAATCCTGAAAGTGATTTAACAGACTATTTACAAATGTATACCGACCTTGCCAAGTAGGTCTTAAATCTTGCAACCCAAATAATCAGCCGATCAAGTGAAGCGTATTAAATCAGTTATTGTTGGAACAGCTGCCGTCTTAGTTTTTTTTATTGCCTGTAAGAAAATTGATGTCACCGATATTGGAGGCGACCTCATTCCGGCTGTTGACAATGTTACCACATTCGACACCATTCTGGATGTGGTTACCGATCTTACTTTATTGTCTGATTCTTCCCGTATTCTTCGTTCCGAACCGCATGCCTGGGGCGTTATTGCGAATGATGCTGATTTTGGAAAAACCAAAGCTGAATTGAATTTTCTGGTTACCCCTACAGGTTATGGTACACACCCTTTTCCCAAAAAGGATAGCATCCTGATTTTCGATTCTGTAGTATTAGCGCTCACCTACAATACCTATTTCGGCGATACCAATTCACTGGAGCGTATGGTAGTGTACGAAATGGATCCGGATGGATTCTTCGACAATACATTGGTTGGGTATAAAATTGATACCCCTGAAGTTCGTGTGGTGCAGCCTCCATTAGGTGGCGCGCTTATCGATTTCAGAAAATTGGACGACAGCGTTTATGATGTTCGTAAAAGGGATACCCTGCGTTTGAAAAATCAGGTGCGTATTCAATTGGACAAAAACCTGGCCACCCGATTCCTGAATTATGATACCCTGAACGCCTATAAGAACGATTCTAACTTCCGGAACTATTTCAAGGGACTTTCCCTTAAAGTAGACGAAGCACAATCTCCGTTAAAGAATGGATTAGCGTATTTTACCCTGAATACGGATAATACCAAGCTGTTGTTTTATTACCGGGTAAAGTCGCCTTTGTCTGGAGCTATTGTTGATACCGTGACTACTGAATTCGGTTTTTACACCTTTAATTCCACAAACTCAAATCCCATCAAACGAACGCCCGCAGGTCCCTATCAAACCTACCTGAATAGTCCTGCTGCCAATAAGGATAAACTTTACCTGCAATCATCTCCGGGTTCAGTGGCCAATATTCGTATTCCGGGTCTTAAAAATTTGTCGAACCGGGTGATCCATCGGGCTGAACTTATTTTTGATGTGTTGCCAAGTACAGAGGAGGAAAAATACCGCCAGCCACAGGTGTTATTTATGGATGTGATCGATACTGCCAACAAGCGCTATCTGACCGTTCCTTACGATTTCAGCTATGATGCACAGTTTGTATCGTCATTTGGCGGACTTCCCTATAATGGACAATACCGGTTTAATGTTTCGAGATATGTGCAAAGTGTAGTTACCCGTAAAGAGGAGGACTTTATACTTCGACTTTATGCACCTTTCCGCACCAATTCTGGCCAAAAACAGGGTAATACCATATTGATTCCTTCTCTGGCTGGTAGTTTGTCGGGATATCCCGTGAATACGCCCATCGCCGCCGGAAGGGTATTGGTAACCGGAGGAGCTTATGCAGATCCTGCTAAAAAAGCCCGTTTGCGCATTGTGTATTCTAAAATTTAAGATTTCGGTGCCTGTCTGTTATATTTGCGCCTGAATTCACTAATTCCATTATTTTAATATTTCTAACATGCCTTATTTATTTACATCTGAAAGTGTTTCAGAAGGACATCCTGATAAAGTGGCCGATCAGATTTCGGACGCACTGATTGATAATTTCCTGGCGTACGATGCACAATCAAAAGTTGCTTGTGAAACGTTGGTAACTACCGGTCAGGTGGTACTGGCAGGGGAAGTAAAATCTAAGACCTATCTGGATGTTCAGGAAATTGCGAGAGAAGTGATCCGTCAGATTGGATACACTAAGGCTGAATATATGTTTGAAGCCAATTCCTGCGGCATTTTCTCTGCTATTCACGAGCAGAGTGCAGATATCAATCGTGGCGTAGACCGTTCTGTAAAGAAGCTGAGCTTTGAGGCCAAGGCGAATGCACAGGGTGCCGGCGACCAGGGGATGATGTTTGGATATGCTACAAAAGAAACGGATAACTATATGCCCCTGGCATTAGATCTCGCACATAAGATCCTCCAGGAGCTTTCAAAAACCCGTCGTGCCGGTAAAGAATTAAAGTATCTGCGTCCGGATGCCAAGAGTCAGGTTACGATCGAGTACGACGATAACAACCAGCCTGTTCGTATTGATACCATTGTTGTTAGTACACAGCACGATGATTTTGATACAGACAAGAAAATGCTTGATCAGATCCGTCAGGACATTATCAACATCATCATGCCCCGCGTTATCAAGCAACTGAAGCCATCTCTGCGCAAGTTGTTTAACGATAAGATCACTTATCATATCAATCCTACCGGTAAGTTTGTTATTGGTGGCCCGCACGGCGACACTGGTTTAACCGGTCGTAAAATAATTGTAGATACGTATGGTGGTAAAGGGGCCCATGGTGGTGGCGCTTTCAGTGGTAAAGATCCCAGTAAGGTAGACCGTTCTGCAGCCTATGCTACCCGTCATATTGCGAAGAATCTGGTGGCTGCCGGACTGTGCGATGAAGTGCTGGTACAGGTTTCTTATGCTATTGGTGTAGCCAAGCCTTGCGGACTTTATGTAAATACATATGGTACTGCCAAAGTTGATATGGCCGACGGAGAGATTGCCCGTAGAATCGAGAAGATCTTCGATATGCGTCCCTATGCTATTGAGCAGCGCCTGAAACTGCGTAATCCGATCTATTCTGAAACAGCAGCCTATGGTCATATGGGCCGTGAACCGAAAACCGTGGTTAAGACCTTTAACAAAGGAAAAGATAACGAGAAGAAAGTGGAAGTGGAATTGTTCACCTGGGAGAAACTGGATTATGTGAACAAAGTGAAGAAGGAATTCGGAATTAAATAATCCCTGCTCTGGCAGAAAAAATAGCCGGCAAGCGGATCTGGAATGAAACCAGTCTGGCTTGCCGGTTCTGTTTTAAATGGCTATTTGGTGGTGTAACCATTGTATAGTGTTAATTTCGCCTTATGGAGCAGAATCATAATCCCTGGACCATTTTACAGCGGGAAACCCGTTATGAAAATCCATGGATCAAACTCGACCATTTCGATGTTTTAAATCCATCCGGAGGAAAGGGGATCTATGGCAAAGTGCATTTTAAAAATGTGGCAGTAGGCGTGTTCCCACTCGATGAAGACCTGAATACCTGGCTGGTGGGCCAGTACCGTTTTACCCTTGATCAATATAGCTGGGAGATGCCTGAGGGCGGCGGACCGCATGCGGAAGATCCCTTAATGGCCGCGCAACGGGAGCTGGAAGAAGAAACAGGCATGAAAGCAGCGCATTGGGAGCCTCTATTGAAATTACATCTTTCAAACTCCGTATCAGATGAAGTGGCCTTGATCTTTCTGGCCAGAGACCTTACGATGGGAGTGGCCCGTCCGGAAGAAACAGAAGCCTTGCAGGTTCAGAAAATAGCTTTCGACGATGTCTATAAAATGGTGGAAGAAGGAAAGATCACTGATGCCATGACTGTTGCGGCTGTTTATAAAATTAAATTGTTATTGGTAAATGGACAGATATCCTAAGCGGGCACCCGCTCCGAAACCATCCAGCCTGGTCATTGGCCGGCAACCTTTGATCGAGGCGATTCAGGGGGGACGTTCTATTGATAAAATACTGTTTCAGCAAGGGGTAAGTGGCGAATCCATCGGCGAGATACGGAAGTTGGCTAAAGAACATAACATTCCCATTCAACAGGTGCCTGCTGAAAAGCTCCATTATATGACCCGTGCCAATCATCAGGGTGTGATCGCATTGGCCGGACTGATCACGTATATGGATCTGCAGCAGGTAATTGATCATACAGTGTCATCAGGTCAAACAGCCTTATTTTTAATGCTGGATGGTGTTACAGATGTTCGAAACATCGGTGCCATTGCCCGTACGGCCTTGTGTTGTGGTGCTCAGGCATTGATCATACCAGATAAAGGGGTAGGAGCTTTGAATGAAGAAGCCTTGAAGTCGTCTGCCGGTGCCCTGGAAAAGATCAATGTTTGCCGAGTGGGAAGTTTAATGAAAGCGGTAGACACCCTTCATTTGAATGGGATACAGGTATATGCTTCAGAAATGACAGCATCGGTGTCACTATTTGATTCGGATCTTACCATTCCCTGTTGTATAGTGATGGGTAGTGAGGATAAAGGGGTATTCCCGCCATTAATGAAGATTTGTGATGGCAATATCCGTATACCAATGGCGTCTGATTTTGAATCACTCAATGTTTCTGTGGCTGCAGCAATGTTCCTTTATGAAACAATGAAACAGCGCCTGCAGCTCCACCAATAACAGATCGCCATAAGCAAGTTATATGAATACTGCTTCCATAAAACTTATCGAATGCCCCCGCGATGCCATGCAGGGCTGGCCGCATTTTATTCCTACCAGGGATAAGATTCAATACCTGAATGAACTGCTTGCAGTTGGATTTCACACGCTGGATTTTGGCAGTTTTGTTTCGCCCAAGGCCATACCTCAAATGGCCGATACAACAGCCGTATTGCAGGAATTGGAATGGGAAAAATCGGCTACCAAACTCCTGGCCATTATTGCAAATGAGCGCGGGGCTGAAACGGCTGCGGGATTTGCGGGCATAAAATATCTTGGATTCCCTTTTTCAGTTTCAGAAACATTCCAACAAAAAAATACTAATAGCTCCATAGCGGCTTCTCTTGAAAGAGTAAAAGCCATTCAGGAGATTGCAGTGAAGAATCAAAAGGAACTGGTGATCTATATTTCCATGGGTTTTGGAAATCCATATGGCGATCCTTATAATGAGGAGATCGTACTTGACTGGATCCAAACAATCGTATCATTGGGTATCGGGATCGTTTCCCTGGCCGATACCGTTGGGCTGGCTTTGCCCGAACAAGTAAAGCGGATGACCAGCACCGTCATTAATTCCTTTCCGGAAACGGAGATTGGCGTGCACCTGCATTCCACCTCGCTGAATTGGGAACAGAAATTCCGATCGGCTATTGAAGCCGGTTGCACCCGTATAGACGGCGCATTGAAAGGGATCGGTGGTTGCCCGATGGCTGATAATGAACTGGTGGGAAATATGGATACCGTGAAAATGATTGAATGGCTTCATTCAAAAAACAAGCAAACCGGAATTGATCCGGTGGCATTGCAGCAAGCCCTGTCAACCGCGAACAGACTTTTTATGTGACGGTTTATTTAATGAATTGATTATGGATTTTTTTGCGCCAATAAACATACCTTCTTTACCGGATCCCATCCGGTACGGACAAAAAATACTTTTAACCGGATCCTGTTTTACAGAACATATCGGCGATCGTTTGCAGGAATTAAAGTTTGAGGTGTTGCAGAATCCCAATGGCATTTTATTTGACCCTCAAAGTGTTTGCGATAGCCTGCGTTCCTATATTTCGCCCCGTACCTATACCACCGCGGATCTGGTCTATTTTAACGAACTGTGGCAAAGCTGGCAACATCATAGCCGGTTTTCGGATATGAATGCAGAAGCCGCTGTTCAGCGGATCAATGCATCACAGTTACGCGCCAACGCATTTTTGAAAGAGGCAGACTGGCTGGTGATTACGCTGGGGTCTTCTTTTTCCTATCGATTGACAGAAAAGGCAGCTCCGCTGGGCGCCCATGATCGGGTAGATGCCGGGGTGGCGAACTGCCACCGGGCACCCGGTGGATGGTTTCGCAAGCACCTGATGACGATTGAAGAGATCCTGACAGCTTTAGATTCCTGTATTCATCAGTTGTTTCAGTTCAATCCGGGATTACAGATTTTATTTACCATTAGTCCGGTTCGTCATTTACGCGATGGTGTAATCGAAAACAATAAAAGCAAGGCTCGTTTAATAGAATCGGTACATCATTTAGTAAATAAATTTGACCGCATCCATTATTTCCCTGCTTATGAGCTGGTAGTGGATGTGCTGCGGGATTACCGGTTTTATGATATTGATCTGGCACATCCGAACTATGCGGCTACCCGTTTTGTGATGGAACATTTTATGCAACATTGCATTGAAGAAAAGTCAAGAGTTCTTGCGGAACAGATAAGTCAGATCCTGATCGCCCGAAAGCACAAGCCATTTCAGCCGGCTACTTTAGCTCACCAGCAATTCCTACAGCAATTTGCCCAACGGGTTAGTGTTTTGATGCATGACAATCCCACTGTGAACCTTCAGGAAGAGTTGCGTTATTTTACCGGAGACAGATCCGTGAGTTCGTAATTGTATTCATTAACCAGCATTTCTTCCAGTTTGATCAATAAGCTTAGCTGGTTTCTGGCCCTGTCGAGATTTTGTCCTTCGTATTGAATTTTGTAGTAAATATCGCCGTTAATATGATCGGTGAGAAAGCGCATGGCCTGCATATAGATCATGATCAGTCCCGGATGATGTATGTGCTGTAATTCGGCGGTAGTGAGCTGGTCGTTCATGATGCTCATATATCCGGAGAGGATGGCATCATAAATGTCCTTCTTAATGTAAATGTTGTCGAAATCTGTACTGCCTTCTTCCAGGGAACAGGCCATGGAGCGCACCATATCGCCCAGGTCCGAAAAATAATAGCCTGGCATAACGGTGTCAAAATCTACTGCGCAGATTACTTTGCCATCTTCTTTGTTGAATAATACATTCGCGATCTTGGCATCATGATGCATCACCCGCAAGCGATAGGCGCCAGCCGATCGGGTGATCCGTTCAAAGAATTCTTTGTAGTGTTTCCGTTGCAGGATCTCTTCTACATAACCGGTTACAGATTCTTTTCTACCCACCAGATCGTTTTCCAGGGCATTGGTCAATTGGGAATAGCGAAAAGCCAGGTGATGAAAATCTGGAATAGTATAATGCAGCCAGCGGGTATCAAAATCATTAAAGCTGGCAGTAAAATGGGCGAAAGTTGCTGCTGTTGAGTAGGCCTGATCCGGAGTAGAGGCAATCGGGCAGGTTTGACTGTTATCTATAAAGCGAAATGCCCTCCAGTATTCACCATCATTGTCTTTGTATAAATATTGCTGCGGGGCGCAGGTAACGGGCTCGGGTAGCGTCAGGGGTATTTTCTGACTACGCACATGATTCCAGATATGCAGGTAATTTTCCTGCACTTCCGTTGGTTTTTTGAAAACATTCTTATTGATCTTTTGAAGCAGTAATGCAGGCCCCTGTTGGGTAATGATCTTAAACGTGCTATTGATCAAGCCACCTGTAACCGGCTCACAAACTATTGCAGTAAGGGAGGGATCCAATGCCTGTTGGGCAAAACGTAAGCCGGCTTCAGTATAATGTTCCGATGATATCACTTCTGTAAAAATAACCCTTATGAGTATTGGAAAGCATCTCAACCGATTGCGTAAATTGGCGGGAATTAGTGGATCCTGTCTCCTCTGATTTCCATTTCCTGCATTACGGTGGCTTCATAATGCAGCCATTCTTTCCATCGGGATTGTACCATTCCGGGATCGATATATTCTTCGGCAAGATTGATAAATAGGGTATAATGTCCGGCCTCACTTTCCATGAACCGACGGTAAAATTGCTGGAGGTAGGGGTCAGACAATCCCTCGCTTAAACGTTTAAATCGTTCACAGCTCCTGGCTTCGATCAATGCCATGGTGAGCAACTGATCCAGCATTCTTTCATCGGGATGCCCGCCTTTTCGCTGAAAACTGATCAGTTTATTAACGTATTCGTCTTTTCGTTGTTTGCCCAAATTCCAACCCCGTTTAGCCATTTCGTTGATCACCATTCTGAAATGTCCCCATTCTTCTGTAACAATGGGGGCCAGCTCTTTTACGATCCTGGTTTTAGAAGGGTATCGTTGAATTAAAGAGATACAGGTGGTGGCTGCTTTTTGCTCACAATAAGCATGATCGGTAAGGATGGCTTCCAGTTCAATTGTTTCCAAACGAGCCCAGCGGGGGTCGGTGGGTAACTGTAATCCAAGTATGTTTTTTACGTCGTCGCTGGTTTGCATGTGCTGTAAGGGCCTTTTATGCCAGCAAATTTCAGGTAAAATAATCATACCCGGAAATGGTTGTGCAGCGGTTACAGCAATAAAATATCCGCCCGTTTTCCAACAGGCGCACTGCAGGCAATAACGAATTAATTATTTGGTTTCACCCCCTTTGGGCTCTTTCGTAACGTAATAGGTGTTCTGAGGGCCTAATCCTTCCAGTTGCATCAAACAGTTGTTATAAAACCATTCGAAATGCGGCTGGTCTGCGGGGATCTTAAGAAAACTGCCCGTTCCCAGTACTTTTACATTTTTAGTGGTATCGATACTGTTCCCGAACCCAATATAGGCAGTGCCTTTCAGTATGGTAATATATACATCCTGATCATGTACATTTGGCTGTCCCAGATAACCTTTGGGGAATTCGGTACGTTCAATAAAAAGTCCTTTTTGTTCCCTGCTTCCCAACAGGTACCAGTTATGCCGACCACTGGGAAGGAGGGTGTCTTTAATGGCGGGTAAAACCATGGGGGCTTCGGCAGGAGTGATGGTGGCCGTTTGGGGCTCCGGCTGGGTTGATTTTGTTTGAGAAGGCGCACAGGCATTCCAGGGAATCAATAATACGGCCAAAGTGAAGGATTGATACCATTTCATATGACATGTATTTAATGAAGAATGAAAGAACTATACCGAATTTACGAAATTCAAAAATGCTTTGGCTGAAAATAACCGATGTTAAAACATGGCTTTGATCAAGTTAGCTGCGATTTCCTGTTTTATTAGAGAAAAAAAATTACTTTTAGAATCACTACCAATCTAATTATTCCCATTATGAGAATTGTTCCATTCACGATTTCAGCCCTTATTACCACCGCTTTCGTTTGGGCCCTGAATAAGCCCTGGGGTACTGTTCCGGTACTCGGATCTTTTCTTTCGCCACAACATGGTTTTTGGCAGAATGCTGAACCGGCAGAGCCGGCAAGGGAACTGACCCTGAATTTTCCAGAGCTGAAAGACAAGGTGGACGTTTATTTTGATGACAGAATGATTCCGCACGTATTCGCTCAAAATGAAGCGGATCTGTTTTTTGTTCAGGGATATATTCATGCGAAATTCCGGCTTTGGCAAATGGAGTTTCAAACACATGCAGCCTCCGGTAGACTAAGCGAAATTCTGGGTCCGGGGGATAAGGATCTGATACTGGGTTTTGACCGCCAGATGCGTCGCCTCGGAATGGTATATGCCGCGGAAATAGCTCAGAAAGAGATGGAGAAAGAGCCGGCCACAAAAACTGCCTGTGATGCCTATACGAACGGAGTGAATGCTTATATAGGTCAGCTGACCAATGCGCAACTTCCCTTTGAGTATAAATTATTAAATTATAAACCCGAGCCCTGGACCAATTTAAAGACCATGCTTTTCCTGAAGTATATGAGTCTGGATCTGGCGGGACCGGAAAATGATTTTGAATATACCAATGCGAAATCCGTTTTAAGCAAGGCTGATTTTGAAGCCATTTATCCCATCACACAGGATTCACTTGATCCGATCGTAACCAGAGGAACGGTATTCGATACGGCCGCCATTGTACCTGTAATGCCAACCACTGCAGATTCCTTGTATTTCCAATGGAAGGAAACGGCTCCGATCGTACAGCAAAAACCGGATAAGGATAATGGAAGTAATAACTGGGCTGTCGGCGGTACCAAAACGCAAAGCGGTCGTCCCATTTTATGTAATGATCCGCATCTGGCTTTGAATATGCCGGCCTTGTGGTTTGAGATGCAGTTAAGTACTCCGGAGTATAACGCTTATGGGGCCAGTTTTCCCGGAGCTCCCTGTATTATTATCGGATTTAATGATAATTGCGCCTTTGGTTTTACCAATGCCATGCGAGATGTTCGGGACTATTATTCCATCGAATTTAAAGATGCTTCCCGCAGTCAGTATCGTTTTAATGGGGAATGGGTGAGTGCCACCGCAAGGGTAGATACGTTTCGCGTAAAGGGTCGCCCCATGTTATTGGATACGGTGGCTTACACAAAACTGGGACCGGTAATGTATGATGCGTCTTTCCGTGGTTTGGGTGAAGAGCGCAGTGATGGCCGCAATTATGCCGTTCGCTGGGCCGCTCATGATCCCTCTAACGAACTGATGCTTTTTTATAGCCTGAACCATGCGCGTAATTATGATGATTATTATGCCGCGTTGAAATATTTAACCTGTCCGGGGCAAAACTGTTTGTTTGCCACCAAAGCGGGTGATATTGCTATTTGGCAACAGGCTAATTTCCCGGCCAAATGGCGTCGGCAGGGAGATTTTGTTATGCCCGGAACCGATAGCAGTTTTTTGTGGCAGGGAACCATTCCACGATCTGAAAACCCGCATCAGGTGAATCCGGCAAGAGGTTTTGTAAGCAGTGCCAATCAATTGCCGGTGGATACTACTTATCCGTATTATATAGGCGGACATCATGATCTCTATCGTGGGAAAATGATCAACCGCTACTTGAATCAGATGAGTAATATAACACCAGCCGATATGCAGCGTTTGCAGACAGAAAATTATAATCTGTTTGCAGAAACAGCCTTGCCGGTATTGATCAAAAATATTGATGAAACAAAACTGACTCCAGAAGAGTTGAAATACCTCACGATTGCCAAAGAATGGAATCTGCGTAACGATCCCGACGAAAAGGGACCAACTGTTTTTCATTCCTGGTATGATAGTCTGGAAACAGTGATCTGGAGCGATGATTTCGCCACGGTACCACAACCCTGGGACCTTCCCGAAGAATTTACCCTGATCGAAGGGTTATTAAAGGATTCGGCTTATCGTTTCGTAGATGATAAAAGAACAACAGAGGTGGAAACCTTGGTATCCATGGTAACAAAGGCATTTAAAAATGCTGTTCCTGCATTGGCCGCCGCTGAAAAAGATGGCCGATTGGTATGGAGCCGTTTTAAGGATAGTGGTATTCAACACCTATTGCGTCAGGCCGCACTGAGTCGTTTCCATTTAACAACGGGAGGGGGCACTCATGTGATCAATGCCACGAAGAAATTCCATGGACCCAGTTGGCGGATGATCGTACACCTCACCGATGAAACGGAGGCTTATGGAGTGTATCCCGGCGGTCAAAGCGGCAACCCGGGAAGTAAGTATTATGATAGTTTTGTCGATAATTGGTCGGCCGGAAAATACTACAGACTATGGGTAATGAAATCAAATGAAGGGGCGGATAAGCGGATCCAATCCAGATTAATTTTTGCAAAATAGTTTTCACACAACTGAACACAACTTAATTATGAAATTTTTTGTATCAATCATACTCACGTCACTACTGGCTTTTGCCGCAGGTATATTTCTTCCCTGGTGGAGTATCGCAGTAGTTGGATTACTTGTTGCGGTGATCATTCCACAGCGTCCCCTGAAATCATTCTTTGCAGGTTTTGTGGCATTGTTCCTGCTTTGGGGAGGATTGGCATTCTGGCTAAATATAGGTAATGAGGGTATCCTGCTGCAACGTGTCGGATCTTTGTTCAAGCTCGATAATGCTTCCTGGCTTCTATTGGTCATTTCGGGTATTCTGGGAGGTTTGGTGGCCGGATTGGGAGCCCTCACCGGAAGTTTTTTGCGCAGGTGAATGGGCTGATAACTGTTTGTTAAAATACCTTCTCTTTATTGGCCGGAGCAGTAGGCGTAACCTTTCTGTCTTATTTTCGTTTCATACTATATTATGAAGCCATTACTCTTCTGCTTATTCTGGATCGTTTTAAGCCCCTCTGTTTTTGCCGGTAGAATTTCCGGTGTAGTTAAAGATGAAAAAGGACAGGTACTTGCCTTTGCATCTGTATTGGTAAAAGGGACCACCAGGGGCACTACAGCGGGAAATGATGGTCGTTATTATCTGGACCTTGATCCGGGAACTTATACTATAAGTGCTCAGTTTGTAGGATATGAAAAGCAGGAGCAAAAAATTACGGTAACGGCACAGCAACAGGAATTGCATTTCGTGCTGAAACTTTTACAACTGGAAATGAAAGAAGTGGTGGTGCGGCCAGGAGCCGAAGATCCGGCTTATGAAATCATCCGCAACGCTATTAAAAAAAGAAAGGATTATGAGGAGCCATTAGATTCTTTTACCTGCGAAGCCTATATTAAAACCTTCATAAAATCGAGGAAGATACCGAAGAAAGTTTTCGGCCAGAAAATTGAGGAAAGCGATCGCAAGAGTATGGGTGTAGACAGTATCGGAAAGGGGGTATTGTTTCTGTCGGAATCCCTTACCAAAGTAGCTTATAAGAAACCAAAGAAAGTAAAACTGGAGGTATTGAGCGGTCGGGAAAGCGGTTCCAATGGTTTTGGTTTTAATTTTCCCACGTTTATCAACTTTTATAACAATAACGTATCTGTTTTTACCTCACGGCTGAATCCAAGAGGCTTTGTATCGCCCATAGCAGAATCTGCCATGGGGTTTTACAGGTATCAATATCTGGGATCTTTCTGGGAAGATGGAAAAGAGATCAATCAGATCAAAGTCATTCCCCGGCGCAAGTTCGAGCCGCTTTTTTTTGGAACCATAAATATTACAGAAGGGGATTGGCGCATTCATAGCCTCGAGTTGTCTCTTTCAAAAGAATCGCAGTTGGAATTGATCGATACCCTGCGCATCCGGCAGATACAGGTACCAGTTACCAGGGATATCTGGCAGGCAAAGGATCAGGTAGTCCATTTCACCTTTAGTCAGTTTGGGTTCGATCTGGAAGGTAATTTCCTTAATGTTTATAATAAATATGATGTAACACCTTCCTTCTCCAAAAAGTATTTCAATAATGTGGTAGTGAAATATGATACTACTGTGAATAAGCGATCCAAACAGTATTGGGATTCCATCCGGCCTGTAGCACTTGAAATAGAAGAGATCAGGGATTATCAGGTGAAAGACAGTGCGTATCAATATCGCAGAGATTCCATTGGGTCCCGTCGGAATATAGATTCCATGCGCCGGCAGCAGGGGCGCATTACCCCCATGCGTTTTTTATGGTCTGGATTTCGCCGTTCCAATTTCAGCCCAACAAAACCCTGGACGTTTACCTGGATTTCTCCATTAAAAAATCTTCAGTACAATACCGTGGAAGGGGTGGCGATGAATCTCGCGGCCAGTCTGCAACGGAATTACCCCGGGAAGCGACAATCGCTATTGATCGAGCCGCGGTTACGCTATGGGTTTAGTAATACCCACTTAAATGGATCTCTGTTGTTGGGGTGGAATAAATCTTCTTTTAATTGGGCAGAAGAGGGAGGAACCACCAGCCGGTCAAACTGGCGGATTGAAGCGGGTAAACGTGTTACGCAATTCAATAAAGACAATCCCATCCGTCCGATACTGAACAGTGTTTACACCCTCTTTTATAAGGAGAATTATATGAAGATCTATGAGAACTGGTTTGCTGAACTCAGATACAGCCGACGGTTCGACAATAGTCTTCGCGTTACCGGATCTGTAATATATGAGGATCGTTTGCCCATTGACAACAGCACTGATTTTAGTTTCTTTCGTAAAGATCAAAACAGTTTTACCCCCAATTACCCATTTGAAAAGATCCAGCAACAATTTATGCGGCATCAGGCAGTGGTGGCAGGGGTGGAGATGGAGTTTAAGCCGGGTCAGCAATACATTCAGTTTCCAAGGGGGAAAATGCCCATCGGGTCAAAATATCCAACTCTTGGATTTCAGTTTTTTGCCGGAATACCCGATCTGGCAGGAAGTGATGTGCAATTTTCCAAGTGGCGTTTTTCCATTTGGGATGAGGTGAATCTGAAACTCCGTGGAGCGTTGAAATACCGGATCAGTGCGGGTGGGTTTATGAATAGAAAGCAATTATACATACAGGACTACCAGCATTTCAATGGGAATCAGTTGCTGTTTGCCAGCGACTATTTGAATAGTTTTCAAATGGCGCCTTATTATGCTAATAGTACGGATGCCTATGTTTATCTGACCGGTCATATGGAACATCATTTCAATGGATTGCTCACTAATAAAATACCCCTGTTCCGCCGCCTGAACTGGCATTTGGTAGGAGGAAGCAATGCCTTTTTTGTAAATCGAAACAATAATTATGTAGAGGTGTTTGGAGGTATTGAAAATATTTTCAAATTATTCAGACTGGATGTGGTAGGCAGTTATCTCAATGGAAAACAAGGACAAGTGGGGGTACGACTGGGATTGGGGGGATTATTGGGTAATTCTGTTTCTATTGGCCGGTAATTTTTGTACCTTTGCAGTGCTTTAGGAATTTTGCCCAACCTGCAATTGGGATTCTGTAAGCAGAATTAAAATTCATTTTATGCCACCACTGCACAATCGCATCTCCCGGAAGGAGTTGAAGGAACGTATTCAGAACGATCCAACAGTACGTACAACCATTTCATTCTACAATTATATTTTTATTGAAGATCCGGGACAATTCCGAAATGAACTGTACAGGTGTTTTTCTGCATTAGGTGTATTCGGACGAATTTATGTGGCCTCTGAAGGTATTAATGCGCAGATCAGTGTGCCTGCAGATAATCTGGAATTATTCCGTTCCACTTTATATCAGATCCCGGGGTTTAATGACCTGCGTTTAAATATTGCCGTTGACGATGACGGAAAAAGTTTTTTTGTGCTCGATATCAAAGTGCGCAAAAAAATCGTGGCCGACGGAATAGAGGATCCGGATTTTGATATGCGCAACAAGGGACGTTATGTAAACGCTGCCGAATTCAATAAGCTTACCAGTGATCCGGATACGATCGTGATCGATATGCGGAATCATTATGAATATGAAGTAGGTCATTTCAAAGGCGCCATTGAAATACCCAGCGACACTTTCCGGGAGCAATTACCGATGGCTGCAGATATGATGGAGCCCCACCGCGATCAGAATATAATCATGTATTGTACCGGTGGAATCCGTTGCGAAAAAGCCAGTGCCTATATGCTGCATCGTGGATTCAAGAATGTCTTTCATCTGGAAGGCGGGATCATCAATTATGCACGTCAGGTAAACGGACAATCATTAGAGAATCGGTTTATCGGGAAGAACTTTGTGTTCGACGACCGTTTGGGCGAGCGTATTAGTGATGATATCATTGCTCATTGTCATCAGTGTGGTGCTTCCTGCGATACACATGTGAATTGCGTAAATGATGCCTGTCACCTGCTATTTATACAATGCGATAACTGTAAGGAAAAGATGAAACAAACCTGTAGTAAGGAATGTTACGATTTTATTCATCTGCCTGAAGGGGAACAAAAACAGTTGCGTAAAGGCATTGATAAGGGACGTAATATCTTTAATAAATCCAGATCCCGCATGGAGGCCTTGCAGCAGGAGGCCGATCAAAATGCCGGCACAGCCCATAATGCTTCCACCAAATAAACCACGACCATTATAAAATAGAGGGCTGACAATACCACCAACTGTATTGGTTTTGTAGTGAGGTATCGCCCTGCGAGAGGTATCAATTGCAATGCGTGGATGCCGAAAAAGTGCGCTACTCTCAAATCGCCTAAGTCGCGGCTCCAGTTTAGTAAGGGCAAGCCAGGACTGCCATCAGGTCCTCCAACGCTATGGGCTAACCGCTGTGCCATTAACCCGCCTTCGAATGAAAATAGGACAAAGTAGATCAGTCCTATGCGGATACCCCACAAGTAGGTTTGGCTGATAGGGAATGTTTTTTGCTTGAAAAACAGGTACGCGATATAACCTGTCCAGAGGGTTAGAATCGTAATGGCAACCCCCATGGTAGCGAAAAGGGCTGCATTAATTGGGGTGCTCACATTAAAATGGGATTTTTCTCCCTTGTAAGCCTGCCACATAATGATGGCCTGTTCCAACGACATTACGATGACCACCATTACAGAATACAGTCGTGCCGCTTTTTTATCGGTAAGATAGTGCAGGTACCAGGCCATGGTCCAGCTAAATAGCGCAATAGAGCCGGCAAACTTGAACGGTTTGATCCAGCCATTAATTCCAGTGATCAGGTTATTGGGCTGCATTTGATACAGTATCGTGCAAATCATGGCAAGCAGCCAGAAAATCCAGCCAAAACGCGTGAGTAGTTTATTTCTGACATACAGGTTTGAAAAGAATGCAAGCATATTCTGGTGTTATATTTCAGCAAAATAGGATTTTGTAGAAAGAAACCGAAACAGGAAATAAAGGAGTAAGCCAACAGGCCCCATCATAAAACTTAAGAGTAAACAAGGAACAGTGACCCAATGATTGATGCCTTTTTTCCGGGCATCAGAACAGATCCAGGAACCTATAAACAGGTCGAATGCCAGATAATGAATCCATCCGGCCGTAACCATTTCTTTGTTTTTAAATAATTCCATTACGCCGTCAAGTGATCCGAACCGGCTAAAGTCTGAAAGGGAGAACCCCTGTATCAGGCAACCTGCGTAGGTAATACAAAGCATGGCCACTATAATACCGGAAACCAATTTGGGGGTTTGTATCCAGATAGGATTAACCAACAGTAATAAGAACCATCCCAGCATGGCCAGGGAACTGGCTAAATCAAAAATGCGATCCAGGGTCATAAGCAGTATTTAGAGAACTAATCTACTGAATATGCGCTGTGTGGATCAGGAAAATTTCTGAAGACTGTTTAAAATGCGGGAAAGGGTTTCTTCGTCGGAAAGAGGCTCGGGCTGAAAGGGTTTACCGATCACTTTCTCGTATAGCTCAATATATCTATTGGAGATGGTGTTTACCCATTCATCAGACATTTCCGGAACGGTTTGACCTTCTTTACCCATGAAATTGTTTGCGATCAGCCATTCACGGACAAATTCTTTACTCAATTGCTTTTGTCGTTCTCCTGAAAGCTGGCGTTCGTTAAATCCGTCTGCATAAAAGTAGCGGGAGCTGTCTGGGGTGTGCACTTCATCCATCAGGACGATTTGGTCGCCGATCTTTCCGAATTCGTATTTGGTATCGGCCAGGATCAGCCCCTGAACCTCAGCAATTTTACGGCCTTTTTCAAATAAGGACAGTGCGTAACGACTGAGGGCCTCCCATTCGGCGCTCGTGCAAAGACCCGTGGCAATGATCTGGTCGGGGGCAATATCTTCATCATGACCGGCATCAGCCTTGGTAGAAGGGGTGATGATGGGGGTAGGGAAGAAGTCATTCTCCTTTAATCCTTCTGGTAAGGAGGCGCCACAAAGGGTTCGGAGGCCCGATTGATAGGTGCGCCAGGCATGCCCTACCAGGTTTCCACGCACCACCATCTCTATTTTAAAGGGAATACAACGTACTCCTACTGAAACATTGGGAGCAGGCACATCGCGGAGCCAATTCGGCACAATATCGCTGGTGGCTTCCAGCATATGGGCTGCAATCTGGTTTAAAACCTGCCCTTTAAAAGGAATCGGTCGGGGTAATATGACATCGAACGCCGAAATGCGGTCGGAGGCAACCATGACCAGCCAGTTTTGGCCGATGGAGTATACGTCGCGCACTTTACCACTATAAAATTGGGTTTGACCGGGAAGGGCAAATTGTTTCATGGCCCGAAATTAAGCGGGTGGCTCCAAAATGGGAAAAATGCTCCCTTTTAAATATCAACAGATTCCGTGCATTTGTCTAAAAATTAAATTTTTACAGATACCCGACAATCCGTATTTTGCCCGTCAAACAGATAACTAAAACTACCATTATGAGAAAAAGCTTCCGTTATTTGGCGGCTTTACTATTCATTAGTATTTCCACTATTGCTGCCGTTGCCCAACAAACCACTATCACAGGTAATGTGAAAAACAGCCTGAATAAGGATGTGGTTCCAGCTGTTTCCGTAACTATAAAGGGTACCAGTATCGGTACGTTTACAGATGAGAAAGGAAATTTCAAGCTGGTAACTTCTCAAAAACCTCCATTCACTTTAGTATTCACTTCTGTTGGATTTGAAGCCAAAGAAATGCCGGTTAACAACGCCAGTGATGTTATTTCGGTCGACTTTACCCCCTCCTCAACGCTTGGTGTGGAAGTTGTGGTTTCAGCCAGCCGTGTTCCGGAACGGATTCTGGAATCTCCTGTATCTATTGAGCGCGTAAACCTCAGCAATATCAGGAATGCTCCGGCTACCAACTATTACGATATCTTCCGTAATACAAAGGGCGTGGATATGACTACCTCCAGTTTGACTTTTAACACCCTCAGTACACGTGGTTTTAATGGAAGTGGTAGTGCCCGTGTAAACCAGTTGATCGATGGAATGGATAACCAGGCCCCTGGTTTGAACTTCTCTGTTGGTAATGTAATTGGTTTAACTGAGCTGGATGTAGAAAGTATGGAATTGTTGCCCGGTGCCTCTTCTGTTCTTTACGGACCAGGTGGTATGAACGGAACAGTTCTGATCAATAGTAAGAACCCATTCCGTTATCAGGGATTAAGTTATCAGGTGAAGATGGGTATCATGCATACCGACAAAAAGCAGTTGCCCAGCGCTTCTCCCTATTATGATGTAACCCTTCGCTGGGCGAAGAAGGTTTCCAATAAATTCGCATTCAAATTTGGAGCACAGATGATTCAGGCAAAAGACTGGATCGCTTCAGATACCTCTAACTATCTGGCCGGAGATGCCAGCCGTAACGATTATGGTAAAGTTGTTCCCGGAACACGTTTCACAGATCCCAACTATGATGGGGTAAACGTATATGGCGATGAAACCTTTACGAATATCAAACCAATTGTTCCGTTGGTTGCGGCCGCTCTGCGTCCTCAGCTTCCCTTGCCTGCTTTACAGGCATTGCTGGATCAGCAGGTAGCTTTAGTTGCCAACACACCGGGTTTGATCAACGTATCCAGAACCGGGTATTATGAGAATCAGGTAGTGAATAACAACACGGTTAACGTAAAACTGAACGGTGCGTTGTATTATAAACTTACCAATGACCTGGAAGCTTCTCTCACCGCTTACTGGGGTACCGGTAATACGGTTTATACCGGTAGTGACCGTTATTCTTTGAAAGGTTTGAAGATTGGTCAGTATAAGTTTGAACTGAAGCATAAGAACTGGTATGTACGTGCGTACACTACACAGGAGAATGCCGGTGAAGCGTATAACGCCACTATTACGACCCGTATCTTTAACGAAGGATGGAAGCCCAGTGCTACCTGGTATCAGCAATACGTGTTGGCCTATCTGCAGGCTAAACTCGGATTACTGCCTGGTCAAACAGCCGGTAACCCTGCCGATAACCTGAATGCGCATAACCTGGCCAGAACCGTTGCTGATGTGGGTCGCCCTACTGCCGGAACTGCTGCATTCACCAGCCTGTTTGATAAAGTACGTTCTACTCCTATTAAGAAGGGAGGTGGTTTGTTCCTGGATAAATCTGATCTGTATCAGGCCGAAGGTCAATATAATTTCAGTCACCTGACTGGTAAATGGTTCGATCTGATCGTTGGCGCCTCTGTAAAACAATACAGCCTGAACTCAGAAGGCACATTGTTTGCTGATTCAGCCGGTCGTATCAAGATCAACGAAATGGGTGCTTACGGTCAAATTTCAAAAGCGGTATTCAAAGGCCGTCTGAAGTTTACTGCAGCGGGTCGTTTTGATAAAAACTCCAATTTTGATGGTCGTTTTACCCCCCGTTTTACCACCGTATTTAAGCTGTCTGAAAATCATAACATTCGCGGTTCTTACCAAACAGCCTATCGTTTCCCCACAACCCAGAATCAATGGATCAACCTGCAAGTGGGTGGTGGTACAGTATTGTTAGGTGGATTGGCTGACCTGCGCAAATTCTACAATTTCCGTACAGTTAATACCCTGAATGATAATCCAAGTGGATTGCCCGCCTACACACTGGAAAGTGTAAGGGCAGGTGGTGCTTTGTTACAGGGTGGTAACGTGCCAGGTGCATTAGGTGCCCTGAAAGAAGCTGAATTTGGAGCTTACAAGCCAGAAACCATGAAGAGCTGGGAAGTTGGATACAAGGGCTTATTTGGTAAAAAAGTGTTGGTGGATATTTATGGATATTGGGGTAAATACGAGAATTTCCTCGGTCGTCGTATCGTTGTACAGTCTCTCGATAAAACAAACCCGATTGCTCCATTTACCGGCCCCAGTCGTGTAGTATCAGTAGCTGTAAACAGCTCCAATAGCGTTCGCACTTATGGATATGGTGGTAGTGTTGACTGGATGTTGCCCCGCAACTTCATTGCTACAGCAAACCTGACATTTGACCGTATCAAGGATGTTGAAGCTGGTTTCACGGCCTTCTTTAATGCCCCTAATTATCGTTTGAATATGGGATTGAGCAATACCGGATTCGGTTATCAGAAACGTTTCGGATTTGCCATCATGATGAGAAGCCAGGATGGATATTTCTATGAGAGTGATTTCCGTCAGGGCGATCTGGAAGAGTATACAACTTTTGACGCACAGGTGAGCTTTAAAATGCCTGCCAAGCGTTCAATCTTCAAAGTGGGTGGTACCAATATCATGAACCGCTATTACAAAACAGCCTTCGGTAATCCCGAGATCGGTGGAATTTACTATGTAAGTTTTGCCTACAATGTGTTCTAAGATTATTAATGTGATGGATTAATAAGTAAGCCCCTGCAGTAATGCGGGGGCCTTTTTTTTAGTAGTAAGTTGTGAGTGATAAGTCCTGAGTGATAAGTAGATATAACCTCAATAAAAGGATGTAACCAGCCGCTTACTACTTAAAACTTACTACTTAAAACTTA
>CAZKSY010000001.1:89092-138089 GCA_964555605.1 uncultured Chitinophagaceae bacterium | reverse complement strand
CAATAAAAGGATGTAACCAGCCGCTTACTACTTAAAACTTACTACTTAAAACTTATAACTCCATTAGACATTAAACCTAAAATGCATCACATCTCCATCCTTCACCAAATATTCTTTTCCTTCAATGCGGAGCTTACCGTTTTCGCGACAGGCGGCCTCTGATTTGTAGTGGATGAAATCCTCGTATCCAATTACTTCCGCTTTGATAAAGCCTTTTTCAAAATCGGTATGAATTACACTGGCGGCTTGTGGAGCTTTCCAACCTTCGTGGATGGTCCAGGCACGAACTTCCTGAACACCTGCGGTAAAGTAAGTAGCCAGGTTCAGAAGTTTATAGGTAGAACGGATCAGGCGGTTGAGTGCAGGCTCTTTCATTTTATATTCTTCCATGAACAATTCTTTGTCGGCCGGATCTTCCATTTCAGAGATCTGTGCTTCAATACTGTTGTTCATAACGATCACCTGTGCATTTTCGGCATTCACCGCCGCCTGCAGGGCTTCTGAAAATTTATTTCCGGTATGCATCGATGCTTCATCAACATTCGCTACATATAAAACAGGTTTGTCCGTCAGCAGAAACAAATCGGCGATGGCACCCTTTTCAATTACATTCAAATCGAGTTCACGGATGTTTTTACCCTGTTCCAAATGACTGTAGCACTGTTTTAGTACTTCCAGTTCTGCACGGATCTTGGCATCACCGGTTTTGGCTAATTTTTCGGTACGGGAAAGTTTTTTCTCCACGCTTTCCAGATCCTTTAATTGCAATTCGGTATCAATAATACCCTTATCACTTACAGGGTTAATGGCTCCTTCCTCGCGCAGTACATTTTCATCTTCAAAACAACGAATCACATGTATAATGGCATCTACTTCCCGGATATTGGCCAGGAATTTATTTCCCAAACCTTCACCTTTGCTGGCTCCTTTCACCAAACCGGCAATATCCACGATCTCAATCTGGGTAGGGACGGTTCTGTTGGGCTGTACCAGTTCGGCCAGTTTATCCAAACGATAATCCGGTACATCTACCAAACCCACATTAGGCTCAATGGTGCAGAAACGGTAATTGCTGGCTTGTGCTTTGGCACTATTGCTGACAGCGTTGAAAAGAGTAGACTTCCCTACATTGGGTAATCCCACGATTCCGGCTTTTAATCCCATAGCTAAATTTTGAGGCGCAAAGGTAATGTATTCGTCGTTAGGGCGATTATTATTTGTTGAATTACCAAAAATGATGAAACTTCATCTCCTTGAATGATAACTCATAATACCTTGACAATATGGTGCTTAATTTCTTGTGGATCGCCTTTTTTCTGATTGCTTTCGTTGTTGCCCTGATCCGACTATTGATGGGTGATACAGAGATCTTCAAAACAATGATGGATGGGGTATTTGATTCTGCGAATACCGGCGTTACCATTTCTTTTGGTCTTATTGGGGTCATGAGCCTGTTTCTGGGTTTTATGAATATTGGAGAGAAGGCTGGAGCGGTCAATTTCCTTTCCCGCCTCGTAGGCCCTTTTTTTGGGAAACTATTTCCCGAACTGCCCCGAAATCATCCGGCTATGGGACATATGATGATGAATTTTTCGGCCAATTTATTGGGATTGGATAATGCGGCTACACCCTTTGGTTTGAAGGCCATGCAGAGCCTGCAGGAGATCAATCCGGATAAGGAAACCGCCAGTAATTCCCAGATCATGTTCATGGTGCTGCATGCCTCCGGTTTAACCCTGATACCGGTAAGTATCATTGCGCAGCGGATCATTGCCGGGTCAAAAAATCCGACTGAAATATTCATTCCTTGTTTAATTGCCACTTTTGCTGCTACGATGGTAGCGATGAGTGTTACCGCTATCTGGCAAAAATTTAACCGGAAGCAATGGATCGCCATTGTTACCGTTGGATTGGTGGGGGCCGTATTGCTCAGTGGTTTGGGCGTTTACCTGAAACGTTATCTGACCAATGACGCAGCGTCTGCTTTTTCGAAAGTAGTGAGTAGCGGATTGATCCTTTTATTCTTCATTGTGTTCATTTTAGGAGGCATGTGGAAGAAGGTGAATGTTTATGATGCATTTATCGAAGGAGCCAAACAAGGGTTTGACGTGGCCATCAAGATCATTCCTTATTTGGTGGGGATGCTGGTCGCTATAAGTGTGCTGCGTACCTGCGGGGCTTTTGATTTTATGATACAAGGTTTAAGCTGGGTTTGTTCTTCCCTGGGCATGGATACGCAGTTCGTTCCTGCTATGCCTACAGCTTTAATGAAACCATTTAGCGGCAGTGGTTCCAGAGCCATGATGATTACCGCCATGCAACAATACGGTGCCGATAGTTTTGTAGGCCGTCTTGCTTGTGTATTCCAGGGTTCTGCCGATACTACTTTTTATATTGTTGCTTTATATTTTGGATCAGTGGGTATCCGTAAAACACGTTATGCGGTACCGGCTGCCTTACTCGCTGATCTGGCGGGCATCATTACAGCCATTGCGATCGCTTATTTCTGGCCGTGGAGCGGCGTGTAAGTGGTAAGGGGTAAGTTGTAAGTGATATGGAAATAAAAAAAAGAGCCTTTAGGGGCTCTTTTCTATTGGTGATATATTTTGTTGAAGGCGGGTACAGATGACTTCCGGGAAGACTCTCAACCGGCATCCTACGAAATATTGCCTCAGGGGCGATTGGGATATACCCAGGCGCCGAGTGCCTTGTTTCCTGCTCCTCCTACAGATCCTCTTGCCGCCAGCGTGTAGATGCGGTCTGGCAACAGCGTTATGTTGGAAGTGGTGTAAGCAGCAGTAGTGGTATTGGCCAACCGGAAGGCGAAGGTATAAACACCTGGATCTACTTCAATAAATGATTGCAGTTCGGCTTTTCCGTCCTGGTCATTAAAGGTTCTGTTGGCAAACCATTTTGCGCCGGTAGATACGGCTACCACATCAACAGCAGGAGCATTGGGGGAAAAATGAAAGAAACGGATCTTCACCTTGCCGGGTGTAGGTTCCGTCAGATCATCATAAACCCAGGCCAGTTTAGCTCTTTTAGCTGAATCGATCAGGAAGGTGGAATAGGCTTCGTCTTCCATTGTTTCTGCCGTATTGGAAGCATAGGCATTGGGTGTTCCGGTTAAATTGTACTTCACGGAAGTAGTGCCCGGGGTGATGGTGTAATAGGGCAGGGTATAGGTGACTGTTCCAGTGGTACTGGAATAGCCTACTGTAGTGGCGAATAAAGTATTGTTGATGCTGAAGTCTACTGCCAGTGCATCAGGGGAAAGAGGCACCATCAGCACCTGCGTGATCCTCGAAATGGGATCCTTCTTAATACAGGAAACAAGACCTGTGATTACTATACTGGCCAGTATTAGTGTCAGGGTGGTTTTTTTTGTCATGAGATGTACATTGATAAATTAACGATTGGTTAAAATAGCGGCAGATACCGTTTTGCCTGTTACGCCCGTTTTACCTCTTAGTACCACAGTATAAAAGCGCAAACCTGTGGGAGAAAAACTGGGTGCTGTTCCACCAACAGTGATATAGGTGGTTGTAGATCCTTTTTTACGGATCTCTAACGTATCACTGATAATGGGCAAAGGCAGTTGAACCCAATCGCTCACCTGTTTATGGGTAATGTTTGAGATGATCTCTGCAGCCTGACGACGGCTATACAGTGTAAGTGTATCAGTCGGGTTCATGATCATATGAGCCAAACGGATCTTGTAGGTTTGGTAATCAGGTACCGGCATAACATCCTCTTTAACAACAAAACGGATGAATGGAACGGTGTCTCCCATATACATACTGTAATACTTTCCTTTATCTAATTGCTGGGTAAATGTATACAGCGTATCTCCCGCAATCGGCGCAGGTACGTTTGGTACCGCCGCCAGATTCATGCGGGCATTAACGATCTTAAACTCCACGTTACCTGAAGGTATAGTGGCGTACACATTCGGTGAAGGCCACTGTCCGCCATAACTTAATGCGTTACCATTGAGCTTTTGTCCGTTGGCATAAACAAACACCTGAGGACCCGTAGTGAGATTGGGGGCAGTAGGAATCTGCGGCGTATTCCCGGCAAAGCAATGTACAATCCGAACATTTGCATTGTTGCTGCTGTCGAGGTATTCCCACTTGTTATTTTCAGCGATGAGATCCTTGTCATCACACTGCGAAAAGAACAGTAAAGAGGCCAGGGCGCAGCCAGCTATTTTTATATTGATCAATTTCATTTTCAATCTTTTTTAATATTAAGGTTGAGCGAACCAGCATTTGTAGGTATGATAATCGGGATTGAATCCACCTACCTTTTTCAATGCATCCACATTCCACAGATATTCTGAATTGTATCGGGGACGGAAACGTTCACACAATTTTCCGCCGTTATCAGGATACAAACTGATCAATGGCAATCTGGTATAAGTAGGATAAATATTCACCTCGTCATAGGCATAGCGTCGCATATCCACCCAATTCTCTACAAAACCCCATCCAAACAGGGATAGATACTTCTGACACATAATCTGGCTGATGGTCAAATCTGCAGCAGCCGCAGGTACAATGGCCGGAGTGGCCAGGTAAGCAGCTTTTTCCGCAGAAGTCATTGCCACATAACCTGTGAAATGTTTCTCCAGCATATCAAAGTGCCCTGAAATACCATTGATATAAGCGCTTCTGGCGGTAGTTTTGTCTCCCTTTTTAAAAGCTGCTTCTGCTTTCAGGAACTGCATTTCACTATAAGTCATTATAGGAAACTTGGAGTTGTTCTTGAAGAAGGTGCGGGCTCCTGTATCAACACCACCCGATGGAGCAGAGGTAGATCCCACAAATCCCCAGAAATTATATACGCGTTGATCCGTAGGGGTGGTTGCATTATCTACTTGCTGATTACAAATGATTCCTCTGAATCTTCCATCCGGAGAAGGCTTCATGATATACTTCAAACGGGGATCGGTAACACCAGTATAAACGGTTCCATTCATCAGGTTAACAGGTAAGGCGCCGATACGGAAACCACCAAGGTTATTACGGCTGGGGCCGAAAAAGTTACGGGCCGTTACATCCGGGAAGGCCAGATTGAACTGGACCATCGCGTCGTCGTCACTGCTTGACATGGCCAGATCGGCATATTTAATAACACTGTCGGGCTTATAGTCGGCTTTTAAAGAATAGCGATGATACAAGCGTGCTTTTACGCCATTCACAAATTTCTTCCAGCGGGTCATATTTCCCTGAAAGAAATACAGATCACCTTCAGCCAGTGTGGGCTTCGACATATCAGCCGCCAGCGTCCAGTAGTACAAAGAAGAATCGCAATATTTCAGCGCCAATTCATAGGCAACGTTTTGGGCGTCATAATCAAATGATAAACGTCCTTTTTCAAATGCTTGTTTTACGGGCAGGTCGCCATGCTCATCAGCAACGGTCATCCAGCTCCAGGCATTCAGCGCATAGGCAGCAGCGATATAATCGTATTTGCCGGTGATGCGGCTGGAATCGATCATGTCGATCAGGTTAAAGCCCATGTTCCAGTAATGCATACGCCATACATCACCGCCATTGTCACTACCGGGGTTATAGCCATGGCGTTCCCATTGGTTGATACCTACCACGGAGGCGAAATTCTGGGTGATAAATCCGGTCATACGTGCATCAAATGCAATTCCTCTGTGCATACCGGAAATACAGGACTGTAACACCTGCTCAGGGGGCGCATAGGTAGGCAGGTTCGGGTTTTTGTACGCTGCATCCAGGTATTTCTGACAGGAATAGCCCGTCAGTACTACGGCAGCGATTACTATTAATTGAATAATTCGTTTCATACTCTATATTATTACAGGTTATATTATTTGCCGTTTTTGAATGATACTCTCAAGCCAAAATTCACGCCGATCGGTGTGGGGGTGGAACCCAGATCGATCGCAAATCCACCCACACCACCTGTAGCAGGTGTATTACCGTTAGAGGATGGATCGGGTCCTGAATAGTTGGTAATAATGAGTAAGTCTGTACCGGTAACAAATAAGCTTGCTGCAGAGAAAATGCGTGAGCGCTTGATCGTTTTAGCGCCAAAAGCATAGTTCAAGGTGATGTCCCGAAGACGCAGCCAGTTTACATCATGCTCCACAAAGTCTACAGCATAGGTACGACCGGTATAATAATCATTCTGGTAATACGGGTTGATAGGAATGGTGTTCACTGTAGGATTGGACGTTTCCTGTAATCCATCCTGCAATACGCCCGGAATGATGCGGATCTGTTCGCGATCAAGGGTGCGTTTGCTCAAACCATTGATCACCAGTTGCTGTTCTGTACCATTCAACACATCGCCACCATATTTCCAGTCGAAAGTGAAATTCAATCGGAAATTCTTATAGGAGAATGTATTGGTGAAGCCCATTACGAATATGGGGTTTCTGTCTCCAATACCCACATAGTTTGGATTGGTCAATGGATAACCGGTACCCGGATCGATCAGGATCTGTCCTTTACTATTACGCAGGTAGTCCTGTCCTCCGATAGTGGTGGTGGGCTTATTGCGATACAAGGAAGCGCGATAGCCGGCCAGCCAGGAGTCTGCATTATAAAACTCAGGCAAGGGTAGTGAGGTTACTTCATTCTTGGTCTTCTGGAAGTTTACCCGGGTGGTCCATGTAAAGGTTTTATTCTTCACCCAGGTCATATTCGCTACCGCTTCAAATCCCTGGTTGGTAAGGTCGGCGATATTGGCCGTGTAAAGAATAAATCCGGTGGCATAGCTTGGACGGGCATTGGCCGCTACAGAGTTCTTGATATCAATTCTGTAGGCGGTAAGATCCAGACTGAACCGGTTATTGAAAAAGTTCAATTCTGTTCCCACTTCATAAGCGGTCTGTTGCTCAGGGAACAGGTCGGGGTTGTTCGCTCCGAAACCATACGCATAGCCATAGCCATTGGTACTGCTCACAGCATTGGTGTAAACAGATTGGTTGGAATATGGAGCCACACGTTTTCCGGTCCGCGCAATAGAGGCCCGCAGTTTACCGAAGGTGAGGATATTGTTTTTAGGAATGAATTCACTAAAGATGAGGGCTGTGTTAGCCGATGGATAGAAATACGAACGACGGGAAGGAGGAAACTCCGCTAACCAGTCGTTACGGGCTGCCAGGTTTACATACCAGTAATCTTTCAGGGCGATGTTTAAATCGGCAAACAGACCCATGCTTCTTTGCAGGGTAAGGGTGTCGCGACCCTGAGTGCGGCTGTTCAAACGTTTCAGTGGTGAGGTATAATCGGTGCTGATATTTTTGAAGGCAATGTTGTAGGAAGGAACGGTCAAGCTATCGCCGCGTACACTCCAGTCGGTGGTGGTACGATCGTCAATGGCATTACCCGTGCGCAACGTTATGCTGAGATCTTTGAATTTTTTACGTGCTGTGGCAAGAAATATGGAGGTGAAACCTTTGAATCGGCTGTTGTATTGTTCAATACGACCTACCACCGTATAGGCATTGAAGGATTCTTTATCTAACACAGTAGCGCCGTATTGGGTAAAGGCATCGGCTCCCAGTTTCCAGTCGAGCGTTAACCAGTCTGCGGCTTCATACGTAAATCCGAGATTGGCAGTAACACGATTGGTTCTGTCAAAGTTCTTATTGCGCTCTGTTTCGAAGTATGGATTGTTTGCTTCTGCCGGGTTGTCCACACCAGCCGATTTTGAAATGATACGGCGGTTGCCATTCACGTTTTGCCATTTGCGCGCATCATCATCCAGAGGCCAGCTAAGTAAGGATAAATAATATCCGCCGGTACCACGGAAGGCTTTGCGGTTAAACTGATTGTAAAAGGCGAAACTGGAGGTCATTTCCAGTTTTTTCGAAACACGGGAAAAAATGTTAACCCTGGCGTTGATCTTACGGTTACCGGTATTGGGGATTACACCTTCCTGGTTATAATAAGAAGCACTACCGCGATAGGAGGTATATCCTTTACCGCCTTCCAGAGATACGTTGTGACGGGAAGAAGTACCTACATTAAAGAAGTTGCGGGCGTTATTATAGAAAGTAGTTCCTTCGGCATATTTGGGACCAAAGAATGAACGGGTCGTATTGGTAAATGCGCCATTGGTTCCATTATCATACACTTTTTGTACTTCATGAAAGCGGGTGATCTGCTCAAAGCGGAAGTTATTGTCGTAAGACACTTTCAGCTTCTGTACTTTACCTCTTTTAGTGGTAATGATAATGGCACCATTACCGGCTTCTGTTCCATAAAGGGCGGCCGCTTCAGGTCCTTTCAGCACGTTGATGCTTTCAATGTCGTCGGGGTTGATGTCCGCAGCACGATTGGTATAGTCGTTATTACGGTTGTCGATATCGGATGCCAGTTTGTGCTGGTTAAATACCGTATTATTTAGCGGCACACCATCCAGAATGATCAGGGCAGAGTTATCACCTCCAATAGAGTTGAAGCCGCGCAATACAATTTGAGAAGAAGCACCGGGGGCGCCGCTGGTAGTATTAACTGTGGCACCGGCAATACGACCGGTGATGGCGTTCATCCAGTTGTCGCGCTGTGTTTCATTGATCTCCTGGCCACCAACACTCTGGCTGGCTGTACCCTGCGATCTTTTGGTTTTCTTAATACCAAATGCGGTGGTAACCACTACCTCGTCCAGTTGGCCGGTTTTAACACTCAACAGTACATTAACTACTGTTTGATCGCCAACGGTAATGGTTTTGGCCGTGTAACCTACAGAGGTTACAACCAATTGGTCACCCTTTTGTGCTTTAATGCTGAAGGTGCCACTGGCAGTACTTTGTACCGCTTTTTTGGTTCTTGCGTTCGTAATCGTCGCCGAAAGAACCGGTTCGTTGGTTTTTTCGGAATTGATCGTTCCGCTAATGACCCTTTCCTGAGCAGTCGCCATCAGAAAGAAGAGCATTGCCGGAATCACCAGTAAAATTCTGATGATAGCTTTTCTCATAATAGTTGTTTTAAACAGTTTCGGTTGATATACTCGTGACAATAAATCCAAACGTTACGCTGTATGCCTTTCATGCTGAATTTTATAATACAGTAATTCCGGCATCAGCAAAGGGTTTTAATAGGGGATTGGATGGTGGTAATTCGGTGATCAGGATATCGATCTTTTGGATATTACAAACATGGATGGGCTGCACACTATGCAGTTTCTCGGAAATGGTCAAACAAATAACTTTTTGGGTAGATTCGATCATTGCTTTCTTGATCTGCACCACATCCCAGTCATTATCTGTAATACCATGTTCCATATCTAAACCATTGATGCCCAAAAAGCAGAGATCTGCCCGGATCTGTCTGATCTTATTCAATGCATCCGCACCAGTAGTGATCTTTGAATTACGGGAAACTTTATCTCCCACTACAATCACATCAATATTGGGATGGTGCATGTATTCCAGAATAGCGGGAATGCTGCCGGATATAAACGTGGCCCTTAGTTCACGGGGAAGTGTACGTGCCAGTTCCAGGATCGTGGTGCCTCCGGAAGTAAGCACGAACATGCCATCCGTTATCAGGCTGGCGGCTTTCTGTGCAATTATCTTCTTTTGGGAATGAGAATAGACATTATCGGATGGATAGTAAACCTGGTTAAATGAAGGAGAAAGTGCCCCTCCATGTACTTTAATTAAGCGCCCTTCTTCCGCCAGTTCCTGCAGGTCACGGCGAATAGTGTCTTCAGAGACGTTTATCTCCAGACTAAGGGTTGATGACAACACCTTATTATGCAGGTTGACCTGATGCAAAATGAAGGCCTGACGCTCTTTCTTAAGCATTTAATTATTGGTTACAAGAACCAAAGTAGGGAAAAACCCGCATAAAAACGCAAAAAAAACCGCAGAAAGTCGAAATGTGGGTAAATGGTGAACGGGGGTCTATTTAAAGGCAAACCTTGCTGAGAGGGCAAATGCATCGGGTACGAAGCGGATCTTGGGCATGATGTCGAGCTCGGGCTTCCAGTCGAGGGAAAGATTCAATGGAATATTCGGAAATTTATAATCCAAACCAATGATGCCGGTAGGCCCCAGATAGGTACTGCCCCCTTCAAATCCTACATAAGCACCGCCACCATAAAACCAGCGGAGACCGTCCTGATGTAAAGGTTTGTGAATTTCCAGTAAACCGCCCACTCCGAAACGGGAACCAAACGATACCAGTCCTTCGATAGCACTGGTTTCTGTAACAAAATACTTTACACTGGCCGAATTATTCAATGTGGGAGTGCTGTTGCTGAGGCGGATACCAGCGGCGAATTTATAATCTTGGGCCTTTACGGAAAATGACACAATAGAAATGATACAAAGGAATAGGAGTTGTTTGCATTTCATATAATCCAGTTTAGTAAAGGAAGACGAAAATGATGCCAGCTATGAATTTGCGAGGTATTTGACCTTGATAATAAATATTTTTTAACAGGATCAATATTCGAACAGCTCAAATTTGGTCTTGGGTCTCTTTTCAGCATACCATTTGAATCCTCTCAGTTCTTTTTCGGTAGGGGGGAATTGACTTAAAGGATACATTTTACCTTTCACCTCGCTGATAAAAACAACTTTATTCAACTCTTTATTGAGAAAGCGTAACTCAATAATATCGCCTGATGCTTTGTTAACTCCTACAAGTGATTGGTTGTCGTCTTTTATATAATAGATACTTTCGGCGTTTCCGCTGGCCCGCATGCGATCGATATTGCCATCAATGAAAAACCCATTCAGCCGGTTCCCTCTGATCTGATTATACATTTCCGGCCCGGAACGATTTATGAGCAGTCCGTTTTCAAAAACATAAAGCCGATCGGCTTTTTTGTTTTTGGTAAACAGGTGTATGGTGTCTCCGGTGATTTGATTATCGCTGGCCCAAACAATCGGGTTATTGAATAATTGAAAGATGGAGTCTTTACCCGAATAAAATAAACTATCGGAAACGGCCTGTAACGAATCAGAAAAGATGCGCACATTCCGGTAGGCTTGAAAATACCGGTCTGCACTGTCATTCTTTTTATCCTTGCTATCAATGACCACTGTTCCTTTCAGGGTGTCTTTCAGTATTGCAGCGCTGTCTTTTGATTGAAGCAGGCTGCTCAATTTGCCGGAGAACAGGGTGTCTGCGGTAATATATAGAGAGTCTTCATTCTGCCTGATGATCATTAAGGGATGCTGCGTGGCTCTGAAGCTTCCCTCGGTCCTGTTGGCTTCGATCAAATTGGCCAGTACAGATATGCCCTGTGCGGTATCTTTATAAACAGCATTTCCCTTCAACTTATTAACCCCTGTTTGATCGTCGGTGTCAATGGTCTCTGCTGTAATCATTACAGCGCCATCTTCTATAACAGGTCGTTTACTGAAATAAGCCTTACGGTTCTTTAGATCATAGAATCCTTCTTTTGTCCGGATCTTTCGTTTCGCACTGTCTTCGATATGTGTCATGGAAATAAACGTGGCGATTTCCGTTTCTGTATTATAAAGGAGCGAGTCGGATTTTAATTTGTATTTGGGGTCTTTTAATTCCACATTCTTTTTAAAGTAAACATCCTTCATGTCTGCGTAATAGGTTCCCTCTTTCGAGGTAAGCACTGATTCGCCATTCACCACTTTGCCACCATTCTTATATTCGCCGATTTTTTGGTTGATATCATAGGTGAGTTCTTCTGTAAACAAGCTGGAACGGCTATCGGTGAGCCGCACTTTCTTTTTGAGCAGGGCGATCCGGGTGTCTACATGATACAGCAGGTATTGTGCATAGGTATGTACACTATCGTTATCATTAATATGAACATTGCCAAATGCTTCAATGATGCGAAGATTCTTATTATATACAGCACTGTCGCAGTAGAACCAGGTATTCTCTTGCTTTACCACGACTTTTCCCACCAGCATCTGATATTCGGTAACGGAGTCTACTCTTCTGAACCCGTTTCGATCGGCATAAATGATCTCTACCAGTTTCAATGTATCTGTTGCAGCAGGTGGGGTGGAAGCAGGAGGAACCTGCGCCTTTGCTGGCAAAAAACCAAGGAGAACTAATAAGAAAACAGGTAGAACTCTACACATTTTACTGGTTACTTGTAGACGTACTGTCGTAAATAGGTTTCGACAGCGGCGTCGATTTGTCTTTTTTTCCAAAAACAGAAACGTTTACATACCGTTTCGGGTGTGTTTTTAGATCGTCCAGCAAAATAGTCAAACTGCGATTGGTCTGTCTTATTTCGTCATACAATTTGCGTTCATTTAACAAGGCGCCAATAGTTCCTTTCGGGTCGTTCATTTTACCGATAGTAGATTCCAGTTGGGCCAGGGTCTTCTTCATTTCATCGATCGTGGCAGCGATTTTGGCTTCTGCCAGTTGGGCCGTGGCTTTTTCAACGTTGGAAAGGGTACTGTCGATCTTCCCATTGCTTCTTTTCAGGTTTCCTGTAATACTCTCCACATTATCGAGGGATTTTGCCAGGGCGCCCGTTTGGGTGTTTAGCATTTCGTTGAGCGATTGAGAAGATTTGGCCAGATTGGCAATAATTGTGTGCAGGTTGTTCTGGGTACCCGGATCGATTACATTATTGAGTTTTTGTATTACCGATTCCAGTGCAACGAGGGTTTTGTTTATATTATCCACTGCAGGTGACAAGGTTCCTTTCACTTCAGTCATAATATCCGGACTTAGTTTAACAGTAAGGGTATCGCCTTCTTTATAAAAGGTTTTGGAGTCGCCGAGCTGGAGTTTTACAGAAGAAGCGCCCAGCAGCGATTTGTTCATGGTTGCGAAGGAGTTATTCGGGATATTTATATTTTTAGTTAAAGTGATGGTCACCAGTATTCCACTCAGTTGCTGGTCCACTTCTTCCATATCGGCTATTCGTCCCACCTGAAAACCATTGGCAAAAACCGGCCCTGAAATGGCCAGTCCTTCCACATCAGGAAAGACCGCATAAAGCGTGTGGTCAATGTCTGTGATATTTTTTCCTTTTAGAAAATTAAAGCCGAGTATGAGTACCGTTATAGCTATTGCGGTAAGCGCGCCCACTTTTGTTTCATTCGAGACCTTCATAGTGACTGCAGTTTTGTTGAGTGGTTTTCTGATTTAGTTGAAAACCGCAAAAAAATCCTTTCGGTACAAAAATAGATAATTTGTACTGCTGAATCCAGTACAATTTCACCCGGCCATCAGGGCTTATTTTCTACGACCGGGAGCTGGGGTTTTGGAAGAAGGAGTAGCTTTATTACCAAGTGTTGGGGCATTTCGGCTCTCCAGTGTTTCTTTATAGCGTTTTACTGCATTAAAAATATTATCGGCTATTTCATTGGAGCCTGCTTCACTGGTAAGGTAGCGTTCTTCTTCGCTGTTGGTGATAAAGCCTGTTTCCACCAGAATGCTGGGCATGGCTGTAGCCTGAAGCACCCAGATGCCTTTCCAGTTACGTTGCTTCACACCCATACTTTCCCTGCCGGCTTTTGAAAATTCTTCTTCAACCATACTGGCAAGTAAAAAGCTCTTGTCAAAGTGCTTCTTGGTCCAGAGGAGGGCGCGGGCTTTAAATTCAGGATCATTCAGATCCGGGGTGAACTCGGTGGAATCGTACACCTGTTCCCCAACAAACTCTTCTTTTTCATCGGTGCGGTCGGCAGCCCAGATATATGTTTCGGTGCCTTTACGTGGATTGGGGGTATAATAAACATCGTAAACAGGAACCGTCTTGAATTTTTTCTTTCTGTTTTTTCCTTTACCGGTATAGTAAGCTTGTTTTTTGGTGCCTTTGTATCGGGTATGACGTATGGGTGGCATGGCATTCACATGGATGGAAAGGAACAGGTCGCCGCCATTCTTATTAGCAAAATCGGCTCTCCAGGGATTCGTGGGGTAGGTGTCGGTGGTACGGGTATATAGTATCCGCGAGTCGGGAAATGCCTGCTCCAACCTTTTGCCTACCTTCAAAGCAACATCCAATGTAATATCCTTTTCAAAGGCAAAGTCGCCACTGGCGCCCTTGTCATGGCCTCCATGTCCGGCATCAACAATAATCGTACGCAGGGCATTCTTCTGCACAGGCCTAACCGAAGGAAGCTCTTTGAAGGACCCCAGCAGGAAGCTGAAGCATACAACTGCGATCAAAATGGAGAGCGATTTCATCATAATTGTAGGATCTGTTTTTCGAATGGTGAATCTTCACATATTCTTAATGCATTAATAGCTATTTTTGCCGCCATTGCATTATGACCAACGGACGCAAAAATAATTTAAAAACTGGTACGACTGGCTTTTTGTTGCTGGTTGTTATGGTATTAACGTCCTCGTTCATGATCATTGATATGCCTCTGTATGGAATTGGGAATTCCTTAACGGGGTATGATGCAGCGGTGCTTCCCTCCCTTTTGCTGGATACGGTTCCGGGCAAACCGGATAGTGTGGTGATCCGGAAGGATTCCATAGGAGCAATTAACGATACGTTTAATATTAAATACTCCAAAGACTCACTCGATGCCCCGGTAGATTATGAAGCCACTGATTCCATGGTATTCGATGTGCCCAATAAGCAGATCATTTTGTATAGTAAGGGCCGTATTCGATATAAGGATATGGATCTGCAGGCAGACAGTATTTCCATGGATCAAAAGACGACCATGCTGGAAGCCACGTATCGCAAGGATTCCACGGGGAAAATAATCGGCTTGCCGAATATGGTGCAGGGAGAAACCAAGATGCAGGCCGATGTGATCCAGTTCAATTATAAAACGCAACGTGGTTTAACGCGCAATACCTATACCACCCAGGGGGAGATGCATGTGAATATGGAACGGTCCAAAAAATTCTCGGAGAATGAATATTTCGCCTATCGTGGCCGCATAACCACCTGTAATCTGGATACCCCCCACTTTGCCTTCCGGACCAATAAAATGAAGCTCATCAACCAGAAATTGGCGGTTACAGGTCCCATTCACCCAGAGTTTGAAGATGTACCCGTTCCGCTTTATATTCCCTTTGGTATTTTTCCGTTAAGCAGTGGACGCCATTCCGGTTTTATAGCACCCCAATTTACAGCCAGTGAGCAATTCGGATTGGGATTGGAAGGATTGGGTTATTATAAAGTATTGAACGATTATTTTGATGTTACCTTTCGCGCCAATACCTATTCCTATGGCGGATGGAATGTATTTCTAACGCCCACTTACCGCAAACGCTATCGCTATAACGGTTCCTTGAATCTGGCCTATCAAAGTACCCGGATACTGAGTACAGATGCCAAGCAGGAGTTTCAACAATCCCGTACGTTTAATATTACCTGGTCGCACGCTGTGGATCAGCGCGCACGTCCGGGAACCACATTCTCGGCCAGTGTGAATGCCGGCTCTACCAAGTTCAACAGGTTTATTTCCAATAACCCCACCCGGAATTTTTCGAACCAACTGAATTCGTCTATCAACTATTCCAAGACCTGGGGTTCCCGGTATAATTTCTCCATGAGCGCCACGCATAACCAGAACAATAATACTGGTTTGGTAAATATGAGTTTGCCCAATGCAACTTTCACTGTCAATACGTTTTATCCGTTTCAAAAAAAGGAATTTACCGGCGCGCCCAAATGGTATGAGAAACTCGGTATTGGTTTAAATACGAACCTGGCCAATCAGATCAGTTTTTATGATTCCCTGTTTAGCCTGCGCCGTATCATTGATACCATTCAGTGGGGTGCCCAGCACAGTGTTCCCATTCAAATGGCGCTGCCTCCCCTTGGATCGCTGCAGATTTCTCCAGGAATCACGTTTAGTGAAAAATGGTATTCCAGGCAGTTCATCCGTCGCTGGAACAGCAGTACTAAAAAAGTGGATACCAGCCTGAATAAAGGATTTTACAGTTCCAGAGATGTTTCTTTCTCTTTAGGATTGAATACTGCGATCTTCGGAACCTACGATAAATTCAAGAAAACCGGAAAGCTGGTAGCCATACGACATGTCATTCGTCCTACTTTATCTGTAAACTATAAACCGGATCTGGCCCGTAAGGATTTTTATTCCACCCAGATCGATACAACAGGACGTCAGTTCCGCTTCTCCTATTTTGAAAGCTCTATTTTCGGACCTTTCAGTGAAGGAAAATTTGGGGGTATCGGTTTTGGAATAGATAATAACATCGAAGCCAAGATCCGTAATAAAAAAGATACCAGTGAAGGCGGTATTAAGAGAATCAAGATCATTGATGGATTTGGGTTTAATGGTAGTTATAACCTGATCGCGGATTCGTTCAAGCTTTCACCGATCAGTTTTTATGCCCGAAGCACACTCTTTGAAAAGATCAACATTACCGCAGGGGCTTCGATGGATCCTTACCAATTTGATACGCTTGGTTTTCGCAGGAAGGAATATACCTGGCAAGGTGCAAACAAGTCATTGCCGCGTATCACCAATGGTAATATAGCAATCTCCGCTACCTTCCAGAGTAAGTCGAAGGATAAGGATAAAGAGAAGAAAGTGGTGACACAGAATCCAAATCTGCCGCAGCAAACCATGGATGAACAAATGATGCAAATGGAATATGTGCGCCAAAACCCTGCGGAGTTTGTCGATTTTGATGTACCCTGGTCCCTAAGCCTTTCTTACTCACTCAATTTTAACCGAAGATTCAAGCGTGATTACAGTGGCTTTGAAACGGAAGTATTCAGTAATATGAATGTGAATGGCGATTTCAGTCTCACACCTAAATGGAAAGTGGGTATGTCGGGTTATTACGATTTCAAAACGAGTAAGATACAGAGTGTGACCACCTTTATCACGCGCGAAATGCACTGCTGGCAATTGTCTATTAACGTTACACCTGTTGGATTGTATCGTTCCTTCAATATTACGGTAAATCCAAAATCGGGTCTGCTGCGCGACCTCAAAGTGAATCGTACCCGTTATTTCTACGGCAATTAATCTTATTTCTGGTGTTGCTTCAGGAACGCTTCCATGATGGAAGCTGTTTTTGTTTTCAGTGTTTCGATCGTGTCTTCTGCACCTATTTCAATCGGGGGCAGAAAATGAAACTCCAACCGGTGCGGGATAAAGGAAAACGGTTTGTCGGCAGGGAGTACTTTTTTGGTATTCAGGATCAATCCGGGAATGATGGCTGTTTTGGTTTCCAGAGCCAAACGAAACGCCCCACTATGAAAGGGACCCAGCAGGTTCGCTGTTTTGTTTCGGGTGCCTTCGGGATAAATACACATATGAATACCCTGTGCCAGTACATCTTTCATTTTCTGATAACTCAGTTTTCTACTGGCATCACTTTTACGATCTACCAGCACAGAGCCTTTACTGTAAAACCAACCAAATATGGGAATCCTGGCGAACGATTTTTTGGCAATGGTTTTATTCGGACCCGGAATAAAAGGAGAGGAGAGGGGGATGTCCATTAAGGAATTGTGATTGCAGGCAACAACATAGGTGCGGCCGTCGTCAAAATACTGCTTGCCTCGAACCCTGATGGGACAGCCAACCATTGGCAGCCAGATGCTCATCCAGATTTTTGCGACTGCTATAAAATATGACTGACCCGCCCTGCCCGGAATCAGGTGACTGATCATGGAGGGTATAAAGATGATCAAAAAGGTGACCATGAACGTAAGCAAGGCCCACACGGCAAGTATTTTCGCGAGGATGTTTTTCATCATATATCAAAGTGTCCAGTCAATAGGGTCGATTCCGTTTTTGACGAGGTATTCATTTGTTTTAGAAAAATGGCGGCAACCGAAAAAGCCATTATAGGCCGAAAAGGGAGAAGGGTGAGCGGCTTTTAAAACCAGGTGTTTGGTTTCGTCGACCAGCGCCTGTTTCTCCTGCGCAAATTTACCCCATAACAGGAAAACCAGGTTTTCTTTTTGTTCCGATACTTTTTTAATAACGGTGTCGGTGAATTGGGCCCAACCGATCTTGGAATGGCTCATGGGTTCATTGGCTCTTACGGTTAGTGATGCATTCAGCATCAGTACGCCCTGATCGGCCCATGGGGTCAGGTTCCCGGTTTGTGGGATGGGAAGACCCAGATCGGTTTGAATCTCTTTATACATATTAACCAGCGACGGGGGAGGAGGTACATTGTCCTGAACCGAAAAACAAAGGCCATGTGCCTGCCCTTTTCCATGGTAAGGATCCTGCCCGATGAGCACCACCTTTACCTTATCAAAGGGGGTGCGGTCGAAAGCGTTAAAAATGAGTGGACCAGGCGGGTAAATGATCTTTCCCGCCATTTTCTCGGTACGAAGAAAGCCCACGATCTCCAAAAAATAGGGCTTGCTGAATTCATTTTTCAGCACTTCTTTCCAGGTATCGTTTATTTTGACGTCCATCTATGGATAAAAATAAGAAATAAGGAATAAGAAAGGCAGGGAAGAAGGTGATAGGTTTTAAGTTTTAGGTTATAAGTGTGGGAACCGATGGCAGTTATAGTTGCAATTTACCGCCTGCTTTAATTTCTTATTTCTTATTCCTTTTTCTAATTCCCTATTCCTGCTAAGCGGAAGAATAAAAATAAAAAAGAGCTTCATCGCTGAAGCTCTTTTCGTGATCCGGATTGGATTCAAACCAATGACCTATTGCTTAGAAGGCAATTGCTCTATTCAACTGAGCTACCGGACCATCTGTTATTTAAAACAGGCGGCAAATATACAATTTTCATTGGTTTTTTAAAAGGAAACTTCAACGCCTTCACCCATAAGGTAATACCGGCAGCACATCTTCCCCTCTCCCCATCCTACTATACGTATCATTCCTGATCTCATTACCATTCCTCAGTCCCTATTCCTCATGCCCCAATCCTCAAACCCCATTACCTATAACTTATAACTAAAAACTCATTTCCTATCTCCCGCCTCAAAAACTCTTCCTATTTTTGACCGGCTTATGAGAAAGTATGAAGATAGTTACCGGCATAAGGGGTTGCGTCAAAAACTGATCGATCAATTGCGGGAAAAAGGAATTACCGAAGAGCGTATCCTGGATGTAATGAACCAGATACCGCGGCATTATTTTCTGGATTCGGCCTTTGATCAGGTGGCTTATGAGGATAAAGCCTTTCCGATTACCGAAGGGCAAACTATTTCACAGCCCTATACGGTTGCCTATCAAACCCAGCTACTGAATGTAAAACCTTTTGAAAAGGTTCTGGAGATCGGTACCGGGAGCGGTTATCAGGCAATGGTTTTGGCTGGAATCGGTGCACAGGTATTTACCATCGAAAGACAGAAAAAACTGTTTGACGAACACCGGGGTTTTATACTTCGCTCCAAATACCCTTCTATAAAGTATTTTTATGGGGATGGATTTGAGGGATTGCCCACCTTTGCGCCATTTGATAAAGTCCTGATCACGGCCGCCGCACCATTCATTCCGCCCCGTTTGATCGAACAGCTTAAAACAGGCGGACAAATGGTGATTCCGGTAGGAGAAGGTGCCGTTCAGCAGATGCTTCGATTGACTAAAAATGCCGATGGGACGTACTCGGAGGAGGTGTTTGATAATTTCTCATTTGTGCCCATGTTAACGGGCAAAAATTTATAATTAAACGGATCTGTATGAAAAATTATATTCTGGATGCCGCTTCTGCACAACGAAAGTTAGAACGGATCGCCTATGAAATACTCGAAGAAAATGAGAACGAAAAGGAGATCGTACTGGCCGGGATACGAATGAGTGGAAGTGTGGTAGCACGAACCATTCAACAGATTCTTTCCCGCATCTCCAGCATTCCCACCCGTTTGATCACCGTAACATTAGATAAAAGACATCCTGTAGATATTGAATTGAGTGAATCAATGGATTTCAATGACCGTGTAATTATTCTGGTCGACGATGTAGCGAACAGCGGTAAAACACTTCTCTATGCCATGAAACCTTTTCTTCAGTTTCATCCAAAAAAGATCCAGACCCTCGTATTGGTGGAGAGAACCCATAAGTCATTCCCTATTCACAATGACTACGTAGGACTATCCGTAGCCACTACACTTCAAGAACATATATTTGTAGAAGTTGAAAATGATTCTATTGGAGGAGCTTATCTGGAATAAAATAACATACAGATTCAGGTTTTTTTAAAAGTAGAACCCCTTAACCTGCAATGCTCCACCTTTTCCGAATCGAAGAGCCGGAGCAGGTATCTTGATGGCATTAAGTAAATACAAGCCTGTTCGCACCCATTTTTTATTGGTTTTTATCTTGCTGAGATCGATATCAGGGGAGATATACCATTCCCTGTTTCGGGTAATATCCCGACGGTCAAAAATCACATTTCCGCTTTTGTCGAAAGCCCGGTTTTCAAATCCCCCGAACATGCCATCCCCCCCATAACCGATGGCCAGGTTAAGCCATGCGGGTATTTTACTGTCGGGTAGAAATGAATGGAGATTGAAAGAAAGCCAATAGGTTTGTCCGTTATAATCCTTCAGCATGCGCTCGCCCAGTGATTTTCCGTACAGATTATCGGCTCGCTGCCGTAAAACAGGGTCGGTATAGCGCATCCTGTGGAAGGAGAATTTATACTGTATACGTTGTTCCCGCCATAATAATTCCTGCCCAAGATAAAGGCCCGAACCCAGGGTATTGGCTGCCATATCGGCCCAGCTCCATCCCCATTCGGCAGAACGACTGTCGAGGAACTCGATCACCGTCATAAAAGTGAATCCGCTTAGCGTACCGGCCCAGGATGCTTTCGTTCTTTCCACTCCTGCCCACCGCCAGGTAGCAGTGGAAAGCCGGGCGAGATTGTAAGCCGACCAACCATGTCCAATTTTATCCACCTGCAACCATTCCCGGCTATCGTCAAAACTATGTATGGGTGATTTGGGATAATCTTTGTACCAGGCCTGATTTAAAACCAATAGAGAGCCTGTGTAAAGGGCCGCATGACCTATGCGAACAGTATTTAACCGTGCCGGTTTATGAAATAGGGGTCCTGAAATAGTATCCTGACCGAATCCTTTTAGGAGCGGTACGGTCAATAAGAGTAATATGGATAAGCGTTTCAAGTTCATGCTATAGAAAACGGGAAGTATTAAGACAAAAATACGTTTCTACTGCTGAATGCTATTTGAATTTTAAAATTCAATAACTTTCCATTTTATAACCATTAACCTATAAATCAGCGGTATGGATGCAGCTATCTTAGCAAAAGTGAATCTTTGGCTCGACGGAAATTTTGACAATGACACCAAGGCGGCCATAAAGCAATTGCAATCGGAAAACGAAAAGGATCTGACCGATGCATTTTATAAGAATCTGGAATTTGGTACGGGCGGTTTGCGTGGGATCATGGGCGTTGGAACCAACCGGATGAATAAATATACTGTTGGTATGGCCACACAGGGGTACGCCAACTATCTGAAAAAGTCTTTCCCCGGTCAGGAAGTTAAAGTAGCTGTGGCACATGATAGCCGGAATAACAGCCGCTTTTTCGCCGAAACAGTAGCCAACGTATTTGGCGCGAATGGCATCAAAGTGTTTTTGTTTGAAGCCCTGCGTCCCACACCCGAATTGAGTTTTACGATCCGTCACCTGGGATGTCAGGGTGGTGTGGTTTGTACCGCCTCTCACAACCCGAAGGAATACAACGGATATAAAGCGTATTGGAATGATGGGGGACAGCTGGTGCCGCCGCACGACAAGAATGTTATTCGGGAAGTGGAAGCCATTGGATCTACGGATGAAGTGAAATGGATGGGTGGGGAAGCCAATATCACCCTTATTGGAAAGGAATTGGATGAAGCGTATATGAATATGGTGAAAAGCCTGAGTGTTTATCCGGAAGTAAATTTGCGTCAGCACGACCTTAAGATCGTTTACACCTCTATTCACGGTACCGGTATTACACTGATGCCGGAAGTGTTAAAACGATTTGGATTTACCAATGTTCATATTGTGGAAGAACAGGCGGTTCCCGACGGAAATTTCCCTACGGTACATTATCCTAATCCAGAGGAAAGTGAAGCCATGAGTTTTGGATTGAAGAAAGCGCAGGCTCTGAATGCAGATATCTTACTGGGTACCGATCCAGACAGCGATCGTGTAGGCATAGGGGTGAAAGATCTGGACGGAAATTGGGTACTCATGAATGGAAACCAAACTGCTGTGCTGGCTTTCAATTACATGATCGAAGCCCGTAAAGCAAAGGGTATTGCGCAGCCAAACGATATGGTGGTAAAAACGATCGTCACCACAGATATGATCGATGGTATTGCCAAACAAAGCGGTATCGCTTGCTACAATGTGCTTACCGGTTTTAAATGGATCGCTGAATTGATCAAGGAAAAAGAAGGCAAAGAAAATTATGTGGTGGGTGGTGAAGAAAGTTACGGATTGATGATCGGCTCCCAGATCCGTGATAAAGATGCTATTTCTGCCGTAGCCTTACTTTGCGAAATGGCCGCCTACGAAAAGGATAAAGGAAGAAGTCTTTACCAGAAAATGATCGATCTGTATGTGCAGTATGGATTTTATAAAGAGCACCTCATTTCCATTACCAAAAAGGGAATGGACGGACAGCAACAGATCGCTGCCATGATGGAATCTTACCGGAACAATCCTCCGGCTACCATCAACGGCGTTCGGGTAGCCCAGTTGCTCGATTATGAATTGCGCAAAGGGAAGAACCTGATCAGCGGCGAGGAGTGGACCCTCGAATTGCCGAAGTCGAATGTTTTGCAGTTCCTGCTGGAAGATGGGTCAAAGATCTCTGCCCGTCCCTCTGGTACCGAACCAAAGATCAAATTCTATTTCAGTGTAAATGCCCCATTGGCGCAGGCCGGAGATTTTAAGAAAGTAGAAGCAGCACTCGACGGTAAGATCAAGGGTATTATTAACGACATGAAATTATAAGATGCACATAATTCGTTCAAACAGATTCCGGATCCTGTTGGGATTCGGAATTTTTTTTCTTTTCGCATGTGGCCCGAAATTAAAAGAGGATCGAGCCGTGGAGCTGATCCGCTTGAATTATAAACAGCAAAATAATACGGAGGGTGCGGGGACATGGCTCCTCGACTCGGTTCAGATCGATAAGATCGAACCCGTAAAAGGCGACACCCTTTGTTATAACGTTACGGCGCGTATCAACGGTTTGTATAAATTACCACAGATAGAAGATGCCCCCTTTGGCGCCACCGAACGGTTCTGGGATACTTTACAATTCAAAGCTTGCGCAATGGGTAAAGTCTGGAAGGCAAGTGACTTCATCATAGTGGGGGCAAGGCATGAATAATTTGAAAATTGGAGGATTTGAAGTTTTGAAAATGGGGGAGAGATCGAATAGTCAGGATTTTTTATCGGGCAGCGCAAAGCAGACATATTTATCGCCTGATTGGGTTCCCAACTTTCCACCGCCGCAGGCAATCACGAGATATTGTTTTCCATTCCACTCGTAAACAGCAGGCGTGGCAAAACCCGGAGCGGGCAATTCATATTCCCATAATAATTTGCCTGAATATTTATTAAAAGCCCGGATCTTACTATCGCGTGTAGCCGCAATAAATACCAGTCCTCCTTTGGTTACTACGGGTCCTCCGTAATTTTCAGTTCCGGTGGCCGGTATACCTTTGGCCTTCAGGTCGGCATATTCACCCAAGGGAATCTTCCATAATAGCTTGCCGGCATTAAGGTCAATGGCGTTAAGGGTTCCCCAGGGGGGCGATATAGCCGGTTTGCCATCCGGCGTCAAAAATTTCGTATAGCCATTCATGCGATAGGGCATGAAATCAGGGTCGGTCGATTGGTCACTCACCGGTCCGGTATAGGGGGCTTGTTGATACTTCTTCTCTTCCATCACAAAACTTGAAATGGCTAATTTTTCCGCATCTGATAAGTAGCTGAAACCCGGCATCATCCGGCGCCCTTTGGTGATATGTTCCAGAAACGATTCATGCGTGTATTTGGCGGTAATATTAAGGATGGACGGATAGTTTCCGGTTCCCTTGCGATCGCCACCATGACAAGGACTGCAATACGTGTTATACAATCTTTTACCAGCCTGAAGATTGGTTTCTTTTTTGGGTATTTCAGGTTTTACCTCCAGCATTTGTAAAATCCAGGCCATTTCATTGGCATTGATATACATGATACCGGTTTGCGGATCGAAAGAAGGGCCACCCCATTCTGCGCCGCCATCATAGCCCGGAAATACCAACGAGGGTTTCTTCCCAGGGGGAAGGAACATGTTGCCATACCGGAATCCGGCCATTTGCTTTTTTAGCTGCGCAATGATACTGTCGGGTTGATAGGGATTGATATCTGCGGCTGTCAATGTTTGCCGTACAAAAGGTTCCGGTACAGTCGTTACCGGCTGCGTTGGCCAGAGTTTTTCGTTGGGTAATTCCGATGCCGTATCAACAGGAATTTCTTTTATTTCATAGAGGGGTTGGCCGGTTTCTCTGTCAAATAAAAAGAGCATGCCGTTTTTCGTGGGTTGCGCCACGGCATCTATTGTTTTCCCTTTATGGGATATCGTTATTAAGGCAGGGGGGGTAGGAAGATCGCGGTCCCAAACATCATGATGAATAAACTGATAATGCCATTTTCTTTTTCCGGTATTCGCATCGAGGGCGATCAAACAATTCGCAAAGAGGTTGGCGCCTTTTCTTTTTCCACCATAAAAATCATACGTGGCAGAACCGGTGGGCGCAAACAAAATACCTCTTTGTTCATCCAATGCAAAACCACTCCACACATTAGCGCCTCCAATGATCTTGTAATTAGAGGGGTCTTCCCAGGTTTCATATCCATATTCGCCCGGTTGTGGTATCGTATGAAAGATCCATTTCATTTTTCCGGTACGAACATCATAGGCTCGAATATGTCCAGGGGCTGCGGGAGGCGACTCCTCTACCTTCGAGCCCATGATGAGAAGGTCTTTGTACACGATACCCGGTTAGGCGTTAACTACAAATAAATGATCTACAGGTCGGCCCAATCCCTTGTGCAGGTCTATAAAACCAGAATCGCCAAAACTGCTGATAGGCCTACCTGTCAGCGCATTTATGGCATAGGTATTCGATCCACCTGTGAAAAATATCCGTTCATCACCTTTACCGTCACTCCAGTAAGCAATGCCCCTGCTGTTGATGATGATGTTATTGAGAAAAAGTGCCCCTTTTGTTCGGGAGGTATCATTGGGGTCGAATACCCATTTAGGTTTCCCGGTAACAGCGTCAAGGGCAAATAGCTTCATTTGCGGACTAACGCCATACAAAACGCCATTCCTCATGATCGGATTGCATTGGATCTGCGAATGGTTAACGGTGTCAGCATCCCCTGAACTATATTCCCAAACCGGAGCAAGCGCTGCTACGTTATTCGTGTCAATCTCGGTTAGAGACGAATAACGGATCATTTCTGAAGAGCCGCCATAGGCTTCCCAGCCTCGGTATTCTTTATTTGTGGCAGATTGGCATGCAAAGAGTAAAAGCAGGCTGGGGTATAGTAGACGCTTCATATGAAATGGGAATTATCAATTATTAATTATTAATTATCTGTTCATCTGATAATTAATAATTAATAATAGATAATTGGGGTAACATTCGTTTATGATAAAACCTTCTCTGAAATTTTTCCGGTAACCTTATGTTTCAGGATCACTTTCTTTGCTCCGTAATGGGTTACTTCTTCTTTTACCAGATAGTGTTCTGCATCATATTCTACTAAATGACTGTCCTTGGAAACGCCTTCCAGACCTCTCCAGATCTCCAGATTCACCGGCTCCCATTGTTTTGATTTGGCCGAGCGATAAGCCGCATCCAATACACAGTTTACTACATAACCGTCATAGAAGGTTTCTTTGGGCGCTTTGCCGGCTTCCATGGAATTGAACATATCCATGAACATATGATTGTAACCCAGCTCATTCAATTCATCACCTACCGGAAATAGCCAGCCGCTATTGCTTTCCGCTTTTTCAGCCACATAATCGGCTCCTTTACCTGTGGTGAACATATCAAAACCCGTTCTTAAAAAACTATTGATCCAGATGGTTCCTTCTGTTCCCATCACTTCATCGCGAAGATCCAGGCCGCCACGGAAAGTCCAGCTTACCTCGAACTGTGCGATCGCACCATTCTCATATTTGATCAATCCGATCGCATGGTCCTCCGCATCGATCGGTTTTACCTGCGTATCGGCCCAGCACATCACCTCAATGGGTTTGATATTTTTTCCAATATAACTGCGTGTGATCTCTACGCAATGGCATCCCAGATCAAGGATACAGCCACCACCTGCCTGTTCAATATCCCAGAACCAATCGGAATGGGGGCCGGGATGTGTTTCTCTGGACTTGGCCCAAAGGATACGACCCAAAGCGCCATTCTTTACACTTTCGTGAGCTTTGATAAATTTGGGGGTGTACACCAGATCTTCCAGATATCCATTGAAGATGCCGGCTTTCTCTACAGCTTCCAGCATGCGCTTGGCTTCGGCACCATTTCGACCCAGCGGTTTTGTGGTGATCACCGCCTTTTTATGTTTGCAACAAAGCAGTACCGCTTCTTCATGCTTGTGATTGGGCAGTGAGATACATACTACTTCCACCTCCGGACGTGCAATGGCTTCTTCCATTTCCGTTGTCCAATGGGCGCATTGGTAATCTTCGGCGAATTTCTTTGCACTTTCCTCGCGACGGGAATAGATGCTGACGATCTTGTCTTTACTACGATATCCTTGTAAAGAATCGGCATAAAACCGGCCAATAAAACCGGAACCTAGCATGGCAATGTTCATAACGTGATGATTTTAGGTTCACGCAGCGACGGAAAGACGCTACGATAATTTCATTTGATGTTATCATAAGATCAAGCGGCTTCCTTGATCTCTCTTTTTTCTTTAAAGAATAATAAGAAATAAACCAATACGCCTACAGCGATAAGTGCAGGAACATACCAGATGCTGGTCCAGTTATGTACTTTATCGGCCACTTTGTATTTATCAACGATCACACCGGAAAACCAGGTGCCGATAAACATACCCACGCCATAGGTGGCGAAAGTGAATAATCCCTGTGCCGCATTCTTGATCTTTTCTCCTGCTTTTTTCTCCGTATACATATATCCGGTTACAAAGAAGAAGTCATAACAAATGCCGTGCAGAATAATACCGGCATATAACATCCATGTATTGGACCCGGTGTCGCCATATGCGAAACAAACATAACGCAGTATCCAGGCCACCATACCCATCAGCAGCATTTTCTTTACACCTATCTGGTTAAAGAGAAAAGGAATCGCAATGATAAATACGGCTTCGGATACCTGCCCTAAGGTCATTTTCCCTGCAGCGTTATCCAGTCCCACCTCATTCAGGAATGGATTTGCAAAACCGTAATAAAAAGACAATGGAATACAAACCAAAATGGCAGCGATGAAAAAGATCAGATAGGGTTTGTCTTTAAAAAGAACAAATGCCTCCGAGCCGAGTGTTTTCGCTGCATCCTGCGATTTTCCTTTGGGTGGTGTGTCGGGTAAGAGGAAACTGAATAAACCCAGCAACACAGAAGCACCAGACGCCAGATAAAATGTGGTTTCTGTCTTTTCAATGCCCATCGCACTGATCGTAATACCAGCAGCGATCCATCCTAAAGTACCAAATACACGGATCCAGGGGAACTGTTTTCCAGGATCGGTCATTTGAGAAAAAGCAACACTGTTACTGAGCGCGATGGTGGGCATGTACACCAATGAATAGGCAAGGATTACCCAATAGAATGGACTGTTCTCACTTATGGCTGTGGCTGAATATAATAAGGCTCCTCCGATCAGATGCAGTACACCCATGATCTTTTGTGCAGAGAAGTAACGGTCGGCCACCATACCGATAAAGAATGGAGAGATCATTGTGGCGATCGCCAGGGCTGAATAGGCGGCTCCAACCTGCAGTCCGGAAGAACCCAGATGTTCTCCCATATAGGTTCCCATGGTAACATACCAGGAACCCCAGATAAAATATTCAATGAGCATCATAAAGGCCAGAGACGCACCGGTCTTAAAATTCATATGGCAGTTGTTTTAATTAGGAAAGGGAAATTACGAAAGGAGCATCGAAAAAGGAATGGTTATTTGATCAAATGTGGAAATTATGGGTTGAATGTGGATTATATTTTTTTACAGCCAATTGGATTGCCTTCAACCTTCCTTATCTAAGCAATTTATTCCTACTTTTACTCATATTGCTTGTTATGAAAGATCCATTCCTTTATGGCTCCGGCCAACTAACTGTTTCAGTTGCACTCGATATTGCTTCCGGGGCCCGCAAAGGCCTGCTGTCGCCTTCGGTCATTGATCGTATCAATACCAGTCAAAAATATGTGCAGGAGATTGTTGATACCAATCGTACGGTGTATGGTGTTAATACCGGCTTTGGTATTCTTGCGAATACAGCCATCAATGCGGCAGATACTGCCACCCTTCAATACAAAATACTGCAAAGTCATTCAGTAGGTGTGGGAGAGGCCATTCCATTGGAAGTGGCCAAGTTGATGATGATCTCTAAGGTACATGCCCTGAGTCAGGGTTTTTCCGGAGTACAGCTTTCCACAATTGAAAGGATCATCTGGCATATCGAACAGGATGTGATCCCCTTCGTTCCGGAGAAGGGTAGCGTGGGGGCTTCGGGCGATCTGGCACCCCTGGCACATCTTTTTCTACCCTTAATAGGTTTGGGCCAATGCTTTTATAAAGGTAAATGGCGTTCCAGTGCCCAGATCCTCCAACAGGAAAATCTGGCGCCTGTAAAATTGGGACCTAAAGAAGGACTGGCATTGATCAATGGTACCCAGTTTATCCTGGCTTTTGCCGTAAAAGCAGTTCAACGGATGCATAATTGTTTGGAAGCTGCCGATATCATTGGCGCTATGAGTCTGGAAGCCCTTACCGGTACCAAAGCCCCCTTTGATGCCCGATTACATGAGCTGCGCCCATTTACCGGAAATAAATTGGTAGCTCATCGGTTGCGGACCCTATTGGAAGGTTCTGAGATCATGGACAGTCATATTGACTGCGGTCGGGTGCAGGATCCCTATAGCCTGCGTTGCATGCCACAAGTACATGGTGCTTCGCGCAATGCCTGGTCGCATTTAAAAGAGCTGACCGAAATCGAATTGAATGCAGTGACCGATAATCCAATTATATTGGGATCCGATGATACCATCAGCGGTGGCAATTTTCATGGTCAGCCTTTGGCTCTGCCACTGGATTACGCCTGTTTTGCCGCGGCAGAAGTGGGAAATATATCTGATAGAAGATGTTACCTGCTGCTGGAAGGAAAATGGGGACTGCCTATGTTACTCATGAAGGATGTGGGACTGAACAGTGGCTTTATGATCCCGCAATATACAACAGCAGCCTTGGTGACCGAGAATAAAACGCTTTGTTTCCCCAGTAGTGCCGACAGTATTCCTACCTCTTTGGGGCAGGAAGATCATGTAAGTATGGGCAGTATCAGCGGACGGAAACTGAACAAAGTACTGGATAATCTGGAATTTATTCTGGCCATCGAATTGCTCAGTGCCTGTCAGGCGATCGAATTCCGTCGCCCGCTCAAAAGTTCTATGTTGCTGGAAGCAGCGCATGATCATGTGCGTCAGTATGTAGGCTTCGCCAGTGAAGACAGGATCTTTGCTGATGATATCAATGCTGTGGCCGAACTGATCAAAGATTTTTCATTTGTAAATGCGGTGAAAACCCTGGCTCCGGAAATAAATAAGGGGTTTGAAGGGTTTGTGATGGAGGGGGAGAGATGAGAGGTGAGAAGTGAGAGGTGAGAAGTGAATGGTGAATGGTGAATCGTGAATCGAGGATTGCTTAACATCTCATACCCCATACCCTACAACTCTTAACACTTATAACTTAAAACTCACAACTTCCCCATGCCATACGATCCCATTAAATACAAGACCCCTACCGGTTCCACCCTTCAATGCAAAGGCTGGATACAGGAAGCAGCATTGCGTATGTTGCTGAACAATCTTGATCCTGCCGTGGCGGAACGCCCCGACGATTTGATCGTTTATGGGGGGCGTGGGAAAGCGGCCCGGAATTTTGAAGCGCTTGATAATATTATCAAAGCGCTTAAAGTGCTGGAGAACGATGAAAGTTTACTGATACAAAGCGGCAAGCCTGTGGGCATTTTGAAAACGCATAAGGATGCCCCCAGAGTTTTGATAAGCAATTCGCAACTGGTTCCCAACTGGGCCAACTGGGCCCATTTTGAGGAACTGGAAAGAAAGGGGTTGATGATGTATGGACAAATGACCGCAGGTTCCTGGATATATATCGGTTCGCAGGGAATAGTGCAGGGGACGTATGAAACCTATGCGGCGGCCGCAGACAAACATTTTGGCGGTTCGCTCAAGAAAACCCTGAATGTAACTGCAGGTTTGGGAGGAATGGGTGGGGCTCAACCCCTGGCGATCACCATGAATGGAGGTGTGGCGCTGATTGCAGAAGTGGAAGAATGGCGGATTGATAAGCGGATGGAAACCCGCTATCTGGATGAAAAATATATCGATATTGATCAGGCGATTGATGCAGCGGTGCAATATAAGGAACAAGGAAAGGCAATCAGTATCGGAGTTTTGTGCAATGCCGTTCACTTGTTGAAAAGGTTGCTTGAACGTGGCATCATTCCGGATACCCTCAGCGACCAAACTTCTGCTCATGATCCATTGATCGGCTATATACCACACAGCATTACTAACAAGGAGGCCGATGCCCTTCGCTCCTCAAATCCTGAAAAATATATTCAACTGAGTTATCAGAGCATGCACCTCCATGTGCAATTGATGCTGCAATTAATGGATAAGGGTGCTGTTACATTTGATTATGGAAACAATATCCGTGCCCGGGCAGCCGAATATGAGTCCAAACAATCTGCCATTGATATCCCGGGCTTTAAGCCGGGTCGATCATTTGATTTTCCCGGATTTGTACCGGCATATATTCGCCCTCTTTTTTGCGAGGGAAAAGGGCCGTTCCGATGGGCAGCCCTCAGTGGCGATCCGGCTGATATTGCTGTAACGGATGCGCTTATACGTGACATGTTTCCGGATAATAAAGGATTGTTACGTTGGCTGGATATGGCACAGGAAAAGATCGCGTTTCAGGGCTTGCCTGCACGGATATGCTGGCTCGGACAAGGGGAAAGGGAAAAAGCAGGCTTGGCGTTCAATGAATTGGTACGTACCGGAAAAGTTAAAGCACCCATTGTGATTGGTCGCGATCATCTCGACACCGGTTCCGTGGCCTCGCCCAATCGGGAAACCGAAGCAATGATGGATGGCAGTGACGCGGTGGCGGACTGGCCAATTTTGAATGCTCTTGTCAATACAGCAGGCGGTGCCAGTTGGGTAAGTCTGCATCATGGTGGTGGGGTAGGCATGGGATATTCGATTCATAGTGGTATGGTGATCGTGGCAGACGGAACGGCTGATGCTTCAGAACGATTAAAGCGTGTATTGCGTAATGACCCGGGCATGGGTGTGATACGTCATGCCGATGCCGGTTATGATATAGCCCAAAAAACACTGGCTGAAAATGATCTTGATTTTCGATCTCGTCTATAATCAATCCCTATGCGAAAAATGCTTTTGTTGCTACTCTTTGTGGGAATAGGTTCCTTGCTAAAAGCCCAGACATTTTATGATGCGTCCGGCAGGGTAGTAGGACGTATGAATGGAGAATTCGTTTATAATGGATCCGGTAAAGCGATCGGTCGTATTGATCGTGATTATGTATTTGATGGATCGGGGCGTATCATCGGACGGATGGATAGCGATCGAATTATGGATGGTAGTGGAAGACTGGTTGGACGATTTGATGGGGAAAGGGTCTTTGATCATTCGGGACGAATCATTGGTCGGGTAGATGACGAAAATTACTACGATGGCAGTGGCAGACGGATCGGTCGAACCGAAGCGGTTCGAAGGAAATTCGGAGTACTCTTTTTTTACTTCTTCTTTTACTGAACAGTACGGTCATCTGTCGGGCGAATGAAAGGCGTTTGTCCATTCTATAACCTTTTCGAACAATGCCGCTCGAATCGGATTAATATTCTCATACTCTCCCTTGTCATTAAGCCCTTTTTGCTGTCGATTTACAAGTAAGATTATACTCAGGTTTTTCTCAGGGATCACTGCAATACTGGTCCCGGTAAAACCGGTATGGCCAAAACTGCCTTCGGGCGCATTTTTCATAAAAGAATTGGTGGGGTCCATCATCCATCCCAAACCATTCTTCCATTCATCTGGTGTAAGAAATTCATTAATGATCTGCTCAGATAGAAAACGCCGTTCAGCAATCTTACCTTTTTGTAATAGCATATTGACCAGCTTTTGAAGATCTTCCGCAGTGGAAAACAAACCTGCTGCTCCTGAAATGCCCTTGCAGGCATACCAGGCATTGCCATCATTCACCTGTCCTTTTAAACTGTATTGTCTCCAGCCATTCCAACTCGCCGGGTCTATCCCGGGGATTTTAAAACCCAGACTGCTATCATAAACCATGCGCTTCTCATACGGATTTCCAAAAGAAGTCGCCGCGATCGGTCGGTAGCCCCTGAATTGATAGGGATTGTAACAGGTGTTCTTCATTTCCAACGGACGAAACACTTCTTCTTCCATATAGCTGTCAAATCGATATCCACTCGCCACCTGAATGATCTGTGCAAGAAGCGTAAACCCAAGGTCACTGTATTTACGTTGCTTTCCTACAGGGTATTTAAGGGGCAGCTCGCCAATCAGTTTCCAGGTTTCCTGGATGTTGTGTGCCTTATAATACATCGGGTACCATTCATATAAGCCCGCACTGTGGGTAAGTAAGTGGCGTATAGTAATGGTTCCTTTTTCTCCCGACCGAAAGGCCGGAATATATTTGCCAACAAGATCGTCCACCCTTAGTTTTCCCTTATCGGCCAATACCATGATGGCTGTGGTAGTGCCCACTACTTTGGTTAAGGAAGCAATGTCAAACAAATGGCCTGTTGTCATTTCTTCTTTGTTAGCAAGATCTCGCCCGGTGTTGTCAAACCGTTGTGCATAGCCGTATGCCTTGGAGAAAATTGTCTTCCCTTTATAAGAAATCTGTAACACCGCCCCCGGAATTATTTTATCATCCACTTTTTGCTGCATAAAATGATCGATCCATGATTCCAGATCTTTGGAAGAGGAGGCTTGAGGCGTTTTCTGTGAAAACAACGCACTGCAAGCAATTAGAAAGATGGATAGGAGGGAAATGATCTTCATGTGTGGCGGGGTTTGAAATTCAGGAGGTCTCCAAAACTTTTTCGATACAGCAATTCATTGTAACCGGATCGTACAAAATCTGTCAGGGTGCCCACATATGTAAAACCTGCCTCTTCATATAATTTGATCGCTCCTTTATTAAATGCGGAAACGCAAATAAAAATATTAGGGGAGATCTTACGTATATGGTCTTCGCTGAATTGCAGCAGTCGTTTGCCAAAGCCTTTGCGGTGATGATCGGGATGGATGAACAGCGTTTGAATATAGCCCTTGAAACTGCCTTTTATCTGAAGGATTACAAAGCCCAGGATGTCCTCTTCATTTCTTAATATGAATACCTCCCTGAAATCCCCTTCAAAAGCCAGCAAACATTTTTCGGCATTCATGCCCAGGGTGATCCAGGGATCTGAGGCAGCCATCCATCCGGCCAGTGCAGTAAAAACCTGATGATCTCTACACAAATCAATTTTCAAGTCTGTTGCTGCTTTCATGTCTGTTTTCTTTTGATCAACCATAAAAATATAATGGTCAAAAGGGCATTGACCAGAATATTCATAAATCCAAGGTCAAAGCCCCAAGCCTTCAAAAATAAGTTATTGAGCAGATAGGTGCATACGGCAGCCAATATACACATATAGGGTACGGCTGCCTCCCGGAATGTGATTTTGGTGAAGAGGCCCAACAGATAGAGTCCAAGCAGCGGCCCATAGGTATATCCTGCTATTTTAAATATAGTATTGATAATGGCACCCTGGCTGTTCCAGAAGGCCACAACGATCAGGAACATTACGATATTCACGCCGATCAAAACATGGTTTTTGATCCTTGATCTTTTATGAATGGGCTGGGTGGCAAAGTTCATGAAATCGTAACTGAAGGAAGTAGTCAGTGCCGTAATACAGGAGTCGATGCTGGCAAAAGTGGAAGCCACCACCCCAATAAAAAAGGCAATGGCGCCTATTTGTCCAAAATAGTTCATGGTTAGAAATGGATACAATTCATCTGTATGCTGTATCTCTCCATTCTCTATAATAAGTGGAATGCCCTTGGAAGCGGCGAACATATAAAGTAACAGACCTAAAACCAGAAACAGCGATTGTGCCAGTGCAATAAACAAACTGAAACTGATCACATTTTTCTGAGCATCTCTTTTGTTTTTTACGGTGAGTGTTTTTTGCATCATGCTCTGATCCAAACCCACCAGTGCAATAGTGATCAGCATACCAGAAATAAACTGTTTAAAGAAATTAGAGCCATTGTTAGGATTCCAATCAAAAACGCTGGCGTAGGGGTGTTGCACGATTTGCTGGAATAAGTCGGTAACAGAAAAACCCAAGGCATTTTTAATGCTGATAATGGAAATCAGGATCACCAACAATAGAAAAAAGGATTGCAGCGCATCTGTCCAAACAATTGTTTTGACCCCGGATTTATTAGTATAAAGCCAGATCAGGACGAGCACGGCAGCGATGGTTACATAATAGGGGATGTGCAAGTTGTTGAAGAAAGCCTGTTGCAGAATCTTGATGGATAACAGGAGTCTCAGGGCGGCTCCAAAAGATTGTGAAACAAGGAAAAATAGGGAACCGGTTCGATAGGTGGTTTTCCCAAACCGATGATCCAGATAACTATAGATAGAAACCAGTTGCAGCTTATAATAAATAGGCGTGAGAACAAAAACGATAAAGGCATAGCCGGCCAGTGTGCCCAAAATGAATTGGAAATAATACAGGTTGTTATTGCCTACATTCCCCGGAATAGATACAAGAGATACAGCTGATATACCTGATCCAATCATGCCGAAGGCAACGAGGAACCAGGGAGATTCTCTATTGCCATCAAAATAAGTTTGTTCGTTGGATTTTCGGGATGTCAACCGGGCCGCTAACAGGAGCAATAAAAAATAGGCGCCAATGATCAAAAGTATAATAGCCGGATTCATATACTGAATGTACGAAAGCTTTTCCGGGACATAAAAAAAGCTCCACATGGGAGCTTTAGGGTACGGTCAAAATCTAACTAAAGGGTACGATACAATTTCTCAACATATTGAGCGGTTCCGATCTTAATTTTAACTATATAGAGTCCGCCAGGTAATTGATCCAGTCGGTCCAGATTTATAATGGTGCTGCTGCTGTTAATGGAAACCTGCATTTGCCTAACAGTGATTCCGGCGGCATTACTGATTGTGATTTCACCGGTAGTTCCAATCGGTTGTTCGGTAGTTATGGTAAGGAAGGCCTGTGTTCTGACTGGATTCGGTAGTATTTTCACTCCGGCATCCATGACCAATTTTATACTAACAGCCACTATTTTAGAATAGGTGCTGAGGCCATTTTTGTCAATAATTCGCAGCCTGTAGAAAACAGGTCCGGCGGGATCAGGAATGTCCTTGTATGAATAGTAGCCATCACCAGAATTCATATTACCCTTTACTTCACCAATTCGACTGAAGAGTTTATTGTCGTAACTGCGTTCAATGATGAATTGTCGGATGGATTCATTTTGTGTGATGTTCCATTGTAGTATACTATTGTTCCCCAGATTTTTTCCTTCAAATGATTTTAATACAGATTTAAGTACAACACATCCCGGGTCTGAAGCAATAACCACTGTATCGGTGGCATAGGTGGTACCGCAACTATCCATTAATTGCTGGCTTACCACATAAATACCAGGTTGATCAACGGTGATCTCATAGCCGATGGTATCTGAAGTGATATTACCGCTTACAGCATGCCAGGTATATAAAGAGGAGTGTACAGGGTTGCTAACCTGAATGGTCGCTACACCGGTTGATCCACAAAAGAGGGGAATATCTGCTGCGGCCTGTGCCCGAGGTGCTCTGAAGAAGGAGAACGGGCCTACAAAGTCTTTTAGTTCTGCTGTAAAGGATGCAGAAGCCCTTGACTTTACCAGGATCCTGCGGAAGGGTAGTTTGCAGGGATCGTTCGACGTAACCAATGGATCTAAACCCAATTTGGTGAGGTTAACGGAAAACTCCATTAATTGCTTCGCGTTATAGTTATTGACAACACTATTATTCTGCAGAACCAATGCAAAGGGGCCAGCCCATGTATTATTAGCACATTGCAATCCGGTATAAAAATCGCCGGCCACTTTAGGTGTTATATTCGCATATCCATAAGTGGCACCACTACTGGCGCCGTCAAATGCACCACCCCAATTAAACGCAACAGGGGTAATGGCCATATCTGCCCCATTGATCCATATTCTGGCTTCAAGTGTGGTTATGCCGGAGTTGTTAAATTCCGCGGTAAATACGATATCCCCTGCCTGCAGAATATTTCCGGAAGCATCGAATTTCCATGAAGTATGTCCGGCATCGGGACCATATCCATAGAAACGCTGCATATTCTTATCGTAATAGATGTCTGTCTGGTACATTTCGAAATCAAAATACCGGCTACCCGTTGTATTGTTGATTGAAACGGCACCAAACAGCCACATCGAATCTGTCAGGTTCACACCGTCTCTGCGAACGTGCATGAACATATCCAGAATATCATTTTTGTCGGGAATTCCCTGGGAAACGGGAGTCGTCCAGCTTGCCGGGCTCATACCATTTTTGTTTGAACCGGATGCAAAAACGGTTGAATCATCTCCGTGGTGATCACGAATAAAGATTCCGTCGATCAGCAATTTCCCATTTACCACGCTGAATTGTTCATAGCGCATGCCGCGGAAGAAAGGGATTTGCCGATAGGCGGGGTTCACATTATACTGACTAAGAATATAGGAAGCGCCGGTAGTATCTATAATATAGGTTCCAAGACCTGGGCCCACCACACTCGATGTAGCGAACCAGTCATCGTTACCGGCCTGATTAAATCCATTGAAAAAATTGGCTCTTACCTCACCATCTACACCAAAACCGGCCTTGATGATCGGTATGGTAATCTGGCTCCTTGCAGGTAGGCAAAGGGTCACTATTAATAAATAGGGTAGAAGTGTTTTCATGGATTGGATTTATGTGGCTTACGAACAGTCCTGGCAGGAATGCTGTCTTCGCCATTATTTCTTGCTAACGATACGCACTTCCTGAATGTCGGAACATACGGTCGTGCCATCAGTAAGTACGGCTTCAATTTGATACCATATATAACCAGGGAAGGCAGAATTGTCTCTGTATCTGTTCCAGGATGCTCCCTGGGTGGGCACTTCATCAATGGTCAGGAAATTAAGTCCGTCATAGGAACGCTTGATCACAAAGGAACTGATCTCATTAACCGGTGTGGCTATCCAGTTCAGGGATACACCATTTTGCTGACGGTGCACATTAAAAGCACTGAAGAGTACCAGTGAACTGCTTTTCTCTACTTTACTTATGGGTAATGGCTTGGTATTGAATGAAGGATTGAAACCTGCGAAACTGATTGCTCCAGTAATAAGGAGAATAGTCAAAAGAATTGAAGTTCTCATAGTTTGTCGGATTTTTATTAAAGCTCGTAAGTAAAACGGACTAATGCAAGTGGGTATTATAATATTCTTAAAAAATAAGTGCTAATTGAGGTCAGACTGTTAATATTTCATAGCATAATGTCACGTCGTTTTTGCCTTAAAATTGTTTAGTTTATTGACAATCAATAAAGAAAACGCTACATGGCTTTTTCGTGAATATCTCCTTATTTGACCCATTTGGTCCCCGGATGTGTATATCCCTTTCGGTATTTCCGGGCTAATTTTTGCGTTGCTTCCGGGTCTCCTAATACAGTTTTGCTTTTCGGGTCGTATTGCAATGGTCTTCTCAGATCCATAGACAAATTGGCTAAAATACAGGAGGCCGTGGATATATGGGCTTCATTTACATTGGCTATTGGTTGATTTCCATGGCTAATGGCATCCAGAAAATTACGGAAATGGGCTCTGGTGGCTGGTGCTGCATGAATTTCAATGCCTTCTTCCTTCTGGTCTTCCGGAAATTTTTCCTTTTCATACAAAGCCTCTCCTGAAATTTTGGTATTTCCGTTCAAAGGAACAAAATCGTATTTAAAAGGGCTACCTGATAATGTGCCCCTTTCTCCAAAGATCTTAAACCCCCAGGGATATTCTGGATCCGGGGCAGTTCCCCAGGTGCGGTGTTGCCATACACAGGTGAGCCCGGGGTATTCAAAACTGGCGGTTTGCGTGTCTGCGATATTGGCGGGGCCCTTTCTTTTCGTGAAATTTCCACCCGTGGAGTAAATGCGGGTAGGCCAACCCAGGTTCAGCATCCACCTAACGGCATCGAACATATGAATACACATGTCTCCCATGATCCCGTTTCCATACTCCATAAAAGACCGCCACCATCCCAGATGAGGAGCCCCCCGATAGGGCAGCAGTGGAGCAGGACCTGTCCATTTTTCATAATCAATGCTATCCGGTACGGATTGTATAGCCGGGTTACTATCGTTCAACATATGATAATAACAAAAGATCTCTATATGATATACCTTCCCCAACTTGCCGGCATCAACAATGTTTTGTTTTGCCTCAATAAGATGCGGGGTACTTCTGCGCTGGGTGCCTACCTGCACCATTCGGTGATACTTCGCTGCAGCTTCCACAATCGCTTCTCCTTCCAATACGTCTACACTAATGGGCTTTTGAAGATATACATGTGCGCCGGAGGCCATGGCATCAATGGCCTGTAAGGCATGCCAATGGTCGGGACTACCGATCAATACAATTTCGGGTCGTTGTTCCCGAAGCATTTTTTGATAATCTGAGTATAATGGTAAGGGGGTAGTATGGCCCAGGCGATCCTGTATTCTTTTCTCTGCGCCTTTTAATTGCTGTTGGTCCACATCACATAAGCCGGCTATTTCAACGGGTGTTACCTGCATCAACCGGAACAGGTCACTTTTTCCATACCAACCGGTGCCAATCAATGCTACGCGGCGTGGTGCCCAGGACTCCATCGTCTTAACAGTGGTACTATTCAGTGCACTCAGTGCACAAATGGCTGATGATTGTTTGAGGAAATTCCGGCGGGAGATAGACATGGTCAAGGGTTTACATTAAACAGTAACTACCTCAATTTACTATTCCTTTTGAATAAACTACAAAAACGAACGGCTACAATCAGTTGGCACCAGCCCCTTGCTTGCGCAAATATTTGGTAAGAATAACGATCAATTGTCCTTCAATACGGCCTTCTATCTGTTCGGTATTATCAGGGACCAGTCGAATGTTTCGTACTACAGTACCAACCTTGGCATTGATCGTACTGCCTTTTACATCCAGGGATTTAGTGAGCACCACATTGTCGCCATGTTGAAGGATGGCACCATACGCATCGCGGTGAAGATCCACAGTGGCATCATTTTCGTGATCCCCGGTCGATTTAGCCCAGTTTAATTTCTCGTCATCCAGGTAGAGCATTTCCAGATTATCGGCTGCCCAACTTTCCTGACGGAGACGGTTCAGCATGCGCCAGGCAGTTACCTGTATGGCCGGTACCTCACTCCACATACTTGTTGTTAAACATTGCCAATGGGAAGGATCCAACTCCGCTTTTTTATCAATTTGCGAATGACAGGTAGAACAGATCAACATACAGCCATCGGCATCATGGTATGGCGCATTGGCTACTTCATATAATTGTAAGGGTGCCGAAGCTGCACATAATTCACATTTACTTTCGCTGCGTTGCTGTAATTGTTCTTCCAGTTTCATATCAATTGCTTAAAAATGGTCGCAAAGATACAAAAAATGGCCGTTTTGTTTCAGTTTAATGCGTTTCGGTGCGTTGTAACCTCCACAGGGCTATTACTTAAGGGGTCTCGCCGTAACGCCTTCTTTCGTGATGCGTACAGGCTTGATAAAACCATTTTCGTCAAATTCCATTTTATCGATACAGGTTTCTCTGGAATTGCCATCCTTTTCGGTTAGTGGGCGACGGTGGTAAACGATATAGTATTCTTCTTTACCCGGGATTTTGATAACAGAATGATGTCCGGCTCCGGTGGCAATCGCCGGATCCTGCTGCAGGATCTTGCCAATGCGCTGGAAGGGGCCAAAGGGAGAATCCGCAATAGCGTACGCTACCGAATAGTCAGGTCCTGTCCAGCCTCCTTCCGACCACATAAAATAGTATTTTCCATTTTTAATAAACATAAAAGGGCCTTCCACATATCCCGGAGGGGTGATTTCTTTGAACATTGTTCCGTCGGGGTAGGGGACTATGGATTTAAAATCGCTGCTCATCTTTACAATATTACAATGCCTCCAGCCGCCATAGATCAGATAGTATTGTCCATCTTTGTCTTTGAAAATAAATTGATCAATTGGCTGTGCCCCATTATGAAACTTATCGATGAGTGGTTTGCCAATATGATCTTTGAAAGGACCTTCCGGCTTATCGGCAACCGCCACACCAATGCCCCCATATTCCTGATCATTTTGAATATCATTCGCTCCAAAAAACAAAAAATACTGGTTATCCTTTTTGATAACGGATGGGGCCCATAAGGCTCTTTTAACCCATTTAACGGTGGAACTGTCAATAACATGGGAATGCTTTTTCCAGGTGATCAGATCTGTTGATGAAAAGGCATCCATGAACACCTGTTTATTATAAGGGGCTGAATAGGTTGGGTAGATCCAGTATTGCTTTCCGAAAATGATGCCTTCAGGATCGGCATACCATCCGGCGAACAACGGGTTCCCGGACGATTTTTCCTGCGCTTCCAGAAACATGACCTGGCTGAAAAACAAACTCAAAATTAAAACAGCTCTTTTGAAATACATCTTAATGTGTGTGCTCTTCTGTGTCTGAATCATGTTCTTCTTCTTTATGTTTTTTGTAATCTTCCTGTATTTGCTTTTTATAGGATTTCAGGTCGTTTCTGTTTCTGATGAAAACAAAAATGAGTATCCCTGCTAATAACATTAAAACCGGTATTGCGATATAAATGCTCATTGTTACGGGAAGTTACATATTAACTGTTTTATATTCCCGGATTAGCGTACAAAAAAAGACCCTCATTTACAGAGGGTCTTTTCAATTATCATATTTTCTTTAGGACTTTTTAATACGGAAAAGTATTCCGGTATCCGATACCACATATAATGCGCCGTTTAATTCTGTTACATCGCGAAGGCGTTCTTTCTTGCTTTCGAGCAGGCGTTCCTCACCCACTACTTTATTATTTTCAATGATGATACGTGCCAAATGGGTACTGCTTAAACCACTGATGAAAAGATTATTCTTCCATTCAGTCATTCCGGCTCCTGAATAAAAGGTAATGCCGCTTGGTGAAATAACCGGATCCCAATAATAAACCGGTTGCTCCATTCCCTCTTTTTGTTGAATGGAATCACCGATGCCTTCTCCACTGTACTCAATTCCATAGGTAATTATGGGCCAGCCATAGTTCCTGCCTGGTTTGATCAGGTTCAATTCATCGCCACCTCTGGGGCCGAATTCCACTTCCCACAACTCACCCGTTTCCGGATGAAGGGCAATGCCCTGTGGGTTGCGATGCCCTAAACTATAAATCTCCGGCATGGCATCCTTATTTCCTATAAACGGATTTCCTTCAACTGGCTTTCCTTCCTTCGTTATACGGAAGATCTTTCCCATTCCGGCATTTAACCATTGAGCCCTTTTGCGGCCTTCCAAAATGCCTCTTTCACCAGAGCTGACAAACAAATAGCCTTCCTTATCAAACACCAGTCTTGAACCATAGTGATATTCGCTGTTCATATCAGGACCAGCCCTGAATATTACTGCAACGTTCTGTACAGACTTTTCATCCGCACTGATCTGGCCTTTTGCAACCGCCAGCATATTTGTTGTGTCTTTCTTTTCTGCATAAGACCAATAGATCGTTTTATTTGTAGCAAAATCCGGATCCAGTGCCACATCCAACAGGCCGCCCTGTCCGCGATCATCTACTTTGGGTAAACCTTCAATTTTGCTCAGCACTTTGCCATTTGCCTCTAATAACAATAGAAATCCTGATTTTTCTGTCATTAACAAGCGATCACCGGGATAGGCTATTATAGCCCAGGGTCTTCCCAATCCTTCTGCTAATTTTTCCTCGGTAAAAGGGGTGCTTGTTTTTACGGAAGCTACACGGGTTTGCCCTGGAAATGCCGGTGGATATTTTGTATTGGCCTCTTTGGTCTCCACGGGCGCACCGCCGGTAGAATCCTTACTGACCGTTTTCCCGGTTGGGGCGTTATCCGCACACCCTATTATTAACAATAATGACAATGAAAATAATGGTGTGACAATTCTGTTCAGCATGTTAGTTGGATGTTTTTTAATGAATTGTAAATATAAGATAGTGTTGGATAATTTTTTCTTGGGCAATATGGAGAAAATATATAATTTGTTCCTGCTTGACCGAACAAAAATATCACCTTTAAACGATTGCTATATGTCACAAACGGCTGCCTTGGATATTTCTGCCATTAAGGAATGGGTGATGGCCAAACTCGAACCGCATGCAGTAGAAGAGAAACTACGGGAGCGTGGACTCGATCCGGAATCTATTGTAGCGCATATTCGTGAATACAAACGTCAATGTAATGCCCGCAAGCAATTTACCGGTTTCATACTTTTAGGCGTAGGTGGCTTTCTTGGCTTTTTTAGTTGTGTACTTTCAGTAATCAATCCAATTCCGGAACTATACAATCTGATTCTATACGGGTTCACTTCTGTTTCTTTACTATTGATATTTGCCGGACTCTATTGTGTGTTTGAATAATCGGTCAAAAACATTTTAGTAGATCAAACCAAGTCCATTCCTGCCGGTAATATATAGCTGGCCATCGCGCAAAATAAAGCCCTTTTCAACAACATCTGTTACCAGATCAAAACTTCCATCCAGATCGAGGTAGCGCGTTTGAGGTGAACTATAGGCCACATGAAGGGCTGCCGCCAGACTTACGGCGCTTTCATCATTACATCCCCAGAACAATTCTATGCCGGCTTTTTCTGCAATGGAGGCAATCCTTCTGGCTGGAGCAATTCCGCCGCATTTCATAAGTTTAATGTTGAAAATATCGTACGGGCTGGAATTTTTTGAGAGTTCGATTGCAGAGGTTTCGTTGATCAGGGATTCGTCAGCAGCAAATTTTACAGCATGATTCTGTAATGATAACAATTCCGTTTCAGTTTCCGGTGGAAGTGGTTGTTCGATCAACTCCAACGCCATGTGTTGAGTGCTTTCTAAAAAGAGGGTGAGATCTTCCCTTGTGTAACCTTCATTGGCATCCACCCGAAACTTCAGGCTGTTTTTATATGTTTGGTGCAAGGCCTTCAAACACTCTATGTCTTCTTTAACATTGCGACCGGTTTTTATTTTAAGTATCCGGAATCCCTGACGGGTGAATTCCTTTGCGTCTTTGAGCATCTCAGATACCTCTTTGATGCCAATGGTCATTGAAGTAGGAAGAGGGCCCGATCGAATACCCCAGATCTCGGCCAAGGGTCTTTCCAATACCTGGCCCCATGCATCATGCAGGGCAATATCTATGGCAGCAAGCGTTCCCGGAAACGACCCAAATTTTCGGGCAGCTACTGAAAGCAGGTTATCGATATTTCTGCAATCGGCCTGTTGAAAAAATTCCTCAAGAAACCCCGATTGAAGGTTGGCCAATGTTTGTGCAGGTGTTTCACCTACTACTTCTTCAAAAGGGTTGGAAGCCCCCAGCGCCTTCATCCCATTTTCAAGAATGATCTCCAGAAATACGATCTCTGTTGCATCGAAACTATTGTATGCAATCGTATAAGGCTGTTTTAAGGATATCTTTTCCAGCCAGCAGCGATAGGAATGTATTTTCATGCCTGCGATTTGATGGCTTCACGAATGGCCGGAAGAATTTCATCCACTCCCTGTTCCAAGGGCAGCAATACGGGTATTTCCAATTTGGATCGATATTCCTGTTGGAACTGCAACGCTTCTGCCGGTGTACAATCTTCGGTATTTAAGGCCAGTGCCATAACCCTTGAACCAAGCAGTTTGATGAGTGAAATCTCTGATTCTATATCAGGTATTTTACCCCAGGCAGGATCGTGTTCAAAATACAGGCGTTTTGGTGCGTGTACCAAAATCACCTGCTTTGCATTGCCAGAAATCAGCAGTTCGGAGCCGCAGGGACCAAAAGGATTGCGGAGGGCCGATTGCCCCTCTACTAAAATCACCTGCGGGTTTGTTTCCCTGTAACAGGAAACAATGGCATGTTCCAATTCTCCGGAAATAAAATCATTTAAGGTGGAGTCAAAAATAAATCCATAGTTACCACCTTGAAGCCATCCGGTTTGGCCGGTATAAATCATCGCAGCATTAATTCCATTTTTTTCACAAGCCTGTCGCACCAGTCGGCAAGTGGTCCGCTTACCCAAAGCACAATCGGTGCCTATTACAGCTATCACCGGAGCTTTTACGGAAAAAATGGATCCGTTCCAGGAATGAAGTTCTTTCCGCGGCTTAGGTTTTCGTATATCTGTAATAGTTGCCTTTCTTTCTGCCGCCAAGGCAACAAAGGAAGGGATATCGCTTAGCAATTCATGCAACCCGTTCACAAGAGAGATATCGTTCCGTAAACAGGTTTCAAGTATGGGTATAAAATGGGAGGGAAGCACCCCTCCAACCGTGGCTACGCCGATGATGCAATATTCGATACCGTTTATATTTTCCAGAGCTGCTTCCACAGATTCATAAATGGGGATCTGGCGAAACGTTCCATCCAGCACCAGTCCGGCATCTTTTCCGGCATGTATACTATCAATAATGGCGGCTATTTCATAACGCTCCGATCCGCGTATTAAACCATGGGCGGTTTTAGCATCCGACGTATGCAGTAATCCATCTGTTAAAACGATCGCTTTCGCTTTCTTTACTTGTTCCATCTTAATAAAACTGAAATTTACTGACCTGAGATAAATTGACCGGGATATTGTTGCTGAAATTGTTTGTCTTTGTATACCAACTGGCCATTCACCCAAACATACAAAATGCCATCCGAAAGTGCTTTGGGGTCCGTGATGCTGGCATTATCTTTTATCGTATCTGGGTCCAGCAATACCAGGTCGGCGAAATACCCTTTTGCAATAATTCCTCTATTTCTGATACCGGTATGCTGCGCTGCCAGTCCGGTCATTTTATAAATGGCAGTTTCCCAGCTCATGATTTGTTGTTCTTTCACATAGCGGTGGAGTACACGGGTGAAGCTTCCATAACCACGGGGATGGCCGCCATTTGCTCCATCGGAACAGATATTACTGTGCGCCCAACTCAGCAACGGAATCATATCAGCTTCGCTCATTGATTTTCCCATTATGGTTTCCACCGAACCGGCCCCCGGGTGCTGCTTTTCATACTGCCCGGCTGCATCAACGAGGTAAAGCAGTGTTTGTGCCGGTGTTTCTTTTCGTAAACGGGCAATAGCCGCCACCGTCTTGCCTTTATAAGTGGTATCCGGGGCAAATCGAACCATGACAGAACCTTCGGGATCAAACAAATGATCTACTGCAAATTGTGCTCCCGACAATTGGTTAAAGTCCTTTTTGGGAAATAAAACACGCAAGGTACTGTTCCAGAAATCGTAGGGGTAAACATCAGCCGTGATATCTATGCCTTCCTCTCTGGCTTTCTGTAAAATGCCGATCCACTCTGCAGCCTTCCCCCAGTCATCTTTAAGCGCTATTTTAAAATGCGAGATCTGCACCGGTAATTGCGCTTCTTTACCTATCTGTATGATTTCGGCAAGGGCATCGGCTAAACCTATATCCTCACTTCTGATATGACTGATATATCTTTTTTTGGCTAAGGCAGCTACTTTAGCTAATTCGATCACCTCATTTCGATTGCTGTAAAAGGCCCCTTCATATTCCAATCCGGTAGATAATCCGAGAGAGCCTTTGGCCAGTTCCTGTTGGAGCAGTTCTTTCATTTTGGCTAATTCGGTATCGGTACAGGTACGCGACAGATCATTTTCCCCCATCACCAACTCCCGTAAACTGGTTTGACCTGTATAAGTAGCCAGATTGATGGCAGCAGGTTTTTTTTGCATTCGCGCTTTTATACTATCCACCGGATCGCTGCCGCCATCCTGTCCTGAAATTATAGTTGTGACGCCCTGATTTAAAGCGGCAAGTGCTTCCGGATTATTTGCCAGATAACCACCTAAATGACTGTGGGTGTCAATAAATCCCGGACTCAGTATTTTGCCCTCGCCTTTAATGACCTTCTCGCCCGGAAAGGGTTTGAGATTCCCTACAGCAGCAATTCGGTTGCCTTCCACACGCACATCGGCCGTCCTGGAAGCTGTACCTGTGCCATCGATCAGTTTAACCTGCTGAATAAGAAAGGTGGGGGTAACCTTCATTTCGGATCCTTCCATAAACGACCGGGCCAGTTGCAATGCTTTTCCATTCGACCCGTTACTAAGAAGAATCAATGTTCGTTTAACCGAAAGGTCTCTGTAAATAATATTGGTGAAAGCTGTCCAGCCACCGGTGTGATAATAGATCTTATTTGTATCACTTTTAATAAACCAACCATAACCATACGGATAACGACTGCCATCCTTTAATTGCACCGGAGTAAATACTTCCATCCATTTGGATAACGGCAGTATTTTTTCAGTTTGTAAACTTTGTTCCCATTTCAGGAGGTCTTCTACTGATGCGTACATGTTTCCGTCGCCAGCCACCCCGTCGTAAACCGTAAGGTCATTTAATTCTCTTTTATTCCCCGATTCCTTAAAGCCGATGACATGATTGGCCGGTATCGTTTTCATGGTGAGATCATATACATAACTATCCCGCATCTGCAACGGATCAAAAATTTCATTCTTTAAAAATATTTCAAGCGGTTCTCTGCTCACTTTTTCTATAATACTGGCGAGTATCAGATAGCCGGTATTGCTATAGGTCCATTTGGTTCCGGGCTCAAAATCTAAAGCAGGCTTGTACGTTGTCAGATAATTCAACAGTATTTCATTGTTAAGCGTATCGAGAGGCATACGATAGCGTTCTACCAGATCAATATATTCCGGCAGACCCGATGTGTGCGTCATTAACTGGCGCAGGGTAATACCCGGATAAGGGAATTGCGGCAGGAATTTGGTACAGGTATCATTAACGTTTAGTGCCCCTTGCTTTTCCAGTATCAACAGACCCGCGCAGATGAATTGTTTTGTTATAGAAGCCAGATTGAAAGAAGAACGGGTACTCAGCATTTGACCATTTAAAGGATCACTTATGCCAAAGGCTTTTTTATACAGCACTTTCCCTTTTTCAGCTACCAATATAGTGCCGTTGAAACGATCTGTTTGATATAATAGATTTAAAGTAGAATCCAATTTCTTTAGATCGCCAGTCAATTGAGCCTGCAAAGGAATTGTCGTTACTAAAAAAAGTAAAACCAACAGGTTTTTTCTCATCCTGAAATATTTGTTTAAAGATACGTTTCCCCATCGAGATAGTTTCACTGATGCCATTCAAAAAACGATCCTGTTCTATCGGTATGTAATAATAATTGTGGTAAATTGAAAAAAATAAGGAGATGAAAAAAATAGTAGATCGCAATTTGTTCATAAAACAGTCGGCTCTATTATTGGCCGCTCTTACAGCAGGATCCTCATTTGACTGGGCGGCTCCTAAAAAGCGTCTGGCTTTTTCCACATTGGGTTGCCCGGAATGGAATTTCGATCGCATTATTTCTTTTGCCCGGGAGCATCAGTATCAGGGATTGGAAATACGAGGTCTTCAGAAGCAATTGGATCTTTCCAAATGTCCGGAGTTCTCCACAGCAGCCAACCGTAAGATCAGTCTTTCCAAAATGAAGGATCACGGATTACGGTTTGTCAATCTGGGATCTTCCTGTACACTGCATTTCCCTGAAGGTGCCGAGCGACAGAAAAATCTGGATGAGGGAAAGCGTTTTATTGAAATAGCGCAGGATATCAATTGTCCTTTTATACGTGTATTCCCGAATAATTTCCCGAAAGATCAGGACAAACAATTTACCATGGACCTGATGGTAAATGGTATGAATACGTTAGCCGATTTCGCAAAAGGGAGTTCGGTAGATATACTCATCGAAACACATGGAGATCTGGTAAAGGCGGAAGATATAGTATCTGTTATGAAAAGGGTGGAAAGTAAGGGAACCGGTATTATTTGGGATGTAGCGAATATGTGGACAATTACGCAAGAATCGCCCGTATCTGTTTATCCCTTATTGGCACCCTATATTAAACATACACATATTAAAGATGCTTATTTCGACCAGGGCAAGTGGAATTATGTGTTATTGGGAAAAGGGACGGTTCCGATATTTGAAGCCATCGACCTTTTAGAAAGGGGCCGCTATAAAGGTTATTATAGTTTTGAATGGGAAAAGCTATGGCATCCTGAGATTGCGGCGCCGGAATTGGCATTGTCCGATTTTCCACAAGCCATGATGAAACATATATCCGGTAAATAAAATTGTATCGCTATGCCTGGAGATCAGCCGAATTTGAATACAAAAGCCAAAGAAAAACATAGCTATGATGCCATAGTAGTGGGATCTGGTATTAGTGGGGGATGGGCTGCAAAGGAATTATGTGAAAAGGGATTAAATGTGTTGTTGCTGGAAAGAGGAGCCCCCATAGAACATCCCCATTACCCCACCAGTACAAAAGATGTCTGGGAATTTCCACATCGATTGAGTCTTTCTCCCCAGGACCGAAAAGATTATCCGGTGCAAAGCCGGCATTGGTCGTTTCGTGAAGACAAT
>CAZKSY010000001.1:19738-88992 GCA_964555605.1 uncultured Chitinophagaceae bacterium | reverse complement strand
GGACCGAAAAGATTATCCGGTGCAAAGCCGGCATTGGTCGTTTCGTGAAGACAATAAACATTTTTACATTAAAGATCTGGAGAATCCATACGAAGAGAAAAAGCGATTTGATTGGATACGGGGCGATATTCTGGGTGGACGATCGGTATTATGGTCGCGTGCTGTTTACCGGTGGAGTGATCTGGATTTTGAAGCGAATTTAAAAGATGGTGTTGGTGTTGACTGGCCCATCCGGTACAAGGATCTGGCTCCCTGGTATGATTATGTGGAACGGTTTATTGGAGTGAGTGGTTCCAGAGAGAATATTCCGCATTTACCGGATGGTATATTTCAGCCTGCTTTTGAAATGAATAAAGTAGAACAGGAGTTTAAAAAACGGATCGAAAGCAGGTATTCCGATCGGAAAGTGATCATGGGGCGAACGGCCAATCTTATGGAGCCTAAAACAGGAAGAGGACAATGCCAGGCCAGAGATCTCTGTCATAGAGGATGCCCGTATGGAGCTTATTTCAGTACAAATGCCAGTACATTACCGGCTGCACAAGCTACCGGACTTCTTACGATAAAACCCTATTCATTGGTGAACCGCGTACTGTACGACGAACAAAAACAACGGGCGGCTGGAGTAGAGGTAATTGATGTTCAAACAAAGCAGACAACTGAATATTATGCACGAGTGTTGTTTTTAAATGCTTCAACAGTAGGTACGGCTTTTATTTTATTACATTCCACTTCTGCGCGTTTTCCCAATGGGTTGGGTAACGGTAGTGATCAGGTAGGACGTAATCTGATGGATCATCATAAAGGGTTATCGGCAGTAGCCAGGGTAGATGGTTTTGAAGAATGGTATTACAGGGGGCGAAGACCCAATAGTATTTATGTACCTCGTTTCCGCAATGTTCTAAAACAGGATCAGCGCTTTTTAAGAGGGTATCATTTTGGAGGAGGGGCTTACCGTAATAAGCATTCCGGCAGAGAGGGGATTGGTGAAAGTTTGAAGGAACAGATGACCGGGTTGGGTGGCTGGAGTATGAGTTTGTATGGTTTTGGAGAATGTTTGCCCTATTCAGATAATCGCATTACGCTCCATAAAACGGATAAAGATAGTTGGGGCAGGCCATTGCTTTCGTTTGATTGTAATTTCAGGGAGAATGAATTTGAAATGAACAAGGATATGGGAATGGTTGCCGGAGAAATGCTGGAGGCGGCAGGATTTTCCAATGTTTCTGTCACCAATAAAATTTCATTCCCCGGCAATTCAAACCATGAAATGGGGATTGCCCGCATGGGTAAGGACCCTAAAACAGCGGTTTTGAATGAATGGAATCAAATGCATGAAGTTCCTAATGTATTTATAACCGATGGCTCCTGTATGACTTCAGGTTCTTGTGTAAATCCTTCATTAACCTATATGGCTCTAACGGCCAGAGCTTGTGATCATGCCGTACAGGAATTAAAAAAGCAAAATTTGTAATTCCTGTGCAAGGCCCAAAGGCAGTCTATTGAAATAGTAGAATAATTGATATAGATCATTTCCCGTTATGCGTAGCCTCATAATAGCTTATCCGGTACTGTTTTAGTTTCACCGCGCAAAATGTAATGGAAATGGTCCGTATAATATTGATTTCACTTTTTGTGGCCTATTTTCTTTATTCGTTCTCGGTGTATGCCTGGGGTACTGAAAGCAAAGATCCAGCCTCTCCCGAGGCTTTAAAGGGTATGGAAATATGGCAATCCCAAAACTGTCAGGCCTGTCATCAGATTTATGGCCTGGGTGGATATATGGGCCCTGATTTGACCAATATTATTTCCGATAAAAACAAGGGTGCCGGTTATGCAGCCGTGTTTATCAAAAATGGAACAAGCCGGATGCCTCAGTTTAATTTGTCCGATAAGGAAGTTTTTGAACTGATCGCTTTTCTGCGGTGGATCGATAAAAGCGGCAGATCTGTTGTAGATCCTATACAGGTGAATGCCTGGGGAAATTATACCCTTCAATCGAAATGATATGCCCCGATATTTTAAATGGTATTTACTCTTTGCCTTAGTGGTTCTCGGGTTCAGTTTATTATTGGGATTTCTGGCAGGATTATCCTTCCTTCAAACACCTCTTTTAAAATCCTTACTGCCCTTTCAACACGCACGCCCTTTACATGTTTCCGGGGCTGTTTTCTGGATACTTTCAGGAGGCGTTGGAGGGGTGGTATTTTATATTAGTCAGATCTATAAAAATGCCATTCTGGCTTCTTATACATTACGACTTTTTATTTTTACCTGGATGGGTAGTTTTCTGTGTATGGTGAGTTCTTATTTTTTGGGATATTTTGGCGGACGGGAATATTGGGAATTTCCCCCTGCGATCAATTTGCTGATACTGGTATCCTGGCTGTTTTATCTTATTACACTTTGGCGTTATTATTCTATTGATAGAAAAAATCCACCTGTTTATCAATACATGTGGTTAACCGGCGGGCTGTTTTTCCTCTTTACATTCCTGGAACAGAATCTTTGGCAGATTCCATGGTTCAGGGAAAACTTCATACGGGAAATGACCATTCAATGGAAATCGAATGGGTCCCTGGTGGGAGCGTGGAATCAAATGATCTATGGCACCGCCATTTATTTAATGGTGCAGTTAAGTGGTGATGCCTCCATCGCGCGGTCGAGAGCTGCCTTTTTCTCCTATTTTCTGGGTCTCACGAATCTGATTTTTAACTGGGGACACCACATATACAATGTTCCTACTGCCGGATGGATCCGGTTTGTTTCTTATGGTATCAGCATGACTGAATGGATTTTGGTCATAAGTATCATACAGGGATTTAAAGCCAAAATGAAACAGTTTGCAGAACTGAAGCATTCCATTGTATTCAGGTTCCTCATCGGCGCCGAAGGCTGGGTTTTTCTGAATTTGATATTGGCTTTGTTGATGTCTATCCCTGCTATTAACCGGTACACCCATGGAACACATATTACTGTGGCACATGCCATGGGCACAACTATTGGGATAAATACACTGATCTTACTGGGCAGTTTTTCCTACCTCCTGAATTGGGATCAGCAGGTTTCAGAAAAAGGGAAAAAGACCTTTATTATAGTCAACCGTTTATTGCATGTATTTCTGTTATTGTTCTGGTTGAGTCTTATCGCTGCCGGTGTAATGAAAGCACTGGGATATAACCAAGATACCCAATCCGATTTTGCCAGTATTATGAAGCAGGTAGAACCCTTTCTTTATATTTTCGTGGGAGCCGGATTTTTGTTGGTGCTTTGCTTCGGTTGGATACTCATTCAGTTGTTGAAATTGCTGCTGTCTAAAGAAAGGCAATGAGGAATATACATGAAACAACCTATTCCATCGCTTTTACAGTTATAACACCCATATGCTTACCGGAATCGTTTGTCCGTTTTCGTGAATCATATGAACGGATTCCTGCTTTTTAAAAGGTTCCAGGGCTTTCATAAAGGGTACAGACATTCTTCGTTGGGGAGTGGCCAGGATAATTAATCCCTCCGTTTTCAGAAATCGATGTATCTGTAATAATATTTGTTCAAACTGATCAGGATCGTAGTTGATATCGCTGACAAGCAACACTTCTGTTTCGGGATATAAAGTGTCTGAAGACCAATCAAACAAAGCACATTGCATATTCATGATGCCGTTCCATTCCATGGAAAGTTGCATGAAATTCACAGCCTCCGGAATATAATCCGTGGCCATGACCCCTGAAGCATACCGCGCTGCAAAAAGAGAGGGTAGTGCCAAACCAGCACCAATTTCAGTTACTTTTTTACTACGGATCAATTCCCTGTTGGCACTCAAAAATTCACATAAGGCAATGGCTGAAGGCCATACTTTTGACCAGTACGGAAAGGGGATATCGGGGTTGCTTAATCGTTGTGCCTCGTACTCCTTTTTAATACTGTCGCCATCGGGCAGGTATAGAGAAAGGTTTTCCGTCCCGAATTGAAATTGCACAAGATGTGACGCTCTGTTATTCATGTAACCAGGATCAACAAAAGAGTTTATTCAGGAATGATATTCCCAAATGCTTCTGTACTGACCGTTTTTTTCTACGTAGTCAAGAAATTGAAGATAGAAATTATCAGATCCAATAGTGGCACTGTCTCCGATAATAACCAGATTTTCTTTTGCCCGTGTAATGGCCACATTCATCCGTCGATAGTCTTTTAGAAATCCTATGACTCCTTCTTCATTACTACGAACCAGCGATAGTATGATATTTTCTTTTTCCTGCCCCTGAAAACTATCAATGGTACTGATTCGTAAACCTGCCGGCAATCGTTCTTTGGCGGCTATTACCTGTCCGGAATAGGGAGTTATAAATGCTGTATTATCGGGTGACCAATGCATTTCCTCTAATAATCGCAGGGCCAGATCAATTTCTCCCTGATTTTGTAAACTTACGCCATCTCCTCCGGTGAGTTCATTATTTCCTGAACCGGCTGTATCTATAAAACTAAGATGATTTCCCGTTGGATGCAGGAAAGAAGCAGATTGTAAGGCCCCTTCATAAAAATAGGCACTCGAAAATCCGGCAATAGGCGCGCGCATCCGGTATTGAATATTCAATAAATATACGGGCTTGCAATGTGCCACTGCTACTTCCAGAATGGAACGATTGAATCCATTGCGAATGGCTTCTTCACTAAGTATGGTGGGTGGTAATTGCCAGTGATCACCTGCCAGCACCAGTTTTTGCGCCAGTGGAATAACACACCAGGCCAATGGCTCCAGGCACTGTCCCGCCTCATCGATCAAAACAGTGGAATATCCGGCTTTTCCCAGATCTGCATCTGATAATCCAACCGGCGTGCCTAAAAGCACGTCGGCTTCTGCATACAATTTTTCTTCATTATACTCTTGAATTTTACGGATCTCGGCTCTGATTTGTTTTACTTCTTTGAACAGGAGATTGCGCTGCTCCCGTTCCGCTTTTCCAAAATGACGTTTGTATTTCAATGCCATTTTTCGAAATTCTTCCGCCCGTATCCGCAGCTCTTTGATTTCCTTCTGGGAGCGGCTGTTTTGTAATTTGCCTTCCGGTGTAAAGGGGAATATATCTGCCGAAACTTTACTGGAATTACCCACTCTTAGTACTTTCACACCTGCTTCAATCAATCCTCCTGTAATATGATCCACAGCAGTATTGCTGGGTGCCGCTACCAGAATTTTCTCTCCTTTATGCACCAGTTGACGGATCCCTTCTATCAAAGTGGTGGTTTTCCCTGTACCTGGAGGACCGTGAACAATACAAATGGTATTATCGGAACAAATACCTCTTACGGCTTCTTGCTGACTTTGGTTGAGATGCTGGTTGAAATAAGTAAGTGCAGGAACCTGTTCAATGGGTTGAAAGGCGGCTCTGCCATGTATCTGATCAAAAATCAATTCAAGTTTTCGATTGCCTGAAATGGCTTTTAAAGCCTGTCGCATCAATTGCAATGTGCGGTGGTCGGGCGAAAGCTTGATGCCCAGTCCGTCATCCTCGATCCAGTCGGGAAAGTCGGGGGCATAAAGACGTAATTCACCGCTTCGGCCATCCAGATTCAATAGAACGCCCTTAACGGGTTCTTCTCCCGAAACAAAACATTCGATAGCTGTGCCATCTCTGAAAAAATTACTTTCCGCCGGATAAGGCAAACGAAAACTGATCTCCGGATAATCGGCATAACCAAAATTTTTCCTGGTTACGATCAGGGGGTGCAAGGCCAATCCTTCCGCCTTCAGCGTTTTCAGTGAATGCTGCTGGTCGAGACGGAAGCGCTGTACTTCTTCCTTTTCTTCCAGATCGATGCATTCCAGCAGGAATTTAATATCGGGAGATAACTCACTCATAGATCAATTCACTTCCGGGTAAGAAAAACATCCTGAGCAGGCAGGAGGTTTTTCTGTTTATCAATGTTTTCCGCAACTGCAGGTTTCCACTTCCGTTTCCTCATGCCAGGGGAAACTACCAGCATTCTTTCCTGTTTCCCAGAAAAATTTACTGCGTTCCTTATTTCGGGTGCCATTTTCATTCATGGTTGCTGTATCAAACAGCCGGCCATTTACCATGGTGTAGCGAATGGATTCCGTGTTACGTATATTCAATAAAGGATCCTTGTCCAGAACGATCAGATCGGCAAGCTTGCCGGTTTCCAGGGATCCGATATATTTATTTAAACCAAGACTTATTGCCGGATTGATAGTAGCCGTTTGCAGTGCCTGAAAATTGCTCATACCCCCTTGCTGCATCATCCATATCTCCCAATGGGCCCCGATACCCTGAATTTGTCCATGAGCCCCCATATTAACCTTTACCCCAACATCCATCAGCTTTTTATGACTTTCAGACGTGAGTATATGTCCATTGGTGTATTCTTCTTCCGGGATCATGGTACGGAATCGGCTTCTGGTATCAATGGTAGTACGTGGCGTAAATTGTAACAGTTTCTTATTTTCCCAAACATTACTGTGTTGGTACCAATAATATTCTCCGCTTACAGAACCATAATTTACGATCAGGGTAGGGGTATATCCGGTTTGAGCGCGTTTCCACAATTCGATTACATCGTTGTATAAAGGAGCTACCGGCAAATTATGTTCAATGGTGGTATGACCATCAAGGATCATGGCCAGATTGTGATAAAAGAAAGAACCACCTTCGGGCACCACTTCCATATTCAGTTCACGGGCGGCCTGAATAACTTGTTGGTTCTGTTCACGACGTGGCTGGTTATAGCTTTTTACAGAAAAGGCACCCAATGCTTTGGTTCTGCGAAGAGCGCTCCTGGCGTCATCGATGGAGTTGATCACCGCTTTGAAATTACCATCGGCGCCATACAGTATGGTTCCGGTGGAAAACACCCGCGGGCCTACCTGTTCTCCGGCTTTAACCAATTCACTTTGCGCAAATACCATTTCACTGTTAGCAGATGGGTCGTGCATGGTGGTAACACCGAATGCGAGATTGGTATAATAGGGCCAATGCTTCTGCGGTGTGATACCGGAACGGAAATGCCCGCCATGCGCATGGGCATCAATAAATCCCGGCAGAATCGTTTTCCCTTTGCAATCAATTCGTTTGGCGCCGGCAGGAATGGCTATATTCTTTCCAATGGCTTTTATAATATTACCATCGATCAAAATACTGCCATTCTCAATCACTTCGGATCCCTTCATTGTTATGATACGCGCATTCGTAAGTGCGATCAAACCGGTAGGCTTATCGGTGGCAATGGTTAAGCCGATATTCAAACCTTTTTCGGGTATTTGAAGAAGTGAGTCGGGTTTGTTGGCAATAAAATCAAATCTATCAGCCAGATCAATGGTATAATACTGCGATCCCAATGTGTAATACATATTTTTGCTGTCGTTGCTCCAATGTAAATTGAAGCCGGCATCTTTGCTGACCACTTTTACAGGGAAATCGCCGGTGCCACTACCCAATTCGATTGTTTTACCTGTTTTCGGGAAGGCCGCAACATAGGCTTTATGCAGATCTACAAAGGCGATCCAGTTTTCATCTGGTGATACCGTAAACTGATTGCCATAAGTACTCCTGATATGTGTTTTATCATCTTCTCCATTCAACTTGCAACTGGCCAGACCGGATCCGGTCTGATAAAAAATACGCTCTCCGTTTTTACTGAATCGGGGATTGTCACCGCCACTTCGTACAAATCGTTCCTCTGTACCATCCGCCTTCATCATATAAATACCGGGTTGTGCCGTAAAAGCAGGCCCCAGCGCATCGCTGCCCCCCTCTTTTCTGAAAACAATATAACCGCCATTACCGGAGTAAACAGGCTGACGGTAAATACCGGCAGTTTTAGTTAATTGCTGCGCTGTTTTAGTTTCCTGCCAATCGATGCGGTAAATAGCACCGGCCTTCTCATCGTTCCAGGCAGTATATAAGAGACTTTTGCCATCCGGAGAAAAAGAGGGTTCAAATTCAAAATCAGTCGAATGGGTGACCCGCTCCGGAACGCCATCGGGCAATTGTTTTTTCCAGAGATGCCCCACCGCATTAAATACCAGCCATTTTCCATCAGGAGAGGTTTGCGCCATTCGTATCATATTCACGGTAAACTTCTCCGGATTCAATTCCTGCTGAAAGCGAACGGCATCATATATGCGCAGATTTACATTGCAGGTAAAGGGAATATCCGTTGATTTATTAACAGCATTCACGTCGATTTTTTTGATCTTGCCTTTGGCCCAGATAAAAATGGATTGGTCATCGGGCGACCAGGCATAACCTGTATATATGCCAAAAATGGTCCAGGCTTCCTGTTGATCTTTAGAAAGTTCATCATATACCGGCCATTCCAGTCCGGTTGCCAGATCCCTGATATACAGGACTGATTTGGTGCGGATGCGCTTTACGAACGATAAGAATTTGCCGTTATGTGAAAGCTGAGGCCTTACGGCTCCGCCTGGTCCGCCGGTAACGGTTTCAATCGTTCCTTTCTCGCGGTCAAAGCGACGGATCTGGAAGATCTCATTATTGGGGTCCTTATTGTATTGAAAGAACCCGCCGGGATACATGTCTTCACTGAAATAGAGATAACGTCCGTCTGGAGAAACCACCGGTTCATTAACATCTTGCTGGTCATTTTTTCGGGCGGTTAACTGCAGACCGTTTCCACCACTGATATGGTACATCCACATTTCCCCTGCACCCAGGGAGCGACCGGATGTAAAATGCTTTCGGGCAATAATGTATTGGCCATCGGGTGTCCAGGTGGCATTATTCAATAACCTGAAATTTTCTTTCGTAATTTGACGGGCACCGCTGCCATCGCTGTTCATCACCCAGATATTATCTCCACCCCCTGCATCAGAAGTAAATAAAATCTTTCTTCCATCAGGGCTGAACCTCGGTTGAACTTCAAAAGCATGTCCTGTCCTTAAAACGGTCGCGTTCCCGCCATTTACAGGTATCGAATAGATATCTCCCAGCAGGTCAAACACGAGGGTACTACCATCGGGCGAAAGATCCAGATTCATCCAGGTGCCCTCATTTACGGTGAATTGAACCTGTTTGTAGGGCCCCTCCGGATTGTTGACATCCCATTTCGCAGCCGTTTTTTTGTCCTGGGCATAAATGGAATGAAATGCGAATGAAGTAAAAAGCAAATACAGCAATGAACGTTTCATGTCCTGAATTTTAGGGCAGGAAGATAGCTAAAAACACCCACTGAAATAGTAAATGAAATGGTTTTAATGCTTTTATGGGATCGGAGAACTGAGTAAACTCATGAAAAAATTTGGGGGAGGCGTATAGATTTGCCGAAAAAACCGATGAAGCATTCAGGGAAGGTGGAATTGATGGCTCCTGCAGGGGGATTTGATAGTTTAATGGCCGCCATTCAAGGAGGCGCTGATGCCGTTTATTTTGGTGTGGAACAATTGAATATGCGTGCCCGGTCCACGATGAATTTTGTACTGGAAGACCTCGGCGAGATCAGTAAAATTTGTCAAACGCATCAGGTGCGGTCCTATTTAACCATCAATACTATTCTGTACGATCATGATCTTTCTTTAATGAAAAACATGATCCGTGAAGCAAAAAAGGCCGGTATTACCGCAGTGATCGTGGCAGACCAGGCAGCCATCGGCTTTGCACGATCTATTGGTATGGAGGTTCATATCTCTACACAATTGAATATAACCAACTTTGAAACCATAAAATTTTATGCGCATTTTGCCGATGTGATGGTGTTATCGCGTGAATTGAGTCTTCGCCAGGTAAAAATGATCTGTGAGGCCATTGAACAGGAAAAAGTTTGCGGTCCATCAGGAAAGCTGGTTGAAATTGAAGTGTTTGCACATGGTGCTCTATGCATGGCTGTTAGTGGAAAATGCTATTTAAGTTTACATACCCAAAATGCCTCAGCCAACCGGGGGGCCTGCGTTCAAAATTGCCGGAGAAAATATAAAGTGGTCGATCTCGAAGAGGGGCATGAACTGGAGATCGACAATGAATATATTATGTCGCCGAAAGATCTTTGTACCATAAATTTTTTAGATGAATTGATCGAAACCGGTGTAAAAGTATTGAAGCTGGAAGGAAGGGGAAAGAGTGCCGATTATGTGAAAACAGTTACAGCCTGTTACCGGGAAGCAATTGACGCGTATTATGCCGGTAATTACGATCAGGAAAAAGTGGCTGTTTGGATGCATCGCATGGAACAGGTTTATAACAGAGGATTTTGGGGCGGTTATTTTACGGGAAAATTACTGGGAGAATGGACAGATGGCCCAGGATCTAAAGCCACCACCAGAAAGATCTATTTGGGGAAAGGACATCATTATTATCCCAAATCTAAAATTGCCGAATTCAAAATCGAGGCCTACCCGCTTGAAGTAGGCGACAATGTTCTGATCATTGGACGAAATACAGGTGTGGTGGAAACACAGGTAAGGTCCTTGCATGTGAATGATAAGGGGGCCGCCCCATTAGCCCAGAAAGGCGATCTCTGTGCTTTTCCACTGGAGGTACCCATTAAACCTTCAGATAAATTATATAAAGTGGTAGCGGAATCCGAAACAGATAAATCATGATCAGCATTACCCAACAAAGAGATAAATGCATTGGCTGTAACTACTGTGTGGAAGTGGCTCCGCAACGCTGGCAGATGTCAAAGAAAGATGGAAGAAGTGTTTTGCTTGATGCTAAAAACAGACGTGGGTTCTGGACCACACAGGTGGGAGAGGAGGAGCGTGAGGTAAATGAAAAAGCAGCGTCCCTTTGCCCTGTTCATATCATTAAGGTTCGGGAAGTGATATAATGTTACCACTTCAATCAGGCATGGGCGTTAAGAATATTATAAATAATCCCTTTTCTACCGGTACAGTGATTTATGTCATACCTGCATTCAGCGGTTATGATTACATTGAATCATGTTCCACGTTAAGAAGATATTGGCCGGGTTATTATTAACCCTCTATCTGTCTACCTTTCCGGTAGCAATGGAACTTTTGCGCTTGCCAAATCTACTGATTCATTTTCTCGATCATCAGGAAGATGGTCGCCCGCAAGCGGTTACTCATTTTTTTTGGCAACATTACGTTATGGAAGATGGTTCCGACTCAGATGCCGACCAGGACGAGGAACTCCCGTTCAAGTCTCTGGATCATTTTGCCAACAACTTTTGGCCGGTGATGGAAACGCCCATTCAGATGGAGTACGATCTTTCCAGAGAGTTAATGGATGGTTTGCCTCAGGCAAGATATCTGAATCCTGCTGGCCAGTCTTTTGATAAGGCCATCTGGCAACCTCCCCGAATGATCTGATCTCCCGGTAATCATTTTTTCATTTTAAATCAAAAGCAATGAATGCAACCTATATTCATTTGCTGTTGAATCATTTCCCTATAATTGGAAGTATGATCGGCAGCGCCCTGCTCCTGTGGGGTATCGTAAAAAAGCAACAGAACCTTCAATATGTTTCCTTAGTGATCATTGTTATAATGGCCGCATTGTCCATCCCGGTATTTTTAACAGGCGAACCGGCTGAAGAAGCCGTTGAGCATTTGCCTGGTGTTTCAGAACAAATGATGGAACTGCATGAGGAAGCGGCGGAATTGGCAATGGTTCTTATGGGTATAACCGGCATACTGGCGTTGATCAGTTTGGTGGTATTTTATGTTAAGAATAATCTGTTTAATAAGCTCGTGTTGATAACCATTCTTGCCGCCCTTTTAAGTACAGTGGCTATGATCAGAACAGGCTATTATGGGGGCCGGATCAGGCACATCGAAATATCCAATGGCACGGCAGGGGCCACCGGTGATGCCGCTGAAAAAGGGGGAATAGAGAAGGAGGGGAATGAAGAAAAGGATGATGATTAAAACGCATCTATCCACGATTCAAACCTGTAGCCGAAGCATTGAATGTTAGTTTATTATACGGTTCTGTCGGAATTAATCGGCAGAACCGTTTCTTTTTTGTACATTTGCATTTCTTATAGTTATAGCGCCCGCTGTTTGTTTAGTTTTCTTCTCAAATATTGTGATGTTCTAACCTAAGGCAGATAATGTGCCCTTCTGCGGCAGCCTTATCACATTTTTAATTTAAATATTTTATTGTGTTATTTACTGAGTTAGCGCTCATTGAGCCTATTTTACGTGCTTTGAATGAAGAAGGTTATGAAACACCTACACCCATTCAGCAAAAGTCTATTCCGGCTATTTTAGAACACCGCGATTTGTTGGGTTGCGCCCAAACAGGTACCGGTAAAACTGCGGCCTTTACCATTCCGGTATTGCAATTAATGCATCTGGCAAAGCAGGATCAACCGTCTCACCAACGGAAAATTCAAACCCTGATCCTTACCCCTACAAGGGAATTAGCCATACAGATCGGAGAAAGCATACAAGCTTATGGCCGTCACCTGAAACTGCGTTCTCTCGTGATTTTTGGAGGGGTATCGCAGCACAGTCAGGTTCAAAGCCTCCATGCTGGTATTGATATTCTGGTGGCTACTCCGGGTCGTTTGTTGGACCTGATGCAACAAAAACATATTTCACTCAGAGATATACGTTATTTCATTCTGGACGAAGCGGATCGGATGCTTGATATGGGATTTGTGCACGATGTAAAAAGAGTGATCGCGCAATTGCCGACCCGTCGTCAAACCCTGTTTTTCTCGGCCACCATGCCGCCAGAAATCCAGCAATTGGCCAATGTGTTATTAAAAGATCCGGTGAAAGTGGAAGTGACTCCGGTTTCAACCACCGCCGAAATGATCGATCAATCCGTATATTTTGTGGACAAGGGAAATAAAATGGCTTTATTGATCCATTTGCTGAATGACCCTGCGATCGACTCATTACTGGTATTTACCCAAATGAAGCATTTTGCTGATAAAGTAGCGAAGAAACTGCAGCAATCAGGAATCAAGGCAGAAGCGATTCATGGAAACAAATCACAGAATGCACGTCAACGGGCGTTACAGCAGTTCAAAGACCGTACGATCCGGGTACTGGTGGCAACTGATATCGCTGCCCGTGGTATAGATATTGATGAACTGAGTCATGTGCTCAATTTTGAGTTACCCAATGTACCGGAAACCTACGTGCACAGAATTGGTCGTACCGGTCGCGCCGGTGCTGCCGGTAAAGCCATTTCCTTCTGTGATCGTTCTGAAAGAGCTTTTCTGAACGATATCCAGAAGCTGATACGGAAAACCATTCCGGTTCAGGTGGCTCCCATAGATTTACCGTCGTCTGCATTCGATCAAAAAATGCCTCCTGCCGGAGTGGTGCGCAAGCCGGCTGGTGCGCCGCAGGGTAGTAACCGCAGAAGACCGCAACAGCATCAAACCAGATTTTCGAGACCGGTTTAACATTCGGTTAAACTTTTTCATAAAAGGGGAGTCAGAATACTGACCCCCTTTTTTAATTCTTTTTGTATGGAACTTAATAAGCTAAGCCGTATTCTGTTGTTAGGCGCTAATATCTGGTATTTTGGAGAAGGTATGCTGGGGCCGCTACTGGCTATATTTACGGAAAAAGTAGGGGGTGATATTCTTGATATTACCTGGGCCTGGGCTGTATTTCTTATCGTAACAGGCGTATGTTACATATTGACAGGCAGATATATAAACAATAAGCCATATAAGGCGCAGGTCATGGTATTGGGATATGCCCTAAATGCCATTTTTACTTTCTGCTATTTAGGCGTGTCCAGCCCGTTTCAACTTTTTCTGGTACAAGCCGGATTGGGTGTTGCCGAAGCTATTTCCACGCCCACCTGGGATACACTGTTTGCCCAAACACTCGACGATAAGAATAATGGCTATGCCTGGGGATTGGCCGGTGGTCAGTCGCAGATCGTAACCGGATTAGCTGTATTGATCGGTGGTACGCTGGTGTATTATCTTTCTTTTCATACACTTTTCATTACCATGGGGATTTTTCAAGTGATTGCGACGCTGGTACAATCCAGAATTCTATTTGCGGAACGTAAAGTTACATTCACGGCCTAAAATACCCTGTAGCAGGTATTATTTCTGGAACTTTTCCACGGTAAGTTTGGATGTATCTTCTTTTCATACACCTAAATATGCCCCATGAATATTCGTTCCGCATTTATTGGCTTTTCAGCCGCACTTTTAGTAGTACTTATTTCAGCTTTCAGCCAGCAGCAGGATTGCCCCAAAATTGATCGCAAGGGATTGAGAAATTTACTGGTTACGGCTGGCTATACCATTAAGGACCTCAACACTACAGAGGGGCAGGAGAAATATGAATTAACCATACGGAAGGATGGCCTGGATATTCCTATTGCTATTGAAATAACACCAAGTACCAATTATATCTGGTTCACGGTGAATTTGGGTCCGGCACCCGGAGATGGGGATTTGCAGCATGCCCAGTTGCTCAAACAAAATGGAATGATACAACCGAGTCAGTTTTATATTTCCTCATCCGGGAAACTGATGATCGGGTTACCAGTTGAAAACAAAAGTGTAACCATTGCTTCGCTGATTCGAAATATGGATACAATTACAGGTAAAGTGACGGAAACAAAATCGTATTGGATGCATTAAGCAAAAAAGAGACCCATTCTTCCGGAATGGGTCTCTTTGAAATATTTGCGGGTTGAATCAGTTGGCTTCTTCCTCAACAGCCACCGTCACCGGATTAATATTCTTGATTATCAGGTCGAAATCATTGGTCATGCTAAACTCCAGATCATTGTTTCGCATGAACTCCTTCGTTTGATCGCTTTCCATCAGTAAAACGATGAGTTGATTAGCAATAGGTGATTGGGTGGTTTTGAACTCCACTTTGCCTTTCCTTACAATGGTTGAAGAAAAACTGAATCGTGTTTTTCTTCCCCCGGCAGCCCGTTTGAAATCGGATTCGTTTAAACGGATGGTCTGGTCTTCTTTGGAAGATCTTTTCAGTAAAATGTGTAATACCGGAACATATTTTTTCCAGGTCAGTGTGAACATAAGTAGAATTTTTCAGTTCAATTAATTATCACTAAGTCGTGTAAATTCAGCGCCATTGTAAATACGGGCCAGACTATTGTCTTTTGTTTTTTCAAACTCATCCAGTTTGGAATCGGCAACAATTCTCCAGAAGTTTTTTGATTTCAACTCATTGAAATCATCTGTTCTCAAAAAAATACCTGTTACGGTTTTTCTTTGTTTGAAATGTATAGAAATCTTTTTTTGTGTTCTGGCCGGACTGCTCAGAAACTTTTCTATTAACTCACTTGTCATGTTAAAAGCTTTTTAATAGTGAAAACGACGATACATTACCAGCGGCCACCTCTGTTTCCCTGATTGGGTTCTTTAGGGCGTGCTTCGGTAATTTTCAACTGGCGGCCATCAACCATGGAGCCATTCAGGGCATTCATAGCTGTTTCTGCGGCCGTTTTATCGGTCATTTCAACAAAGCCAAAACCACGGCTACGACCTGTTTCACGGTCTGTGATCACTTTAGCTGAACTTACTTCGCCATGGGCTTCAAAAAGATTGCGCAGGTCACTGTCCTGAACACTAAAACTCAAGTTGGAAACATACAAATTCATACAAATGAAATTTTTATGATGAGAAAGTTGAGCAGTAGGCAGGTGTGAATGAAATTAGCCGAAAAATAACAAGTGCAGGTTCACTGACAGAAGCTAGGAACTCAATTAACATGGCAAATGTACGGAAAAATTCTCGCTTCTGCACTATATTTGAGCATTTTAGGCTGTCTTCTGCGTGTATCACCCTACAACGAAACTATGGATCTTCTTACCTTGGACAATGTTGGTTATTATTCGCTGGATAAGTGGGTGTTACATCCTCTTTCCATTTCTGTTTCTGTGGGGGAGAAACTGGCCATAATCGGCGAAACCGGCTCAGGTAAGTCAACCTTGCTAAAACTAATGGCAGGGTTACTGCAAGCCGGGAGCGGAAAACTGTACTTTAAGGGAAAAAAGGTGGAAGGGCCACTGGAGAAGCTTATTCCAGGTCATCCGAGAATCGGGTATCTATCGCAGCATTTTGAATTACACAATAATTATCAGGTATTCGACTTACTGGAGTATGCCAATAAGCTTTCTGAGAGGGAAGCAGATTTGATTTATCAAACCTGTGATATTGCTCATTTACTGCGTCGGAAAACACATCAACTTTCGGGTGGCGAAAAACAACGCATTGCGTTGGCGCGTATCCTGACCATGCAACCGGAATTAATTTTGCTCGACGAGCCCTATTCCAATCTCGATGGTCAGCACCGGACCATTATGAAACAGGTACTTCTGCAAATGGAAGAGCGCTTGCAATTATCCTGCTTTATGGTTTCGCATGATGCCCCGGATATTCTTTCCTGGGCCAGCCGAATACTTGTTTTACAGGAGGGAAAACTGATACAGGAAGGAAGTCCGGAATGGATTTACCAGCATCCCGCAAATGCTTATGTGGCTGGGTTGTTGGGTAAATATAATCTGGTAGAAGGACCCCTCCGTGATCTGGCCGACCCTGTGAGTACAGAGGCCCATAGCTTCCAGATAATCAGACCAGAGCAACTGCGCATTGCCGCGGCAACGGAATCCGGACTAGCAGGAACCATTACCCGTAAATTGTTTCATGGCGTTTATTATGAATATGTGATGCAATTGCCTGATGGAACAACGGTTGCAATATTTGACATGAACAGGCAGTGGCGTGTCGGCGACACGGTAAAACTGATTCGCCCCCTTTCAAAATAGGTTCATTTGGATTAACCATCGTTTTTTCACGCCAATTCAGCGAGAAAAAAACGTGCCGCCGATGAGGTTAATACATGGCAAAAAGGATGGTGGTTTGATCCCTGCCTGATAATTTTATCAAAAATATTAACCATGCAAACCATCCTGGGATCCTCTGGAATCATTGGCCGTTTGGCCACCCGTGAAGTCCGAAAGTATACCGGCGTTATCAAACTGGCCAGCCGTCACCCGAAAAAAGTACATGATACCGACCATATTGTCGTGGCCGATCTGATGAACCGCGACAAAGTATTTGAGGTGGTCAGGGGCGCTGAAATGACTTTTCTTACTGCTGGACTTGAATACAATGCAGAAGTATGGGAGAAACAGTGGCCTGTTATCATTAAAAATGCCATAGATGCCTGCAGGCACTACAAGTCGAGATTGATATTTTTCGACAACGTTTACGCGTATGGTAAAGTTGATGGCTGGATGACGGAAGAAACGCCCTATAATCCATGTAGCAGGAAAGGTATGTTACGTATGCAAATAGCGGAGCAATTAATGAAAGAACATGGAAAGGGTAATTTTGAAACAATGATCGTACGATCAGCCGATTTTTATGGTCCGGATACAACCAATAGTTATCTCAATGCAATGGTTTTATCCAAATACGCCAAACGTAAGGCAGCACAATGGTTATTGGATGCCGAAAGGGTCCATAGTTTTACCTATACACCAGATGCCGCAAAAGCCATGGTATTTTTAGGGAATCAAAATGACACCTTTGGACAGGTATGGCATTTGCCGACCGATAGCAGGGCGTTAAGCGGAAAGCAGTTAATGGAAATAGCCGCCGGGGTTTGTAAGGTGAAGCCGCGTTATAGTGTTATTTCAAAGAATATTTTAAAAATAATCGGCTGGTTTAATCCAATAATTAAGGAGAATCACGAAATGTTATATCAAAATGAGGCCGACTATAAATTCAGCAGTGCAAAATTTAATAAAGCCTATCCGGAATTTGTAACAACAGGTTATGAGGAGGGATTTAAGGCCACAGTCGATAGTATGCAGAAAGGCAAGTAAGTTATTCTACTGTTGGGTACGTGCAGGCAATCGTCTGCACGTATTTTTTTATCTTTACCCGATTATCGCTTAGGCATAAATAACCAACGGCTCTATGCAACGAATATTCATTTTCTTCTTTTTACTAAGTTCCTTATCTCTTTATGGGCAGTCAGCAGCCGGTTTCAGGGAGTGGAGGTTTCATTCCTTACATACTTCTTTTCCCGATACGAATCGATTGAATGGGCATTTTTATGATAACAGATCCTATCCATTCGATCCACATTATAACGACAGTTCAGTATACATCCTCATTCCACCGCATTTTAAGCCCGGCGGTACCGTAGATATGGTATTCTGGTTTCATGGCTGGTTTAATAATATCGACAGCAGTTTACGCGTCTTTGAATTGAAACGTCAATTTCTGGAAGCAGGAAAAAACGCTATCCTGGTATTTCCGGAAGGGGCTGTAAACGCTCCGGATTCGTATGGGGGTAAATTGGAAAGAGAGGGGGAATTCCGTGCATTGGTCCAGGATATTCTCTCCAAACTTCGGAAGGAACAGGTGGTTGAAGACGGTGCCATTCCCGGACATATAGTACTGGCCGGACATAGTGGTGCCTACAAAGTAATGTCTGCAATTGCCGATCACGGGGCTGTCCCCATTCAGGAAATAGTTTTGTTTGACGGTTTGTATGGCCAGGTGCCTCTTTTTGAACGATGGGTAATGGGTGGATTTGGTCGCCATTTTATACATTTTTACACCAGTAGTGGGGGAGGAACCGAAGAAGTAAGCCTGAATTGGATGAAGGATCTCCGGGAAAAGGGAATAGATTTTTTATTAAAGGAAGAACCGGCGCTGCAGGATGCGGATTTAAATCGGGCGGCCATTTGTTTCATTCATAGTAAAAGAGGTCACAATGATATTATAAAGAATCCCGATTGGTTTCTTCGCTTTTTAAAACATTCTGCCATTTTGCAATAAGTACAGTATATGAAATCAGCTTCTATAAATGAGATCAGGACCGAATTGCAGCAATTAAAGCCCAAAGAACTGGTGGATATCTGTCTGCGGCTCACCCGGTTTAAGAAAGAAAATAAAGAATTACTCACCTATTTACTTTTTGAGCAACAGGATGAAGCCTCATTTGTTCGGAATATAAAGGAAGAGATCGGGGAAGCATTTTCGGAAATGAATGCCACACATCTTTATTTTGCAAAGAAAACGTTACGGAAGATCGTTAGAACCATAAATAAATATTGTCGATACAGCGTGGTTAAAGAAACCGAGATAGAACTTCGATTGCATTTTTGTGAAACCTTGAAAGCCTCCGGCATACCCTTTGAGCAACATCCTGTAATCCTGAATTTATATAAGGGACAAATTAAAAAACTGCAGGAATTGCTGGCTGGGTTACATGAAGACCTGCAATATGAATACAGTAAAAGATTGCGATCAGCTACATAATGTGACGAATTATTGAAAAAGTATTAAACAATAAAATTCCCTCTTTTCTTTATCATTTGAACTAACTTCATAGTGTACATGAATTTGAATATCAGGCTTTGGATATTTAATTATCAGGATAAGCAGCTATTTCGATTCAAGGTAAAAGCGAACGGTAAAACAGATTGGTTATGTTCAATAATCCTTCTCAGCCGAATAGTTCCTTTCAATTTGGAAAGTATTCGCTGAGTAGTTTCAGTTTTTTCATTTTGGTAGCAGCGCTGGTTGTTTTGGCGCATGCTATTATGGTATTATTTGAGCCCTATCAGGATTATGACGCTTTTGTGGTATATGTCATTACCTTGCTGGTTTTTGGTATAGCCTTGGTACTGCAACGATTCCGGTATGTAAAAATCGCCCGGCTGCTTCCCATTCTGGCCTTCAACTTTTTGGTGTTTTATCTTTGTTTTCATTTAGGAACCCGCTGCGGTGCATTACTTTACTATTTCCCCTATATTGTTAGTTTTTTATACATTTTCCGCAATGAACAAAGTGATTTTCGGACCGTGCTTTATTTTATTCTATCCGTTGTAAATCTGGTTATTATTTTAGCGGTTTGTCCGGTTCATTCAGACCATTTTCGCTTATCCGATGCCTTGCTGGATGAGGTGCAACATCGGGCGATACTGATTTCCTTTTTGCTTACCACATTTTTTGTTTTTGTGATCTATTCTTTCCAGGGGCAATTATTACAAGCGGTGCATGAAAGCGAAAAAAAACAACGAAGGGCCATTTTGCGCTCGATCATTGAAACTCAGGAATCAGAACGGGCTGCCATTGTTTCAGCACTCCGTGATAGTGTAAGTCAAACATTGAATGCTGCCCGCCTGGTGGTAGATGATATTTCGAAAAAATCGTCTCTTACTGCAGAGAATGAGTTAGTGAAAACCAGCACCAGAAAGGCTGTTGAAGAATTGGACGATCTCTGCAATGCCCTGTTACCAACTGCGCTTCTGGATATCAGTTTTGAAGATGGTTTGCGTGAGTATCTGGAGAATTTCAGCCAAAAAAATAATATTACAGTTTGGTTGGAGGATATTGATGCGATTGTTGATACCATTTCAAATCTGGACAAACTCGGATTACTCCGGATCATACAGGAATATCTCATTATGCATAAATCCAATTCCAATAGTTCAGAGATATCCGTTTCGGTGAATTATTCCGGAAAAATCATCAGACTTCGTTTGCAACAGAATGATCGGGCGTTTAATTTTATAACCCTGGTGGACAGCCCGGATCTGATTAATTTAAACTCCCGGTTGGAATATTATAACGGAATCATGCGCCAGATAAAATCAGATGATGGGATCGAAACAATCATTGAGATTCCGCTTTTCTTTCCCCCTCAGCAGAATTAATACAAACTGATCGATTTTCGCTGATATTAAATACATTCGCTAAAATTTTCGGTATTGGCGAAAGCAGCAATTTTATTGATTACTCCCCCGTTTACGCAGTTGAATACACCTTATCCTGCCACTGCATACCTGAAAGGTTTTTTTAATACCCGGAATATTGTTGCGGCCCAGGCCGATCTGGGAATTGAAGTTACTTTACGGCTGTTCGAACGGGATATGCTGGCTGCCGTGTTTTTACAGGCTTCACCGTTTATTCAAACGGCTTCTTCGAATGCCCGCAGGATATTTTCCTTTAAAGAACTTTATTTAGACAGTATCGAGTCTGTCATACAATTTTTACAGGGTCAAAACCCTACACTGGCCCATCGAATCGCTGCAAGGGGTTGGCTACCGGAAGCCCAACGGTTTCAGCAGGTGTCAGATCTGGGATGGGCCTTTGGTTCAATGGGCGTTCAGGACCAGGCTAAACATCTCGCTACTTTGTATCTCGAAGACCTGGCCGACTTTATCAAAGAAATAGTGGATCCTCATTTTGGATTCAGCCGCTATGCAGAAAAGCTCGGTCGCTCTGCTGGTTCCTTCGATCCCCTTTTGGATAGTCTGAATGGTCCTTTGCAATTCATCGATACCATTACTGTGGAACTTCTTGAAAAAAAGATTCAGGAATACCATCCTGAAATGTTGGCCATTTCGATTCCTTTTCCCGGTAATTTGTATGCCGGATTACGTTGTGGTCAATGGATCAAGAACAATCATCCCGAAATTAAAGTAGCACTTGGGGGCGGATATGCGAATACCGAATTGAGAAGTGTTACGGATATACGTGTATTTGATTTTGTTGATTTTATAACACTCGACGATGGCGAAGCCCCTCTGGAGAATCTGATCGGATTTATTCAGGGCACAAAAACGGCTGAGGAGCTCAAACGTACGTTACTCCTGCAAGATGGTAAAGTAGTCATGAAGAATTCGGAGCTGGTACGAGATTATAAACAAATGGAGACCGGAATACCTGATTATGCCGGTTTGCCACTCGAAAAATATATTTCTGCCATTGAAGTAGTGAACCCCATGCACCGGCTTTGGAGTGACGGCCGCTGGAATAAATTGACCATGGCACATGGTTGTTATTGGGGCAAATGTACCTTCTGTGATATCAGTCTGGATTACATCCGTCATTATGAACCATTAACCGCCAGCATGCTTTGCGACCGTATGGAGCATATGATCCGGCAAACCGGCACCAATGGGTTTCATTTCGTGGATGAAGCTGCACCACCAGCATTAATGCGCGAATTGGCACTGGAGATATTGAGACGGCGCTTAAATGTGAGCTGGTGGACGAATATACGTTTTGAAAAAAGTTTTACCCGTGATCTTTGTTTGTTGCTTAAAGCGTCTGGATGTATTGCTGTTTCGGGAGGACTGGAAGTGGCCAGTGACCGGTTATTGAAATTGATCCAAAAGGGTATTACAGTTGAGCAGGTGGCCCGGGTAAACCGTCATTTTACGGAAGCCGGCATTATGGTACACGCTTATCTTATGTATGGCTTTCCCACGCAAACAGCGCAGGAAACCATTGACTCTTTAGAAATGGTGCGTCAACTATTCAAGCATGGGGTTATGCAATCGGCCTATTGGCATCTGTTTACTATGACGGCTCACAGTCCGGTAGGGATGGAGCCCGAAAAGTATCAGGTGAAAAAAGTACAGGAAACGCTGGCCCCCTTTGCGAATAACGATCTGATACATGAAGATCCTACCGGAGCGGATCATGAATTGTTTGGAGAAGGCTTACGTAAAGCCCTGTTTAACTACATGCATGGGTTGTGTATCGAAGATCCCTTACACAAATGGTTTGATTTTAAAGTGCCCAAAACAACTGTTTCGCCCGACTATATCAGCAATATTTTAAAGACAGATGAATTGCTTTCCTATAATCCCAATGCAAAAATTGTGTGGACAGGAATTATTGGAGAGGTGGAATATTTCACGCAATCCAAAAAGGGCAATAGTCGTGAAATGGTCTCCATCAACTTCAGCACAACCAAAAATCAATTTAAGATCTCATTGGAATTGGATCGTGGACAATGGCTGCTGGAATGGTTGCCGAAAATGGCTGTTGGTGCCGGTAAAACACCATTGCTTTCGGAAATTAAAGCCAGTTATGAAGACAAAGGCTGGGATGATTTCGAATTGTTCTGGGATAATAAACCGGTAAGTGGTTTATATAAAGCAGGATTGCTACGGCTTTGATATTATCGTTTGTTTCGATTCTTGCGATATTCTTTAAAGGAAGAGTTCTTTGGTTTGGAGCGCTCTTTCTCCTTCACTTTACCTTTAATGTGCTGATCCGTACTGTCTTTTTCCGGCTGTTTTCTGGAAGGTCTTTTTACCTGTTTTACCAATGGAGCAGGGGTGGCGGTTTTAGTAGAAAGAGACACCATTTCCATTAATGAATTTATTTCAGCATCACTCAGGTAGCGCCATTTTCCAGGGGCCAATTGATTCAGTTCAATATTCATGACACGCACCCTACGAAGTGATTCCACTTCAAATTCAAAATGCTCACACATTCTACGGATCTGTCGGTTCAATCCCTGGATCAGAATGATCTTGAAAACATGCGTACCCAATTTTGTGATCCGGCAAGGTTGTGTAACGGTATCCAAAATGGGAACACCTTTAGACATTTTCTCCAGAAACCAAGGGGTGATGGCTTGCTTTACCCGAACTATATATTCCTTTTCATGCTCATTGCCCGCGCGCAGGATCTTATTAACGATATCGCCATCGTTGGTCATGAAAATTAAACCTTCAGAATCCTTATCCAAACGACCGATGGGGAATATTCTTTTGGGATAGTTGATGTAGGAAATGATGTTACCGGGAATTTCGGTATCGGTCGTACAAGTTATGCCTGCAGGCTTATTAAAGGCCAGATATATTCGCCGCTCTTTCTTTTTCGTTTCAACCGAAATGATACTCCCATCCACAATAACCTCATCTCCGGGGGTATACCGATTGCCCTTTAACGCCAAAGAGCCATTTAATTCAACACGGCCTTCGTCGATGAGCCGGTCGGCTTCCCGACGGCTGCAATAACCGGTATCGCTGATAAACTTATTTAAGCTGATAGAATCTGCCTGCATAAGGCAAAAATAGGGCAGGAGCGGGGTTAAATATCAATTATTAATTATTAATTATCGCCTAAACGACAATTGATAATTAATAATTGATAACGATTGGGATCAATTGAATTACAGGGAGATCACACTATTGGTACCACCAAAAGCATTAGGGGTTTCAGCATCTGCCTCCGGCTCATTCAGCCACTCTGTTTCGTTCACCAGATACTTGAATTCGTGTTTGGAATCCTTGGGGAGATTAATGTCTGCAGTAAAACTACCGTCCTTCTTCTTGCTCATGATCACTGCATTTTCCCAGTCACTGTTCAAACCGAGTATTTCAATAGTTTCTGCATTCTCTACTACAAATGAAAACTTCACCTTGCAATAATCCTTTGTCTTATAATAGGTCTTCTGTACCATAAAATGATTTTTAATGGGTTTATAAATAATTAGTTGGCATGCAACCCATTAGAGCGCTTTCAAGGGGAACGGTTACCACTTAATACAGCAGGGGCCTAAAAGTAACCCCTGCAACGGGCATTTTTTAATAACAGCCGTGTGTATATCAATTTGTTCGGATAAAACGTAGCTCGTATGTAGAGATATGCTGGGTCCAGATCATACTGTCTTGCTTTAATTCCACGTATACGGGACTGCAGGGTGTTACGGATTGAATAAAGCAGGAAGACAACACTTCAAAAAAGGCTTTTCCCCAAGTTTCTTCATTTAATTCAGAACGCACATAAGTGCCAAAGCGAATTTCATTTCCATTGGTGAGGGTGAAATTTCCCAAACTGAAATTATTCCGAAATGTATTTCCGGAAAATTTATACCCTTCGAAACGTAGATTAAATGTGGCTCCGGCATTTGCCACCGGCGTAATATTTAACCGGGTAGATCGATCGGTAACCTGTACCAATTTCCAATTGCCATCCAGTATACTGCTTTCGATATTCTTTTTACAAGCCAGCGAACCCGCGAACAGGAATAGTAATATGGAAAGAAGATATTTCATATAAAATTGAGTCCCTTTCTACAGAAAACGTTGCTTGCATATAACTTTATGTTAGGTTCGCAGAAAAAATGGTCGTTAGAAAAGCTATTTTGTCCGACATTCCCCGCCTGATGGAGATACGTTTATGGGTTAAGGAAAACGTATTATCTAACCCTGCCCGCTTTTCTGAAACAGATTATGCTGCCTTCATTCAACCACCTTGTCGCACCTGGGTTTCTATTCAGGAAGCGACCATCACTGGTTTTTGCTCCATTGATCTGGTGAAGCATAATGTGTGGGCGCTATTTGTAGACCCGGAATTCGAAAAAAAAGGAGCTGCCCGATATTTGATTCAGACAGCTCTCTTCTGGTATTTTCTTCAATCTAAAGAAGCCCTTTGGCTAACTACAGATGGTGGCACCCGTGCCGAAAAGTTTTATCGGGCAGCAGGTTTTCAACAGGTAGCTTCTCCTTCGTCCGGAGAATTAAAATTCGAAATGAGCTATTCGCTCTGGACAAAGCTGTATGGGGTACCCGGATCGCAGGTTTGATCAATAGGTATATACCACATAGCCCCAAGGCTCCAGTTTCCATTCGTTTTCATTCAGCGGTTCCCTGGTTCCCATAAATAAATTAAAGGGGGTGCCGTGTAAATTCTTGTCCTGTATTTTAATCGTCTGCTCCTGTGCGCTTAAATTCAGGATTACCAAAACTTTTCCGCCTTCAGTTTCGCGTAAATAGGCAAATACAGATTTTTCATCTCCGGCCTTAATTTTCCGGGCAGGAACGTTAGCGGCCATGGCAGGATTCGTTTTACGCAGGTTTAGTAAGGTCTTATAAAAGCCGGCCCGTGCCAGTTTTTTAAAATGGATCGTATCCTTATAAAAGAAACTGATACTGTCTAATACCGGTTCCTCCTGTCCGCTATAAATGAGCGGCACGCTTCTGGCATACGTTTGGGTAAAAACAGCGAAGGGGGCATGTTTGGGACCGGGCATGGTGCCAAAATCAGCCTTATTCCAGCTATTTTCATCATGGTTGCTGGTGAAATATAAACGGATCGCATTGGCGGGAAAGCTGGTATCCATTTGCTGAATAACGGTATCCAGTGCAAGGGCATTCCGTTCTCCGGAAGCTACTTTTTTCATCATCTGAAATATGGTCCACGGATAGGATGCATCAAAGCCATCCACATGATAATTTCCGCCATCGGCTTCGGCTAATAAAAAGAGATCAGATTTCATTTCCCGTAATTCTTTTAAGCATCTTTTCCAGAAATCATCCGGTACACCCCAGGCAACATCTACCCGGTATCCATCGATATCGGTTTCCCTGATCCAGTATTTCATGCTGGATATCATACTGTCACGCATAGCCGCATTATCATAATTCAATTCACGTGTATCGGTCCAGTCAAATGTAGAAAGGGCCTTGCCTGTGATACTATCCCTCATATAAAAATCTGGATGACTGGTGAGCCATTCATGATCGGCGCCACTATGATTGGGAACCCAATCAATCACGATCTTAAAACCGAGTGCATGGGCTTTGTTTACCAGCGCTTTCCAGTCGTCGAGTGTACCAAATTCCGGATTGATCGCATAATAACTCGATACCGCATAATAGCTTCCCAGAGCTCCTTTACGATCCACTTTACTGATGGGGTTCAGGGGCATGAACCAAAGGGTTTGTACCCCCATTTCCTTTAAGCGTTCCAGGTGCCGGGCAAAGGCATTAAAAGTTCCTTCGGGGGTATACTGCCGTATGTTTACTTCATAAATATTACCCTGCATGATCCAGGAGGGATGTCCATCTATCAAAGCATGAGAGGTTTCGGATTTCTCTGTTTGGATTGTTTCCTGGCAGGAGGAAAGTATCAAAAAGCTAACAATTGATAGCGTAGCGAGGGAAAGTCTTTTCATATTCCATTTTTTGGGTATTCAAAGGTATTAAAATAGCCCGCAGAAGGGCTTAAAAAAGAAAGTTTCACGGATTTTATGGAAATTATTGTGCGTACCATCTCATTACCTTCATAACCAACCCGACCTCTTATGCGTTTGCTTCTTTTTATATTCCTGTTACCGCTATTTTCTACAGCCCAGTCATCATTGGGAAATAACAATTCGGCCTTTTCCGGAAGCACAAAAGCAGCCTGTATCAGCAATGCCGGGAAATTACTGGAGGAGGTCTTTCAACTCATGGAGCGGAATTATTATAGACGGGATGCGGTTGTTTGGGATACCCTGCAACAAGCAGCCCGCAACAGACTTCAGGCCAGTATAAATTGCGAAGCTGCGTATGAAGTGATCAATTGGTGTTTTTCACAAATGAAGGAACGACACAGCTTCGTCATGCCGGCCATAAAAGCGGCTGAATATAATAATGATACCTCGTTTATGCGATTCATTCCAGACCTGAGCAATTTGGTTGGAGAGATCCGAACGGAACGTGGCGGGGATAGTATAGCCTATTTAACCCTGCCATGGATTAATACCTCAGATGAGACTGTCTGCTCTATAATGGCAGACAGTCTCCAGCAGGTGATCGCAGAATTGGATAATGGCCATATCAAGACCTGGGTTATAGATCTTCGTCAAAATACAGGAGGAAATTGCTGGCCAATGCTTGCCGGAATCGGCCCTTTACTGGGCGAGGGGGTGTGCGGCTATTTTGTCCGAAATCATGAAAAAGTACCGTTTTCCTATTCAAATGGTACTGCATTTCAGGGTAAGCATCCCCGTTGTACACTGAATAAACCCGCCTATACACTACGTTCCATCCCACAGAAAATAATTGTACTTACTGGTCCCCGCACCAGCAGCTCTGGCGAAATCATTGCGCTGGCATTCAAAGGCAAGGCAGAAGTACAACTGATCGGCGAGCCTACTGCTGGTCTTACTACTGCAAATGCTACGTATAATCTTTCCAATAATGCCATGCTGGTATTGTCTGTTTGCCAGGAAGCAGATCGAAATGGAACCATTTGCGAGGGGAGAATACGTCCGGATATATGGATCGATCGAAAACTACCACAATCGCTTGCCGAACTGTTATCAGACAAAGATCTGGCGCAGCATCTCCTACCTTGATTTTAACTACATGCCTTGTAGAGGAACGTATTGTTTTAAGTAATTGTACGGTATTTCTATACAAAAACCTGTAGAACGGGTTCTGGGTTAATGTGCATTTTTTTGATTTCCATACGATTATGAATTTATTGGTCGTTTTAATAGCGAAATCACTTTAAATCCAATACCGTATGAAACGTAAAATGTTATCCATCAGAAGTCAAGCTGGAATGCTGGCACTGATGACCTGGGCCGCTCTTATTGCCAATGCGTCACATCTGATCGCAAACAGTATTTATCCCTTTGGCGAAACCCTGCTGCGTCTTTTAAGCAATTACTCAGTAGTTACCAATTTGATGGTAGCCATTGCCTGTACCTTTTTATATGTTACAAAAGGATTAGGGGCCGGACAGTTTTTTATTAAAGCATCTGTGCTCACTGCCATTGCGGTATACGTGTCGGTGGCAGCCATCGCTTATAATACCTTCTTTCGTTTTGCATGGAAGGCTTCCGGAACAGAACTTATGATCAATGAGATCATGCATACATTGATTCCTCTTTTCTTCCTGAGTTTTTGGTGGAATGCCACGGCTCGTATTACGATGAAATGGACGTCAGTCTTTCATTGGCTGGTATTTCCCACCATTTATTTAGGCTTTATTCTGATGAGAGGAGAGTCTACCGGATTTTTCCCTTATGCATTACTGAATGCAGAACATTTGGGTATGGCTGTTGCGCTATCCAATGCTCTTATTCTGGTAGTCATGTTTGCTGTGGTAGCCCTGTTGCTGGTTGCCGTAGGAAAATGGATGAGCGAACAGAACCGTGAAACGCGGTACACCTATTAAGTCGTTACATACAGGTGGATATATAGAACAGGATCTTTCTGTTGATTGAAAGTTTAAAAGAGAATGCTTACCTCTGAAACCAACTTTCAGCACAACAGAAGATCCTTTCTTCATTTAAAAAAATGTTTTTCCCGGTTACATCTTTACCTCCCGCGTGTACTATTAGGTATAAAGCAACTTCATGACACGCTGGAAATTCACCTGCTGCTTCATTCTTTTCTCTTTCACGGGATTGGGCCTGATGGCTCAATCGCAGTGGAGGGCCTGGCTCACAGGGTCTGTAGAAGCGGCTCTCAGCCCTAAACTTGATCTCAGAGTTACCTACCTGCGTTCGCACGATATCTCGAATACATGGAATAACAATTTTAATCAAAAGAGCCTTAGTGCGGGCTATGATCTCTCCAGAAGATGGTCGGTACTGGGAGGCTACCTGCAAACCGGTTTTCCCTCCACGCAATCCTCCACAAATCGTTCCTTTTTAAGAGTCGGATATAAATTTCCGGTAGCGGGCCTCTTCTCTATTTCCAATAGTATTCAGGGAGAATGGTTCTCAGCAAACGAAACCAGATTTCGGAATCGTTTCATTTGGATTTCCCGAATCGGAAATAAAAAGCGTATCCCCTTTCTTAATTTGAACCTATCCGCCTCTTATTGGCTTTACTACAATATGGGTGGAAATACGATAAGATATTATGATGCGGCCGGATCTGTATTGGTTCGTCAAAGCCCCGATGGATTACATCGTGGTCGTTTATACCTTAACGCTTCCAGTAAAATCTCGAAAAATTGGTTTCTTTCCCTCTACTACATGCGACAAACAGAGTTTAACCTATTCAGTACCGAATTCCGGAAGATAAATGTGTTAAATCCGGCGACAGGAAAAACTTCAAGAGCCTTTGATAATTACAATGTCGCAGGGATCAGCCTGTCGTATGCATTCAAAACCTACAAAGATAAAAAGCCTGTCAAAAAAAATAAAACACAAACAGATAAAAACAAATCTTATGAACAGCAAAATTAAACGCACGTATATCTGTAAAGATATTCATACACATATCCTTGATCAGAACATTCCGCATGACTATAAAGCCATCGATGGCGATGTGGGCGTGTTTGAAATCATCAAGATCGGCAAGCATAAAAACATACAAAGCGACAGTAAGCGAAATGTTACCATCATGCCCGGGGATAGAATTATGGCCGCATTTGGAACAAGATATGCCACGGAACAATTCGAAGGATATATCCCTGAAGATGTTACGGGAGAACTGCATATTCTCGGGGCGGGAGGAACGGTAGGAGCTATCGCCAGCATGCACGCCAGGTTTTCTTCAGTGGGGCCCACTGTAATAAAATTGGTTAGTCTGGTTCGAAACCAAACAGGGGAAATTATAAATACCAAAAACCTGAAAGCAAAACAACTGTTGTCTTTTACAGGGGCATCAGCTTCCGCGACCAAAGTGATTTTGTCGCTCGGATCCTCCATGGATAGCGGCAAAACCACTACGGCAGCCTATATGGTTCATGGCCTTAAGAAGGCCGGATTCAAAGTAGCTTTCATTAAGCTAACGGGAACGGTATATACCAAAGATTGTGATCTGGCACTTGACCTGGGTGCTGATATGGTTTCCGATTTCGGTGATTTTGGTTTTCCTTCCACCTATTTATGCAGCACACAGGAGTTGCTCGACCTTTATGAATCTTGCTTGTCTAAAGTGCTGGCTTGTGAACCCGATTATGTAATCATGGAAATAGCCGATGGGTTATATCAGCGGGAAACGAATATGCTAATTCATAATGTTCCGTTCAAATCTACCATTGAAGGAGTGGTGTTTTCTGCAGGCGACAGCCTGTCTGCCATCAATGGTATTGCGGTACTGCAATCCGCCCACCTGTATCCATCGGCCATATGTGGAATTTTTACCACCAGTCCTTTGCTTATTAAAGAGGTACAGCATTATACTACTATACCTGTTCTAAAACTGGCTGCCTTATCAGATGGACAATCCATTGCATCGCTTCTATCGAATCAGATGCATTCCAATTTACAAGAAGCGATGTTATAATGAAAAATTCTTCACATTTAGCGGCCAATAAGTACCTGTATCAGTATGTAAAGCAGCATATCGGACTAACGCTTTCTGTTTTTCTATTTGGATCAGCTGGAAGTATGGCCGCCTTTTTTCTAACCTTGTTAGTGGGTGATTTTTTTGTATTGCACTTTCAGCTCGATTCCAGCAAAGGCAGATTACTTGAAATGGCGGGCATACACTTAAGTGGACATACTTCCTATTTCCTTGTCTTTATTCTCTGCATAAGCGTAAAGCTACTAACACAATTTGCTGAAAAATATCATGCTGATCGGTTGTCGGAAGGACTGGTCTGGCAGTTGAAAAGAAAGCTATTTCATGCACATCTGGAAACCAGAAAAGCTGATCTGCCCACAAAGTCAAAAGAAAAATACGTATTGAATTTTAATAGTGAATGGCGGGGTATATCCCGGTGGGTAGGTAAGGGGCTGGTTTTCCCAGTTAAGGACCTGGTTTTTCTTTTTGCCGGGATCATGCTGATTGAAAGGATAGACAGCATAATTGCGGTAACCATCTTTCTATCCATATTTTTATTTGCCTGGTTTATAACAGGGATCACCCGTTTTCATATGGCGCCACTATTGAACAAGCGAAAGGCGAATAGAGCTTTTCTGAATTTTGTGACCAAGGTTTTTTACAACAAAAGTTCGCGTCAGATGATGATTTCTAACGAACAATTGCAAATAGAATTTGAATGTAGAGCGTCCGATTCAATCAGGACCAACAGAAAAAATCAATGGTGGGAAAGCTTGTTTGCCTCCTTCATCCCCATACTGCCCTTTCTTATTATGGGACTGATTTTGCTTGAGATATCCTTAGGGTTCACTCAAATTTCAGGACCACAGGCCTTGGTGGTCATTTTATTTCTGCTTTTAATGCAAGGTGCGTTGCGGAGAATTTTTAAAGCACCTGCTTTGTGGCGTAATGGTCAGCTGTCGCTTACAAAACTGATCGCAGTTATTGAACAACCGGCCCTACCTGCCAAACCAGACGTAATACCCTTACAAACGGATCAAGATTTGAGCCATCGGGCTGCTGGATTTTAATATTTTAACAGCTTTTCTTTTCCTGGCTACAAAATTCAGTAAATTGTTGTGGTATGGAAAAACGACAATTTATCAAGCGCCTATCCCTTTTGGGAATGAGTGGATTTATTGGTTCGGCCTCTTTTGGCCAATTAATGAAAGAATACCAATCTGTTCCGGATACTGTTTTAGCCGGGGACGAAGATTTCTGGGAGAAAGTGCGCCAGGGCTATCGTATCAAAACAGATTATATTAATCTGGAAAATGGGTATTACTGTTTCCTGCCACAGGAAACGCTCGAAAAATACATAGAACATATTCGCGAGGTCAATCTGCAGGGCTCCTATTACATGCGCACCGTGCAATGGGATAATAAAAAGAAGATGGCATCACAATTGGCGGCTATTGCCGGCTGTATGGATGATGAACTTATTATCACCCGCAATACCACGGAATCACTCGATACGGTCATTGGTGGTTTTCACTGGAAAGAAGGGGATGAAGCAGTGATGGCTGATCAGGATTATGGCGCGATGCTTGATATGTTTACGCTTATGCAACGCCGCTATGGTATTGTGAATAAACGAATTTCTATTCCCAACCACCCCGGTTCCGATCAGGAAATTGTAGATCTTTATGCCGCAGCGATCACACCCCGAACGAAACTGCTGATGGTTTGTCATATGGTGAATATAACCGGACAAATCTTACCCATTCGTAAGATCTGTGATATGGCCCATGCCAAAGGAGTGAAGGTAATGGTAGACGGCGCCCATGCTTTTGCACACCTGCAATTTTCTGTGAAAGATCTTGACTGCGATTATTATGGTGCCAGTTTGCATAAATGGCTGAGTGTACCTCTCGGCGCAGGATTGCTGTATATTAAAAAGGAACGTATTCCAGATATATGGCCATTAATGGCAGATAGTGATTCCAGAAAGCCTGATGATATTTACCGGTTGAACCATATTGGCACCCATCCGGTAGCAACAGATCTAACCATCCTGGATGCCATAGATTTTTATACTAAAATCGGTCCGGCCCGTAAGGAGGCCCGACTGCGGTTTTTACAACAATACTGGACTTCGAAAGTACGCGACCTTCCCAATATTGTAGTGAATACACCTAAAGAGGCCGGGAGGGCCTGTGCTATTGCAAATGTTGGCGTAAAAACCATAAAACCTGCAGCTTTAGCCGAAATACTGCTCAAAAAATATCGAATCTATACGGTAGCCATTGACTATGCCAATGTGCAGGGCTGTAGAATTACCCCCAATATTTATACCACAACCAGGGAATTGGATCAATTGGTGTTGGCATTAAAAGAGCTAAATGGATAATTAGAAACTTAATACAGGTAGCCGCCTGTATAATCGGGCAGAAAATGTAATTTGCCTCAAACTATTTTGCATTGTCAACTGTATTGATCAGCAATATAAAATTTCTCGTAAACACCCGGAACGAGCTCCATTTACTCCGCGGAAAAGAGCTCGCCGAATTGCCCGTTGTCGAGAACGCCTGGCTTTTAGTTAAAGAGGGAAGTATTGCCGACTGGGGTTCTATGAACGAAATTCCGGACGCCAGTGTAGCTAATGAAATAATTGACGCAGCAGGCCGATCTGTTTTTCCCTGCTGGTGCGACAGTCATACACATCTGGTTTTCGCTGCCAGTCGGGAGGAGGAATTTACCGATAAAATCCGTGGATTAACCTATGCCGAGATCGCTTCCAAAGGAGGCGGGATTTTAAATTCGGCCCGTAAGGTTCAGGAATCAAGTGAATCGGAATTGCTGGAGCGAGCGCTCATCCGGTTACATGATTTGATACGTTTGGGTACCGGTGCTATTGAAATTAAAAGTGGCTATGGATTAACCGTAGAGGCTGAATTAAAGATGCTTCGGGTCATCAAGCAATTAAAAGCCCTTTCTCCCATACCGGTGAAAGCTACTTTTTTAGGGGCCCATGCCTTTCCTGCAGAATACAAGGAGAACAGAGAGAGCTACATCAAACTGATCATGGAAGAAATGCTGCCTGCCATTGCTGCTGAGCATTTGGCTGATTATATAGATGTATTTTGTGAAAACGGATTTTTTACCGTGGAAGAAACGATACAGATTGTGCAAGCCGGTTACGCTTACGGTTTAAAGGCAAAGATACATGCCAATCAATTATCCGTATCGGGTGGGGTGGAAGCTGGGGTAGCGTTGAAAGCCCTTTCGGTAGACCATCTGGAGTCGATGAATGAAGCATCCATTACGGCTTTGGCCAATTCAAATACTATTGGCACTTTATTACCCACCGCAGCCTATTTTTTGCGGATGCCCTTTCAGCCTGCAAGGGCACTGGTAGATGCAGGAGTAGCGGTAGCATTGGCCTCTGATTTCAATCCCGGATCTTCCCCCAGTGGTAACATGAATATGGTGGTATCGATGAGTTGCATACAAATGCGTCTGTTACCGGAAGAAGCCATCAATGCAGCATCTATCAATGGTTCATTTGCGATGGAAACAGAAAACCTGGTAGGGGCCATCTGCCGTGGGCATAAAGCCAATTTTTTTCTTACGACAAAGATCCCTTCCATTGCCTATTTTCCGTACGCCTTTGGCTCGAATTTGGTAGATACTGTTTTCATTAATGGTAAAAAATTCAGCTGAGCGGCATGAGTTTGCATAAAAACAAAAAGATAAGTTTTTGGGAGAAACTGGAGAATGGGGAAATCAATCTCTCCATTACCGATGGTTCATCGGCCCTTCAGTTTCTGATACTCTTATTTAAAGAAATACGTCCTGCAGATAAGAATGGCTATCGTGATCCAAATAAAAACATGGATCAAATGTTGCTGGCTATGGAGGAAAAACCGGCCTTGCGGATCGCCTTTCAGATTTCCCTTTGGTTCATGCTCTCTGAAACAAAACTGGAACCAGCCATCGTTGAAAGTGGCATCGCCCTTCAAAAAGGATTCTGGCAGGAATTTGCGGATCGTATCAAACACAAATTCCTGCCTCCATTACGACCAACCGACGACCTGCTGCATCCCATTCATCAGATATTCTTTTTAAAATCGGATTACGAATGGGTTGAAGCTATCGAACGGGAGAAATGGATTCGTTTTTTTGAATATTTCGATTGGTCTGAACCGATATCTGAAAGAGGATTTCAACAATCGCTCCTTGGGTCACAACAGATCCTATCCATTCAGGTGGCACAATTAGGACTGGAACCGGAGATTGCTCATTATCTGCAGCCAACTGCCACCTATCAAAACCCATTCGTGCGTTTACAGCACGCCTGGTATGAATTAGAACAGATCTACACTTCAGGCGATCGTTTACAATTGGCCGAGGAACAATCGGTTTTGATCCGTAGTTTATTAAAAGAGTGTGAGAATGCAATTGAACACATACGAACTATACAGGAAGAAAAAGGTACCAGTATTCGTCAGACCTACAAGTTGTTATTATTAGCCAACCGTCTGGAACGTTTATACATCCTGATCGATGCCCTCGATGCCAATCATAGTTTTGATACCGGACGCTTTGTGGATCTGTTTCGATTGATCATTCGAAATGAAAACAGGAAAAACAGTTTGCGTGAATTGATGGTCCAGGGGTTCTCGTATATTGCTTATCGTATTGCAGAACATAAAGGTTCAAAAGGACATAAATATATTACCAGTAATCGAAAGGAGTATCTATCCATGATCGTTAGCTCCATGTGGGGAGGAGTGATCATTTGTTTTGTGGCCGTCTTTAAAAATCTGCTCAGCCTGTTGCATTGGGTTCCGTTCTGGCAGGGTTTTGTTTACAGTTTGAATTACAGTGCCGGCTTTTTATTGATCGAACAAACACATTCAAGTTTGGCCACCAAGCAACCGGCTTTTACTGCTTCGGCCATAGCGGGTTCGCTGGATGCACGAAAAGGCGAAGCCAATCTGTATCAATTAGCCGTTACCATTGCACGCGTTTCGAGAAGTCAGTTTGCCTCCTTTTTTGGTAATTTGATCATCGTTTTTCCCGGCACCTATCTGCTGGCCTGGTTATATGATAGTTGGATGGGAAAGCCCCTTGCAGAAGGGGAAGCTGCCTTAAAATTATTAAGAGATCAGCATCCCTGGCAAAGTGCGGCCCTGTTATATGCCTGTTTCACAGGATTATTTTTATTTGTAAGCGGCATTATAGCTGGCTATGTACAAAACAAAATGCTTTTTGCGCATATAAAGGAACGCTTGATTAAACATCCCCGGATTCACCGTTATTTTTCGCCCCAAAGAATTAGATCTATGGCAACCTTTTGGGAAAAAAATGCCGGAAGCATTATCGGTAATGTGGCCCTTGGTTTTTTTCTGGGAATGGCTGGTATTATTGTAAAGGTTTTTGGGGTGCCATTTGATATCAGACATATTACCATTGCAGCGGGAAATGTGGGCATTGGTCTTTATGGATTATCGTTGTCTGATATTTCATGGTCATTTTTGGCGGAAGTAATAGCAGGCGTTTTGGGTATCGGCTTTTTTAATTTTCTTATCAGTTTTGGACTCGCTTTTTTTGTAGCACTGAAATCCAGAGGAATCCAACTGCGCAATTATGCCAGCTTTATAGGAATTTTGGGGCGTTATTTCTTCAAATACCCCGCTAATTTTATTCGCCCACCCAAAGTTCAGGATGTGGAATAGTTAAGAAGATTCGTTAAATTGTTCTTCTTAATTTTCCTCCATGCAACATTTTAAATATTACAATAAAGAAGATATCTTATACCTGACCCGAATCCGTCGCTTTGAAACCAAAGTTGGAGAACGCGTACATGTTGTAAATGCAGTAGAGAACCTTCAACAGTGGCTCGAAAATGATGAAATAAAATATGTGCTCTTTGGCATCCCGGAAGATATTGGTGTACGAGCCAATGATGGGGTAGGAGGCACCGATTCGCTCTGGATCCCCTTTCTTTCCAGTTTTTTAAATACGCAGAGTAATGATTTTCTGACGGGCGACAATATCCTGCTGTTGGGACATTTCGATTTTGGCGATATTAAATACCTGATCGAACAAAATGCCCATGGTCATGAAGAAAAAAGAGATGCTTACCGGCATGCCGTAAATGCGATCGATGAGGAAGTGGAACAGTTAACCAAACTGATTACTTCGCATAAGAAAATTCCCATTGCAATTGGTGGCGGACATAATAATGCCTATCCTTTGATCAAAGGATCGGCAAAGGGCTTGTTTAAAGCCGGACTCATTCCGTTGGCGCAAATCAACGCTGTGAATCTCGATGCGCACAGTGATTACCGCCCTTCAGAGGGGCGGCATAGTGGTAATGGTTTTCGATATGCCGAAGAAGATGGCTTTCTGCAAAAATATTGTATTGTAGCCTTACAGGAGAATTACCTGCCGCAGAATGTTTGGATGGATATTGTTAATAATCCTTTTATAGACTTTATCACGTATGAGGACATTTTCCTGCACGAGAAACGTAATTTCATACAGGCTGTGGCACATGCAACCGGCTTTACTGAAGATACGTATACGGGTATTGAATTGGATCTTGATTGTATCGCCAATACCCTTTCCAGTGCACAAACTCCTTCCGGCATTGAAGTGATCCATGCCCGTCAGTACATCAATTTTACGGCAGTGGATACCAAGGCTGCTTACCTGCATATCTGTGAAGGAGCAACGCAATTACAGGATGGTCGGAAAGAAGAGAGTACAGCAAAACTGGTAAGTTTTCTCGTTTCTGATTTCATCAAATCGCATAGTTCCCGTTAAAAAGGTATGCCGAGATTGATGTAAGTAGCAAATTTCCGGGATTGATCACCATACATCACACTCAGATCCAGGGGGCCGATGGGTAAGGTATAGCCGAATGTGAGGGCATGTCCACTTAAGAAATAAGGGATAGAAGTGGGGGCATTTCTGTCTATAAAATTATGTACCATTCCATTTGTTCTGGCAGTAATATATAAGCTGTTGGTGAGATTTACCCGTAGTCCCAATTGAAGCATTGCCACACTGGAACTATACACACTGCCTTCTTCCCAGCCTGCAAATAAAATCTGATTCCGGAACATTCGGTTTAATCCGCCCACAACAAAATCATTGAATATATTTTGCTTGTAATTGAAGTTCATGCCTGCCTGTGCCATGGTTAGCAAGGTGGTTCGAAAATTCAAAGGTATATAGCCTTCTAAATTAAAGGAGAGTTGTTGATAATCGTTATAGTTTATGCCTAAAGAATCCTGATTTAGGGGTTGACCGCCAACAAATACTTTTACTGAAGGCGTTTGGTTAAACACCTGGCCGCCTTCCAGTTCCAGGCGCATTCCTTTTCTGGGATTGATCGGACGGTCGAGCGTATTGACGTGCCAATAAACATAGGCAGTTGAATACTCATTCTTCCCCTTTATTTCAAGGGCATTGGTGATGGAAGGTTTATAATTTACCCATTCGAACCGTATCCCTGTTCCGAAAGTGTATTTTCTGTTATTGGCATACTGCATTTTAAAATCGCCTTTAAAATAATCCTGCCGATAAACCCCGGTTTTCTTGTAATTCGCAAAAGTGGGAATGTCGAGATACTCATAATTAACAGAGGCAAATCCTGCCAGATTTTTAGACCGGCCAAAATATTGCATATGTTCGCCACGTATCCTGAATTTCTCCCCCAAATTTATCGTTACCATATTGCGGGAACTGGGAGTTATCAGGTTGCGGGCTGTGAAATTTGCCAGTAAACTGATGCCCATGAATTTATTATAATGCAGTCCCAGTTTAGCGATATTCTTAGGATTCTCTTCTACATTGAAAACGATTTTGGCGGAACGACCATCTTCATTTGGCATCAAACTATAAAGAATACGGTTATAATATCGGGTGCCAAAAACCTTCCGAACCATTTTGCTTAATTTCTGAGAACTATAATAACGCCCATCATAATATCCCATCGTGTGCCGGAAAAAATCTGCGCTGGTCGCTTCGAGTCCGCTGATTTCGAAACCAGACACCAGAATCGAATCGACTTTAGGCAATCTGTTTTCAGCTAATTCCTGTTTTCCGTAAATAACATCCAATGAGTCGGCCAACTTCTTAAATATCGGATAAAGATTCCTTCCCTCTTCCAAACCCATCTTCACGATATCGGCAGAACGGTTAAAGCTGGCTGTAGAAAATTGCTCCACAGGTAAGGGGATATAAATATCGCATAACTGAATCTCTTCTCTTGTGTCTTCAGCTTCTTTAAAAAAGGCGATCTGTGTAAGCACCTGAATGGCATTATTGACTTTGTCTTTAGGCAGTAATCCTGTTGATACATTACTACCGATAACAATATCGGCCCCCATGGCCCGTACATCCTTCACCGGGAAATTGCGCACAATGCCACCATCTACCAATTTTCGATTCTTGTATTCCACTGCTGTAAAGATGGAAGGAATGGCCATGCTGGAACGAATGGCCGTAACGATCTCTCCATCTGAAAGTACTACACCTTCACCATTACTGATGTCGGCTGCCACACAGGCAAAAGGAATCGAAAATCTCCTGAAGTCCTTAATATTGTAAACAGGGAAAAAAAGTTCTGAAAATTTCAACCACAATTCTTCGCTTTCCAAAACCCCGCTGGGCAGATGAAATTTCTGGTTAAAAAAGGGTAGTTCAATGCCATATTTGGCATATTCATCTTTCTCTTCCATGATCAGCCCTCTCAGGGAAGAAGCATTACTCAATAAAACATCCCAATCCAATTCCGCCGCAATTTTTTCCAGTTCTTTTCCCGAATATCCGGCAGCATATAATGCCCCTACAATACTACCCATACTGGTTCCGGTGATATAGTCTACTTTTAGACCCGCCGAATCCAGAGCCTTTAGCACCCCAATATGTGCCAGACCCTTGGCTCCGCCGCCACTTAAGGTCACACCGATTTTTGGTCTTTGGTTTCCTTGCTGGGCCATACTCTTTACAGAAATTGTAACAGAGAGCAGAAAGAAAAAATAATATGAAAACGATTTCAGCATAGATTAAAGATAAAAAAAGGTCCTGCCAATACAGGACCCTATTTAGTGATCATTCGTTGCTTCCTTTATTCGGCACCAGCCTCCAATTCCATTAATTTTTCAAATACCACTTCATATTCTTTATGCAACACACCCAGCTCTGCCGTGATGCTTTGATACGTTTTTTCTGTTTCCTGAAATTTTTCCCGGTTGGCATAAACATCCGGGTGGGCTAAGGCCTCCTGCGCAGCCGCCTGATCTTTTTGTAACTGGGCAATCTTCGCTTCCAATTGCTGAAATAAACGCTGCTGCTTTTGTAATTCCTTCTTCTGTTCCTTGTTAATTGGTGTGTTGTTTGCCTTTGGCTCTTTTTTTTCAATCACAGGAGCTGTGGCGGCAGGCGTTATCATTTTTTCGGCTACTTTCTCCTTTTCTTTACTCACCTGATTCTTGGCCTGACGCTCTTTCCAGGCTACCCATTCCTCATAATTACCCTTGAACTCTTTGATTTGCTGATCACTGATCTCCCAAATCTTATTGGCCGCTTTTGAAATAAAATAACGGTCGTGGCTAACGAAAATATAGGTCCCTTCATATTTATTAAGCGATTCGGCCAACAGTTCAACAGAATGCATATCCAGGTGGTTGGTCGGTTCGTCGAGCATCAGGAAATTGGCCTTACTTACAATGGTTTTGGCCAATGCCACCCGTGCCTTTTCGCCACCACTTAATACACGGATTTTTTTATCTACCTCATCGCCGCCAAAAAGAAAACAGCCCAGCAAATTGCGTAATTCCTGCTCGGTTAACTGGCTTCCGCATTCTTTCATCTCATCTAAAATATTATTTGAGATATTGAGTGCTTCTAATTGGTGCTGAGCATAAAAACTCTCTTCAACATTATGCCCCCATTTCCGTTCCCCAGTAAAACTTTCTGTCCCTGCAATAATCCGAAGCAAAGTGGATTTACCTTTTCCGTTGGCGCCAATAAGCGCGATTTTATCGCCCCGCTCAATTTCGGCTGAAGCGTTGGTTACAATATGATTCTCTCCAAAGGATTTTGACAAATGCTTCAACTCCACCAGCACTTTGCCGGGCAACTTATCAACCCTGAAATTGATTTTGATATTTGGACGTTCCAATTGAACATCTTCCACCCGATCCAGTCTGTCGAGTCGCTTTTGGATACTTTGTGCCTGTGCAGCTTTACTTGCTTTTGCTTTGAATCGTTCAATAAAGCGTTCCTGCTGACGAATATAATCCTGTTGATTTTCAAACGCTTTTTGTTGCAAATCAATACGGATGGCCTTTTCCCGTTCATAAAACTCATAGTTTCCGGCATAAATATGCAACTGTTGCTGATAGAGTTCCACGATCTTAGTTACCATACGGTTCAGGAAATACTTATCGTGGCTCACGATAACTACAGAACCCTGATAGTGCTGCAGGTATTTTTCGAGCCATTCAATAGATGGGAGATCAAGGTGGTTCGTAGGCTCATCCAGCAACAACAGATCCGGTTGCTGCAGGATCATCTTGGCTAATAACACCCGCATCCGCCATCCACCGCTGAATTCACGGTAAGGACGCTGCAAATCGGCATTGGCAAAACCCAAACCCTGTAGTACTTCCTCTGTCCGGTGATGTATATTATAGCCACCCAGGGTTTCCAGTTCGTGGAGGCGATCGGTGTATTCATGCAATGTTTTCTCGTCGCCCGTTTTTTCCAACTCCTTGCCAATCACTTCTAATTCCTTCTCCAATTGCAATACCCGTTCAAATGCCCCCAAAGCCACTTCAAGAATGGAACTATTGGTATCGAAGCTTAAAAGGTCTTGATGCAGGTAACCGATACTGGTGCTTTTGCTACGTTCCACCGATCCGGCAGAACATTGATATTCGCCTACCATAAGCTTAAGGAGGGTCGATTTACCCGTTCCGTTATAACCGATCAACCCGATCCGCTCTCCGGGCTGAATATGCCAGGTGGCATCTTCCACAATGATCCGTGCACCAAATTCAAAAGTTACGTTTGTAAAGCCAGCCAGCATGATTTATTAAGATATTATAAATTAAATATATAAGATATTGTTCCGGATCATTTGACCAAAAGCCAAACTGATCCGGCGCGAATTTACCACAATGCCCCGAATCACATAATCTTTTACCTTTGCGAAAATCTTTTGAAAATGAAGCGTGTTTTGTTGTTAGCCGTGCTTATTCTGATCGGATTTCTGGCCTATTACAAGTTTTTTGCCGCAAAACCGGATCAAAATGATGGTCCGCACGACCAGCCCCTGGCTATTGGAGAGAATACCAATGCTTTTAATAAATCATTTCAAACCATGCTGGATTCGTATTTAGCGCTTAAAAATGCCTTGGGCTCCAACGATACCGTACAGGCCAATAAACAGGCATTGGTATTAGCGCTGGCGGCCGACAGTTTACGTACAAACGAAATTCAGGGTGATTCCACTGGTACGATAAAAGAAACGGCAGAAGTGTATAAAGGAACCATTGCCGGATCGGCCAGAGGAATGGCGGGTGAAGTTTCCTTGGAACAAAAGCAACGGGAATTTGAAATGATCTCCGATGCTGTCTGGACGGTTACCCGTACGGTGAAGTATAATGGCAACAAACTGTATTATATGTTTTGCGAGAAGGCCATTGGCGGAAAAGGAGCCTATTGGGTAAGTGAGCTGTTCAATTCCGGTAATCCTTATATGCCCGGTTCGGTGGAATCCTGTGTAACAGTGCAGGATTCGCTGGATTATTCTAAAAAATAAACCCTTCGGCATCCAACATACTGGTTCAATATTTGTTTCGCTCCTATATGCGTTATGTATTTTCCCTCCTTCTCTGTTTGTCGTCCCTGTTTTTGCAGGCTCAAACCAGGTATACCATCAGTGGATATGTGAAGGATTCACTGAGTGGTGAAACGCTCATTGGAGCCACTATTTCATTCCAGGACAAGGGAAAGGCAGTGGTCAGCAATCAGTATGGTTTTTTCTCCCTTACACTGAATCAAGGCACCTATCGTTTACTGGTTAGTTTTACAGGCTATAACAGTCAGGAACTGCTACTTAAGCTCGATTCCAGCATACAATTGAATATTCAACTGTTACAACGTTCTGTGCTCCAGGAAGTGATCGTTTCGAGTAAGCGGAAAGACGGTAATGTGACCAATGCTCAAATGGGCAAGTTTGATTTGAGTATGACCCAAATAAAGTCTGTGCCGGTTTTATTCGGGGAGGTAGACATTCTTAAAACACTGCAACTTTTACCTGGTGTGCGTAATGCGGGTGAAGGCAATACCGGTTTATATGTGAGAGGGGGAGGGCCCGATCAGAATTTGATCATGCTGGATGATGCGATCGTTTATAATACCGGTCACCTGTTTGGTTTCTTTTCCATTTTCAATTCAGACGCTATTAAAAACACCTCTCTGATAAAAGGGGGTATGCCGGCACAGTACGGCGGACGGCTTTCCTCCGTTTTGGATGTGGCCATGAAAGAAGGAAATATGAAATCATATGAAGTGGAAGGGGGCCTTGGTGCCATTGCTTCCCGGGTTTCCGTTCAGGGACCTATCGAAAAGGACAAAGCTTCATTCATTGTTTCTGCACGCAGAACCTATGTAGATGTTCTGGCGAAGCCATTTATCAGTAAAAGCAGTGATTTTTATGGCTCCGGATATTATTTCTATGATCTGAATACCAAGGTAAATTATAAATTCTCGGATAAGGATCGACTCTACTTAAGTGGATATTTTGGCCGGGATGTTTTTACCTTTAATAATGCCAACAGGTCGTTTAAAGCCAATATTCCCTGGGGAAATGCTACTGCCACACTGCGATGGAATCACGTTTTTAATAAAAAACTATTCGCCAATACCACACTGGTGTACAACGATTATTATTTCACTTTTGAGGGAGCCCAGAACGATTTTTCCATCAAACTGAATTCGGGGATACGGGATGCCACAGGCAAGGTAGATTTCGATTATTATCCCGCACCCCAACACAAGGTAAAATTCGGGGGATTATACACCTATCATAAGTTCACCCCCAATGTACTCAGCGGTAATCAGGGATCAACTGTATTTACACCCAATAATGAAGGCACTAAATATGCCGGTGAAACAGGGTTGTATATTCAGCACGATTGGGAATGGAGCGATCGTTTTAAGTTAAGTTCTGGTCTGCGTTATAGTACGTTTACACAAATGGGCCCCTACACTATTTTTGATCGGGATGTTGACGGCAATAAACTCGATAGTACCAGCTATAAAAGTGGAAAGCCGATCAAAACTTATGGTGGACTGGAGCCACGGATGACCCTTCGGTATTCGCTGGATGATGCTACTTCTGTTAAAGCATCTGTAACCAGGAATATGCAATACATTCATTTAGTAAGTAATGCAGGTTCTACACTACCAACCGATCTGTGGGTGCCCAGCACGTATCGGGTAAAACCACAGATCAGCTGGATGTATGCCGCCGGACTTTTCAGAAACTGGAACGATAATATGTTCGAAACATCGGTTGAATTATATTATAAGAGCATGCAGAATCAGATCGAGTATCGTGAAGGATATTCGCAGAGTTTGAAAGATCCGGAAGAAGAGTTTGTTTTTGGAAAAGGATGGAGCTATGGAGCGGAGTTTTATATCAATAAAACAAGGGGCGCATTTACCGGTTGGTTGGGCTATACTTTGAGCTGGACCTGGAGGAAATTTCCTCAGTTAAATGGGGGCGAAAAATTTCCCGCCAAATTCGACCGCAGGCATGATTTAAGTCTGGTGGGCATGTATGAATACAATAAGAAATGGAAACTATCTGCCGTTTTTGTATATGGAACAGGGAATTCCACTACTTTGCCTGAACGCTTTTACATAATAAATGGCGTATTAACACAGGAGTACAGTAAGGTGAATTCCTATCGCCTTCCTGCCTATCACCGTCTTGATCTATCGGCTACCTATACCCCAAAACAACCCCAAAAGGGAAGATTCAGTCATTACTGGGTGTTCAGTATTTACAATGTTTACAGCAGACTGAATCCTTATTTCATCTATTTTGATCAGACCGGAAATCCGTTCGATGGTTCGTTAAAAGTAGATGCACGGCAGGTTTCTTTATTCCCGATCATTCCATCTGTAACCTGGAACTTTAAATTTTAGCCATTAATGTTTAAAGGTTAAAAACATTCCTATTCTCAGGCGATCTTATGACGAATATCAGATAGTTTGCCTCTTTCGTAATAGTTCCTTTGTATCCTAAATCACGCAACCATGTACCGCTTAATCAGCCATGGTGCTTCGCCTGCATCAGGCTTTCTACACTTTACTTAATGCTGCCATTTTAGAACAAAAAGATAGCTGTTGGGGTTTTCCGTTCCCTTAAACCCAACACGATCTGGCTGTATTTGATACTATACAGAACCAGTTCTTCTTCTTGTTTCTGTATCTAAACATATCAATATGAAAAGGCTATTTACACTATGCAGTTTTTTGCTGTTGTGGCCGGCTTTTTCTGTAAAGGGACAGGATACATGGGAACAGAAAAATGCATTGCCTGCAGCGGGTCGTTATTCGCAGGCCAGTTTCGTAATTGGTGACAAACTTTATATGGGAACCGGCTCCAATGAATCAGGTTATTTACAGGATTGGTGGATGTACGACACAAAATTAAATCAATGGACCCCCAAAAATGATTTTCCTGGCGGGGCACGAACGGCTGCAACCGGTTTTTCCATTGGCAATAAAGGCTATCTGTGTTTTGGCTCCAACACGCCCGGTGATGTGAATTGGATCTGGTATAAAGACCTTTGGCAATACGATCCGGAAAACGATAGCTGGACCAAATTGCAGGATTTTCCCGGACAGGCACGTTTCAATGCCGTTAGTTTTGTGATCGGAAATAAAGCGTATGTGGGCACAGGGAATTATCGTTTCAACCGGTGGACAAATGCCACCTATCTCAATGATTTCTGGGAATACGATCCTGCAACAGATCACTGGACACAAAAAACTGCTGTACCGGAAGAAGGTCGTGCCGGCGCCTTGGCTTTATCAATTATGGATAAGGGTTATATCGGTCTGGGCTTTTACTATTATGATACCCGCAAAAAAGACTGGTGGCAATACGATCCTGCTATCGATCAATGGTCCAGAAAAGCCGACCTGCCTGGGGAACCCCGTTATAATGCCGCTGGTTTTGCCATCGACCAAAAAGGATTTGTGATCGGTGGAGCCAACTATTCCCCACTTAATGATAATTGGGCCTATGATCCGTTAACGGATAGCTGGACGTTAAAAGCTACTTTTCCCGGGTCGGCCCGGTATGCGGCACTGGCTTTTGCCAGTGGCAACAAAGGCTATTATGGTTTGGGAGCCTGGGCTACGTATCTAACCGATTTGTGGAAATATTCCGGTGAATTGATCACAATGAATTGTCCGGCAGATCAGGAATTATATGCAAGAACAGAGGGCGGATGTTCGCAATGGGTATACGGATTAGATCCTGTTTTTATACCGGCTAATGCCAGTCCCGTGTTGAACTACCAGCATATCTGGAAGGGTTCAGTAGTACGTTCCGGAAACGGTGTGCTTACCAACACCACCTTCCCGGTAGGAGACAATTACCTGGTATATACGTTGCCTGATGAAGGAAATCAGCGCTGCACAACACGTATCAAAATACTTGATACCATTAAACCTATCCTTGTAGCACCTCCCGATCAGCAATTTTGTTTTACTCCTACAGCCCAGTATTCCATTCCGTGGATGCAGTATAGTGATAACTGTGATCTTCCCTTTGGCGGATATGTTGGATACAGTATTACAGGTGCTACGGTTCGGACGGGTATGGGGCCAAATGCGAGCGGAATGTTTCAGCCGGGCCAAAGTGTGATACACTGGAAAGTAGTGGACCCATCCGGAAATACCACAGAAAAATCTACGGTGGTCAATATTGGGGCATCATTAAAAGCACAAATACCGACCTCTGTCTCCGTACTTTTCGGTGCCCCGAATACGGTATACATCGGTTACGGATTTGGAGGCATCCCAATGAGTGTAACGGTTACAGGAGGAACACCTTATCCTGGCAACAACTACAAATACCAGTGGTCTAATGGAAGCAGTAGTCAATTGGCCTGGCTACGTCCTCCAGCCATCCCGGGATACTATATGTATCAGGTGGTGGTTACCGATGCATGGGGGTGCTCCACCAGTGCAGAAGTTTTGATAACGGTTAAGGATGTACGTTGCGGCCATCAGGGAAATAAAGTACTTGTTTGTAAAAATACCAGGCAGGGACCGAGGGAATACTGTTTGAGTACCTGGGAAGCTACTTTGGCTTTGTTTAACGGGGCCAAATTGGGATCCTGCGAACTTTTAACTGTACCTGAAAATGAAAACGGGGCTATTAAAGAAGACGTGTTATTAATGAACCCGGTATTGCGTATTTCACCCAATCCAAACAGTGGGGCCTTTGAATTGATCATGAGTGGATTTGATCCGGATCGATACAATGTAGAAACGCTGGATATGCGGGGAAGAGTGATCCGTATCAGCCAGATCAATGTGGCGACTTCCTATCTGCGTGTACCTATGAATGTTGGTGCTGTGGCAAAAGGTCCGCTTCTGGTGCGTGTATACAGCAAAAAAGGCGTTTGGACGGTTAAAGTCCTGGTTCAATAGAATAAGGACTTCCAAAGCAATCCGGAAAACAGAAACCTCCCTTTCGGGAGGTTTCTTTATATTTAGTCGTATTGAGCGCAATTTTTCAATTCCCAATCTGTATAACTTAGTTTCAATCGCTTGAGTTCCTCGTCGGGAACACCATTCCATTTATTCGGAACATTGCCTTTATAATCGAGATCCTTAACGCCAATTTCACTTGTGTAAAAACCTGTAGCCGTCAGGTTGCGCATGAGATTGAAAAATGCTACGCCACGTTTCATTTCAGGTTTCGCTTTTTCAGGCCAGGCAATTTCATCAACCATTTCCATCCGTTGCTTTTCATCACAGTCCACAAAGGCTTTATTGAACCGCTTAAAACACTCGATATCCAGCCAGCGCAATCCCCCCTGCATCGGTGTTTGGTGGGAAGGCATGTCTTGAACAATAAAATCTATAAAGGCAGGAACACCGGCGTCGGAAGCACTTCCGCTCACCTCATCCTTTGGAATAATTATATCGGCCAGAACTGTAATAGTAGCCATTTCGTGTTCATTAAAGAATTTAGACGACATCAATTTCAGGTCGCGTTCCTTCTCTTCTTTGGCACGATCAATGGTTAATTCATTTTTAGGAGGGGCTGTAGTTGCGGCAGCATCCTTGTGATCGGGAAGTTTGCATCCGTCCAAAAGCACCCCTGCAGAAAATGTACCGAGGGCCAGTGCTTTTAATGATTTCCTTCTATCCATATGATTACAATTAAACAGTTAAAAGTTGCGAATTGAGGCGTTTCAGAGATTCTGCTTTTTCATTTCATCAATGATGTATTCAGAAGCACGTAGTGAAAGCGCCAGAATGGTCCAGGTGATATTTTTGTCGGCCTGACTCACAAATGGAGCGCCATCTACACAGAAAAGGTTTTTGCAATCATGGGCCTGATTGAATTTATTAAAAGCAGATGATTTCGCATCGTTGCCCATTCTGGCTGTACCGGCTTCATGAATGATCTTACCTGGTGACTCCAGTCCGTAATTATTCTCCGGACCATCGTCGCCCCAGGTGATGATTGCCCCCATCTGATGCATGACCTCCTTAAAAGTCTCTTTCATGTGTTTCGCCTGCTTCACTTCATAATCGCTCCATTTCACATTAAAGCGCAAAACAGGAATGCCATATTTATCTACCACATTTGGATCTATTTCACAAAAATTATCCCGACGGGGAATGGCTTCTCCACGACCGGCCATACCCACTCCTGCACCATAGAAGAAACGATAATCTTCTTTCAGCGATTTACCATATCCACCGGCCTCTTTTTGCACTCCCTTCACCTGATACTTGCCATTCATTCCCTCAATGCCAAATCCAAAACCATAAGCCGGCTGACTCATACCTCCCCAATATTCGATGTGATAACCACGGGGGAAATCGAGTTTCTTGTTATCGAGCCACCAGGGAGAATAGATATGCATGCCACCTACACCATCTTCATTATAGCGCTTGCGGTCAAATAATTCGGGAAGCACACCACCCATGGCGGCACCGGTACTATCATGTAAATATCGACCCACTACATCACTACTGTTGGCCAGGCCATTGGGATGACGGGGACTTTTTGAATTCAATAATAAACGGGATGATTCGCAAGCGCTCGCAGCCAATACCACTACGCGGCCGCTTACCTGATATTCCATCATGTCGTCTTTGTTCACATACGACACACCGGTAGCCAACCCCTGACTGTTTGTTAGCACCTCACGCGCCATGGCATTGGGTATAACATCAATATTTCCGGTGGCAATGGCTGGTTTTACCAGTACAGAAGAGGAGGAGAAGTCGGCATAAGCCACACTACAGGCACGGTTACACTGACCGCAATACATACATTCACCACGGTCTTTATTGTCGGGTAAAGCTTTCGTTAGAATGGACAAACGGGAGGGGATTACTTTTACCCCCGCATTTTGCGCACCTTTCTTAATAATTAACTCATGTAAGCGTGGTTTGGGAGGAGGAAGGAAAATTCCATCAGGATCGTTTTCCAACCCTTCATTACTTCCAAATACACCGAGCATACGATCAATTCGATCGTAAAAAGGTTTGATATCGTCATACGTGATGGGCCAGTCGTCGCCCAACCCATCAATACTTCTGCGCCGGAAATCCTTGGGGCCAAAACGAAGGGAAATACGTCCCCAGTGATTGGTACGACCACCCATCATACGGGCACGCCACCAATCCCACTGCGTTCCTTCCGCTTTTGTGTAGGGTTCGCCATCGATATCCCAACCCCAATAGCAGGCATCAAAATCGCCAAAAGGGCGAAACTTGGTACTGGCACCACGACGGGGTGATTCCCATGGATTCTTAAACTGGGTTTGATTGGTGCGCGGATCATACATAGGACCGGCTTCCAGTAAACAAACTTTTAAACCTGCTTTAGCTAAAACATAGGCCGACATACCGCCCCCGGCGCCGGAACCCACAATGATCGCATCGTACTGTTTCGGATTTTTTTTGATCTGAAAATCTCCCATACGGCTATTTGATTGATGTGTATTAAGGTCATAAATGTAAAGTATAAAATGGTTTTTTCCATCTTCTGTACGGGAAGTTTTTTAGAATCTTTTATAAGAAAGAAAAACTGTAATTTTCACTGGGTGTTTCAATCATTTTGCAGATAAAAATTCTTTTATATGAAAAGGGGACTTGTACTTTTTTCTTTCCTGTTAATATCTTTTGTGTTGCGGGCCCAACAACAAGATTCAACCTATGCAGAGCGTTTGGGTTATCCCAAAAATGCAAAAGTGGTTATTCTGCATGTGGATGATGTAGGGATGAGCTGGGATTCAAATGAAGGCGCCATCAAGGCCATGACCAAAGGGGTGGCCAATTCCTGCAGTATCATGATGCCCTGCCCCTGGGTGCCGGGGTTTGTGCAATACCTCAAACAACATCCACAGATAGATGCAGGTTTACATCTTACTTTAACCTCTGAATGGAAGCAATACCGTTGGTTTCCGCTCAGTGGCGTGGCACAGGTCCCTGGTTTGGTAGATGGGGAAGGAGCTTTCTGGCATAACGTGGAAGATGTCGTAAAAAACGCTACACCCGATGAGGTGGAAAAAGAGATCAAACAACAGGTGGAAAGAGCCTTGCGTATGGGATTTAAACCCACACACCTCGATAGCCATATGGGAACACTCTTTGCCTCGCCAGCCTTTATTCAACGCTATATGAAAGTTGGAATGGAATATCAAATTCCTATCATGTTCCCTGCAGGTCATGCCACGCTGATCCAGCAACAAAGTCAATTGGCTCCCATGATGGTAGCCGCCATTCGCAATTGGGGAAAGGAATTGTGGAAAGCGGGGCTTCCGGTGCTCGACGACCTGCATAATGCCAGTTATGGATGGACGCTGCCCCAAGGCATGGCAAATACCGATGAAAACCTTCGCCGATTCAAAACACAAAAGTATATGGAGGCCATTCGGTCCTTGAAACCCGGTGTAACCATGGTGATCATGCATTGTACCGCTCCAACGGAAGTATTCGATAAAATTTCCGATTCAGGCCCTACACGTAAAGGCGATTTTCTGGCCATGATGGATCCTTCCCTCAAAAAAGCCATGGAGCAGGAAGGAATCATTCTTACCACATGGAGAGAATTGAAGGAGCGGAGGGGAAGGGTGCAGTGAGTTGTAAGCGGTAGGTTATAAGTTATACGGCAGAACCTTATAACTTATAGCGTAACACTAAAAACTTACAAGCCCCATCCATCCGTCCGGAACAAATCAACAGGCAATCCCTCTTTACTGAATAAATTAGGCATGGAAATATTGCTGAATCCGAATCGTACCGAAGCGGGTGTTTTTACCTGCGGACAACTGAGGATAACAGTAGAACCTTCAATGAAAGCAGCGGCAGGGTAAAACTGACGGTCGTCTCCAGCCATTTCAAAACCGACTATCGGACCATTTTTGCTCATCAAACCCGAAGGAGCATAATCGAATTGAATGATGGTTTTTCCCGCTTCCACCCGCATGGATTTATATTGAGGAGAGCGGTAGGCTATTCCGTTTTTCCCATAGGTGTCGGCCAGCGCCCAATTCGCCAAACGGTTAGCCACATCCAACTTGTTCTGCGGATGGATATCCTGAATATTATCCACCAGATCACTGATCACCACCATACCTGTTTTGGGTAGCCAAAGTGATTGCGTTTGTGCTTCTCTCAGTAAAGCACCCTCGAAAGGTTTGCCATAGGCAAAAGGAGCAATTTGTACATAGTAGAAAGGGAAATCAATTCCCCAGGCCTTTCTCCAGCTTTTGATCATACTTGTAAATAAACGGCTATAGCTACCAGCCTTCGATGTATTGCTTTCACCCTGATACCATATCGCACCGGCAATAGCGAATTTTGTAAGGGGAGCGATCATGGCATTGTACGCTTTTCCTGCATCGATCGGCCACCAGGGGGTAGCGCCGGAAAGGGCCAAGGCCTGGCTGAATTCAACAGAATTTTCTACAACAGGGGAGGGCGTCCATACTTCTGCTGCGGTACCTCCCCAACTGGCATTGATCAAACCAATGGGTACATTCAGCTCTTTTTGCAGTTTCTTGCCAAAAAAATAACCGACAGCACTAAACGATTTCATTTCTTCCGGAGTGCAGGATTTCCAGGTGGCATAGCAATCATCTTGTGGATACGCTGCAGTCGTTTTGGGAACATTAAAGAGTCTTATCTGTGGATTCATTGCCTGTGGCACTTCTGCAATGGCTTGTTTGTTTCCATTAAGAGAACTCCATTCCATATTTGACTGACCGGAACAAACCCATACTTCACCCACCATTACATCTTCCAGTAATATGGTATTGCTTGCTTTAAAGCTGATGGTATAGGGGCCACCAGCCGCAGGTGTGTTGATTTCAATCTCCCACTTGGCATCACGCGTTGCCGTCACTTTTTCTGTTTTGCCATTCCAGGAAAACTGTATTTCGATCGTCTCCGAAGGTGCAGACCAGCCCCAGAAGGTCATTTTCGCATTTTGTTGTAATACCATATGACTGCTGTAGATCGCGGGCAAACGTACCGCAGCTTTTAATGATGATAATGAGGCTATTGCAAAAAAGGCAAAAACGGCCATTAATCGAAAATTCTTCATAATCCTGTGATTTTGTGGCTAAAAGGTACATAGTTTTTAGAAACCGGTATCTATTGTTTTGTGTCTTTCCTGTGGAAAATTAGCCTGACAGAGGGCAATTTTCCCGCCAATCGGGCGTTTTAATAATGAAATCCCAATTCCCTGGAAAGACCAAATAGATCCACTATGAAACCCAAAATTTACCTGGAATCAAATGAACAGGAATATTTAGCAGAGCAATTTCGTATTAGTGAGAATCACGTGAAATCTGCCAGTAAAATAGCCCTCCTCAAAATTCAAAGCCTCAAATTTGCCCATAAAACACCCGAAATAGGTAAAACCTATCTGGAGTCTGTGGAGGAAATTGTCCGCAAATCTTTCTTCAGCTTTGTGCCTGCTTATCATGTTCTCAGTGAGGAATCTTTCTTTTTCACTCCCTTAGAAAACTGATAAAGCACCTCTTACTTAGTATCTTCGGGAATGCAATCCCGATCAATACACCTGTTTCCCTTCGTTAAACGCAGTCTTTTACTTTGTATCTTTTGGCCAGCATTCAGCATGGCCCAACCAACCGACTTCTCCCATTACCCGGTATATACAGGGAAAGACCTTGGTCTTACCTACCGTACTTCCTATTCCCAATTCAGGGTTTGGGCTCCCACAGCCGACACCTTATTATTGAACATTTATTCGGATGGTATAAGTGGTGTACCTGAAAAGGCCATTACCATGACAAAGGATATTGAAGGCACCTGGCTAACGCGGTTGAATGGGGACTGGGTGGGCCATTATTATACATTCAAAGCCCTGATCAATGGCCATTGGAATATGGAAGTACCGGATCCCTATGCCCGATTGGTGGGTGTGAATGGGAAAAGAGGAATGATCGCGGATGAAAGTCTGGCAGCGCCTGCAGATTGGAAACTGGATAAATCGCCCATTTTTAAAAATAAGACGGATGCGGTTATTTACGAATTACATATTCGTGATGCTTCCATTCATCCCACCTCCGGTATCAAAAACAAAGGAAAATACCTTGGCCTCAGTGAAACTGGTACCCTTAACAACGCAGGGCTTTCCACTGGGGTGGATCATATCAGCGCACTGGGGGTAACGCATGTTCATCTGTTACCCTTCTTCGATTTTTTAAGCATCGATGAAACCAAACCGGACAAACCCCAGTACAATTGGGGGTATGAACCATTGAACTACAATAGCCCTGAAGGGTCCTATGCCACAGACCCCTACGACGGACGTACACGGGTAACCGAACTGAAGAAAATGATTCAGGTGTTTCATAAAAAGGGATTGCGTGTGATCATGGATGCTGTCTATAATCATACCATGCTTACAGAAGATTCATATATGAATCAATTGGTTCCCGGCTACTATTACCGGCAAAATGCGACAGGTGGATTTTCCAATGCAACTGCTTGTGGCAATGAAATTGCCAGTGAAAGACCAATGGTGCGGAAATTTATCCTGGAATCTGTTTTGTATTGGGTCAATGCCTATCATCTGGATGGCTTTCGTTTCGACCTGATGGGCGTACATGATATCGAAACGATGAATCTGATTTCTCGCGAATTACACAAAATCAAGCCGGATATATTATTATATGGAGAAGGTTGGACTGCTGGAAGTTCACCGGTGCCGGATTCCCTTCGCGCCTTAAAAGCGTCTGTTTCCCGATTGGATCGTATTGCTGTTTTCAGCGACGATATCAGAGATGGAATTAAAGGAAGTGTATTTGATCATGCAGATAAAGGATTTGCCAGTGGCAAAACAGGCATGAAGGAAACGATCAAGTTTGGGGTGGTAGCCGCCTTACCTCATCCACAGGTGGATTACAGTAAAGTGAATTACTCCAAGGCCCCTTATGCCACAGCGCCCCATCAAACCATAACCTATTGTGAATGCCACGATAATCACATTCTTTTCGACAAACTCATGTTGTCGGCAAACGTTAAGGATACGGCTTCCATAGAAGCCATGCAACGCTTGTCTTTATCAATAGTACTTACCTCACAAGGCATTTCCTTTTTACATGCTGGCACCGAAATGTTGCGTAGCAAAAGAGGGGTGGAAAATTCCTATAATGCAGGTGATAGCATTAATGCTATCGATTGGGATCAGAAGACAGAGCATATTGATATGGTAAAATTTGTCAGCGATTTGATACGAATGCGAAAGGAACACCCGGCTTTCCATATGTCTGCTGCCACACAGATAAAGAATAATATCAGGTTTATTGACCATGACAGTCCTCAGGTATTAGTGTATCAGATTAATGGTGCTGCAGTTAGAGATAAATGGAAAAAGATCCAGGTGATCTATAATGGCTCTGCGCAATCTCAGGAAATAGCATTGCCTGCTGGGGTTTGGAAATCTTCCATGAATAATAACCAGTTTACATCATCAGGTACTGTATTGAAAAATAAAATTATGGTGGCAGCCTGGTCCTGTTCCATAGCGTATCAGGAATAACTAACTTGTTATCGAAAACCTTATCATGCAAAATTTCTTTATTACCATATTACTATTGATGGCCTTACCTTGTTGGGCTCAACAACGGGAAACAGATCAGGGAGAGTCGGTAACCTATATAGATGTATCCGGCTCGGCATTACTATTCGGCGATTGGAAAGCAGGAATTGTCCGTTTCAATAGCGGCCGTTCCACCGATCAATTTAAGATCAAGTTTGATTGTATCCAGCATAAATTGTTGCTCCAGTTCAATGGTAGCGCTTTTTCTACCGAGAGTAAGGTAAAGGAGTTTGTATTGAAGTCTTCCTCCAGTGATACCATGCTTTTCAGGAATGGATTTCCGGCTTTTGAAAAAGAAACGGAGGCTTCCTATTATCAGGTCCTGTACCAGGGGCATTCAATGTTACTTTGTTTGCATTTTAAAGAAGTGGTTTATGAAGGGCAGTTAGTAGCTAAAACTGTATACCGCAGAATTAAAGACGTGAATAGGTTGATCGTTTATCAAAAAGGCCAGATGTTCGAGATCAAGGGAGATAAGTTGCTGATACCGGAATCGTTTCCTGCCAATAAAGAAGCCCTGCAGCAATTCATCGCGGAGCAGGGCCTCAAATTTCGTGATCATTCCGACTATATAAAATTGATTCGCTTTTACGATTCAATCGTCAATTAGTACAAGGTGTTTATTTGGATAGCTTTTTAATTTTAAAATCTTTCCAGCGAACTTTAATGCCACCACCGTCATGAATCTGCAAGGCAATGAACCCATCTGCAGAACCGATCTTTTCATCTTTCAGATAAACCATTTGCTGCCCATTAAGCCAGGTAGTCACTTCATCGCCGGTTACACGGATCTTTAATTCATTCCATTCACCGGTTTTCAAGAAAGCTTCATCAGCGGGGCGGGGTTGGATCAACCAGCCACGGCCATACGATTCATAGATGCCGCCGGTATGTTGCCCGGCGGGAGCCACTTCCACCTGCCAGCCACTGATCTTAACGCCTTCAATTGAGGAACGAAAGAATACACCACTATTTCCATTGGCTTCCTGTTTGAACTGCACACTGAATTCAAAATTTTTATACGTTTTTGTAGTCGAAAGATAGCCGTATTGCTTATCGGGGCCGCTTTCGCAAACCAACTCACCATTATCTACATACCACTTTTCAGTACCATGAATCGTCCATCCTTTGAGATTTTTTCCATTAAACAGTTTCTGTGCCTGAGTATTTTGCATGGCACCTACAAGCAATAACAATAGTAAGAAACGCATAGGTTCTGTTTTTTTCTAAAAGTAATGATTTCTTTTTACTGCTTCATACCCCTTCTTTACTTATCTTCCTATTCTTAAATTTTTTATTCCAATTAGAGTTTAAATCAAAACCGTTCTGATTGATGAAAGCACCTGCAGGATTAGAAAGAAAATTAGGTACCAATGCCTGCATTGCTATCGTGGTGGGAGCGGTAATTGGAAGCAGCATTTTCATGAAACCCGCCACCATGGCCGGGCAGTTGGGTTCCCCGCTTTTATTATTAGCCGTATGGATCGGTGCAGGAATCATATCCCTGATCGGGGGCATGATCAATGCCGAAGTAGGATCAGTGCTTCCAGAGACCGGTGGACAGTATATATATTTCCGCCATATGTATGGTGACTTCTTTGCCTTTCTGGCGGGTTGGGCGGGATTCATTGTCATTAACACAGCGGCTGTTGCGGCAATAGCATTCGTTTTCGCAGAATATGCGCAGTTTTTTGTTGCGCTTCCACATTTCAGTAAGGAGCTGGAACAATCCTGGACCCTTCAATTGCCCGGAATCGGTATACTATATCCTCTGAAAGATATTGGGGTGAAAGGGTTGGCAATAGCGGTCATTCTCTTGATCACCGGAATAAATTATTATAGCCTGAATGCCAGCGGAAGGTTTCAGGTTTTTTTTACAGTTTTAAAAGTAGCCGTATTGCTGTTACTGGTGGTCTTGATCTTTGGTTCGGGAAAAGGAGATCTGGCACATTTTACGCAAAATTCCACTTCTATACATTTATCAGGATGGGCGTTGGTAGGTGGGTTGGTAGCCGCTTCTACCGGGGCACTCGCGGCCTACGATGGTTGGAATAATCTGGGTATGGTGGCAGGAGAAATCAAAGATCCACAACGAAACATTACAAGAGGGCTATTATTCGGACTCGTGATCTGTATAATTATGTATGTACTAACCAGCCAGGCTTATTTGTATATGATGAGTGTGGATGAAATGAAGGATTCCTCGCTGGTGGCATCAGATGCATTGTTTAAGGCCCTCGGTACCGGCGGAGGCGCCCTCATCGCTTTATTGGTAATGATTTCAACACTAGGGGCTGTAAATGGAAATGTAATGCCCTGCGCCCGAATAACCTTTGCGATGGGACAGGTAGGTCATTTTTCACCATGGGCAGGTAAAGTGCATCCGCGTTTTCATACCCCCGGCAATGCACTTTGGCTGCATGCGATCTGGAGCTGCCTTTTTGTGTTTACGGGGAGCTTTGATATGCTTACCGATCTGTTTGTTTTTATTACCTGGATCTTTTACGGCTTTGCCGGATTTGGGGTACTGATCCTCCGGAGGAAAATGCCCGAAGTTCCCCGCGCCTATAAAGTGTGGGGCTATCCCTATCTTCCTCTACTCTTTGTAGGGTTTACAATATTTTATTTTATTGTAACGGTTTACAACGATATTCAAAATTATGTAACAGGTAAAACACCGGTGATCAACTCATTATTAGGCCTATTACTCACGGCATCGGGTATTCCTTTTTATTGGTATCTGAAACATAAACAAAAAAGGGAAGGGTCTGTTAAAAATGAGCCATTGGTATAAACGGGACGAAGATTTTAAAAGCGATTATGTAATTTAGAATTATGAAGACATTTTCCATTTTACTGGCCTTGCTTTCCGGAGCTCTTGCATCTATGGCGCAAGAACAATTTTTTTTAACCGATAAGGTTTCGGGTAATGTATATCGTCAAAAAGATGAATTCACCAATATCAACGGAACACCATTTTTTATAGAAGAGTGGCTTCCTGGTGTGATGTATATGAAAGATGGCGCAAGAGCCAATAAATTCAAGTTGCGGTTTGATGCTTATAATAATGAATTACTCTTTCTCAATGGAAACGACCCTTTAGTAGTGGTGAATCCCATGTCTGGATTCGATATCACCAATTTCTCCGGAACCACTTTTCGGTTTCGCTGTGGATTCCCCGCAATTGATAAAAATACCGATAAAACGTTTTATCAGTTAATAGAAGAAGGTTCCGCCGCCAGCCTGCTTAAACTGGTTAAGAAAAATATCCTGACAATTGAGGAATATAATAAAGCAAACGGTACGAAAGAATTCAATTTGACCGAAACATATTTTATTGTAAAACCCAATGGCACCATTATAAAAATCAAGAAGGAAAAATCCGGAATTTTAGGTGCGCTCAGCGATGCCGGTAATGGGCTGTCAAATTGGGTAGAGAAGAACCGTCTTCGTTGTAAAACAGAAGAAGAGTTGATGGCAGTGGTGAAAGCCTATAATGATAAATCGTATCAGTAATTAGCGGCAAAGGGTGTTAATATAGGAAGCATGTTGGGGGAAGCGTTTCAGCAAATCCGGAGCATGCGCCAATTCAAAATCGTTAAAGTCGAAACCGGGCGCAACAGTGCAGCCAGCCAATCCATAGGCCCCGCCTTCCATTACCCTTGAGGCAAACCAACTTCCTGCCGGAATGATCTGCACAAATGATTCTCCTTTTTCAGGATCTCTTCCCAGTAAATGCCTGACCAAAATTCCCTCTTCCTTTATTTCAATGATCTCAAGAGGATCTCCTTCATAAAAATGCCATATTTCATCACTGGCAATGCGGTGAAATGCTGAAAACTGCTCCTTTTGAAGAAGGAAATATATAGCGGTGGAAACCGGTCGGCTGCCATGAAATGTGGCGGGTAACTGATCTTGTGGAACCTGTAAGCCAGACCGATAAATCTCTGCAAAAGCACCGCCTTCTACATGGGCGGTCATTTGTAATGTTTCGATCCAGTATGCAGCGGGGTAGCGCATATCAATATTCAATTTTCACTTTCATTTCCTTTCTACCCCAATACCAGGCATTCATTTTTTGCATTTCCGCTGTGGTATCTGCCGGTAAACATTTGTACAAGCGGAATATTTTAAAAAGTATTGAATCCTTTGTTTCAATTTGAAGATCGGGCCAGTTTTTCTTCGCTTTAGTATAATTGTTCAGCGCCATGGCCTTACTGTTACTTGTCTGTAACACAAATTTGTAGGTCATCATACCAGCAGCTCCGGGAGAAGGAGATAAAAGACTGTCAGCCGGCTTCAATGAAATGCTATCATTTGTTTGAACCGAACTATTGGTATCTGGAAGTACCGGACCGGGTGCCGGTTCAGCAGGCGTAGAAACCGTCTCCTTTATTGAAGTGCTGGTATTTTTACTATACAATAAATATCCTCCCCAAATCACCACCGCTAAACCAAAAAGCACCCCTCCAATGATCAGTATTCGCTTCAGCATGGTATTGTCCTGCGACATATTAGACAACTCGCCCGGATAGATCATTTTACGGTCCGGCGATTTTTCGGTCGGCTTTTCCGGTAAATGATGTTCAATACGCTCCGACATAGAAATCCCCGGCGTGAATTCCAATACCCCGTTTTTTGTCTTTTGAAGGGTTCCGATCCCCTCCAGATACAAAGGCTTGCCAATATTCAGGAGTGATTTGCAATCATCCAGATAAGAATCCATATCTGCTTCTGCCAAGGGGCGAATCTTTCCGGTATGGGTTCTGATATAATCGATCAGGCTTTCTTCATGCTTCAAAACAGCACGTTGCTCAAACTGGATCTGTAATAAAAAATCGTAATGATTCTTATCATCTACCGGCAGAATAGCCACGGCAGGATCAATAAAAAAACGACCAATTCCCTGCAGGGACAGCGAACGGTTTTCGTATAGAAACTGATTGAGGAGTAGAGATACTTTCAAAAAATAGGATTTTACACAATTTACAGATTATATTTAAACGTTGCCCCGGGCATATTATTTTTGCTATCAATTAAATACACATGCTAAGCGAAAAAGAAAAAGCCTTCGTTGAATACTGGAAAGAGCATCGGGACAGGGAGAAAAAATTGCTTTGGCAACTCCTGATCGGTATTCCCGCCGGGTTACTATTTGCCGTACCGATTTTGCTGTTCATGTTCACCGGACAGTTCTGGTATAAACGAGCAATTGCCGTAGCCAACACCCAGTTAAATCCTGCAGTGATGATACTGGCTATCGTACTCATCACCTTATTCATCGCAATATTCCACAAGCGACATCAATGGGAAATGAAGGACCAATTGTATCAGGAATTACGCCAAAAAGATGCCAAAACGGGTCCGGAGCAGCCCTAATGCAGCGGTAGGGGCTATTTGAATGTCTGAATGGGTAGTTTATATTTGCAAAAAAAATTGATATGAGAGGTATTTCACTGTTAGTGGTGCTTGTGCTGGCTTCTTCCTGTCTCAAAAAAGATACGGGTTGCTCTTATTCCGTATCTGGCAAAACGGCTCCGGCCGCTGAAGAACAGGCTGTTCTGACCTATCTCAGTAATAACAGCATTACCGCTACAAAACACAGCAGTGGCATGTATTACCAGATTCTGTCTCCCGGAACCGGTACCGGTCCTAATTTATGCTCCAATATCCTGATCAATTATGCCGGTAAACTCACCAATGGAAATGTTTTCGACAGCCAGAATAACGCAGTTTTTGTACTGGGCTCGCTCATTGAAGGCTGGAAGATCGGCTTACCAATGTTGAAAAAGGGTGGTCAGATCAGGCTCTTTATTCCTCCAACCCTTGGCTATGGTGCCTCAGATGTTAAAGATCCCAGCGGCAATATTATCATCCCGGCCAATTCTGTTCTCATCTTTGATATCACACTTACAGATCTGCAGTAACTCCTGAAACGATTTTGCAGCAGGAATTCCGTTACTTTGATAAAATTTCCGCTTGCCACACGAATCAATTTCCGTTTTTGACATCTTCAAGATTGGAGTAGGTCCTTCCAGTTCCCATACCCTTGGACCCTGGCGGGCTGCAGAAAAATTCATTGAACATCTGGAAGCCGGTAACCTTCTTTTTCAGGTGGAAAAGATCACCGTTTTATTATATGGATCTCTGGCAAAAACCGGTAAAGGACACGGCACCGATATCGCTGTTCAACTTGGGCTTTGCGGAGAGGATCCGGTTCATATTCCAGTGGATAATATCAATCCCCTAATTCAGGATATTTCCACCATGAAACGACTTGTTCTTGGAGGAAAGCATGAGATCGTATTTGATCCTGCAGAAGATATAGAGTTCCTGCTCTCAGAATCGCTTCCTTTTCATCCAAATGCCTTAAGTTTTCTCGCAGCCTTTAAGAATGGAGAGGCGTTTGCCGAAACCTATTATTCTGTTGGAGGCGGTTTTGTTATCAAAGAAGGGGAGGAGCAGTCGGGAAGTTCCCATGTACAATTACCTTTTCCCATCGATCATTCGGAAGATCTGTTGCATTGGTGCAGAAAAACAGGGCTGACGATCAGCGAGATCGTAATGGAGAATGAGCATTGCTGGCAGACAGAAGAAGAAACCAAAAGAAAGATGCTGGGTATCTGGCAGGTAATGTACGAATGCATTTACAGAGGCTGCCATACACACGGAACCCTGCCCGGTGGACTTCAGGTTAAACGACGGGCTGCGGATCTTAATACCCGATTGATGGGCACCCGTGACTATTCTGATTTTAATTCATGGCTACAGGCCATTCGCCTCGGTGGCCAGCATTTTCAATATACACTCGACTGGGTAAGTTGCTTTGCGCTGGCGGTTAATGAAGAGAATGCCTCATTTGGCAGAGTGGTCACCGCCCCAACCAATGGAGCGGCAGGTGTAATACCCGCTGTATTGATGTATTATAAAGCTTTTTGTGAAGGGGCCGACGATCATAAAGTATTACAATTCCTGTTAACCGCAGCAGAAATAGGAAGTATTTTCAAAAAAGGAGCCACTATTTCAGCGGCCATGGGTGGCTGTCAGGCAGAAATAGGCGTTTCCTCTGCTATGGCTGCGGCCGGTTTAACTGAAGCCCTTGGCGGAACCCAGCGTCAGGTGTTAATGGCCGCCGAAATAGCTATGGAACATCATTTGGGTTTAACCTGCGACCCTATCGGCGGATTGGTTCAAATACCCTGTATTGAGCGTAATACCATGGGAGCCATAAAGGCCATCACGGCCAGTCAACTGGCCCTGCAAAGCACACCCGATTTTGCCAAAGTTTCATTGGATACCGTTATTAAAACCATGTGGGAAACCGCCCGTGATATGAGCTTTAAATACAAAGAAACCGCGGAAGGCGGACTGGCCGTACACATCCCCATAAGTCTTTCAGAATGTTGATATTATAATTTTTGTTTATTTTTTTACCGTTTTTTTAAACTTTTCCCGAACAATCCTGTTATAGCTTGCAACCGAGATGGGCATACGCAAAGGCGTTGTCTTTAACTCTCTTTGAACCAACGCATTAAAAACAACCAACTATTGGCATGAAGGTCAATTCTGTAAAACGCATTCTGGATATTGTAAAATTTGAACGTAAGGAGATTTCGGCCATTTATTTTTACGCCATTTTGAATGGACTGGTTCAACTTTCTCTTCCCCTGGGAATTCAATCGATCATCGGTTTTGTTTTGGGGGGATCCTTTTCCACCTCCCTTGTTTTGTTGATCTTTTTTGTTGTGACGGGCGTTTTTATCACCGGTTGGTTGCAGGTGAACCAGATGAAAGTGATCGAAAAGATCCAGCAGCAGTTATTTGTACGGTATTCGTTTTCCTACGCATTTTTGATCCCGCGGATTAACCTTAAATCCATTGATTCGTATTATTTACCGGAGTTGGTCAACCGCTTTTTCGACACCATTTCGCTGCAAAAAAGTATGTCGAAATTATTACTCGACATTCCGGTAGCCACCATTCAGATCCTGTTTGGATTGATCCTGCTTTCGTTTTACCATCCCGTTTTCATCTTTTTTGGCATTGTGCTGATTGCCGTCCTTTTTATGATCCTTCGATTTTCCGGAACCAAAGGATTGGAAACAAGTATTGAAGAAAGTAATTATAAGTATAATGTCGCTGGTTGGCTGGAAGAAATAGGTCGCGTGGTTTCTTCCCTTAAATTTTCACGAGGCTCCTTTTTTCATCTCTATCGTACCGATGAACAGGTTACAGGCTATTTAAACGCCCGTACCCGACATTTCAAAATTTTATTGTTTCAATACTGGAGTCTGGTCGCTTTTAAAGTGATCATTACGGCTTCGATGCTTATCGTAGGAAGTGTGTTGCTTGTGAATCAGCAATTGAATATCGGCCAGTTCATCGCCGCCGAAATCGTCATTCTCGCGATTATGACTTCCGTGGAAAAACTCATCGGCAATCTCGATAAGGTTTATGATGTTCTAACCTCCGTAGAAAAATTGGCCAAACTCACGGAACTGCCTGAAGAAAATCCGGGGGGCGTGATTCCCACAGGGAATTCAGGTACTGGCATGAATATCAAAGTTGAAAAATTAAGTTTCTCTTATGATGACGAGATCAAGTCGCTGAATCAAATTGACCTTTCAATCAAAGCAGGAGAAAAGATCTGTTTAAGAGGAAGTTTTGGAAGTGGGAAGTCTACATTGCTAAAGGTACTTACCGGATCCTTTCAACCATATGAAGGCATTATACTCATTAATAATATTCCACTGCACAATATTGGATTAAAAGAATTGCGTAGTCGTACCGGGGTTTTATTGGGCGAGCAGGATATATTCAAAGGAACCCTATGGGAAAATATTACATTGGGTAACGATGACATTCCATTGGAAAGAGGAATAGAATTGGCTGGTGTGTTGGGACTGCAACAGTTCATTGCGTCAAACCCCGATGGCTGGCAAATGGCCCTGCACCCGCTCGGTAAACGGCTTCCCCGGAAGATCATTCAAAAAATACTGTTGATCAGGGCCCTGATCCATAAACCGGATCTGCTTTTACTGGAGGAACCCTTTCTGGCACTGGACAGTGAAACAGCGGAAAAAGTGAAAGAGCTGCTGCTCCATAAATTACCGGGCGTTACCTTGATCGTATCTACAACGAACGATGAATTTGCTTCACAGTGTGATCAGCAGATCGTTTTAGAAAACGGATCCATTAAACAAATCATTAAAAAATAACCGCCTCCATATGCAATACATTCAGGAAAAAGTGGAAGAGGTTACCGGAAGGCCCGAGCGATTAAAGGCCTTTAACTCTGTGTATCGTATCGGGAAACGTAACACGATTCGTAACTGGTTCTGGGGCATACTAGGCTTTTTACTGATCGTTTTATTTCTTCCCTGGACGCAGAATATTCGTTCCCGTGGTATGGTAACATCGCTTTATCAGGAACAACGTCCACAAGAATTGAATACGATCATTAGCGGTCGTATCGTGAAATGGCATATTAAAGAAGGGGATATGGTGAAAGCGGGAGATACCATTGTGGAACTGGCGGAGATCAAAGATGATTACCTCGATCCTCAATTGCTTACCCGTACAAAGGAACAACTCAGTTCCAAAAAGGAGGCCGTGGAAGGTTATAAGGGCAAAGTGGGTACTATTGAACGCCAGTTGGAGGCTTTGGAGCAGGCAAGGGTATTAAAAATGGCCGAACTGGAAAATAAGATCCAGCAACAGCAATTCAAGATCAGGAGCGATAGCATGGATCTGATAGCTGCTGCCAACGACTTCGGCATTAAAAAAGAACAGTTCCGTCGTCAACAGGTCATGTATGATTCCGGATTGGTGTCTCTGGCGCAATTAGAACAGCGTAATCAGGCTTTTCAGGAGTCTATGGCCAAGCGTACCAGTGCCGAGATAAAACTCAGCAATGCCCGCCAGGAATTGCTGCGATTACGGTTGGAATGGAACGGAGAACAACAACAATATCTGGAGAAAATTTCCAAGGCTGAAGGGGACCGATATCAGTCACTTTCGCAAATTGCCAGCGGAACCGGAGAAATAGCGAAGATGGAGAATCAGTACATGAACTATAATATCCGCAACGGACAATATATTGTACGGGCGCCACAGGATGGTCAGGTGGTGAAAGCGCGTAAACAAGGGTTGAATGAGATCATCAAAGAAGGGGAAATGCTGGTCGAAATTGTTCCCTCTAATGCAAACCTTGCTGTAGAGATGTTTGTAAAACCGGTTGATCTGCCCTTGGTGGATACCGGCCAAAATGTACGATTCATTTTTGATGGATTTCCTGCCATCGTATTCAGTGGATGGCCACAGGCTTCTTACGGTACATTCTCCGGAAGAATAGTAGCGGTGGAACGTTCCGTTGGCCCAAATGGATTATTCCGGATACTCGTAATAGAACAACCGGGGCAGAAGAAATGGCCCAATGAATTGAGAATGGGTACCGGAGCCTCCGGAATCGCCTTGTTAAAAAATGTACCGATCTGGTACGAACTATGGCGAAATATTAATGGATTCCCTCCTGATTATTATCGTACCAGCGAAAACAGCAAGAATGCGGCAAAGAAATAATTATAGTCCTGTCAGATTCGTTTCCATAAGCATTTTGATGCTTATGCTTCCGCTGCTTTTTACGGTTCCTTGTGTGGCGCAGAAATCAACAGATAGCTTATCTGCTTTATCAGAACAAGCCTTTCTACGAATTTTGCGCATGTATCACCCTGTTATTCGCCAGGCCGATACCAGATTCGATAGAGCAAAAGTAGCCATGATCACGGCGCAGGGAGGATTCGACCCGGTATTGCAATCTGAAATGAGCCGAAAGCGTTTTGGAGGAGATCTTTATTACCATTATTATAATCCGGAGATCATGGTGCCCACCTGGTATGGGGTGGAAGTATATGCCGGTTTGGAAAATATCAATGGAAATCGGGTAAATACGCAATCTACGTTGGGGCAAACCAGTTATCTGGGAATCAGCGTGCCGCTCTTAAAAGACCTGGTTTTTGACAAACGAAGAGCCGTTCTGCAACAGGCAAGGATATTCAGGGATCAATCGGCTGCTGAACGCGACATGGAAGTGAATGACCTGTTGAAGGAAGGAATAGCTGCTTATTGGAACTGGGTGAAAGAATATCAGCAATGGCAATTGATTTCAGAAACGGTCAAACTCAATCAGGATCGCTTCAGACTTTTGCGTATCGAAGTGCAGCAGGGTAACAGGGCGGCTATTGATACCATAGAAGCTACGACTCAATTACAACAGTTTCAGTTCCTTGAATCTGATGCCAGATTAAAATTTTTAAATGCCGGTTTGGAATTATCTACGTTCTTATGGATCGATAATGGAAAACCGTATCAGTTGCCCACCTTTGTTGTGCCTGATAAAGATTGGGCCCTCGGTATCGAACGCTTGCAGATGCCGCTGGTGGAAGATCAGGTGAAACTGGCCCTGGCCTCGCATCCAAAAATAAAAGCCTATTCCAGCAAAAGAGATTGGCTACGGGTTGAACAGAAACTTAAGTTTCAATCTTTGTTACCGAAACTGGATGTGAAGGCGCAATTACTCAATAAAGGATACAATGTGCTGGACAAAGTGAATGGGGCTTTTCTGGAGAATAACTATAAGTTTGGATTTGACTTTTCAATTCCTTTGCGATTGTCAGAAGCCAGAGGTGGTTACCGGGAAGCTAAATTAAAAGTGGCTGAAGCCGGTTTTGGTATTGATCAGGCGCAATGGGAAATCGAAAATAAAGTACGGACCTACGTAAATGAATTATACACGTTAAAACAGCAGGTAACACTATATGAAGCGGCAGTAGCGAACTATCAAAAGCTATTACGGGGCGAATGGAGCCGCTTTATCTCCGGAGAAGGTTCACTGTTCATGGTAAACAGTCGCGAAACCAAACTGGTAGAAGCGAATACGAAACTACAGGAGCTCAAAACGAAATATTTCAAAACCTATGCCGCGGTGCAATGGGCGGCCGGTCAGTTAAAATAAAGAAGAGCGGATAGACCGCTCTTCTTTATTTATAAGGATGCATCAAATTCAGTCAAACCCTTCAATAATTCCATTTTCAAATGCGGATACTCCAACAGATCAGGAAATCACGGCATCGATTGAAGAGAAATCATTTACGGTATTATACAAGGTATCACGTTCAATTGGTTCACGACCTACCTGACGGATCAGATTGACCAATTCTACGGTACTCATTGAAGGATTCTGTTCTTCTGATCCTGCCATGGAGTAAATTTTGGTAGAATCATCAATGGTTCCATCAATATCATTTACACCATATGCAAGTGTGAGCTGTGCATTCTGCCGGCCCAGCATGGGCCAATAAGCTTTCAGGTGCGGGAAATTGTCCATATACAAGCGCGCAATGGCATACAACCGCAGATCTTCAATTACAGAAACCTCGGGCACATGACTCATTTCGTTATCATGATTACGGAATTTCAATGGAATAAATGTATTGAAACCCTGGGTGCGATCCTGCAATTGACGTAACCGTTCCATATGATCTACACGGTCGGCAAAGGATTCAATATGCCCATATAACATGGTGGCATTAGAAGCCATCCCCAATTGATGCGCCGTTTCATGTATTTCCAGCCAACCGGCAGACGAAACTTTGTCTGCACAAATCTGTTCCCTTATATCTTCTGCGAAAATCTCCGCACCTCCTCCTGGTAAAGAATCCAGACCAGCCTCCTGAAGGAATTTCAAGCCTTCCCGAACCGTCATCTTTGCTTTTCGGAACATATAATCGAGTTCTACCGCCGTAAACCCTTTTATATGCAGATCGGGCCGGTGGTTCTTTATCTTCCTGAGAAGGGAGGCAAAGAATTCCAGGTTCAGCTTGGGATGAACCCCGCCAACGATATGTACTTCGGTTACAGGCTGGCCATCGTATTTGCGCACAATGTCCATCATCTGCTCTTCCGTAAGTTCCCATCCTTCTTCTTTATGGGCATACAAACGGGAATAGGAGCAGAACTTACAACTGAACACACATACATTGGTTGGTTCAATGTGAAAGTTGCGGTTAAAATAGGTTTTGTGGCCATGCATCCGTTCCCGAACCATATTCGCCAATGCTCCTAAAAAAGAAAGACTGCCCCTTTCAAAAAGGAGCAGTCCGTCTTCTTTGGTGATTCGTTCGCGGTTAACTATTTTTTCAGCAATGGTCCTTAATTCCTCAGATCTTTCGTTCTTAATAATAGTTTCTACCGGATTTATCATTTTCTCTTAATAATTTCTTCAGTAATCACCTTGTTATCGTACACCAGTTTCACAATGTAGTGACCATTAGCGTAACGACTCAGATCAACAGGAATGTAGTTAGATGCATTTCCATTGAAAGAACGTGCTACAACTGTTTGACCTGTATTGTTCATAACCTGGATACCTCTGAGGTTTGCAGGTGGTAACAGGTGACGAACAACGAATGAGCCTTCAAATGGATTCGGTGTGATCATATAACCCATTTGCTTCAAACGTGCAGGCAAAGTTATGGTAGAAATATCAATTTTATCGAGGAATGTATTATTTCCACGGTTGCTGGTACTTCTGAACACAAACTGGAACTTGCTGTTTGCAGGCACAAATTTCGATACATCCACCCACTCTGTTCTCCACTGTGAAGCGGCGCTTGGTGCGAAACCTACAGTATCTGAAGCCGGGAAGGTGATCGGGAAGTTCTTATCTACAGTAGTCAGATCTTCACCCCATTTCTTATATACACTTCTGAAGGTCTTGCCACAATCGGTGGTCAGCAATACTTCCAGTGTATCGAGAGGCGTTCCGGTACTTCCTGGGAATCGGGCCGTAGCGTGCGCCAGGTCAAATTTCAGGTATACTGAATCCGGACTACCGATTTGAACCAATGGAGAATAAAGATCATCACGCTTTCCACCGCTGTTGAAACGATAGTTGCGGATCCATGCAGAAGCTGATTTCTCATTGGCTGCACGTGTATTACGCTCCCATGTATAAGCACTTCCGGATGAAGCTACAGACCAGTTGGCAGGAGGGAAGGTTGATTGCTCAAAGCCTTCTTTAACCGGATCTGGCTGAGGATC
>CAZKSY010000001.1:0-19638 GCA_964555605.1 uncultured Chitinophagaceae bacterium | reverse complement strand
TCCAGATACAGGTTGTTTCCGAATTTGTTTACGGTACGGAAACCGATAGTAGCACTATTCGCATTTCCAATCACTGGTTTCAGATCCAGACGCACATTTGCCCAATCAGCGGCAACGGCCGTATAGGCACCAGAAGAAGTACCGGCTGTTGTAGCAAGGGTAGAACCACCACGTGCCCAAACCTGCTGATAGGTAGCTCCGCAGTCTGTTGATACTACTATGGTGAGTGAATCTGCATAAGTAGCTGATGTGCTGTATGGCTTATAAGCTCTCCAGAATGACAGGATCACTGAGTCAGCCAAACGTGTATCCAGAATAGAGCTCCAGAGGATGTCTACCTGATTCGTTGAAGAATAATTATAGAAATCCAGTTTGCTGGAAGCTACTCCGGAACGGAATGCTGAAGTGGTACGTGCCCAGGTTACACTACCGGCATTAATGTTCTGTAACTGCCAGTTGGCAGGAGGATAGGTAACACTTTCAAATCCTTCTGTAATGGGGCTGGGTAAGGGTGTCAGAACGGTAAAGCTGGTTGAAGCCGTATCGTTCGTTTTATTTTCATCGGTTGAACCGTTGGGTTCTCCGGTAAAGATCTGTAAGGTATTGGCACCACCTACACCTGTAATATTCGGCAAGGTAACCACCGCAGATTGGGTGATCGCCAGATTTCCCGTCCAGGGAATAGGAGCGCTTACTGTACCATTATTGAGGCGTGTATAGATATTAAGTGATGTTAATGGTGTAGTACCGGCATTGCGAATGGTGATCTGAGGAGTGATCACATTGGCACACTGTGCTAAACCATTTGCAGGGGAATTGATGCTCACCATTCGGGCATCGAGTGCCGGTAAAGGTTCCAGCTTGAAAGAAGCCACACGGGTTCTCCAGTTGGTGGCACCGTACATAGCGGTAAACCAGAATATTGAATCGTTGGTAACATCAGTTTCCAGGTCATTATAGTCGCCCCAGCGGTTACTGAAAGTACCATAAGCTGAACCCACCATGATGGTTCCTTCGTCATAAACCATGGTACCGGCAGGGTCGGTGCTGTTTCTACCGGTGAAATAGATAGAAGCGAATTTACCTGTTCCACTATGGTTGAAGGCCAGACCGATCTGTCCTTTACTATTGATATTAATACCACCCATCCAGCGGCCATCGGCATCCGGAGCGTAAGTACCTTGTTGCTGAACACCCCAGCTACCGGTTGTTTTGCGCAATTCATACCAACGGATACCGGCTTTGGCAGGCAATGCAGGATAATTGGCGTCAACGGTATGATTGGCTACAATGGCCTCATACGTACCGAAATTACGATAGCTCACCCGATGCATGAATCGGTCACTGATGGCATCATAAGCCGATCCGCCAGGAACGCAGGCACGGGAAGCACATACGTTAGCTTTAAACGCAGCAACAGCGATTTGTGAATTTACAGAGATCGTAGTGTTACCGGGTGTGGCAAAATCCGGTGTCATGGCAATCACCCCAACACTATCCACGTCGGTAGTACTGGCAGTAAGGTTATCGTCATGATAATACAGGAAATAACCAGCATTCGGATCTGATGGTGCAGTAGGACCGCTGATGCTCACGGGAGCCACTGTGCGGGGTTTGGAAGAAGGAGAAACACCTGCACCAAAGAAAGAGGGAATGGTGCGGATCATTACGGGGTTTGGCTGACCAGCGATCATCTTAGCTTTTTCAAAAGCCATAACAGATGAACCCAGATAAGCAGTACCTGCTGTGTTAAAATCGTTAGACGTACCAAAGATGGCATTCGGCCATACAGAGTAATGCGGGTAATCGATGAATACAGCGTTATCCACAAACTTGTAGATATTCCAGGCACCGGCAGGGTTATTTGTAACGGAAACGGCAAAGATCAGGGTATTGGCATAACCTGTTACCGCACCGGAGGTACCGAATTCAGACAAGATATATCGATCAGAGAACTGATCATAAAGTACGATGGGATCACCCCAACCGGTATAACCGGGAGAAGCGATCAACTGATACATATACGTTTGTGCCACCACGTTGGCGCCTGTTTTATCCCAAACGCGGAAATAGGCACCCTGGCTACCATTGATCATCTGGATCACATGGTTGGGGCCCTGCGTCATACAGGGATCGGCAGGGGCTACGTTGGTAAAAGGCATACCATCATAGTTCTGCAGTACTTTGGTTCCGGCCAGCGGACCTTCCTCGGCACCGTTGGTTTGCTTCTTGGGATTGTAGAAATCCTTTTGAACAACAGGATCACCGGCAGCGTTCGTGCCAAAATCTACAACTTCTTCCTTAAAAGATTTTTTCACCAATGTACCGGTAAGATCACGGCTCACCGGAGGGTTGAGAGTGGGATCTGGTTTCAGGTCTTTAAGCGAGGGAACGGTTCTGATTAACTGACCCGTTACCACCCGGAGATTACCCGGAGTTTGCTGCGCGAATGTGCTGAATGAAAACACCATTGCAACAGCAATTAGTAGAGATTTCCTCATAAGCTTAGTGTGTTAGTTTTGATACAAATAACCGCTTACAAATATAAAATTTGCCCATCAAGAACTCAAACTTTTTTTTGCGTGTCTGGAAAATACCTAATTCCCACTATTCCAATAGTTTTTTGTGGGTTTTACCCCCATTCAGGGGCATTTAATATTAAACAATACGGATTTATTTGAAAAAGGTTTTCGGAGAGATTCTACAACCATTAAAACCTTTAAAGCAAATTGTTTACGCATCGTTTAAAATCATTAATTTCCCCGAAATTTTACATCTGCTTATGGAAAGGTTACAAGGTTTGATCGGTTTGATCGTCATTCTGGGCTTGGCCTGGGTGGCTTCAAACAACCGGAAAAAGATCAACTATCGATTGGTTTTCAGTGGTATCATCCTTCAAATGACCATTGCCCTCCTCATTTTTAAGGTGTCATTTGTAAAGTCATTTTTTGCCTGGATCGGGCATCAAATGACACATATTGAAGCCTTTGCCAAAGAAGGGGCAGCTTTTGTATATGGTGGACTGATGGCTCAGGGAGCCGATGGTACAGCGGTTCCTTACCGTACGCCTGGTGTGTTTGTTTTTGGTTTCAGCGTACTCGCCACGATCATTCTGGTTTGTGTACTGGTGGCAATCTTTTATCATTTTGGCGTGATGCAATGGATTGTTTCCATCGTGGCAAAAGCCATGAATTGGGTAATGCGGGTGAGTGGGGCTGAAGCCCTCAGTAATGTGGCCAGTGCTTTTGTAGGACAGGTGGAAGCACAGGTAATGATCCGCCCTTATCTCAGCACCATGACCATGAGTGAATTGCTCGCCAGTATGAGTGGTAGTTTGGCCTGTATTGCAGGCGGAATTCTGGTGGTTTACGTGAGTTTTGGCGCCAAAGCCGAATACCTGCTGGCAGCCAGCCTGATGGCAGCCCCAGGCGCCCTGGTGATCTCCAAGATCGTTTGGCCGGAAACAGAGGAAAGTCAAACCATGGGAAAAGTAAAATTAGATGTCAAGAGCCCTTACCGGAACATTATCGATGCGGTAAGCCATGGGGCCGGAGATGGTATGAAAATATCGGTAAACGTCATTGCCATGCTGATCGGATTTCTGGGGCTGATCGCACTCATCAATTTCCTGTTCGGAAAACTGGGACATGCGATGAACCTGGACTTCAATCTTACCTTAGACTGGATCTTCGCCAAATTATTCTATCCCATTGCCTGGTGTATGGGCGTTCCTAACGGAGATGTAAATACGGTAGCTACATTAATGGGACAAAAACTAACGATCAATGAGTTTGTGGCCTTCGACAATATGACGCATCAGGGATTGAAACCTGTTACCGAAAAGGGCCTGCTGATCGCCAGTATCGCCATTTGTGGCTTTGCCAATTTCAGTTCTGTGGGTATGCAGATCGGTGGTATCGGAGCACTGGCCCCCGAACGTCGGGCCGATCTGGCGCGCTTAGGTATGAAGGCGCTGTTTTGCGGTACATTGGCCTCTTATTTATCAGCTACTATCGCTGGCATCCTGCTTTCCTGACCAAAATAATGAATGAAATAAAAAAAGGCGATCATTTCAGAATGATCGCCTTTTCTTTATGTAGTCAGCAGATTATTTATGCTGCTCGATCTTCTTAACAAAATTACTTTTCGGTTGCGCACCCACCAGTTTATCCACCACCTTACCGCCTTTGATGAAAAGGATGGCAGGAATAGACGTTACTCCATAGTTGATGGATAACTGCGGATTGTGATCCACATTTACCTTTCCTACATTTACGGCACCGTCGTATTCTTTGGATAATTCTTCAATTACGGGTCCGATAGCACGACAGGGGCCACACCATTCTGCCCAGAAATCCACTACGGTCAATTTATCGGAGCTGATCACTTTGTCCTGAAAGTTTGAGTCGGTTAATTCTAACGCCATGATACTTTGATTTAAGAGATTTAATATGATTGTTTGTCTTTGTTGAAAGGAAGCAAATTTACATCCATTGTTTGTTTCCTGTAAAGCTGACAGGCCTTTGTGCAAAACTTGTCACTTATTTTTATAAGGCTTTGTTAAAGCAGCCCCGAATCGGCAGTGCAGCTTTATTGATTCATAACCACCTGTACGTCTATTTCAGGGCTTTGTTCCAGAAAATGCGCCAGCTCTTCATTCATTTCAAAACCATTTTCGCGGGCGAACAAGGCTGCCTTGTATTGGGTACGGGGATCACGTATTTGAAATTTTACGGAACACCTGCCTTTATGATTCTTGAAATTATTCTCCAGAAATTCGATCATGGGGGCCGATACATGACGGGCTTCTATATTCAGGATCAGTTGTTTGGTCAATAGCTGCTTTATACTTTCCAGCAAAATCACAGAAACCACTTTGAATTCAAATTCGCCTTCCTTACCCCATCTGTTTTTAAAGTGTCCCGTTAAGAATAGGTTTTTACCCTTTTCCAGATAATTCGAGAAACGTACATAATCATCACTCCATAATAAAAATTCACTTTTCCCACTGAAATCCTCGATCACAAAGGATCCGAAATTGCGCCCCGTTTTGGTAACCCGGTGCTGTGCATCTGTGACCAGTCCGGCTAATTTAATAGTACGTCCCGGATTAGCCTGCAGTTTTACAGCCTCTTTAATCTCATTGTAATCCTGTAACGTGGTTATACCATAATGTTTCATTTCAAAACGGAAATGATCGAGCGGGTGACCACTCATGAACATACCCGTTACTTCCTTCTCGTGATCCAGTAATTCGGTCAATGTCCAGGGTTCGCAAGGTGGCAGTTTGGGTTGCGGTACTTCCATAACAGAAGGAAGATCGCCGAACAGGGTATTGGTACTGCCTGCCGTAATGGTTTGTTGCGATTGCCCCCAGGTGATGATTCGCTCAATACCATTTTTGGGTTCCCCCGGAACCTGATAAAAATACTGGGCACGGTGTATTTCCGGAAAACAATCGAAGGCCCCGGCATAGATCAAACTTTCAATGGTTTTTTTATTTACCGTTCGTTGATTGATCCGTTTGATCATATCAAAAATGCTGGTAAATGGGCCCTTCGCAGTCCTTTCCTCGATCAAACTATCTACAGCAGCTTCCCCTACACCTTTTAATCCTCCCAATCCAAAGCGAATATCACCTTTCTGGTTAACCGCAAATCCCTTTTTCGATTCGTTTACATCTGGTCCCAGCACGTTCAGTCCCATGCGCTTACACTCTTCCATAAAGAAGGTGATCTTTTCAATACTGCCGGCGTTATTTAATACCGCAGCCATATATTCGCTGGGATAATGTGCTTTTAAATAAGCCGTTTGATACGCTACGAATGCGTAGCAGGTAGAATGCGATTTATTGAATGCATATTGGGCAAAAGCTTCCCAGTCGGTCCATATCTTTTCCAGTTTTTCAGATGGGAATCCCTTTTTGGTGGCTCCATCAATAAACTGGCTTTTCATTTTGTCCAGTACCGATTTCTGCTTTTTACCCATGGCTTTTCGCAGCACATCCGCATCGCCTTTGCTGAATCCACCAATGCTTTGCGCCAGCAACATCACCTGCTCCTGATAAACGGTGATACCATAGGTTTCTTCCAGATACTCAGCCATCTCCGGCAGGTCGTAGGAGATCTGTTCCCGGCCATGTTTCCGGTCGATAAAATTAGGGATATAGGCGATGGGACCAGGACGATACAAGGCATTCATCGCTATCAGGTCATCAAACTTATCGGGTTTCAGGTCGCGGAGATATTTCTGCATACCCGGACTTTCAAACTGAAATGTGCCGATCGTATCCCCATGCTGATAAAGCTTGAATGTTTGTTCATCATCCAGCGGGATCTCGTCTATTTCAATACTTACGCCATGATTTTCCCTGATCAACTGTAAAGCGTTCTTGATGATCGTGAGGGTCTTTAAACCCAGAAAGTCCATCTTGATAACGCCGGAATCTTCGATAATACTTCCTTCGATCTGGGTTACCCAGAGAGGAGAGTCTTTGGCCACACAAACCGGTATCAGTTCCGTAAGATCCTTGGGTGCGATGATGATACCAGCCGCATGGATGCCGGTATTTCGGACAGAACCTTCCAATCGTTCGGCTTCATGTAATACCAATCCTTCCAGCGTATCTTCCCGTTTATACACTTCACGGATCTTTTTGACCATTTCAATTTCGTCGGCCCCCAAATTCTCTTTTTCCTCCAATGACTTTTCGCCTTCTTTCGCATTTAAAGGCGCATGTAACACCCGCTTCAATTCAATACCCGGCTTTTCCGGAATCAATTTGGCCAGGGCATTGGATTCTGCCAGAGGCAGATCCATTACGCGGGCCACATCTTTAATACTCATTTTGGCAGCCATGGTACCATACGTGATGATCTGGGCCACCTGATTCTGTCCGTACTTTTGCACCACATAATCGATTACCTTTTGTCTTCCTTCATCATCAAAATCCGTATCGATATCCGGCATTGATTTCCGGTCGGGATTGAGAAAGCGCTCAAACAGCAGATTATATTTAATGGGATCGATATTGGTAATACCAATACAATAAGCAACCACACTACCGGCAGCGGACCCACGACCCGGACCAACAAAAACCCCCAGATTCCGACCTGCTTTGATGAAATCACTTACGATCAGAAAGTAACCGGCAAATCCCATCGTTTTAATGGTGAACAACTCAAAATCGATCCGCTCTTTAATTTCCGGTGTAAGATCGGCATAACGCTGACGGGCACCTTCATAAGTCAGGTGATGCAGGAATTCCCATTGGTTCAGATTGCTGTCTGCATGCACCTGAAACTCTTTCGGCAGCGGAAAAGCCGGCAACAGAATATCTTTTTTCAGGTTGAGCACTTCCACACGATCGGCAATGATATTTGTATTATCGATGGCCTGAGGAATATCATGAAACAACTGTTTCATTTCCTCTGATGACTTAAAATAAAACTGGTCGTTGGGAAATTTAAAGCGACGGTCTTTTAAATGCACGTCATCATTCACGAAATCATCGTAACCGGGAGTACTTTTCTTTTCTCCGGTATTAATACATAAAAGGATGTCGTGGGCATTGTAATCTTCCCGGTCGGTATAATGACTGTCGTTGGTAGCAATCACCGGTACATTATACTTTTTGGCAAACTTCAGGAGGGTTTGGTTGATCGGCTCCTGCTCTTTTATATTGTGACGCTGTAATTCAATGAAATAATCATCCCCGAATAGGTCCAGCCACCATTTAAATTCGATCTCCGCTTTTTCCTCTCCGTCGTGCAGAATGGTTTGCGGCACATAGGCTCCGATACAGCAGGTGGTGGCAATAAGACCTTCATGATATTTCTCGATCAGTTCCTTGTCGATCCGCGGATACTTACTGTACATTCCTTCTATATATCCCAGCGAGGTAAGTTTGATCAGATTCTGATACCCGGTTTTGTTTTTCGCCAGCAGTACCTGATGATAACGCTCGTCTTTCTGTTCTTTGGTAAATGTTTTGGCATGACGGTTCTCTACCACATAAAATTCACAACCCACAATGGGCTTTACTTTCAAGGTGCCGTCTTCATTTTTATGCTTGTACGCTTCGGCCACAAATTCAAAGGCGCCAAACATATTGCCATGGTCGGTAATGGCAATGGCGGGCATATTATCCTTTACGGCTTTTTTATACAGACTTTGAATGGAAGCAGCACCATCCAGCAACGAGAATTGGGTATGACAATGTAAATGGGAAAAACGCGACATAGGGGGGCAAATTACCATATTTAAGGTAGCTGAAACCGCATTTGTTTTCCACCGACTTTTTGGCTTTGTATTTGCTAAATTTGTGCATCGTTGACATGCACAAAACCGCCCTTTATACAAAACTTTTGCTGTTCTTACTACCCGTAATGGGGAGCAGTTGCTCTCTGTTTCGTCCTGTCCAACAAAAAAAGGCTCCTGTAACCATTCAACAGGAACCTGAATCAAAAAAGGATGGCGGTACGGTACTGCCGGTAACGGGGGTTACCATTACAGATGAGCCGGAAAAAAAGGAAGCCGCAAACGACCCTTATGTCATTCCCGATTTGAATCCGGAACTGGTGAATACACTGCAATTCAAATATGCCATTTTACTGGATATTCCGGTGGAAGAACCCATTGAGCATAAAGTACTGGGATTCATGGAGCATTGGTATGGCACCAGATATAAAATGGGAGGTAGGGATCAGAACGGTTTAGACTGTTCTTCTTTTGTACAGTTTTACATGGGGGCTATTTACAATGTGAGCCTTCCCCGCACTTCCAGAGAGCAGTTTACGTTTTCATTGCCTATTAAAAGAGACGAAATAAAGGAGGGCGACCTCGTTTTCTTTTACACCGGTCGTAAAAAACTGGTATCTCATGTTGGCGTTTACCTGCGCAATAACCGCTTTGCCCACGCATCCACCAGCAATGGCGTGATCATCAGCAGCCTCGATGAACCTTATTACCGCTCACGATTTATACGGGCGGGCAGGATTCCGAAATAAATATTACGCTGATCAGGCGGATCGGATCCTTAATTTTTTAAGGATCGTATGCCAAACCGGTATTATGTCTGGTGAAATTTTCAACCATAACAGTCCGGGTATAAATAAGAGCAGGAATAATACACTTCTGCATATGATCCAGACAAATCCCTGTTTATCGTTAAAAAGATAAAAACAGATCAGATAGCCGCCAAAGGCTAATAAAAGTGCGTAAAGGGATTTCCAGTTAAACGGTTGTAATCCCATTTTTTTGTAGAGATACAGAAAGCGGATCAGGTTATAAATCGTCAGTGCCGCCAAATTCGCAATGGCCGGCCCGGTGGCCCCCAGCTTTTTAGTCAGCAGATAGTTGAAAGGAAGCGTGATCGCCAATAAAATGATCCCGGTGATAAAATCGAATCGCCAGAAGGTGGAAGTGCCGATTATCTGCGAATTCACCCCTGTACCCATGTCGATCAAACGCATCAGTCCGATGAACATAAAGATCTCCATGGCCGCCAGATAATTCTTTTGGAGATGAAACGTATTCACCCCATCGGTGAAATTCAACCAGATCAACACGAACATGCCTGATGCAAAGATGATCTGATTGATGGAAGAACGGTGATAGATCCGCTGGATTTTTGCCATATCCTTATCCTTCCAGGCTTCAGATAAAGCGGCCACAGAGGAGGATATGATCCCTCTTTGAGGAGCCTGGATCAAACTGGCAATATTTTGCGCGAGCGTATAAATCGCCACGAATTCAATCCCCTTGTCCATAGCTGCTCCGATCACCAGTGAGTCGAACTGATTGGAAATGGTGAAGATCAGGTTGCCGCTCCAGATAAAGAGTGCCAGGGCTCTTATTTTCTCATAGAATTTTTGTGTAACCCTGCTTATTTTAAGGGTGAATCGTAACTGTCCCAGTGAATACAGATAAATGCCAAGTACCAAAACCAGGACTAAATAAAGTACCGCGAATATTTTGATGAAGAGATCGAAATTTTTGATCACCCCCCAGGAAGAAAGTACGATCAGCAGGGTCGTGAAGGCACGGAATAAAAACTCCCGAAGAAAGTTGGTGAGTACCGATTTTCGCAATTGCCAGGCGAAGGCTTCCAGAATGGAAAAGATCGTTAATCCAAATCCCAAAGGAAATACCCAAACGTAATATGTAACCAATCCGGGAGAATTGGTTCCATATTTCTGAATCACCAGGTCCTTGAAAACAAAGCCGCCGATCATAACGAAAATAAAACCAACAATACTGATCAGCAGAGACCAGGTCATCATGTCGTTTTCACTGGGTTTCAGCCGGTCTTTATAGTAAGGATAGAACTTATAGATATAGGATTGCATGCCCATACTGGACAAAGCAAACATGATATTACCCAATGAGATCATTAGCCCCATCAGTCCATACTGCTCTTGGGTAAATCCCCCTTCCCGGGTGAATAAATAGGTATTGAGGAAGCCCAGAGCAAAGCCAAAATAGACTACAACTGATGACAGAATGCTTTGCCTGCGAATGGTGCTCATGCCGTAAAGATAGGGTGCGCAATTGAATTGGTTCAGGCAAAACCCTGGACCCATCCGTTGCACTTATTTATAGGCTTCCGTAAGAATATAAAAATTACGGTCTGGTTTAAAGGAAACGATATCCTCATTCATGGATAGCCGGTTCCAATCTGCTGATGGGTTGATCCATTTCGTTTCAGCACCCACCTGCACTTTTAATTTCATTGCGAAGCCCGGCAAACAATTGATCCATCGATAAGAAAGTTCTTTCCCCTTGATCTGGTATTGCAGGGTAGGGATGGTGGTAGTGCGGAGATACTGATCAAAAATCACCGACAGATCGATACCGGCTTTCTCGCTGATATACTTCTCCACTTCCTTACTCGTGGTGATACGATGATAGAACTGGCTATTCAAACCCCGAAGAGCCTGTCGGAAATTCTCATCATTATCAAAAAGCTGGCGGATCGTATGCAACAGATTGCCCCCTTTATAATACATATCGCCACTACCTTCCTGATTCACGCCATAAGGGCCGATAACAGGAATATCGTTGCTGATCAGTTTACGGGTGCCAATTACATAATCGTTTCCGGCTTCAACCCCGTATTCCGAAGTGGTAAACAATGTTTCCGAATAATTGGTGAATCCTTCATGAACCCACATATCCGCAATATCAAAACTGGTAATATTATTCGCAAACCATTCATGGCCGCTTTCATGCACAATGATAAAATCCCATTTTGTTCCCCATCCGGTTCCACTAAGGTCTCTTCCCAAATAACCGTTTTGGAAACGATTTCCATAAGCCACCGCACTCTGGTGTTCCATTCCCAAATGAGGGCTTTGCACCAGTTTATACCCATCCTCATAAAAAGGGTAGGGGCCAAACCAGTATTCAAAACTCTTCAGCATTTTGGGCGCTTGCTTGAATTGCTCCTTTGCTTTGTCTAATTCATAATCAAGAACCCAATAACTGCAATCAAGATCTCCCTTTTCCCCTTTATAGGTCTCTGTCCAGTTTACATATTTACCGATATAGGGAACGATATTGTAATTATTGATCGGATTTACCACCGCCCAACTATAGGTGGTCAATCCCGCTCCGGCCTTTTTCGTTTCTTTTAAACGGCCATTGGCTACAGCCATGAGGGTATCCGGTACCGTGATATTCAATTGGGCCCCATTATCGGGCTCATCGCTCTGGTGATCCTTGCAGGGGTACCAAACGCTGGCACCTAATCCCTGACATGCCACGCTCATCCAGGGGCGACCCGATTTATCCTTGGCAAAGATCCAACCCCCATCCCATGGTGGCCGTTGTGCTACGCGCGGTTTACCCTGAAATTCGACCAGCAGGGTTTCTGTGCTGCCGGTCTTGAGTTTTTTAGGAAAGGTTAAATGAAACACATTGCCTTCTCTGGTAAAAGGGATCGACTGTGATCTCCAACGCACATTCAGCATTTCCATGGGTTCCTGCAGATCGAGCTGCATTTTCTGGAAGTCTTTCACTACTTTGAATTCAATATGGTTGGATCCTGTTATAACCCTTGTATTATAATCTGGGGTAACCGAGATAGTATAATGGAGCACATTCCAACCGGTACGTTCTTCATTTAGTGATCCACGAAGGGTATCCTGTTTGGTAAAGCCGGGCGTTTTTTTAAGCGGTTGCGCCTCCAGTTGAAGAAGCAGGAATAAGAAACAGGAGAGTACGGCGAAATGTTTGTGGGTTGCTGTTGTATGCATTGAATTCGATATTACTTCGCTAATTTAGTTGTACTTAAGAATTTTCATGAACCGTTTAACCAAATTAAGTTGTTTTTCTTTATTGATTGTCTTTTTAGGTTGTCAGTCGGGAACCGGTGAATGGCATGCCGTCTTCAGATATAATGAACCAACCGGTATTGCTTCCCTCGATCCGGCATTTGCTAAAAATCAATCGATCATCTGGGCGGTTCATCAACTCTATAATACATTAGTGGAGACGGATACGGGCTTACGTATCCAGCCGTCTCTGGCCCGTTCCTGGGAAATTGCTGCCGACCGCAAATCGTATCGCTTTCTGCTGCGCAGCGATGTGTACTTTCACCCCAATCCTGCTTTTCCAGATGGAAAAGGGCGCCTCCTGCGGGCATCCGATGTGGTGTATAGCTTTCAGCGTTTAATGGCGGCTGAAACGGCCAGCCCGGGCGCCTGGCTTTTCAATGGCAAAGTAGATGACCAAATGCCATTTGAAGCGCCCAACGACAGCACTTTTATCCTTCGTTTGAAACAACCCTTCAGCCCGATTCTCGGGATATTATCTGCTCCCTATTGCGCTGTTATTCCAAAGGAAGTGGTTCAATATTATGGAAAGGATTTCCGGCGCCACCCCTGTGGCACGGGACCTTTCCTTTTTGATAGCTGGGAGGAGGGACAGGCGCTTATTCTAAAACGGAATCCCGTCTATTTTGAAAAAGATGCGCAAGGGAATTCCCTCCCATACCTGGAGGCAATTAAAGTTGGTTTTAATGACAGCCGTGCTACAGAGTTTCTGCAGTTTCAGCAAGGGAAACTGGATTTCATAAACGATATTGACCCTTCGTTTAAAGATGAGGTCCTGACGAAAACCGGGAAACTCAGAAAAGAATGGGAGGGGCAAATTCAATTGCATAAACACGCCTACCTGAATACGGAATACCTGGGCATACTTGTCGACAGCAGCAAGCCGGAAATAAGCGAATCTCCGTTACGCTGGAAAGAATTGCGACAAGCCATTAATTATGGTTTTGATCGTCGTAAATTGATGATGTATCTGCGGAATTCAATCGGTACGCCTGCCGAAAACGGATTTATCCCTGCCGGGCTTCCTTCCTACGATACAGCAGTTAAAGGGTATCATTATGATCCGGTAAAAGCCAGGGAATTGATCAGGAATTCCGGATATGATAAAATTAAGCATCAGGGGAAAGTCCGATTGCTGACCATACCGATCTATGCCGACCTGGCCAATTTCATTTCAAAACAATTGGATGATCTTGGATTGGAGATCAAAGTGGAAGTGATTCCAAAAAGTTTGCTATTGGAGCAGACGGCCAGGAGCCAGGCTCCTTTTTTCAGAGCCAGTTGGATCGCTGATTATCCTGAAGCCGAAAACTACCTGAGTGTGTTTTACGGAAAAAATCCTGCGCCGCCCAATTATACAAGATACAGCAACCCATCCTACGACTCCTTATATGATATTGCCATGCGAACTACTATTGATAGTGTACGGTTTGATCTGTATAAGCGGATGGATCGTATGATCATTGAAGATGCCGTAATTGTTCCTTTATGGTACGATCAGGTGATCCACCTGGTGCGTCCCGAACTGACCGACTTTAATCCGAACGCTCTTAATATACTGGAACTCAGACATGTTCGTAAAAAAAGAGCCTCCCATTGATTGTTCAATTTTATAAAATTTGTCATTTGAACATCCGGATGGAACGACCGTTTTATTATAAAAAATTGATTCTGTGAGGATTAAATTTAAATCCCTCTGTTGAAGTGTAAGATTTTAAGATTAGCCTGCCTGTAAACTGCAGTATTCCGAAGCGGAATACGTAAAATAACTTATGCTTTTCTAATATTTTTACTACTTTTTTTCGGTTTTAAGCAATTGATTTTCAAACACTAATATGTGACACGATTCGCTGAAACCCTTGCCAGACTTGCATCTTAGAAATATTCACTATACTTTGGCACTCGTTACAAGCTACTCGATCGTACAGTTGACCCACCCAGTATCCTCCCACCACAATCCAGATCCCATGTAAGTACCGTTCCATTAAACCTTGGAAGACCATTCGTAATCTTTTTCGTCACCCTTTGAAATGTACTTTATGAAAACGAATGGTACCCGTATCATCCTTGTTGCCTTTTTTGTTTACGTTATGATGGTGGTTTTTTCTTACACCGCCTCCGCTCAGCCAGACTACATCTTTAAAACCGGAGCCCTCCAAACAGCTCCTGCAACCGACAAACAGGTTGGCGCCCGTTATCTTTACACTGGTGTAAAGCCTGGAATTAATGCTACTGTAACCATAACAGCCCTTTCTTCCGGCATGACACTTACAGAAGTAGACGGAACCTCTTCCGGTCATCTGGATGCTTTTCAACCTGTAATTAATGTAGCGGCTAACACCAACGCCTACGCTGAGTTTAAGATTGATTTTACCTATAGTGCTACCGGATTACCCGCAATCATGGCAGAAGTACCTGTGACCTGTATTGATGTGGACGGTCGTTTGATTTCCGGTAAAAATGTGAACGAATTCGACCAGGTGCGTGTAAGTGGTGGTTATTATGTGGATTATGATATGCTTGGAAATGAATTAGCCGTTTCTTATCCTACCGGTTATGCCATGTGTAAGAATATCAGCAATATTGATTACGCAGGCGTGGATACGGTTGCCAAGCAGGTAATGTTTACGGTGGTATTGGCTACAACATCTTCCGTTACATTCCGCGTAGGTGCCGACAATAAGACTTCTGCAACACAACAGCGTTTACGCAGTGTTTATTTCAAGAAGTTCACTTATGCCAACTCCTTCCTTTCTACATCCGCTTTACTGGCCTTCCGCGGTTTGGAGCGTAATAATAAAGTAGAATTAAACTGGGACCTGGTTTCGGATCATCATATTGCCACAGTTGAAATTGAGAAGAGTGTAAACGGTGGTAATTATCGTTCCATCGCTACTGTTTGGACAGATGCTTCAACCAAATCGTTCCGTTATACAGATAATGAAACCTTAACGCAGGGCAGTTGCTACCGTTTAAAAATGATCGCTTCAAATGGTGCTGTTCAATACAGTAACATTGTAGCATTCAAAGCAGGATTAGCTAAGGCAACAGGTGTAAAAATGTATCCTACTGTGGTTCGTAACAGCACTACTTTACAGTATACAGCTACAAGCAATAACAATATTCAATTCCAGGTAATGGATATGAGTGGTCGTGTGGTAATGCAGCAATCACTGAATGTTAACGAAGGAACAAATAATATTCAGATTAACGGAATGGAGAACCTGCTCCCGGGTCAGTATGTGGCTGTTGTAAATAATGGTTTAGAGCGCAGCAGTCAGTCTTTCGTTAAACAATAAACAAAACACATTTGAATTCTTTAGTCGTCGAATGTTCGCCATAATGTCAAAGTAGATCAATGTTTGTTCTCTTGTTCAAAAAAAAAATCCCGGTTTTACCGGGATTTTTTAATGCTTTAATTTGTCCTTGAATACCTTTTGAAATTTCTCCAGTTTAGGTCTGATCACATAGGTACAATAGGGTTGACTGCCATTGGAATTATAATAATCCTGATGATAGTTTTCGGCAGCGTAAAAACTAGTAAACGGACTGATCTCTGTTACAATGGGACGGGGGAAGGCGCCGCTTTTATCTAATTCAGCTTTATAGAAGGCAGCTTTCTCTTTCTGTTCTGCATTAATATAAAATACCGCACTCCGGTATTGCGGGCCTTCATCATTTCCCTGACGATTTAATGTGGTGGGATCATGGGTTTGCCAAAACACCTCCAGTAATTCCGCGAAGCTGATCTGTTGGGGATCGTACAGCACACGGATACATTCCGCATGTCCGGTAGTTCCGGTACACACTTCTTTATAGGTTGGGTTTACCACATGGCCACCACTGTATCCGGAAGTAACTTTTTCTACCCCTTTGAGTTGTTGAAAGATCGCTTCGGTACACCAGAAACATCCATTGGCCAGATATGCTGTATCGAGATGATCGGCCGAACCGGAATTACCTAATTCTGCTGAAATATTAGTTGCGGTTACAGACATGATTTTATTGGGGTTTTCTCGTTGTGCACAGGAAACCAGGCTGAAGAAAAGGAAACTGCCGGTAAAAAACTTCACAAACATGGTATCCGAATTTTATTACTACAATTAAAGCGCAATTTAGGTTGGGCCTGTCTTAAATTATACCAACACATTGCTAAAATAGCTTGTTTTTATAAAGCCTTAACAAATGGGAAAATCCGACATTTCCCTGAATTCGATACAGATTGTTTAAAAGAAGTTACTTTTGCCCCTTAAATTTTCCCGTTTTTCATGAAGGTTTTTCCGGAATCGGCCCTGGTGCAATTAGAATTTGAAAAAGTAAGACAATTGCTGGAAGCCTATTGTCAAACCCAGTATGGCAGCGAAAAAGCCCTGCAGTTGCGCATTCATACCCGCAAGGATTATATCGAAAGAGAACTGAAACAATCTGATGAATATAGTTATCTCTTACGATCAGGGCAGTATTTTCCCAACGATCATGTACTGAATATTACCCGAGAGATCAAATTACTATCCATTCCCGGTGCTTCATTGAGTGGCGAACAGTTTTTATCGATCCGAAAGCTGGCTGATAGCCTGCGAAATATATTCCGTTGGTTTGATGAAGAAAGAAGAAAAGCCTATCCGGCTCTTTCCTATGTGATCAGGGAAACCTATTATGAAAAAGCGATCCTGGAATTGCTGGATGAGGTACTGGATGAGTCGGGTAATGTAAAGGATGATGCCTCGGAAGAACTGGCGGATATCCGTTTAAGTTTATACCGGAAACGGAATGAATTGCGAAAGGTATTCGACCGGGTATTACAGAAATGGGGAAAAGCCGGTTATGTGGCCGATATCGAAGAAGCTTTTTTAAATGGCCGAAGGGTAGTGGCTGTATTTGCGGAATACAAGCGACAGGTGAAAGGGATTTTGCTGGGCGAAAGTGATACCCGCAAAACCTCCTTTGTAGAGCCGGAAGAAACGATCGAACTCAATAATGATGTTTTTGCTTTAGAAACCGAGGAAAGCCGGGAGGTTTATCGCATCCTCCGGCAGCTCACCCAGCGGTTAAGCGGTTATGCACCCCTGTTAAAAGGCTACCATGATATTTTGGGGGAATTTGATTTTATCAGAGCCAAGGGCCGTTTGGCAATCGAGATAAATGGAAACTTCCCGCAATTGCTCGACAAAGCAGTGGTGAAATTGATCCAGGCCTTTCATCCATTATTATACCTCTACAATAGAAAAGCCGGGAAACCTACCATTCCTACCAATATTCAATTAGATGAAAAGAACCGGATACTGGTGATATCAGGTCCCAATGCCGGTGGTAAAACGGTAACCCTGAAAACGGTCGGTTTGCTGCAATTGATGCTACAAAGTGGCTTATTGGTACCGGTACATCCCGATTCGGAGATGGGGATCTTCAAACAATTGATGATCCATATTGGGGATACACAGAGTCTGGAATTTGAGTTAAGTACCTATAGTTCCCATCTGAAGAACATGAAATATTTCGTAGAAAATGCGAACGGCAAAACCTTGTTCTTTATAGATGAGTTAGGCAGTGGTAGCGACCCCCACCTGGGTGGTGCCTTCGCTGAAGTGATCATGGAAGAACTGGTACGAAAACATTCCATGGGAATTATCACCACCCACTACCTGAACTTAAAAGTAATGGCTGGCAAAACTCCGGGAATTTTTAATGGTGCCATGGCCTTCGACGAGAAGAATCTTCTGCCTTTATATAAACTCAACGTGGGCAAACCGGGAAGTTCCTATACCTTTTCCATTGCTGAACGAATAGGCCTGGATCGAAAACTGATCGATCGGGCACGACAATTGGTAGATGCGGAACATTTCCGACTCGATAAATTGTTAAACAGAACCGAGCAGGACCTGCAGGTGATTGAAAAGAAAGAGAAGGAGTTGAATAGATTGATGAAGGAGAATGAACGCCTGAGGAAAGAAATGGAGCAAACCATCGATAAGGAGAAGCACCGACAGCAGGTAGAAATGCAAAAACATCAGAACCGTATTACCGAAGACAGAATTGCCTATCTAAAGGATATGGAAAGAAAGCTGCGGCAGATTGTGATGGATTGGAAGAAAGCGGAACACACCGAGAATAAAAAGGAGCTGATCAAACAATTGCAGATTTTATTATTTAAACAACAACAGCAACAGGGTATAGAAAAAGTAAAGAAAAAAGTTCATTCCAAATACCAGGAAACCGGTGCTTCATTAGAAATTGGTACTACCGTACTGTTTCGTAAGAACCATCAGGTGGGAGAGGTGAAAGAGTTCAAAGGCAAAAAAGTGGTGGTTCAGGTAGGACTGATGCCGATTACGGTAGATCCCTCCGATCTGGTGGCTGTAATAAAAAAGGATGAAAATGAAGAAACCCGCTGATAGCGGGTTTCGTATTAATAGTGAGATCTGTTATAAACTGGAATGCAGATAATCTTTCAATTGCGAAATGGTTTCCTGTTGCGACAGGATGGTTTCTTTTACCACGTCGTTAATGGAAACGATACCAATGATCAACTCAGCCTCGAATACCGGCAGATAACGGATATTCTTATCACTCAATAACTGCATGCAATAATCTACCGAATCATTGGGGGTTACACGGGGCAGGTCGGAGGACATGATTTCCGTAACCTTTGTATCAGTCGAGGACTTCCCTTTCAGGGCAATTTTCCGGGAATAATCCCTTTCGGTTACAATACCCAGATACTTGCCATTTTCCATCACCATCACAGAGCCAATATTCTGATCGGCCATAATTGTAAGGGCTTCTAATACGGAGGTAGAAGGTTTTACGGAAGTGATCATGCTTCCTTTACGGAGTAGAATGTCGGCTACTTTTTTATTCATATCGGCAGTTTTGGTGAACAATCGTGAAATTCAATTTACAACATTCGACAGCCAAAACCAAAGAGTTTTTTTGCGGTAATTGTGGAATAAAATTGTACCGGAAAACAATGGCTACACATTAAATAAGGATTTGTTATACAACCACTTGTAGGAGAAATTTCTTTCAAACCTTCTAAAATATTTTGAAAATAATGGAACCATTTTCGGTATGCTTTAGTAGAAATTGAACAGCTGGGAGAGAGGGGGCATTATAATCTGTTATTTCCTTTGGGCAGCACAGGTTAGGGGAAAAAAGGAGTTTGGGAGGATATTTTTAAACAAAAAACCCGTCAAAGCCAATGCCATAACGGGTTTGAGCGGAGAGAGAGGGATTCGAACCCCCGGACCTGTGACAGTCAACGGTTTTCAAGACCGCCGCATTCGACCGCTCTGCCATCTCTCCG